>JBLZYV010000033.1:0-43573 GCA_050282565.1 Comamonas sp.
CCCTCCACCACCATCGACCGCAAGTGCGGCTCCAGCCAGCAGGCCGTGCACTTCGCGGCCCAGGCCATCATGGCGGGCACGCAGGACATCGTGATCGCCTGCGGCGTCGAGTCGATGAGCCGCGTGCCCATGGGCACCTCGCGCATGGGCCACAACACCACCGGCGCGCGCTTCGATGCACGCTACGCGCCCGGCCTGGTCGGCCAGGGCGTGTCGGCCGACCTGGTGGCCGCCAAGTGGGGCCTGTCGCGCACCGAGCTCGACACCTACGCCGCCCGCTCGCACCAGCGCGCCCACGCCGCGCAGTCGGCCGGCCGCTTCGAGCGCGAGATCGTCGGCATCGACACCCCGAACGGCCGCGTCACCGCCGACGAAACCATCCGCGCCAGCACCACGGTCGAGAAGCTCGCCGGCCTCAAGGCCGTGTTCCAGAACGACGAGCTGTCGGCGCGCTTCCCGCAGATCGGCTGGAGCACCACGGCCGGTAACGCCTCGCAGATGACCGACGGCGCCAGCGCCATGCTCATCATGAGCGAGCAGCGCGCCCAGCAGCTGGGCCTGCGCCCGCGCGCCCGCTTCGTGGCCTTCGACGTCTGCGGCGACGACCCGCTGTACATGCTGACCGCGCCCATCCCCGCATCGCAGCGCGCGCTGGCCAAGGCCGGCATGAAGCTCGACGACATCGCCCACTACGAGATCAACGAGGCCTTTGCCTCGGTGCCCATGGCCTGGCAGAAGGAGCTGGGCGCCGACGGCGAGCGCCTGAACCCGCGCGGCGGCGCGATTGCGCTGGGCCACCCGCTGGGCGCCTCGGGCATCCGCCTGATGACCACCATGCTGCACGCGCTGGAAGACAGCGGCGAGCGCTACGGCCTGCAGTCGATGTGCGAGGCCGGCGGCATGGCCAATGCCACCATCATCGAAGTGCTGCGCTGAACGCAGTCTGCCCATCATTCAAAAACCATAGCTGTTGGCGCTTGACAGACAAGCGCCAGAGCCCAAAAACAGGAGAAATCATGCAACTGCAAAAAGGAATGACCGCCATCGTGACCGGCGGCGTATCGGGCCTGGGCGAAGCCACGGCCATCTCGCTGCTGGAGCGCGGCCTAAACGTGGTCGCCATCGATCTGAACGACGAGCGCGGCACGGCGATGGAGCAGAAGTACCAGGGCCAGCTGCGCTATGTGAAGGCCGACGTCTCCGACGAAGCCCAGGTGGCGAAGGCCATCGAGGCAGCCGAGGCCTTCGGCAACTTCCGCGCGCTGGTGCACTGCGCCGGCATCGGCGGCCCGCTGCGCCTGATCGAGAAGGACGGCAGCGCCGGCTCGCTCGAGAAGTACACCAACATCATCCGCGTCAACCTGATCGGCAGCTTCAACGTGCTGCGCCTGTCGGCCGTGGCCATGGCCAAGAACGAGCCCATCGATGGCGAGCGCGGCGCCTGCGTGCTCACCGCCTCGGTCGCGGGCTACGAGGGCCAGATCGGCCAGATCCCCTACGCCTCGTCCAAGGCCGGCGTGATCGGCATGACCATCGTCGCCGCGCGCGACCTGGCCACGAAGATGATCCGCGTCTGCACCATCGCCCCCGGCCTGTTCGAGACGCCGCTCTTGATGCGCCTGCCCGAGAACGTGCGCCAGTCACTGGGCGCCTCGGTGCCCAACCCCTCGCGCCTGGGCCGCCCGTCGGAGTATGCGATGACGGCGCTGCACATCCTTGAGAACCCGATGCTGAACGGCGAGACCATCCGCCTCGACGGCGCGATCCGCATGCAGCCCCGCTGACGCTCCCTCCCTCTCCCTCTGGGAGAGGGCCGGGGTGAGGGCCAGCGGCGCCTGTGCAGACACGGCTCTCCAACCAGCCCCCTCACCCCACCCTCTCCCGCCCGCGGGAGAGGGCCCAACTCATCCATTCCCCGAAAGGCATTCCATGGCATCCACCGTACTGGTCGAAGTCCGCGACAACGTGCAGATCATGACGCTCAGCAACCCCGAGGCGCGCAACGCCGCGACGCTGGAGATGGCCGAGGCCATGGTGGCCGCGCTGGACGAGCTGGACCGCAACCCCGCGCTGCAGGTGGGCATCATCACCGGCGCGGGCGGCACCTTCTGCGCCGGCATGGACCTCAAGGGCTTCCTGCAGGGCAAGCGCCCCAGCATCCCCGGCCGGGGTTTCTGCGGCCTCACGCAAAAGCCCCCGCAAAAGCCGCTGATCGCGGCGGTCGAAGGCTACGCGCTGGCCGGCGGCTGCGAGCTGGTGCTGGCCTGCGACCTGATCGTGGCCGCCAACACCGCCAAGTTCGGCCTGCCCGAGGTCAAGCGCGGCCTGGCTGCCGCGGCCGGCGGCCTGCTCCGCCTGCCCAAGCGCTTGCCTTACCACATCGCCATGGAATGCATCCTCACGGGCGACATGCTCGGCGCCGAGCGCGCCCACGCGCACGGCCTGGTCAACCGCCTGACCGAGCCCGGCCAGGCGCTGGACGCGGCGCTGCAGCTGGCCCAGGCCGTGGCCGCCAACGGGCCGCTGGCGCTGATCGCCAGCAAGCGCGTGGCGCAGGAGTCGGCCGACTGGCCGCAGGCCGAGATGTTCGAGCGCCAGGCCGCCATCACCACGCCGGTGTTCACCTCGCAGGATGCGCGCGAAGGCGCGGCCGCCTTTGCCGAGAAGCGCAAGCCGGTGTGGAAGGGTATTTAAGCCAAATCTGGCTCCAGCGCCCGTCCATAAAGCGCAAGCAGCTACTTTTTCAATAGCAAACAAAGCAAGCGGCCACAGAGCCGCCCCGCTCCAGGAGACCGAGATGCAGATCCGCCACCGCCGCCGCGCCCTCCAGTTCGCGGGCGCCGCCCTGCTGGGCATGGCCGCCCTTCCCGTAGCCTTGCCCGCCTTCGCCGACGGCGCCTGGCCCACGCGCCCCATCACCTTCGTCATCCCCGGCGCGGCCGGCGGCTCGACCGACACGCCGGCGCGCTTCATGGCGCAGCGGCTGGGCGAGCGCCTGGGCCAGCCCATCGTCGTGGACAACAAGCCCGGCGCGGGCGGCTCGCTGGGCACCGGCCTGGTCGCGCGCGCCCAGCCCGACGGCTACACCGTACTGGTGGGCAACACCGGCTCCAACGCCATCAACTACACCGCCTACCAGAAGCTCAGCTACAAGAGCAGCGACTTCATCGCGCTGACCGACATGATCTCGTTCGCCAACGTGCTGGTGGTGCCGGTCAAGTCGCCGATCAAGAGCCTGAACGAGCTGATCGCCACCGCGCGCCAGCAGCCCGGCAAGCTCTCGTTCTCGTCGGCCGGCGTGGGCCAGACCACGCACCTGATGGGCGAGCTGTTCCGCGAGCGCACCGGCACCGACGTGGTCCATGTGCCCTACAAGGGCTCGGCGCCCGCCACCATGGCCATCGTCAGCGGCGAGACGCAGTTCATGTTCGACAACCTCACCGCGTCGCTGGCCCACATCAAGGACGGCAAGCTGCGCCCGCTGGCCGTGACCGGCGCCACGCGCGAGCCCGAGCTGCCCGATGTGCCCACGATGACCGAGCTGGGCATGAAGGACTTCGACAAGGTGGGCTGGATGGGCTTCTTCGTGCCCGCCAAGACCCCGCCCGAGATCGTCAAGAAGCTCACCGACAACCTGATCGCCGTGCTGCGCGACCCGGCTGTGGCCCAGCGCTACCGCGAGCTGGGCGGGCGCCCCGGCGGCATGCCCGCCGAGCAGTTCACGCAGATGGTGGAGCGCGACCGCAAGGACTGGGGCGAACTGATCCGCAGCCAGAAACTGCAGCTCGACTGACGCCATGGCCGACTCCGCTCTGCCCTCCCCGTTCTGGCCCAAGGGCGTGGCGCGCGAGCTGCGCGTGCCCCGCGTCACGCTGGACGACTACCTCTACGTCGCCGCCCGCCGCTTTCCCGACAAGCCAGCCATCATCTTCGGCGGCGCCGGCATCAGCTACGCGCAGCTGCTGGCCCAGGTCGAGGCGCTGGCCGGCTACTGCCAGCAGCGCCTGGGCATCGCGCCCGGCGACCGCGTGCTGCTGCAGAGCCAGAACTGCCCGCAGTTCGTGATCGCCAGCTATGCGCTGTTCCGCATCGGCGCGGTGGTGGTGCCGGTCAGCGCCATGACCACGGCCCACGAGCTGCGCTACTACGCCAGCGACAGCGGCGCGCGCGTGGCCATCACGGCGCAGGAGCTGCTGGCCTCGGTGCAGCCCGCCGTGGCCGAGGGCCTGCTCGACGCCGTGCTGGTCCACGCCTACAGCGACCTGCTGG
This sequence comes from Comamonas sp., assembly GCA_050282565.1. Taxonomy (GTDB): domain Bacteria; phylum Pseudomonadota; class Gammaproteobacteria; order Burkholderiales; family Burkholderiaceae_C; genus Comamonas. Next base: position 4,270 of record JBLZYV010000033.1, read on the forward strand.
CCGCCACCCCGCCGGATGCGCTGCCCGACGCGGTGACCGCGCCGCGCGCGGCCTTGCCCGCGGGCAACTACCACGGCTTTGCCGACGCCATCGCGCAGGGCCTCGCGCCCGGCGAGCGCAGCATCGGCCCGGACGACCTCGCCGTCATCCCCTACACCTCGGGCACCACCGGCCACCCCAAGGGCTGCATGCACACGCACAGCACGCTGCAGGCGCCGGTGGTGGCCGGGCAGATCTGGCGCGGCACGCAGTCCGACGCCGTGTGCCTAGCCGTGGCGCCCATGTTCCACATGCTGGGCATGCAGGCCGGCATGAACTCGCCCATGGTCACCGGCGCCACCGTGGTGATGATGCCGCGCTGGGATGCGCTGCAGGCCGCGCGGCTGATCGAGCGCCACCGCGTCAGCGTCTGGTCCGCGCCGCCCAGCATGGTGATCGATCTGTTCGCCCAGGCCGAGCAGCACCGGCTCGACCTGTCCAGCCTGGCCGTGCTCTCGGGCGGCGGCGCGGCCATGCCCGAGGCCGTGTCGGCCATGCTGGCCGAGCGCTTCGGCCTGAGCTACAACGAGGCCTACGGCCTGTCCGAGACCGCCGCCTTCCTGCACGCCAACCCCTTGCAGCACGGCAAGCGCCAGTGCCTGGGCCTGCCCACGCAGGGCGTGCACTCGATGATCGTCGACCCCGAGACCCTGCAGGAGCTGCCGCAGGGCGAGGTGGGCGAGCTGGCGACCAGCGGCCCGCAGGTGATGCTGGGCTACTGGCGCAACGACGAGGCCAACCGCCAGGCCTTCTTCGAGCGCCACGGCCGGCGCTACTTTCGCACCGGCGACCTGGCCTCGGTGGACGAGGACGGCTACTACTTCATGCGCGACCGCCTGAAACGCATGATCAACGCCTCGGGCTACAAGGTCTGGCCGGCCGAGGTCGAGAACCTGCTCTACGCCCACCCCGCCGTGCTCGAGGCCTGCGTGATCGGCGTGCCCGACGCCCGGCGCGGCGAGACCGTCAAGGCCGTCGTGGTGCTCAAGCCCGGTGCCCAGGCCTCGGCCGAGGACATCATCGCCTGGAGCCGCGAGCAGATGGCGGCCTACAAGGTGCCGCGCGAGGTGGAGTTCACCGCGCAGCTGCCCAAGTCGGCCACCGGCAAGATCCAGTGGCGCGCGCTGCAAGAGGCGGCGCAAGCCCGGCCCTGATCCCCCTTCCAACCAGCAGAGAGAAACACACCATGTCCGACCCAACCTTTGCCGGCCGCCATGTCTTCGTGGCCGGCGGCAGCAGCGGCATCAACCTGGGCATCGCCCAGGCCTTCGCGCGCGCCGGCGCCAATGTGGTGGTGCTCAGCCGCTCGCCCGAGAAGGTGCAGCAGGCGGCCGAAGGCCTGCAGGCGCTGGGCGCCCAGGCTTTGGGCATCAGCGCCGACGTGCGCGACCCGGCCGCCGTCGAGGCCGCGCTGCGCCAGGCGCACGAGCGCTTCGGCGGCATTGACGTGCTGATCTCCGGCGCGGCGGGCAACTTCATCGCGCCCGCGGCCGAGCTCTCGCCCAATGGATTCAAGACCGTGGTCGACATCGACCTGAACGGCACCTTCCACGTGCTGCGCCTGGCCTACCCGATGCTGAAGAAGCCCGGCGCCAGCATCATCAGCATCACGGCGCCGCAGGGCGTCAACCCCACGATGTACCAGGTCCATGCCTGCGCCGCCAAGGCCGGCATCGAGATGATGACCCGCGTGATGGCCATGGAGTGGGGCGAGGTCGGCGTGCGCGTGAACGCGATTTCGCCCGGCCCGATCGCCGACACCGAGGGCATGCGCCGCCTCGCGCCCTCGCCCGAGGCGCTGCGCCGCGCCACCGAGACCGTGCCGCTGCAGCGCATGGGCACGCTGGACGACGTGGCGAATGCGGCGCTGTTCCTGTCGTCGCCGCAGGCCGCCTACATCACCGGCGCGGTGCTGCCGGTGGATGGCGGCGCGGCCCTGCGCGGCGGCCGCGACATGCGCTCGTCCTACGTGCCAAGGGACGCCGCATGAGCCAAACCTACGAACGCATCGCCTTCGAGGTGCAGGACGGCGTCGCCACGCTGACCTTCAACAACCCCGCCAAACGCAACGCCTTCGACCCCGCGATGCGGGAGGAGATGGCCGAGGTGGTGGACCGCGTGGCCACCGACGCCGCCATCCGCTCGCTGGTGCTGACCGGCGCGGGCCCGCATTTCTGCTCGGGCGGAGACCTAGGCAACATCGCCGCCTCGGGCCTGGACAACGCGGGCTGGCGCCAGCGCCTGTCCAGCCTGCACCACTGGCTCAAGGACCTGATGCTGCTGGACAAGCCGGTGGTCGCCGCCGTCGATTGCGCGGCCTACGGCGCCGGCTTCAGCCTGGCGCTGGCGGCGGACTTCATCGTTGCCAGCACGCGCGCGCGCTTTGCCATGTCCTTCATCCGCGTCGGCGTGGTGCCCGACTGCGCGGCCTTCTACACGCTGCCGCGCGTGGTCGGCGTGCAGCGGGCGCGCGAGCTGATGCTGTCGGGCCGCGAGGTCTCGGCGCAGGAGGCCTTGCAACTGGGCATCGCCACCGAGCTGGTCGAGCCCGAGGCGCTGCAGGAGCGCGCCCAGGCCATCGCGCGCAGCTTTGTCGGCGCCTCGCCGGTGGCGCTGAGCCTGATCAAGCGCTCGCTCGCGCTGGCCGCGAACGACCTGCCCTCGCTGCTGGAGCAGGAGGCCAACGCCCAGGCGCTGGCCATGGGCACGGCCGAGCACCGCCAGGCGGTGCAGTGCTTTCTGGACAAGCAGCCCGCGCCGTTCCAGTGGCCGCAAGCCGACTAACGCGCCTGCAAGTCCATTCCATTTCTCCATCCATCGAGTACGCGAAGGCGAAGCGCAGACAGTACAAACCGTACGGCAAGCGAAGCCGACAAAGTAATCGATGGATGGAGGAATGGAATCAGCGGTCCATGTCTTTGCGGGTCTTCGGCGGCTCCTGCGCGTTGCGGCGGCTGGCGCCGGCGCGGCCGGCCTTGCTCCAGTCGTAGGCCTGGCCGTCGGGCGTCTGGCCGTCCTCGACGGCGGCCACGCCCACCGGGCCGACCATGTCGCGCAGCTCGGACGAGATGACCACGTGCATGTTGCGCGGATCGCCGCGCAGCCGCTGGCACTGCGCCAGCGCCTCGCCCATCTGCTGGTCGGTGTAGGGAATGCACTGCGGCTGCCAGTGCGGCGGCTCGCCTTCGGCGCCGGGGTTGTGCAGGTAGTAGACGACGATGCTCATGGCTGGAATGCTATATAAAAAAGAGCTTCTGGCGCTTGCCATTAAAGCATTTCAAATACAAATTCATCTGAAATCCTTTGGTAGATAGCGCCAGCAGCTCACCTATCCATAGCAGACATCAGCGCCGCCGCCACACGCCGCCCTCGCCCAGCCCGTCGAACACCTGCTCGGTGTGCGCGCCCGAGGCGCACAGCTCGCCGGGCGCATAGGCCGCGCCGTCGAAGCGCGGCGCGGGCACGGCCTGCAGCGCGCCCTGGTGCTCGGTGTAGACGCCGCGCGCCTGCATGTGCGGGTGCTGCGAGGCTTCGAGCGGGCTGAGCACCGCGCCGAAGCACACGTCGGTGGGCTCCAGCAGCGCCTGCCAGTGCGCGCGCGGCTGCGCCAGGAACACGGCGGCCAGGCGCGCGCGGCGCACGGGCCACGCGGCCCGGTCCCACTGCGGGCCGGCGAAGTCGGCATGGTCCTGCAGGCCCAGCGTGGCCAGCAGCAGCGCGTAGAACTGCGGCTCGATCGCGCCGATGGTGATGTGGTGGCCGTCGGCGCAGACATAGGTGTCGTAGAACGGCGAGCTGTCGTGGATGCTCTGGCCGCGCTCGTCGGCGACGATGCCGCGCTGGCGCGCGCTGAGCATCAGGTTCAGCATGTGGGCCGCGCCGTCGACGATGGCCGCATCCACCACCGTGCCCTTGCCGGTGGCCCGCGCCTGCACGATGCCCGACAGCAGGCCCGTCATCAAATACATGGCGCCGCCGGCGATGTCGCCCAGCACGGCAAAGGGCGACACCGGCCGCGCCCCGGCCGGGCTGCTGCCCCACAGCGCGCCCGACAGCGCGGCGTAGTTGGTGTCGTGGCCGGCGCGTGGCGCCAGCGGGCCGGTCTGGCCCCAGCCGGTCATGCGGCCGTAGACCAGGCGCGGGTTGATGCGCTGGCACTCCTCGGGGCCCAGGCCCAGGCGCTCCATCACGCCGGGGCGCATGCCCTCGATCAGCGCGTCGGCATCGGCCACCAGCGACAGCACGAGCTGCCGGCCCTCCTCGGTCTTGAGGTCGGCGAACACCGAGCGCTTGCCGCGGTTGAGGATGCTGCCGGTGGGCGCCTGCTCGGGCGCCTCGCGCACCACCGAGATCACGTCGGCGCCCAGGTCGGCCAGGTGCATGGCGCAGAACGGGCCGGGGCCCAGGCCGCCAATCTCCAACACCCGGACGCTGTCCAGAACTTTCATACTTGCTCCTTGAATGGTTTCAGAACGGGTTCATGCCAGGCCCGACGAGCCCAGCACGCTCTCGGCCGCGCGCACCAGCGTCAGCAGGCGCGGGCCGACCTCGGTTTCGAGCCTGCTGCACAGCGGGCTGTAGATGGGCAGCGTGAGCGCGAACACCCATAGCTCGCCGTCGAGCGGCTGCGACATGGGCACAGCGATCGATTGCAGCTCGCGGTGCAGGTCGCCGTGGCTGCGGCAAAAGCCATGGTCGGCGAGGTCGCGGCGCGCATCCTGCAGGCGCTGCTCCAGCAGGTCGGCGCGCTGCGGGTCGGTCAGGCGCAGGTCCTGCAGGTAGGCCTCGCGCTCTTCCTTCGGCAGCGCCAGCAGGTAGGCCCGGCCCGAGGCCGTGCGCGACAGCGAGGAGCGCACGCCCACCTCGGGGCGGAAGATCGGGTTGCCCAGGCTGTTGGCCTGCTCGACCAGGCACAGCTCTCGCCGAAAGCCCACCGCCAGCTGCACCTGCCCCTCGGTGAAATCCGCCAGCGCCTGCATCTGCGGCCGCGCGAACTGGCGCAGCGCCATGCGCGCCAGCACCGGCGACGAGAGATTGAGCAACGCCACGCCGGGCACGTACTTGGACAGCCGCTCCGAATAGCGCAGCAGCCCCAGCTCGCACAGCGTCTCGGTCAGCCGGAACAGCGTGGGCTTGGGCAGCCCGGTCATCTCCATCAGTTCCTTGCCGCTCAGCTCCTGGCATTTGTTGGAAAAGCAGCGAAGAATGGACACGCCGCGCACCAGGGCGCTGACCAGTTTTCCATCGGCTTCCGGGTTCATGAATCCCTCTGGTTATCAAATGATGTCGAGACAATAGTCTCGATTTTCATTAGTTTAACCAAGGATTTCGCCGATCAAGCCACCCCCATGCCTGCGGCAAACCCCAATGCGCACCCGGCTAGGGCGGCGGCTTGCGCAGCGGCAGCCACAGCGTGAACTCCGTGCCCCAGCCCGGCGCCGGCCGCCAGCCGCAGTGCGCGCCCAGCGCCTGCACACGGCTGCGCACATTGCCCAGGCCGCGGCGGCCGGGCGTCAGCGCGTCGGGCGCGGGCGGCGCGAACGGGCGGCCGTTGTCGCGCACCCAGACCTGCACGCCGGGCACGCCGCCGCGCGGCGCTTCGCCGGTCGCCACCGCGATTTCATCGGCGCCGCTGTGCTTGACGATGTTGGTCAGCACCTCCTGCAGGATGCGCAGCACGTGCAGCGCGCTCTGCGCATCCAGCCAGGGCAGCGGTGGCAGGTCGCTCACCTGCCAGCACAGCGCCAGCCCCGCGCCTTCGAGCCGCGGCGCCAGCCGAAAGCGCAGCGCCGCCAGCAGCGCCAGCAGGTCGGCGTGCACCGGTTCGAGCGAATCGATGGAGAGCTTGAGGTCGTCGATGCACTCGCGCAGCATCTGCGCCACGTCCACCGTCTCGGCGGGAGCCTCCTCCACCAGGCGCAGCGCGCTGATCAGCGACGAGCCCACGCCGTCGTGCATCTCGCGCATCAGGCGCTGGCGCTCGTGCAGCAGCGTCTGCTCGCGCTCGGCCAGGCGCAGCCGCTCGTGGGCCTGCAGCAACTCGCGCTCCTGCGCGGCCAGGCGCTCGGCCAGCGTGGCATGGGCGCGCGCGGCCAGGTCCTGCGCGCGGCTGTAGCGCGTGAAGACGATGACCAGGAACAGCATGAACAGGCCCACGCTCACGTAGGGCGAGAGGAAGACGCCCTCCACATCGAAGCGGTAGCTCTGCATCGCCATGTCGTGCAGGCCGATGGGCGGCACCATCGCCGCCCACACGGCCAGCATCAGGCTGCTCGGGCTGCGCAGCCGCCACGCGCCCACGGCCACGGCGACCAGCAGCGCCAGCACCGCCGGCGCCAGCAGCAGGCGCAAGAGCGGCAGCACCGCCATGTAGGCCGTCCACCACGGCGGCAGCGTGACCAGCGCGACCACGACCAGGTACAGCGGCAGCGCCCGGCCCAGGCGCGGCCAGCGCTGGCCCTGCACCCGGCACAGGAAGTGGAACATGCACACCAGCGCCGCCAGCAACGCCACCAGCGTGAGCCACGAGAACCAGGCGAAGTCCACGTCCAGGCCCTCGTCGTCCACCAGGAACAGCAGCGCCCCCACCGACTGGCAGGCCGACATCACGAAGAACAGCAGGAACAGCCGCACCTCGTCGCGCCGGCTGCGCCGGTACTTGAACCACAGCGCCAGCGCGAACAGGCTGAGCATCAGGAAACCCGCCCGCCAGTACGACACCAGGCTGGTCTGCCAGAAGGTGCGCCAGCGCCAGGACGGCAGCAGCTCCCGCGCCGGCCCGGCCCACAGCGACGACAGCATGCCGCCCACACCCGGCAGGCTGGCCATGCGCACATGCACCTGCGCCGGCGCGCCCGCCCGGGCCAGGCCGCCCAGGTCGATCCACACCGGGTGGTTGAAGCCGTTCCACAGCCGGTCGCCGTCCCCGCCGCCGGACTGCCAGGCCAGCCGCCCACCCACGTACACCGCCAGCGTGCCCACGGTATGCCAGCGCGGGAGGTACAGGCGCACGCCCTCGGCCATGGTCTCCAGCGCCTCGGCGGGCAGCTGCATGCGGTACCACAGCACCTCGGGCACATCCACGCGCAGCGGCTGGCCCAGGCCGCCCCAGGGCGCGCGCGGGCGAGCATGGGGCAGCGCCACCGGCTGCCACGGCGTGGCGGCATCGAGCACCGCGCGGTCGGCCGCGTCCAGCGCCTCGGCATCCAGCGCCTGCGGCGGCATCCAGGCGGTGCTGGGCGAGGGCCAGGCCTGGGCGGCGGTCACATGGGTCTGCGCAGCCGCCGGCAGCAGGCCGGCGAAGAATATAAAAACAATAGCTACCAGCGCTTGTTGGATGAGCGCCAGAGGCCGATTTCGCTTTAAGCCATCAGCCCTCATGCAACCACCCCTGGCGCGCGCCCTCGCGCACGGCCTCGGCGCGGTTGCCCACCTGCAGCTTGGCGTAGATGCGGCGCACGAAGGTGCGCACCGTGTGGCGCGACACGCCCAGCGCGCCGGCCACCTCGTCCACCGTGTAGCCGCGCGCCACCAGGCGCAGCACCTCGGCCTCGCGCGCCGACAGCAGCGGGCCGTCGGCCGCCGGCGCCGGCGGCGGGGCGGCTCCCACCGCGCCGCGCAGCAGCAGCTTGCGCGCCACCATGGGGTTGATCGGGCTGCCGCCCGCGTGCAGGCTGCGGATCTCGTCCACCAGCGCCTGCGCGCTCAGGTCCTTGAGCAGGTAGCCCATGGCCCCGGCCTCGATGGAGCGCAGCACGTTCTCCTCGTCGCCGAAGATGGTGCTCACCATCACCGCGCACGCCGGCTGCGCCGCGCGGGCCGCGGCGATCACGTCCAGCCCCGAGCCGTCGGGCAGGCCCAGGTCCACCAGCAGCACGTCCAGCACCGCGCCGGGTGACTGCGAGCGCAGCTGCGCCAGCGCCTCGGCGCGGCTGGCCGCGGCCCAGACCATAGCCAGCCCCTCGGCCGCCGCCACGGCGCGCACCACGGCCAGGCGGCAGGCGGCGTCGTCTTCGACCATGGCCAATCGGATGGGGCAGGGGGCAGCGGGGGCGTCAGCGGCGGTCATGGTCGGCATCTTGCCCGCAAACGCAGCGGCCTGCCATGTCGCCATTTGGGGCTACATACAAAACTTTACAGACCTTATAAGCTGAGCCACATACCACGGGTGGACGGTTACTTCAAGCCGCACGGCCTTGAAACCCTTGCAAAACCAGCGCCACAAGCTATCAAAAATGATTAAAACCCTGCCCCCCGTCCTGGCGCTGTGCGCCGCCTTGCTCGCTGTCCCCGTGCAGGCGCAGACGCAGACCACCTTCAGCGAGGGCTTCGGCAGTGCCCCGCCGGGTGGCATGTGCCCCACGGCGCTGCCGGCGGGCTGGGTGCAGTTCAACGGCGACGGGCTCGCGGTGCAGACCATCCCCGGCATCCACTGGCCGGTGGACAATCCCGGCTGGGCCATCAAGCCCGCGGTCAGCGACCTGGGCATCTACAACGATATCTTTCCCGACGCACCCAACTGCGTGGCGATGTCCGTGTCGCGCCACACCGTCTCGCCCGGCCAGGCCGACGACTGGCTGGCTTCGCCCCAGATCACGGTGCCGGGCGCGGGCGCCAAGCTGCGCTTTCGCACCCGCTGGTCCGACGGCTTTGAGCTGCGCTGGGTACAGCCGGGGCAGACCGGCAGCATCGCCGCCCTGCAGGCCCACTCGACCGTGCTGCTGGCCGTGCCGCCGGTGGACGAAGGCGAAGTGCCGTCCATGCGCGAAGTGGATCTGGGCTCCGTCGCCGGCCAATCCGGCCACCTGGCCTTTCGCAACAACACCACCGACGGCTGGATGCTGGTGCTGGACGATGTGTGGGTCGGGGTGCCGGTGGGCGAGTACGCCATCGCCACCGACGTCACCACCTACGGCGGCGGCACCGGCGGCGACCTGGTCTGCCCCAGCAGCGTGGCCCCCGGCGGCATGGCCGAATGCACCGCCGTGCCCCGCGCGGGCTACACCTTCCACTACGGCCGGGGCATCGGCGGCTGCACCGAGGCGGGCGACATCCTGCAGACCAACAACAACGTCTGCACCATGTCCAACGTGCAGGGCCCGCGCCTGCTGACGGGCACCTTCACGCCCGACATGCCGCCGCCCACCGCCATCACCGCCGTGCCCGACGGCGCGGGCAACATCACCATCGGCTGGACGCCGCCCGACACGGCGCTCGACATCTGGCAATACTCCGTCGGCCTGATCCAGCTGCCCATGAGCAGCTGGCCCGAAGGCATCTCTGCCAACTGCCCGGAAAACGCCCCCTTCCCCGGCCCCTACCTCGTCACCAGCTGCACGCTGGCGGGCTACCAGGCGAACCAGCTCTACGGCCTGACGCTGCTGGTGCAGGACGGCTGGGGCTTTCGCGGCCACGCGGCCCAGCTGGGCGGGCACCAGGTGGTGCAGATCGCCAGCGTCATCCAGCCTGCCGGCCTGGTCACGCTGCGCAGCACCGGCGCGCAGGGCACCGGCCCGGACGACGTCTGCCAACTGGCCGGCCCGCCCCAGGTGCTGCCGCCGGACAGCGCCGCGCTGGCCGCCAACGGCGCGCCTGCCGGCGCTACCAACCCGCTCGGCGCGCTGCGCGTGCAGGGTTCGGCCTGCACGGGGCCGGGGCAGGACATCGAGGTGGCCATCACCTACCCGCCGGGCGCGCTGGCCGGCCTGCCGCCGCAGGCCCGGCCCTACGCGCTGGACAATGCCGCCGCAGGCGCCACCTGGCAGGCCCGGGGCAGCATCAGCGGCGACACCATCAACTACACGCTGAGCGGCAACCGCGCAGGCGCCATCGACGCCACGCTGGCACCGCTGGCCGTGCCGCCCACCTACACCATCGGCGGCAGCGTGAGCGGCCTGGCCGGCGACGGCCTGGTGCTGCAGAACAACGGTGGCGACGATCGGCTCGTGGGCGCCAACGGCCCCTTCGTCTTTGCTGCCCCGGTGGCGGATGGCGGCAGCTACGCCGTCACCGTGAAGACCCCGCCCAGGGGCCAGACCTGCACGGTAACGGGCGGCAGCGGCACTGCCACCGCCAATGTGATCAGCGTGCAGGTCGCCTGCTCCGCCGCCACTTACGCCGTCACCGCCCTGCCTGCTGGCTTTATGGTCTGCACATCCAACGCCGTTGCCTACCTCGGCACCGTCACATGCCACGCCAGGCCGCCTGCGGGCCAGGTCACGCAAAGCATCAGCGGTTGCAACGGCACACCCACGGGCGTGGGCGACAACGACTACACCACCGCGCCGATCACCAGCGCCTGCACCATCACGGCGACCTTTGCGCCGCTGCCCACCCACACCCTGGGCGGCACCGCCACGGGCCTGACGGCGGGCGACCTGGTGCTGCGCAACGGCAGCGAAACCCTGCCCGTGACCGCCAACGGCAGCTTCAGCTTCGTGAACACCGTGGCTGACGGCGGCAGCTACGCCGTCACCATTGCCACCCAGCCCGGCGGCCAGCGCTGCACCATCGCCAACGCCAGCGGCAGCAACGTGGAAGCCGACGTGGGCAACGTGCAGGTGGCCTGCACGCCGTACTTCGAAGGCACCACCGTACCCGCCAGCGGCGCGGGCGGTACCGGCAGCGCCACCTTCAGCGGCGGCGGCCCCGCCTGCCGGTTCGACCTGGGTGCCACCGCCTTCGAGGCCGCGCCCACCCCGCCGCCGCCGGGCCGCACGCTGCCCCAGGGCGTGCTGCGCATCAAGCTGGTGGGCTGCGACCAGGGCGCCGCCGTCGCCATGGCGGTGACCTGGCCCGAGCCCGTGGCCGGCTACACCAAGCACGGCCTGGAGAGCCGCACCGCCACGCAGCCCAGCTACTTCGCGCCCGCCGGCCTGGTCCTGAGCGGCCACACGGCCACCTTCACCGTGACCGACGGCGCGCAGGGCGACGACGACTGGGCCGCCAATGGCGACATCGCCGACCCCGCCGGCCCCACGGCGCTGGTGTCCAACCCCGGCGGCGTGCAGCCCACGCCGGTACCCACCCTGGGCGTCGCCGCGCTGGCGCTGCTGGGCGCGCTGCTCGGCCTGCTGGCGCTTCGCCGCAGGGCTTGAAGTGTTTTTGGTCTTCAACCCTTATCCATTAAGCGCAAACAGCTACCAAATCAGAAGCAATCATTCAGGGCCCGCCATGTTCAAACCCCACCTTCTGAGTGCCGCCGTGCTGGGCTGCCTGCTGGGCACCGCCGCGCAGGCGCAGACCTATCCCATCACCGCCGTCGTCACCCCGGCCGACGGCTCGCGCGGCACGCTGGACTGCCCTGCCAGCGTGCCGGCCGGCGGCAGCGCCCTCTGCGTCGCGACGGCCCGGCCCGGCAACACCTTTCATTACGACCAGGGCATTGGCGGCTGCGACCAGCCCGGCGACACCCTGGGGCCCAACCACGACAGCTGCGCCATGGCCAACGTGCAAGGCCCGCGCACGCTCACGGCCCGCTTCGTGCCCGGGCTGCCGCCGCCCACCCGCATCAGCGCCACGCCCGACGGCGCGGGCCATGTGACCATAGGCTGGACGCTGGACACCGAGCTGAGTGTCAGCCAATACACCATCTGGATGGCGCCCCTGCCGCTCACCGACCCGCCCGCCCTGCAGGGCGGCGAGTGCATCGGCCTCCACCTCACCAGCTGCACCGTGCCCAACTACCAGCTCGGCACGGCCTATGTGCTGGACATCCACGCGACCGACGGCCGGGGTGGCACGGAACACCATGTCAACCTGGGCCAGTACCAGACCACCCAGTTCGCCACCGTCAGCCTGCCCGGCGGCGGCCTGGCCACGCTGCTCACCGAAGGCCCACCGCCCGCCGCGCCGGGCGAGCTCGACAACATCTGCATGCTCACGGGCGCGCCAGCGGTGCAAAGCCCCGACAGCGCCGCACTGGCCGGCGCGGGCGCGCCCATCGGCAGCACCGCCCCGCTGGGCACGCTGCGGCTGCAGGCCCGCGGCTGCGCGGGCCAGGCCATCACCGTCCGGATCGACTACCCCGCAGGCACGCTGGCCGGGCGCCACGCCTACGCCAACCTGGGCACCGGCTGGCAAACCCAGGGCGAGATCAGCGGCGACACCATCCGCTACACCCTGTTCGGCCCTGCCGGCGGCGCCCTCGATGCCACGCTGGCGCCGCTGGCCGTGCCGCCGACCTACACCGTGGGCGGCGGCGTCAGCGGCCTGACCGGCAGCGGCCTGGTGCTGAGCATCAACGGCGGCGATGACCTGCCCGTGAGCGCCAACGGCCCCTTCCGCTTCGCACAGCCGCTGCTGCGGGGCAGCTCCTACCATGTGCAGGTGAAGACCCAGCCCGGCGGCCAGACCTGCAACGTGGCCGGGCCCAGGGGTAGCAACCTCCGCGACAACGTCACCGACGTGCAGGTCACCTGCCACACGCTGGCGGCCGACAACTGCACCGCCGGCGGTGCCAACGCCCGCGGCCACTACATCCTGGGCGACGCGCAAGGCGTGCCCAGCGCCATGCACTGGGACAGCGGCCTGGTATGGAAGCGCTGCGCCGAAGGCCAGGGCTGGGACGGCGCCGCGCAGCAATGCACCGGCAGCCGTAGCAGCCAGGACTGGGGCCTGTGGGCGGGCGCGCAGGCCTACCTGCCGCTGGCCTTCGAGGGCCAGGAGCGCTGGCGGGTCGCCCCCCCGCTGCCCGCCAGCCACAACCGGCTCGCCGACGGCGGCTGGCGCATGGCCTACCGCGGCGAGCTGCTGGGCATCACCGAGGGCTGCGGCGCCAGCCCCACCTTGAACCGCGCCGTGTTCCCCGAGACGCTGCCCCTGGTGGGCCTCTGGTCGGCCTCACCCTACGCCCCGCAGGACGAAAACATCTGGTTCGTGAACTTCGACCAGGGCTACGCCGACCAGTACGACGGCATCGGCATGGCCACCCGCCTGGTGCGCGGCGGCCAGCCCTTTGCCGGCGTGCCGGGGCAGGCGCAGAACGCCCCGGCGGGCCAGCCCGCACCGGTCGAGCTGCCCGCCTTCACCCTCGCCGCCAGCGCCCCCGGCCAGGCCTGGGGCGGCGCGCGCATCGCGGGTGATGGTAGCCCCGAGTTCCGCGTCGGCAGCGGCCCCTGGGTGACCGAGGCCATCGTTGCCAGCGGCAACGCCATCATCGTGCGCCTGACCGCCCCGGCGGCACCGGGCGCCAGCCACCACGCCACCCTGGTGCTGCGCAGTGGCCAGGCCAGCGGCACCACGGCCAACGCCGCCAACGGCGGCGACGAGGCCACGGCCATGCGGGAGACCAGCGCCCGCTTCAGCGTCACCGCCGCACCGCCCACCCAGCCCGGCAGCGGCGGCCCCCGGCCCGTGCCGGCGCTCTCGGCCGCCGCTCTGGCGCTGCTGGGCCTGTTGCTCATGGCGATAGGCCTGCGCCGCCGGTGACTTCAGATGTTTTTGCCATCCAGCCCTTATTCCACTTTCGCAAGCCGCTATCAAACATGATGAAACCGACGCACCGTATCCTCGCCAGCGCCGCCCTGCTGCTGGCCGCGGCCGGCGCCCAGGGCGCCGTCTGCCACGCCACGCCCACCGGCTCCGGCGACGGCAGTAGCTGGACGCAGGCCGCAGCGCTGCCGGCCGCGCTGGCCGATGCCAGCTGCACCGAGATCCGGCTGCGCCAGGGTGTCTACCGGCCCGGCGGCGGCCCCAATACCGCCTTCGTCATCGAGCGCCCGCTGCAGCTGCGGGGCGGCTACACCGGCACGGGCGACGCGCGCGTGCTGGACCCGGCCAACACCGTGCTCTCGGGGGACATCGGCGACGACGACGCCAACCGCACGCCCACCGGCATCACCCCCGCCGCGGGCGACATCGTGGGCATCAACAATGGCCGCGTGCTGGTCATCGGCGGCATGGGCAACCCCGGCACCGGCAGCTACACCAGCGACCCGGCCGGCGCCGGCTACACGCTGATCGAAGGACTGACCATCACCGCCGCGGGCGGGGCCAGCGGCCTCACCTGCAACGGCCTGGGCACCGGCCGCGAATGCAGCCCCCGGCTGCGCCTGCTGCACCTGCGCGGCAACTCCAGCGTGCTGGGCGGCGGCGGTGGCCTGATGCTCGCGGGCAGCGGCAGCCCGGTGATCGAGCAGGCCCGCTTCAGCGGCAACACCTCCAGCACACACGGCGGCGCCATCTATATCAAGGCCCCCGACGCCAGCGGCAGCCCGGCCATCCAGGTACACATCCTGCAGACCGTCTTCGAGGACAACACCGCCGTGCAGGACGGCGGCGCCATCTACCACCATGCGAAGGACTACGCCAACAGCACGCTGCGCATCGTCGACAGCACCTTCGCCCGCAACAGCGCGGGCCGCGACGGCGGCGCCCTCCACAACTGGGGCGACGGCGGCAAGGCCTATGCGCCGATCAGCAACAGCAGCTTCCACGCCAACAACGCCGACAACTATGGCGGCGCCATCAGCAACGACGGCCGGCACCTGGGCACCGGCAGCCCCGCCATCGCCGGCAGCACCTTCACCGGCAACCAAGCCGGCAGCATGGGCGGCGCGGTCTACAGCGTCGAGCTCAACGGCTTCAGCCCCATCACCATCCGCGGCAGCATCCTCTGGGGCAATACCGCGCGCACCTGGCCGCAGTTCCGGGATAGCGCCAGCTCCGGCACGGTCAGCCACAGCATCGTGCAGGGCGGCCATGCCGGCACCGGCATCCTTGACATGGACCCCGAACTCGGCCCGCTGCAGGACAACGGCGGCCCCACGCCCACCCGCCTGCCCGGCCCGGGCAGCGCCGCGCTGGACATGGTGGACTGCGGCGCCCTGGAGCTGACCGCCGACCAGCGCGGCCTGGCACGCCCCCAGGGCGCGGCCTGCGACATGGGCGCGGTGGAGCGGCGCGCCACCAGCGTGCTCAAGGTCGAGCTCGCCGGCTCGGCCGGGGGCAGCGTCAGCGGCGGCCTGGGGGACTGCGCCCTCACCACCGCCGGCTGCACCGCCGCCTATGGCGAGGGCGACCCGCTCGGCGTCACCCTCAGCGCCACGGCCAGCCCGGGCCATGTCTTCGACGGCTGGAGCGGGGATTGCAGCGGCAGCACCTGCACGACCCAGCTGACCCAGGACCGGAAGGTCATCGCCCATTTCTCCGCCATCCTGCCGGCATCCCATGCCCTCGGCGGCAGCACCACTGGCCTGGCCACCGGCACCACGCTGGCGCTGCGCAACGGCGACGAAACCCTGCAGATCGACCGCAACGGCAGCTTCCACTTCACCACGCCGGTGGCGCACGGCGGCAGCTATGCCGTGAGCGTGCAGACGCAGCCGCCAGGCCAGCGCTGCACCGTGGCCAACGCCAGCGGCAACAACGTGAGCGAGGACGTGGGCAACGTGACCGTCGCCTGCGCGCCGTATGTCGAGGGCACCACCGTGCCCGCCAGCGGCCCCGGCGGCCCGGCCAGCGCCACCTTCAGCGGCGGCGGCGAGGGCTGCCGCTTCGATCCCGAGGCCACCGCCTTCGAGGCCGCTCCCGCCGCTTTACCGGCGGGCCGCACGCTGCCGCAGGGCATGTTCCGCTTCAAGCTGGTGGGCTGCGAACCCGCCGCCACGGTGCGCGTGAGCGTGACCTGGCCCCAGTCGGTGGCCGCCTACCTCAAGCATGGCAAGGCCAGCCGCACGGCCGCGCAGGACGGCTACTACGACTTCACGCCCGAGCACCAGCTCGCCATCGACGGCCAGACCGTGAGCTTCAGCGTGAAGGACGGTGCGCTGGGCGACGACGACTGGAACGAGAACGGCGAGATCGCCGACCCCAGCGGCCCCTCGGCCGCCGCCGTGCCGCCCGGCGGCGTGCAGCCCACGCCGGTACCGGCCTCGGGCAGCGGCGCGCTGGCGCTGCTGGGAGTGCTGCTCGCCGTGCTGGCCTGGCGCCGCAGGGTTTGAAGCATTTTTGGCCTCTACCGCTTATCCATTCACCGCAAGGAGCTATCAAAAATGAAGCAATCCACCTTCTTCCGGACCTGGGCCGCAGCCGGCCTGTGCGCCCTGCCGCTGCTGACGCTGGCGCAGGACTGCGAAGCGCCCAATGCGAGCGCCAACTACCTCCTGGGCGAGGCGCAGGGCATGCCCAGCGCCATGCACTGGGACAGCGGGCTCGTCTGGGCACGCTGCGCTGCCGGCCAGGCCTGGGATGGCGCCAACTGCACCGGCGCAGCCGCCGAAGCCTACTGGTACCACTGGACCGAGAACAGCGCGCTGCTGCCGCAGAGCTTTGCCGGCCAGGAGCGCCTGGACATCGCCACCGGCCCCGACCAGAACCCGCTGGCACGCGGCGGCTGGCGCCTGCCCTACCGCAGCGAGCTGGCCGGCCTAGGCGCGGGCTGCAGCATCGGCCCCCGCCTCAACCAGGCGGTGTTTCCCGGCACCTCCGCCTGGGTCTGGACCGCCTCGCCCCACCCGGAATTTCCGGAGCTGGCCTGGGCCGCGAACCTGCACGGGGGCTATACGGACATCGCCTACAAGCCCATCCCCTTGCCGGTGCTGCTGGTGCGGGGCGGGCAGCCCTTTGCGCCGCTGCAGCCGTCCGGGCCGCTGGCTGCAACTGCAGGACAGGAAGTGCAATCCGGCCCCATCGTGCTGGAGGCGGCAGCCGGCACCCTGGCCTGGGGCGGCATGCGCATCGCCGGCGCAGGCAGCCCGGCTTTCCAGGTGAATGGCGGGCCCTGGACCCGCGAGGCCATCGTCGCCAGCGGCGACATCATCCGCGTGCGCCTGACCGCGCCAGCGGGCGTGGGCGAGGCGCACAACGCCACGCTCACGCTGCGCAGCGGCCAGACCACCGGCACGGCCGCGAACGCAGCCAATGGCGGCGACGAATCCACCTCGGTGCAGGAGAGCACCGCCACCTTCAGCGTGAGTGCGGCAGCGGGCGGCTAGGGTTTCAGCGGCTTTGCGCCGCCACCTTCAGCCCCAGCGTGATGAAGATGCTGCCCACGATCTTGCCCTGCCAGCGCGCGAGCCAAGACAGGCGCCGCACGCAGCGGCCGAGCAGGCGCACCGAGCAGGCCAGCGCCGTGGTGTAGAGGGCGCTGAGCACCACGAAGATCAGCCCCAGCGCCATGAACTGCACGAAGGCCGAGCCCTGCTCCGGGTGCACGAACTGCGGCATGAAGGCCAGGAAGAACAGCGCGGTCTTGGGGTTGAGCAGCTCGGTGGGAATGGCCTGCCAGAAGGCCTTGGCGGGCGAGACGGGCAGCGCCGCCTCGCCGGCGGCCGCACCGGCCGGCTTCGCCAGGATGGCGCGCACGCCCAGGTAGATCAGGTAGGCCGCGCCCAGGTACTTCACCAGGTTGAAGGCCAGCGCCGAGGTCATCAGCAGCGCCGACAGCCCCACCGCCGCGAAGACGGTGTGCAGGAAATCGCCGACCGCGACGCCCAGCCCGGTCATCACGCCCACCTCGCGTCCGCCCTGCACCGTGCGGCTGAGCACCAGCAGCACCGCGGGGCCGGGGATGAGGAAGAGACCGAGGACGACGGCGACGAAGGTGCCGAGGGTGGCGAGATCGAACATGGCAGAACGGGAATCAGGAAGAGGACGAGAGCTTCATCAGCACCAGGCCGGTGACGATGAGCACGGCGGCGGCGATGCGCATGGGCGTGACCTGCTCGCCCAGCACGGTGATGCCCACGAGGAAGGCGCCCACCGCGCCGATGCCGGTCCAGATAGTGTAGGCCGTTCCCAGCGGCAGCGTGCGCATGGCGACCGCGAGCAGGCCGAAGCTGGCGGTCATCGCCACCAGGGTGATGGCGCTGTACTTGAGGTTGGTGAAGCCTTCGGACTGCTTCATCGTGAAGGCCCAGACCACTTCCAGCACACCGGCAACCAGCAGATAAACCCATGCCATGACAAAACTCCTGTGAGGTTGAGGGCCAGGCCGTCCCGGCGGATGCGTGCGGCATCGGCGATGCCGGGGCAGGGCCGTCCCTGCGCACGAAAGAGCACCCATGGTAGAGCGGCGGGCGCCAAACCCTCAAGCCGTGGGTGGTTGGCACGCCACAGCCGGGCGGTCCCAGCCTAGGCCTGGGCCGCGTCCAGCAGCAGCAGGTTGCCCACCGTCGCGCCGTAGTGCGTCGCCACGCGCTTGCGCTGCTTGAGCACGGCCTTGTCCTTGCTGACCAGCAGCGCGCCGTGCGCGCTGGCCAGGTCGAGGAAGTGCTGGTCATCCGGGTCGGTGCAGGTGAAGCGGATCTTGGGCGCCTCGGCCACGTACTCCACCGCGGCGTCGAAGGCCGCCAGCACGCCCTCGGCCGTCTTGCCGTAGAAGGCCACGCGCGGCGCGATCTGGCTGTAGTGCAGCACGCGCTCCAGCTCAATGCGCTGGGTGCGGTTGGCGATCCAGCGCAGCTCGCCGCGGGCCACCAGTTCGCGGATCGGCGGCACGTGCGGGTCGTCGAAGATCAGCATGTCGAGCACGACGTTGGTGTCGAGCACCATGGGGCGCGGCAACGGCCCTGCATAGCCGTCGTTGCACGACGGCCACTTCAGCACGATCTTCATGCGCCGCTGCCGGCCGGCGCCGCACCCTCGGCGGGTTTGCGCGGCTTGACCGCGCCCTGCACCATGTCGAAGCGGAACAACCGGCACTCGATGGGACCGTTCCACATCGGCGTGCGGCGCGATTCCTTCAGGCGCATCTTGCCGGGCAGCTTCAGGTCGGGCGTGAGCATCCAGGCGCTCCAGCCGCTGTAGTGCTTCTTCCAGTGCGCGGCGAGCTGGCTGAAGAACTCAACGCCGTCCTCGGTCTGCGCGGTTTCGCGGCCGGCGCGTTCGACCACGCCCATGCGCTCGGCGGCGCTGCGCCCGGCGGTGCCGGCGGCGGCGATGCGCTCGCCGTAGGGCGGGTTCAGCAGCATCATGCCGGGCTGCTCGCTGGGCGGCATGCGCTGCAGCGCATCGCCGCCGCGCAGCTGCACGGTGCTGCCCACGCCGGCGCGCTCGGCATTGCGCTGCGCGAAGTCGACCATGCGGAAGGCGATGTCCGAGCCGTAGATGCCCACCGGGCTCTCGGGCAGGATGGCGGCCTCGGCCTCGTCGAGCATGGCTTCCCACACATGGCGCTGGAACGGCACCAGCTTTTCGAACGCGAAGCGGCGCAGGATGCCGGCCGGGATGCGGCGCGCGATCTGTGCGGCCTCGATCACCACGGTGCCGCTGCCGCAGCAGGGGTCGTACAGCGGCTGCGGGCTGGGGCCGTGCGGGTCCCAGCCGGAGGCGGCGATCATCGCGGCGGCCAGCGTCTCCTTGAGCGGGGCGTCGCCCTTGTCCTCGCGCCAGCCGCGCTTGAACAGCGCCTCGCCCGAGGTGTCGATGTAGATCGTGGCCTGGTCGGTGGTCAGGTGCAGGTGCACGCGCACGTCGGGGCTGCGCGTCTCGACGCTGGGGCGCTGGTCGCCGCGCCTGGCGCGGAAGCGGTCGGCGATGGCGTCCTTGACCCGCAGCGCGGCGAAGTTCAGGCTCTGCAGCGGGCTGTGCTGGGCGGTGACCTCGATCTTGAAGGTCTCGCGCGTGGAGAACCAGATCTCCCAGGCCACGTCGCCGGCGGCGCGGTACAGGTCGTTCTCGCTGCGGTACAGCGTCTGCGACAGCTGCACCAGCACACGCTGGGCCAGGCGGCTGTGCAGGTTGAGCAGCATGGCGTCGCGCCAGGTGCCGCGCACCATCACGCCGCCGCGGCCGACCATCAGGTCGTGGCCGGTATAGCCGGTGATGGCATGGACTTCGTCGGCCAGAAAGCCCTCGACGCCGGCGGCGCAGGGCAGGAACAGTTGCAGTGGATTCATAGGATGGCCGCAAGCATACGCGCTGGCGCGCGAACCGGCAGCGGCCGCGCGCGATGGCACAGCGCGGCGGCTGTGCATTGCGCATCAAATTTCATAGCTGCTCGCGCAATACCCATAAGCGCCAGATGGCAATTTGGCTCTTATTTCTACAATCGGGCCATGCCCAGCTCTCTCTCGACCACCACGCTCACCTGGATCTACCTGCTGACCGCCATCACGGCCGAGGTGATCGCCACCTCGTCGCTCAAGGCCAGCAACGGCTTCACGCGGCTGGGCCCGTCGATGCTGACGGTGCTGGGCTACGGCGTGGCCTTCTACTGCCTATCGCTCACGCTGCGCCACATGCCGGTGGGCGTGGCCTATGCGGTGTGGTCGGGCCTGGGCGTGGTGCTGATCACCGCTGTGTCGTGGGTGCTGTTCGGCCAGAAGCTCGACCTACCGGCGCTGCTGGGCATGGGCCTGATCGTGGCCGGCGTGCTGGTGATGAACCTGTTCTCCAAGACCGTGGGGCACTGAGGACGAGCGTCTTTCGACAATCGCCGCGCCGGACCACCGGCATGATGCGGCCATGCAAGAAATCACCTGGAACGAATTCACCCGAGTCGAGCTGCGCGTGGGCCGCATCGTGCAGGCCGAGGTCTTTGCCGAGGCGCGCAAGCCCGCCTACAAGCTGCAGGTGGACTTCGGCCCCGAGCTGGGCCTGCGCAAGTCCAGCGCGCAGATCACCGGCCACTACCAGCCCGAGGAGCTGGTGGGCCGGCTGGTGGTGGGCGTGGTCAACTTCCCCCGCAAGCAGATCGGCCCGCTGATGTCGGAATGCCTCATCACCGGCTTTCACGACGCCGATGGGCAGGTGGCGCTGTGCGTGCCCGACCGCGACGTGCCGCTGGGCACCAAGCTGCTCTGAGCCTGCGGGCTGCACCAGCCGCCGCCCAGCGCCTGGTACAGCCCCACGCGCGCCTGCAGGCGCGCCAGCCTCAGCTGCGCGGCATCGTCCTGCGCCGCGTAGAGCGTGCGCTGCGCGTCGATGAGCGTGAGCAGCGTTTCGGCGCCGGCGCGGTAGCGCGACTCGGACCAGGCCAGCGCGCTTTCCGCCTGCGCCAGCACCTCGGCCTGCGCCCGGGCCTGGGCCTCGGCGCCGTCCACGGCCTGCAGCGCGGTCTGCGCTTCGGCAAAGGCCTGCAGCACCGTGCGCTGGTAGGCGGCCAGCAGCTCCTCGCGGCGTGCGGCAGCGGCGTCGCGGCCCGCCGCCAGGCGGCCGGCATCGAAGAGCGGCGCGGTGAGCCCTGCCGTCAGCGCATACCAGGGGTTGTCGAGCACGCGCTGCAGCCGGCCGCCGCCGGCGCTGAGGCTGCCGCCCAGCGTCAGGCTGGGCAGCATGGCGGCGCGCGCCGCCACCACGTCGGCATCGGCGGCGGCGAGCCGCGCCTCGGCGCGGGCGATGTCGGGCCGGCGCGCCAGCAGCGCGGCGGGCACGCCCGCATCGACGGCCGGCGCCCGCAGCGCCTGCAGGTTGGCGGTGCCAATCGCCAGCCCGCCGGCCTGCCCCAGCAGCAGGGCCACGGCGGTCTCGGCGCTGCCGGCCTGCTGCGCCAGCAGGGCACGGCTGCGGCGCTGGCTGGCCACCAGCCCGCGCTGCTGGGCCAGCTCCAGCGCCGAGGCGGCGCCCGCGCGGTGGCGCGACTCCACCAGGGCCAGCAGGCGCCCGGCGCTGTGCCATTGCAGGTCGGCAATCGCCAGGCGCTCGCGCAGCGCCACGGCCTGCAGCCAGCCGCCGGCCACGCCGGCCGTCACCGCGAGCCGCACGGTGTCCTGGTCGAACAGGCTGGCGCGCAGGCCGGCCTCGGCCCCCTGCTGCAAGGCCTGGTTGCCGCCCCACAGGTCCACCAGGTAGCTCGCGCTCAGGCCCAGGCCGGCCTGGGTGCCCGCCACGTCGGCCTGGCCGCCGAGCCGCCCCTGCCGGCTGGCATCGGCCTGGCCGCGCAGCTCGGGCCACAGCGCCGCGCCGGCCTGGCGCGCCTGGGCGGCCGCCTGTTGCACGCGGGCGGCGGCGGCGGCGAGGTCCAGGCTCTGCCTGCGGGCCTGTGCCACCAGGCCGTCCAGCTCGGCGCTGCCGAAGCTGCGCCACCAGTCCTGCGTCACCGGGTCGGCGGCGCCCGCGGCGGGCGGCGCCCACTGCGCCGGCAAGGCCGCCTCGGGTTTGCGCCCGGCTTCGGGCAGGGCCGTGCAGCCGGCCAACGCCAGCGCGCCGGCCAGCACCAGGGTGGATGCGGCATTGCTTTTCATTCGATCCCCTATTCGCCGGCCAGGGCCCGCACCGGGTCCAGCCGCGCGGCCGTGCGGGCCGGCGCGTAGCCGAACACCAGGCCGGTGATGACCGCGCAGCCGAAGGCCGCCGCCATGGCGCGCACCGAAAACACCAGCGGCACGCCGGCCAGCAGCAGCGCCGCGCCCACCGCCAGCGCGGCCAGCAGCCCCGCCATGCCGCCGGCCAGCGTCACCAGGCTAGCCTCGGTGAGGAACTGGCGCAGGATGTCGCGCTGGCGCGCGCCGACGGCCATGCGAATGCCGATCTCGCGGGTGCGCTCGCGCACGGTCATCAGCATCACGTTCATCACGCCGATGCCGCCCACCACCAGCGACACGGCGGCGATCAGGCCCAGCATCATGGCCATGCTCTCGCGCGTGGCCGCCTCGGCCTGGATGCGCGCGGCGGCGTTGCCGATGCCGAAGTCCTCGCGCCCGCCGTGGCGGGCCGTGAGCAGTCGGCGGATCGCGGCCTCGGCCGCGTGCACCTGCTCGGACGACATGGCCTCGATCACGATGTAGTCCGGCTGGGTCTGGGTCTGGTAGACCCGGGCGCGGCCCGACTGGTAGGGGATGAACACCATGTCGTCGTAGTTCTGCGCGCCCGAGTCGGCGCCGCGCTCGCTCATCACGCCGATCACCTCGAACGAGGAGTTGCCGATGATGAGCTGGCGCCCCAGCGGGCGCGGATCGTCGGGAAAAAAATGCCGGCTCGCCTTGTGGCCCACCACCGCCAGCGGCGCGAGGCCGAGGTCTTCGGCGGCGTTGTAGTAGCGGCCCTGCGCGGGCTTCCACTGGTGCACGCGCGGCATCTCCTCGCTGGCGGCGAAGACGTAGACCTGCTTGTCCGCGCTGCCGTAGCGCACGGTGATAGGGTCGCCGATCACCGGCATCACGCGGCGGATCTCGGGCAGCTCGCGCAGGGCCGCCAGGTCCTCTTCGGTGATCTGGCCCGCGAGCCCGCCCGTGGCCGGCGGCTGGCTGCCCAGGTAGAGGATGGCCGTGCCCATGGTGCCCATCTGCTCCACGACCTTGCGGCGCGCGCCCTCGCCGATGGCCAGCATCACGACCACCGAGGCCACGCCGATGACGATGCCCAGCAGCGTCAGGCAGGTGCGCGCCCGGTTGACGCACATGCCGCGCCAGGCGCTGCGGGCCGCGTCCAGCAGCTCGGCCAGCCACAGCGCCGCCGCGCCCTGCGCCACTGGTGGCGCCAGGCGCCCGCGATCCGCAGCCGGGTCGGCGGCAGCGGCGCTGTCGCTCACGATGCGGCCGTCGTGGATCTCGATCACCCGCTGCGCCTGCGCGGCCACGGCCCGGTCATGGGTGACCAGGATGATGGTGTGCCCGGCGCGGGCCAGCTCGCGCAGCAGCTCCATGACCTCGGCGCCGCTGCGCGAATCGAGCGCGCCGGTGGGCTCGTCGGCCAGGATGATGTGGCCGCCGTTCATCAGCGCCCGCGCAATCGACACGCGCTGCTGCTGCCCGCCCGAGAGCTGGTGCGGCCGGTGGTGCAGGCGCTCCGCCAGGCCAAGCCGCGCCAGCAGTTCCTGCGCGCGCCGGGCGCGCGCCTCGTGCGAGGCGCCCGCGTAGATGGCCGGCATCTGCACGTTCTCGCTGGCGGTCTCGCTGGCGATCAGGTGGTAGCCCTGGAACACGAAGCCGAACGCCTGGCGCCGCAGCAGGGCCAGCGCGTCGGCATCGAGCTGCGCCACGTCCTGCCCCTGGAAGCGGTAGCTGCCGCCGCTGGGCCGGTCCAGGCAGCCCAGGATGTGCATCAGCGTGGACTTGCCCGAGCCCGAGCTGCCGACCACGGCCACGAATTCGCCGGCATGGATGTCGAGGTCGATGCCGTGCAGCACCGTGGCCGCCTGCTGCCCGGTGTCGCCGCCGCCATAGTGCTTGCGGATGCCGCGCAGCGCGATCAGCGGGACCTGGGTCACCACTGCAGCCACCGCAGGCCGGCCTCGCGCTGGGTTTCGCCGGTCACCACCCGCTCGCCCTCCTGCAGGCCATGCAGGATCTCGGCCTGGTGGCGGCTGCGCACGCCGGTGCGCACCGGCCGGGCCTCGGGCCGGCCCTGGGCATCGAGCACCCGCACGGCGAACCCGCCGTCCGCCGCGCCGGACTGCAGCGCCGCCAGCGGGACGAGCAGGGCCTGCTCGGCGCGGGCGGTCACGAACACGGCCTGGGCCGTCATCTGCGGCATGAGTTCGCCGTCCGGATTGTCCACGTCGAACAGCACGGTATAGGCCACGGCCTTGGCCACCGGCGCAGGCGTGCCGCCGCTGCCGCCCGCCGGTGCCGGGCTGGGCGGCGGCGCGGGCAGCACCTGGCGCACCTCGCCGTTCCAGCGCCGCGGCTGGCCCTGCCCGGCATGGCCGAGCGTGGTGAAGTACACCGGCATGCCTGGCTTGACGCGGCGCACATCGGCCTCGGAAACCTCGGTCCACACCGTCATCGCACCCAGGTCGGCGATGCGCAGGATGTTGGGGGTCTGGTAGGTGGCGTTCAGCGTCTGCCCCTCGCGCGCGTCGACCGACACCACCGTGCCCGCCATCGGCGCGTAGATGCGCGTATAGCCCAGGCGGGCCTCGTCGGCCTTGAGCGTGGCCTGGGTCTGGTCGATCTGTGCCTTGAGCGACGCCATCCGGGCCACGGCGACGGCCAGCTGGGCCTCGGCGGCCTGCAGGTCTTCCTCGCGCGTGGCGCCGTCGCGGTTCAGCTGCTGCTGGCGCGACCACTGCTGGCCGGCGAGCCGGTGCTGCGCCTGCTGCTCGGCCAGCTGGGCACGCAGCCCCGCCAGCGAGGCCCGGCCGGCATCCACCGCGGCGCGCTGCACGCTGGGGTCGATCTCCACCAGCAGCGCCCCCTTGGCCACCACGGCGCCCGGCGCCACCAACAGCCGCGTGACCTGGCCCGACACCTGCGCGCCCACGTCCACATAGCGCCGAGGCTGCAGCGTGCCGATGGCCGTGACCGTGGCCTCGACCTCGCCGCGCGCCACGGCCAGGCTTTCATACGCGGTGGAAGGACGGCTCTTCGCCCACAAGGCGGTACCGACCGCGCCGGCGGCGACCAGGGCTGCCACCAGGCCGGCGCGCAGGGACATCGAGAACAGAAATTGCATTGGAAAGCACCCAGAACGTCCGACAAATACCCGCAGGCCTCACAGCAGCTGCGCCGCTGCCACGACGGCCGCCAGCGCAGCGGCCGCCACGGCCAGGCCTGCCGCCAGGCGCGGCCGCAGCGCGATCAGCCCCGCCGCGGACAGCGCGCCCAAAGACCAGAAGCCCAGCCCCAGCACCGTGCCGACCGAGCCACCCCAGCCGAGCACGCAGGGCGCGAAGGCCGCCGCCAGCAGCAGCGCCCCGGCGCCGCGCAGCCCCAGCCGCCGCGCCGCCGGCACCTCGTGCCGGCCGGTCAGCTGCTCGTAGTGGCGGTCCATGGCGAAGGCCAGCGCGGCCATGCCGCCGAAGGACAGGGCCCAGGCGGCCAGCGATGCGTGCAGCGCGCTCATGCCACGCTCCCCCGGTCGGCAGCGGGTGCCCCCGGCCGGCCCTGGCGCTGCACCGCCGGCCCGCGCCGGCGCAGCCAGCGCGCGGTCGCCGCCGCGGCCACGCCGATGGTCAGGGCAAACAGCTCCACCCCCGCGCTTTCCCAGTCGCCATGCAGCAGGTGCAGCGGCAGGAAGGCACCGGTGGTGAGCAGGTTCAGCAGGGGCAGCAGCAGGCACAGCGCCGCCAGCGCACCCAATTGCTCGCGCCAGGCCGAGGCCGGCGGGCGCGCCAGCGCATGCGCCAGCGCCAATATCCACAGCGCAAAGAACCCGCCCAGCTCCCAGTCGCCGCGGTGTGCCAGGCCCAGCGGCACGAGGCGGTTGGCCCACAGGAAGCCGGCGCAGGCGATGGCCAGGCCCGCGATGGCCGCCACGTTGAGCCCTTCGACCAGGCGGTACACCCGCGCAGTGGCGCCGCCAAACTCGCCCAGGTGCCTGGCGCGGCGCTTAACGATGAACAGGATGGCGCCGGTGGCCATCATGGCGCTGCCGGCCAGCCCGCAGGCGAAATACAGCCATTTGAGCGCCCAGCCGCCGAAGACCGCCATGTGCAGCCCGCCGAGCACCGACTGGGCCAGCGACGCCGTCCCCCCATCCACCCCGCCGGGCTGGCGCAGTTGCAGCAGCTCGCCGGTGGCGGCGGAGAACATGGCCATGCCGGTGGTCGGGCTCAAGCGGCGGCTCGCGTCCTCGCCATCGTTCCAGCCGTACACGCCGATGCGCGCCGCCGCATCGCCGGGGTGGTCGATCACCACCGCCCGCACCGGCTGCCCCATCAGCTGCTGGCCGCGCAGCGCGAAGGCCTCCAGGTCGGGCACCG
Source organism: Comamonas sp. (assembly GCA_050282565.1). Classification (GTDB taxonomy): domain Bacteria; phylum Pseudomonadota; class Gammaproteobacteria; order Burkholderiales; family Burkholderiaceae_C; genus Comamonas. The sequence goes on from JBLZYV010000033.1 coordinate 30,833, forward strand.
CCATGGCGCGGCCCGTGGCGGCGGGCTTGCCGGGCTCGTTCAGCGCGCTGACAAAGCTGCGCGCACCCTCGCCGTCCGCGCCGAAGTAGGTGGCAACGCCGGCGGGCATGAAGGTCAGGCCCGAGATGGCGAGACCGGTATAGGCGATCATGAACTGGAAGGGCAGCGTCAGCACGGCCACGGCATTGTGGGCGTCGAGCCAGCTGCGCTGCCCCTTGCGCGCGCGGAAGGTGAAGAAGTCCTTGAAGATGCGGCGGTGCGTGATGACGCCGCTGACCAGGGCCACCAGCATGGCCAGGGCGGCGATGCCCACGATCCACAGGCCCACCTGCCCCGCGTGCAGTTCGTAGTGGAAGGTCACGAAATGGTGCCCGCCCTGGGTCTGGCGCGCCGCGCCATGGGCGCCCGCGGGCTGCGGCTCGCCCGTTGCCGGATCGAGCTCGGCCGAGGCGTATTGCTGCTGGCGGTCGAACCAGTACACCTTGAGGTCGCCCCGGCCCTGGGCATCGGCCGGCCACAGCTCCCACATGCCGGCGCCAGGGTGGTGCTTTTCCATGTAGGCCGCGCCCCAGGCCAGCCGCTGTGCCAGCGAGGCGGAAGGCGCCGCCGGCCCGGCCTGGGCGGCGCGGGCGGCCGCCTCTTCCTCGGCGTGGTGCTCGGGCGTCATCCAATGGGTGATCGGCTCCTCGAAGACCGCCAGCGTTCCGGTCAGGAACACGGCGAACAGCAGCCACGAGAACCACAGCCCGCACCAGGTGTGCAGCCAGGCCTGCGCCTGGCGGAAACCGCCCTGCCCGGCGCCGGTGGTGTTGTTGTTCCGCGCCATGCCTCAGGCCCTCCCGTGCAACAGCCAGGCCGCCGCCAGCATGGCCGCCGTGACCAGCAGCAGCCCGCCCCACGCCCGCCGCAGCGATACCGGTGAGAAAGCCCAGACCACGGCCGCCACATGGACCACGAAGCTGGTCTGCATGCCCGCCAGCACGGCCTCTAGCCGGGCGAACGGCGCCGCGCCGCACAGCACGGCCCAGGCGCTGGCCAGCCCATAGCCGCCCAGCACGGCGGCCAGCACGCGCGAGGCGATGTGCATGCCGGGTCTATCCACGAAACGCTGCACCATCGGATCAGAACCGGCCCTGCAGCGACACCGTCACCGTGCGCTTTTCGCCGTAGAAGTTGCCGTAGCCGGCGTAGCCCACGGTGCTGTAGTAGGTCTTGTCGAACAGGTTGCCCACGTTCATCGCCACGCTCCAGTCCTTGTCGATCGCATAGCCCAGGCGCGCCGACCAGACGGCGTAGCCCGGCGAACTGAAGCGGTAGGCCGTCCAGGCGCCGTCGTAGCGGCCGGTGGCCGGGTTGTAGGCATTGATGCCCGAGGCGCGGAAGTTCGAGCTCTGGGCCACGACGCCGGCGCCCAGGCTCCAGCCGCGCAGCGCGCCGCTCATGCGGTAGTCGCCCCAGGCCTTGAACAGGTGGCGCGGCGTGACGGTGCTGAAGCTGGCATCGTCCGCACGCTTGTCCTCGTTGTTATTGAAGGTGTAGCCCACGGCCAGCTGCAGGTTGGGCGTGACGCGGCCGGTCAGCTCCAGGTCGATGCCCTGGCTGCGCAGGTCGCCGTCGCGGAAGTAGCAGCAGCCGCCGCGCCAGTCGGTCTGCGGATAGGCCGGATCGACCAGCGCCTGGCCCTTCTTCTCGGTGCGGAACAGCGCCGCGCTGGCGATGAGGTCGCGGCTCCACTCGCTCTTCACGCCCAGCTCGTAGGTGCGCCCGCGCACCGGGTCCAGCGGCGTGCCCGGCAGCGGCGCGGAGAACTTGCCGGCCTGCGACTGGTAGATCTCGGCGGTGCTCGCGTAGATGCTGAGGCTCTTCGACAGGTCGTAGACCATGCCGGCATAGGGCACGAACACATGGCCCTCGCGGCTGCGGGAGTTCAGCTCGCCATCCATGCCGTGCTGGGTGCTGCGGTCCTGCAGCGTGTAGCGGCCGCCCAGGATGACGGCCCAGCGCTCGGCCAGGCGCAGGCGCACCGAGCCGTAGAGGCCCGACTTCTGCGTCTCGTTCTGCGAGCCGCTGGTCCAGGGGCCGAGCGGAAAGCCCGGGTCGGCCGGCGGTGTGCGGTTGAAGATGTCGGCCGGCCCGACACGCGGCCACAGGCTGCGGTTGACCTCGCGCGAACGCTGCAGGTCCATGCCGACGATCACGTCGTGGCGCTGGCCGAAGGCGTCGAAGCCACCCTGCGCGTTCAGGTCCAGGCTGGTCTCGCGCGCCTTGCCCACGCGCTGGTTGATCCACCAGTCCGCCCCGACCAGCGTTCGCGGATCGGGCGCGTTCTCGATCTCGGCACCATTGACGCCCTCGTTGAAGCGCGTGTGGCGCAGGTTGGCCTTGAGCGTCCAGTCCGACGCCAGCTGGTGCTCGAGCTTGGCGAACAGCGTGGTGTTCTCGCGCTCGATCCAGTTCCACGGCGCGCCCATGTTGGCGTTGCGCGGCAGGCCGATGTCGCTGCCGTCGGCATAGCGCGGCAGGCTGGCGTTGAAGCCGGTGTTGCGGTCGTTCTGGTAGCTTGCGCCCAGCGTCAGCACCGTCTCGGGCGCCAGGTCCATCGCCACCGTGCCGTACAGCATCTGGCGCTTGAGCTTCGACGGCTCGGCCATCTCGCGGCGGTCGTGGTTCACCGCCACCAGCCGGCCGCGCACGCTGCCGTCGGCATTGAGCGCGCCCGTGGTGTCCAGCTCGGCCCGGTAGTTGCCGAGCGTGCCGCCCGACAGCAGCACCTGCGTCTGGCGCTTGGCCAGCGGGCGCTTGTAGGTGAAGTTGAGCACGCCGCCCGCCTCACCCGCGCCGAACAGGCCGTCGGCGCCGCGCAGCAGGGCCACGCTGTCGAACTGCGCCATGTCCTGGCTGCGGCTGCCCGCGCGCACCGAGTTGGCGGCGCTGCCGTCGTAGCGGAAGTTGGTGATCTGCAGGCCGCGCACCAGGTAGGTGGTGTCGAGCCAGTTCTCCTCGCGCGTCACGCCGGTGGTCTGGGCCATCACATCGTCCAGCGTGCGCAGCGCCTGGTCATCCATGCGCTGGCGCGTCACCACCGTGACCGACTGCGGGATCTCGCGCAGCGTCTGCGCCGACTTGCCCACTTCCACGCCCTTGGAGACATAGGCGTCGCTGTCCTCGCTGTACACCTGGGGGATCGCCTTCTCGGTCACCCGCACCTCTTCCAGCGACACGGCGGGCGCCTCCTGCGCCCCGCCGGCGAGCGGCCAGGCGGCAGCCACGGCGGCGGCAAGGGCAATGGGACGCCAATCGGCGGACGTGGCACGGAACAGGGCGCGGGAGCAGCGGTAGGGCATGGCAATGAGCTGGAAGCAACCAGGGGAAAGCCCGACCGGAACGTCTTGCGGCATGGACGCAGCCCCGCCTGCGCACCAGCAGCCAGCGGGAGCCACGGCCCATAGCCCTGCATCGACGACAGTGGCGGGCGGCTCAGTGCTGTGGCTGGAACCGAGGTCCCGTGGTGGCTGGCAGCAAACGTTATTGAGAATTATTCTCAAATATTATTTTACAGAAATATAAGTCGCTTCAACTATGTCAACGCTTATTTCGATGAGTACCAAGTACATGCTGCAGCACCAAACCCATGAATACCTTGCCAATGCTGAAATCACCGCTCCACTTTCAGGAGTGGAATACGCACTTCCACACCAGGTTTCGCCGCTGGCGGCGGCCCATGGCTGTCTCCCCGGCGGCAGGCGCCGAGGGGTACTAAACTCCGGCCATCGAGATTTCCCAAGGACCAGCACCATGCCATTTGCCGGAATCGGCCTGCACCTGATCGTCGCCATCTTCTTTGCCGTGCACGCGGTGCGCACCGGACAGCAGATGTACTGGCTGTTCGTCCTGCTGGCGTTCCCGCTGCTGGGCAGCCTGATCTATTTCCTCGCCATCTACCTGCCCAGCTCGCGGCTGCAGCGCCAGGCCACCCGGCTGGCCAGCACGGCGGTGAAGGCGCTGGACCCCACGCGCGAGGTGCGCGAGGCCCAGGCCGCGTTCGACTACAGCCCCACCGCGCAGAACGAGGTGCGCTTGGCCCAGGCCCTGCTCGCCACCGGCCAGGCCGCGCTGGCGCTGCAGCACTTCGAGGCCAGCATGAAGGGCCCGTTCGCCAACGACCTGGACATCCGCTGGGGCGCGGCCCAGGCCGCCTACGACGCCGGCCAGCCGGCGGATGCGCTGCGCCACCTGCAGACCATCGCCCAGACCGACGTGCACTACCGCGCCGAGGCCGTGGGCCTGCTGGTGGCCAAGGCCTATGCGGCCCAGGGCGACGACGAGATGGCGCGCAAGTCCTTCGACTTCGTGCGCGCGCAATCGGGCAGCTTCGACGTGACCGCCGAATACGCCATCTGGGCCGCCGGCCGCGGCGACTGGGCCGCGGCCAACCGGCTGCAGGCCGAACTGCAGAAGGCCATGACGCCCTGGACGCGCCAGCAGCGCGAGCTGAACCGCGACATGCTCAAGCGCCTGAGCGCGGCGTTTGCGCAGCAGCCCAAGGCTTGAAGCCAAATTGGCCTCCAGCGCTTATCCATAAAGCGCGAGCAGCTATCTATAAATGAGCAAACAGCCGTCCACCCCATGAACCCCGCCTTCCATCCCCTGGTCCGCGTGCGCACCGTCACTGCCTTCATCAACCTGCCGCCCGACGCGCAGCAATGGCAGGCCTGCCTGGCGCAGGCCAAGCAGCAGTGCGACGCCGTGGCCGACGCCATCGAGGCCAGTGGCTACCAGGTGCAGTCCATCCGCATCGTGAGCAACCCGTTCGGCGAGTTCCTCGATGTCTCGGGCGCGGACGCCGCCCTGGCCGGCCTGCAGCGCATCACCCAGACGCTGAACGCCATCAACACCGGCAAGCGGCGTATACGTTTCGCCATCGGCGAAGCGCGCAGCGCGCAGGAGATCGCGCTGCTGCCGCAGCTCATTGCTTCCTACGGCGACCTGTGCAATGCCTGCGTCAACATCGGCCTGGACGGCAACGGCTTCCTGCAGGGCGAGCTGCTGCACGCCAGCGTGCAGGCCATCCAGCAGATCGCACGCACCACGCCGCGCGGCGAAGGCAATTTCAACTTCACGGTCAACTTCAATTGCGCGCCCGGCATTCCGTACTTTCCGGCCAGCTACCACCGCGGCCAGCACCATGGCGCCCTGGTGCTGGGGCTGGAAACGCCGGACCTGCTGGTGGCCGAACTCGGCGAACTGCAGGCCCGGCGCGAGCAGCTGGACCATGCCGCCTGGATGCAGCTGGCCTTTGACCGCCTGAGCCAGTCGCTCACGCAGCACGCCACGGCCATCCAGCGCTGTGCCGACCAGGTTGCGCTGGCCGATGGCTGGCATATCGCTGGCATGGACACCTCGGCCGCGCCGTCCAAGTCCTGCGCCTCCATGGTCGATGTCTACCGGCTGCTGGGCGTGCCCCACTTCGGCGCCAGCGGCACGGTGGAAGCCTCGGCGCTGCTGACGCGGGTGTTCAAGTCGGTGGCCGGCGTCACGCAGATCGGCTTCAGCGGCCTGATGCTGGCTGTCACCGAGGACGCAGGCCTGGCCCGGGCCAGCCTCGATGGCGAGTTCGACATCCGCGCCCTGCTGACCTACAGCAGCGTCTGCGGCATTGGCCTCGACACCGTGCCGATACCGGGCGACAGCAGCGCCGGGCAGATCGCCGCCGTCATGCGCGACACCGGCACCATGGCTTTTCGCCTGAACAAGCCGCTGACCGTGCGGCTGTTCCCCGTGCCGGGGCTGGCCGCCGGCGAGCGCACGGCCTTCGAGAGCGCGGACCTGTGCAACTGCGCCGTGCTGGCCCTGCCCTGAAACCCTGCCACCTCGCCGCCCCGCTAATTCCCCACCGCCAGCGCGCTTGATCCCGCCCCTGGCCGCCAACCGGGGTGCCCCGGTAAAATCGGCGGTTATGGCAAAAATCATCGTCCTGGCACTGGTGCTGCTCTTTTTCGGCTGCGGGCTGTACATGCACCTGCGCGGCAAGGTGCGGCACAAGGTGCTGCGCCAGCTGTTCGACCACTCGACGTTCACGGCGCCGTTCAACGTCTTCATGCTGGCCTTCTCGAAAGTGCCGCGCACGCCCTACCTGCCCACCAGCACCTTCCCCGAGCTGGCGCCGCTGCAGGCGAACTGGCGCGAGATCCGCGAAGAAGCCGTCAACCTGCAGAGGAACATGCAGATCAAGGCCGCGGCCAACAACGACGACGCGGGCTTCAACTCCTTCTTCAAGACCGGCTGGAAGCGCTTTTACCTCAAGTGGTACGGTGATGCTCACCCGTCGGCCATGGAGCTGTGCCCCAAGACCACGGCCCTGGTCAAGTCCATCCCCAACGTGAAGGCAGCCATGTTCGCCGAGCTGCCGCCGGGCGCCAAGCTCAACCTGCACCGCGACCCGTATGCCGGCTCGCTGCGCTACCACCTGGCGGTGCTGGCGCCCAACGACGACCGCTGCATGATCGAGGTGGACGGCCAGCCCTACAGCTGGCGCGAGGGCGAAGGCGTGGTCTTCGACGAGACCTACATGCACTGGGCCGAGAACCGCAGCGAGGGCAACCGCATCGTGCTGTTCTGCGACGTGGAACGGCCCATGACCAACCGCTTCGCGCAGTGGCTCAACCACTGGCTGGGCAAGAACGTGGTGTCGGCCGCCAGCTCGCCGAACAACGAGGGCGACCCGCGCGGCCTGATCAGCAAGCTGTTCAAGATCTCGTTCTACATGGGCCAGTACCGCCGCCGCTACAAGGCCTGGAGCCCGACGGCCTACAAGTTCACCAAGTTCGGCCTGATGATCGGCGCGGTCGCGGCCTTCATCTGGTGGTAATCAGGCTCTAGTCGAGCAACGCCACCTGCACCTCGCGCGGGCCGCGGTACGGGTTGCGGCCGTGCCAGACCTGCAGGTTGTCGAGGACCATCACGTCGCCGTCCTGCCAGGGCCACTGGTGGGTGAAGCGGTCGCACAGCGCTTCCATCTGCGCCACCTCCTCTGCGTTCAGCCGTTCGCGATTGCCGAGCGACGCGCCGGTCTGGTATTTCTGGTGCTGGCGGTAGGCCTGGCTGCGCGCCGCATCCTCGACCTGCGGCCGCATGTGGATGACCGAGCGGTACAGCGTCTGGCCGGTCACCGGGTGCGTGACGAAGGGCTCCAGATCATTGAAGACCGTGAGGCTGCCGTCGTCGTGCCACAGCGGCTGCAGGTCCTTGGCGGCGCAGATGCGCTCGACCTCGGCGCGCTCCTCGGTGAAGAAGGCCTGGTTCCAGCCGCGCTGGTCCATGTCGGCATAGCTGTCGTCCAGCGCCTGGCTGGGCGGGCCGAAGTTGCGCGTCATGCGCGTGCCCAGCTGCTCCAGCTTGTCGCGGATGGCCGCCGGCATGGCGGCGACAAAGCCGCGCATGTCGCCGATGATGGTCTCGCCGCCCTCGGGCGCCGTCTGCCGCGAGAAGAAGGCAATGCGCCGCGGGTAGTCGCGCATGTAGGCCATTTCGGAATGGATGGCCAGCCGCACCGAGCTGGCCAGGCGCGTCGATTCCATCACCTGGCCCTGGATGGCCTTGCGCGGCGCGCGGCCGCCCTCGTAGCTGCCCGAGAACTGCGGGAACAGCGCGGTCAGCGCGCCGAAGTCCTCGGTCTCGACCAGCGGGAAGCCGCGCAGCACGATGCCGCCGTGCGCGACGATCAGCCGGTCCAGTGCCGGGCGCGAGGCGCGCACCCAGTCCAGGAAGGCCTGGCGCCCGGCCAGCGGCCCGCCTTCGCGGCAGCAGATGAACAGCGGCGCCTGGCCCGGCGCGCGCTCGTGGCAATCCACGGCATCGCCCAGCTGGTGGATGGATGCGGGCACGGCAAAGCCGGCCGAAGCTTCGGCAAAAGTGCTTGGCATGGGAGTTCCTCTCGAAAGTTTCAATCGCGGTAGCTGGGGGCCAGCCGGTCCATCTCGCGACGGATGGCCGCCCATTCGCGGTCGCCGCGGATGGGCACGCGGGCAAAGGCCTCGCGCGTGGATTGCACGGCGGCAGCGTCGGCCTGCCGCAGCTGGCCGGCCGCCATCGCATCGACCTGGATGCGACAGGCCGACTCCAGCCAGTACAGGTTAAAGAAGGCCTCGGCGATGGTGCGCCCACCCACCAGCAGGCCGTGGTTGCGCAGGATGGCGACGTGGCGGTCGCCCAGGTCCTGCACCAGCTGCTGCTGCTGCGACAGCAGCACCTCGGGCCCGCTGAAGTCGTGGTACGCGATGCGGCCGTGGAACAGGCAGGCCTGCTGCGACAGCGGCAGCAGCCCGCACTCCATGGCCGACACCGCCGTGCTGGCCCGCGTGTGCACATGCAGCACGCATTGCAGGTCGTGGCGCGCCGCATGCACGGCGGTGTGGATCACATACGCGGCCGGGTTCAGGCCCAGGCCGATGTCGGGCTCGTACAGGATGTCGCCGTTCAGGCGGATCTTGAACAGGTTCGATGCGCTGACCTCGGTGTACAGCAGCCCGTAGGGGTTGAGCAGGATCGCGTCGTCCTCGCCGCGCACGCGGGCCGTGATGTGGTTGTAGATCAGGTCGCTCATGCCATAGCGGTGCACCGCGCGGTACAGCGCCGCCAGGTCCTGGCGCAGCCGCCATTCGGCCTCGCCCACGCCCCGCGCGCTCCAGGCACCCGCGTCGTACTCGGCGGCCGGCGCCGCTGCTTGCGTGTGCGCCGTCATTGGATGGCCAGGCCCAGCGCACGGATGTTCTCGCGGTCGGCCGCGAACTGGCGGGCCGCGTAGTCGGTGTAGTCGCGCGCGCCCAGGAAGCGGTTGGGCATGGACTCGATGGCCAGGGCGCGCTGGTAGTTGCCGTCGCCAGTGGCGCGCTGGATGGCCTCCTGGATGCTGGCGACCAGCGCGGCGTCCATGCTGCGCGGGCCGGCGATGCCGATGACCGACTGCACCGTGATGTCGCAGCCCAACTCGGCCAGCGTGGGCACATCGGGCCAGCCCGGCAGCCGCCTGGGCTCGGCCACCGCCAGCAGGCGCACCTTGCCGGCCTGGGCCATCGCGCCCCAGCCGGCCTCGAACATCAGGTCCACATGGCCACCGAGCAAGGCGGTCATGGCATCGGCGCCGCCCTTGAACGGCACGTAGTTCACCGCGATGCCGGCCTGCTTCTGCCACTGGTTGGTGGCGATCTGGCCCAGCGAGCCGGTGCCCACGGCCGCCACGTTGAGCTTGCCGGGATTCTCCTTGGCGTAGGCGATCACCTCGGCCAGGCTCTTCCAGCGCGAGCCCACCGGCACCGACACCGCGTAGGTGTAGCTGGTCAGCCCGGCGATGTAGCTGAAATCCTTGAGCGGGTCATAGCTCACCTTCTGCAGGTGCGGCAGGCGGAAGACCGCGGTGGTGATCACCGCCAGCGTCGCGCCATCGGGCGCGGCCCGGGCCATCGTCGTCGGGCCGAGCGTGCCAGTGGCGCCGGGCTGGTTCAGCACCACGACCGACGGCCCCTGGGCCGACAGCGCATGGGCCAGCGCCCGCATCTGCGCATCGATGGGCCCGCCGGCCGGAAAGGGCACGATGAGGCTCACCGGCCTGGCGGGCCAGGCCGGGGCCGCCCGGCCCAGCGGCGCGCACAGCGCCGCGCCGCAGCCGGCCGCGAGCTTGAGCCAGTCGCGCCGGCTGCTGAATCCCTGTGGTTGCATGGTGTCTCCTGAAGAATGGCCTTGCCGCTGGTTCGCGGCTGTTGGGGCTTTTTTCAGTGTAGGAAAGACATCCCGCCTTGGTAATTCCCACAAGTGGACACAGCAATGCCTTGTGAGAATATCCGGACTACCACCATGCGCATCGAAGACCTGCAGACCTTCCAGGCGGTCACCCGCTTTCCCAGCCTGAACCAGGCGGCCGCCGAGCTGGGCGTGTCGCAATCCACCCTGACCAAGACCCTGGCCCGGCTCGAAGCCGAGACCGGGCTCAAGCTGTTCGACCGCTCGCGCCAGGGCGTGAGGCTGACCGAGCTGGGCCAGACCTTTGCCCGGTACGCGCAGAACATCTCGATCACGCTGGACGCCATGCACGCCGAGATGGGCGACATGCACGCCGCGCGCGCCGGCAAGGTGCGGCTGGCCACGCTGCCGCACCTGCTGCCCAGCCTGGTGTCGCCGGTGATGCGCCGCTTCCTGGCCACGCGCCCGCTGGCCACTTTCTCGATCTCCACCAGCCTGAGCCCGCACCTGCTGGCCCAGTTGCAGACCGGCGAGGTCGACCTGGTGTGCGCGTCGATCCCGGACGAGATTCCCGCCGGCATCGCGGTCGCGCCCATCGGCGCGCTGCAGGTGCAGATCGTGGTCAGCGCCAGCCACCCGCGCCTGGACGGGCTGCGCGGCTTTGCCGACCTGGCGCGCGAGCGCTGGATCATGCCGGCCAGCTCCATCTACCTGCGCCAGTGGCTGAACCAGCGCTTCGTACACCTGGGCCTGCCGCCGCCGCGCATCGCGGTCGAGAGCAATGGCTCGCAACTGGCCTTCACCGAACTGATGCGCCACAGCGACCTGATCGGCATGCTGCCGCTGCACACGCTGGCCCAGCCCGAGGGCGCCGGGCTGGTGGGCCTGCCCGGCGAAGGCATGCGCTGGCAGCACGACCTCGCGCTGCTGTGGCGCGAGCAGGGCTACCTGTCGGCGCTCACGCAGGAGTTCCGCGACGCCATGCTGCAGGCCGGGCAGCAGATGGCGCTGTGACCTGGCTCCGTCAGTTGCCCAGGTTGCGGATGGCCTCGGGCGTGAACTGGCTGGGCTTGAGGTCGCCCTTGTCCAGGATCAGGGCCTTGCCGCGTTCCTGGAACAGGTTCATCGCCACGTACGAGCCATTGCTCAGGTCGTGGTAGACCCCCGTGCCCGAGTGCCACTTCTTGGTGTCGAAGGCGTAGTAGTAGTTGATCTCGCCGTACTGCCACAGCTGGCCGCGGGCATCGTAGAAGTCGCTGGAGACGGCGTGGCCGGTGTCCTCGTCGATGTAGAGCACGCGCTTGGAGTACACATGGCGGTAGCCGGACTTGAGTTTGCCTTCCAGCACCCAGACGCGGCGCAGCTCGTAGCGGCGGTAGTCGGGGTTCAGGTGGCCGGTCTTGAGCAGGTCGGCGTACTTGATCGGCTGGTGCAGGCGGAAGGTGTTCGCGGGGATGAACATCTCGCGCTTGCCCTGCAGGCTCCATTCGTAGCGCTCGGGCGAGCCGTTGAACAGGCGCTCGGCGTCGATCGGCACCTTGCCGCTGGAGCCGGGCAGCGGCTGGTCGAAGCCGAACTCGGGCAGCTGGCGCACGCGGCGGGTGCCGGAATCGTAGTTCCAGGCCAGGCGCTTGTGGGTGCCGAAGTTCATGGGCTCGATGGACAGCACCACGCTGCCTTTCTCGCGCTCGGGCAGTTGCGTGTAGTTCGTCACCCAGGCGTAGTAGTCGCCGGTGGCGGTGCCGGGCTTGCCCAGGTTGGCCGGGCTGTCGTAGTTGCTCAGCTGCACGTAGTTGGTGCGCCCCCAGGCGGTGCTGCCGTTGGGGCTGACGATGGCCAGGTCGCGCAGCACCTCCTCGGTATACGCACGGCTGGGCATCATGGTGTTCCAGAGCAGCTCAGCCCCGGTCTTGGGGAAGGGAAAGGGCAGCGCGCCCATGAAGCCCTTGACCCCGAAGCCGTCGCTGACCACCTCGGCCTCGGTGGCATTGCGCTTGGCGACGGCGCAGACGGCATCGTCGTAGCGGAAATCGCGGTGGCCCGGATAGACCGGCAGGCGCATGCTGCCCGGGAACTTGGCGAGCAGCGCCTTCTGCCCCTCGCTGAGCTTGTCCGCGTACTGGGCCATGTTGGCGGCCGTGATCTCGAACAGCGGCTTTTCGCCCGCATAGATGTCGGGCTGGAACTGGCCGACCGACTTGGTGAACTGCACGCCGGGCGGCACGCCCAGGATCTTGCCGGTGAAGGCAGGGATGCTGCCGTCGGCATTGCCGGCCTTGGTGGCGCCGGTGCAGGTCAGGTCCTTGCCCAGGCGATCCGCCTCGGCGGCCGGCACCTTGGCCATTGCGGCGCCTGCCGCCAGCAGGCCCATGCACAGCGCAGCCGCTGTTCCCTTGTTTCTTGCTTGCATTCCTTCGGATCCCTCTTCCAATGTCGAGAAGCCGCACACGGTGCGGCGAGTGAAACCCATTCTCGAAGCGGGTGGAGAGCCGGGAATCGTCCGATGGGACTAGGGTAAACGCGGAGCTGTCGCGGATGCGCGCTACAGCGCCTTGCGCAGGTTGGCGGGCGGAATCCGCAGCGCCTCGCGGTACTTGGCCACGGTGCGGCGGGCGCACTCGATGCCCTGCTGCTGCAGCAGCTCGGCGATCTTGCTGTCCGACAGCGGCTTGGCCGGGCTCTCGGCGTCGAGCAGCTGCTTGATCAGCGCCTTGACCGCCGTGCTCGACGCGCTGCCGCCGGTCTCGGTGCCCAGGCCCGAGCCGAAGAAGTATTTCAGCTCGAAGGTGCCCTGCGGCGTGGCCATGTACTTGGCGGTGGTCACGCGGCTGATGGTCGATTCGTGCAGGCCCAGCTCGTCGGCGATCTCGCGCAGCACCATGGGCCGCATGGCCAGCTCGCCATGCACGAAGAAGTTCTTCTGCCGCTCGACGATGGCCTGCGACACGCGCAGGATGGTGTCGAAGCGCTGCTGGATGTTCTTGATGAACCAGCGCGCCTCCTGCA
>JBLZYV010000034.1:0-42739 GCA_050282565.1 Comamonas sp.
TCAAGCCCAGGAACTGTTCATAACTGCGTACTGTGCATAACGCTGCTTATGGAAAGCTCTCCATAAGCAGCGGTTGCGGCTGCTCGTAGCCGCAACGCTTCCTAACGGTCACCGACCCATACCGGCCATCCGAGCATCAACGCGGGCGACAGCTCAATGACGGGTTTCAGGTGTACAGCGGACAGCGACAAGCAAGTGCAAGCAGATAGGTCGCAGGAGGTCCGCTGTCACGCGGTGCAAACAGGAGCTTGCGACCCGAAGCGGACGTCAAGGTATTTCGTAAGCAGCCCTTCAAGTTCGCTACCGCTTCAAGAGCTCAAACTCGTACTTTGGAGTCGCGGCGTTAACGGCGTACACGCTATAAGCTCCAGGAAGGGAACCGTTTGGTGCATCCAGCGTCACCCACTCGCGATCGGTGGCTTTCCAAAACATGCTTCTTCTCCGCGTCGCGTCAGGCTCACCAAAGTTCGCCAAGAAGTGCTTTCGAGCGAGATCAGTTCCAGCCTTCTCGCCGCTGGCGAGGTGAAAGAGGATCTGTGAAACTTTGCCCTTGCCGCCTGTCTCTGTGAAGTAGTAGGTCCCCCCCATCACAACTGCGTCAAATTTTGCTTTGACAGAGTAGTACGCTCGTTCTTCATCCCATGTGCCATCCGGGTAACGGCTTATAAGTTCAGCCACTGGGGTGCCGATAACCACCTCGTCAAATCCGAGCGGATAAACACTTCTATTTTGGAACGGAGACTTCAGCAAACTCGTCTGCAGGGCCGCACGCGCCTCAGCTAACTCCCGCTTAGTGTGCTCGAGCTCCTTTGCGATCGAGGCCGAGTTCGTGCTCAATTCGGTAAGGCGCTCCACCTTCGCAGTAAGAAGGTCAACGCGCAAGGGAACGACCACTGTCATAAAGAACACGGCAGTCCCCACTGCAACGACAACCGCTATTGCAAGTGGGTGGTCCTTCCAATCTTTGCGAGATTGTGTGCCTATCTGTGGGCGTGGTTTGAATCTTGGTGTTGGCATAGAGGGCTTTCTGGAAGCAGCACGGAAGGCGATCCCCCGAGCCTTTCGAAGACACAAACAGTCATCACAGGCTCAAGAGCCTAGCAATCTGCGATCTGGAGGTCCATCCGGCGCCTTGGGACACTAGCGGAACAATTCGGCTTCAAAGCTGAGAGCGCGCGACCCCGTCAAGCCGTATTGATCACTTGTTCGGTGAGCTTTGCAAATTTTACAAGTTGGTCGGAGGGTTTCAAAAATCCTCTGCGTCGTGACATGCGATCAAGCGTCCGCTGGTGGCTGATCTGCGACTGTCACAGAACGACCCAGTGCGGTATTAGCCAGCGCAGAATTCGCAATCCGGCAGCAGTCATTAGCCCGCAAGCGATGTAGAAGCCGGCTTTCAGCAGAACTCGTATCTCCTGAGCGCGGAGGAGCTACAACTGCTCCCCAAAGAGATTGGCGGAACCCGTCCGTATCAGTTCCCATGCCTCATAGGGTGTCTTCGCCCATTGGTCGATGCAGCCATCGATCATTGGGTTATTGCCCCATGGCAAGGCTATGCGGATGTCTGTCTTGAGACCGACGATGCGTTTACCCAATGCCTTGGCATACCCAATCTCCACGCACACGCCCTCGTCCGGGGCGCGTCCGTCAAGGATGGCCAGCAGCACATCGCACTTGTGAATCTCATCGATGTCTCGTTGATACACGGCACGATATACCTCTGACCGGCTGCAACCTTTGGCAAGGAGTTCCTCAACAAGGAGACCATCCCGGTGAGGAACGTATACCGTACATGCTGTTGCCAGCTCATCCGCTATCCTCTCAATGAACTCTCGCTCGATTGGTGTGAAAAGCGGACCGGCCAAGTAAATCTTCATGCGGAGGCTCCGGATGCCTTGTCCTTGCAAATCTGATCGAAGTCGATCGGCGAGTAGGGTTGGAACAGGATTACTTTAAGAACTTTCGTCACAACTTGTGATGAGGTTAAGTTTGTGGTGTCGATGATCGTTGCCCCCATGCTTTCCCACATCTGCTTTACCGTGTCTATTTGTGAAATCAGCTGTTCAATGTTGTAGGTCTTGTCTCGTCCCGCGAGCCGCAGAACAAGAACTCGAGGATCGCATAGCAAGACTATCAAGTGACCTGCAGCAATGCTCTTAACGGAGCTCTCTGGGGGCACCATCCATTTCAACAATTCCAAGGCCCGATTTGCTACAGCGCTGTCATCCTTCACGAAGTACAGAGGATCCAAAGGGCTGCGGTCAATCGCCGCGATAATCTGGGATGCTGCGGAGACTCGGCGATTCTTTTTTCTGAACTGTTGATTGATCCAGCTATCAACGTCTGCGCGCTCACCTTCTGAGAGTTCGCTATGCGGTCGGCCCAGGAGTGGGTTTCTCCTGTCCACCCATTCATCGAATGTTGCGATGCTCTTTAGCTGCTCAAGAGTCGTTGTCTTTCCTGTGCCAACGGGACCAGTCAGGTAATACTTGTATTCCGTTCTTGTCCCATGAGGCTCTGCGTCACATATCGCATTGAAGTCGTCTTGGTCTGCGACGAGTAGACGGGCCAGCTCCTTTATCTCCGATGTAGAGAGAAAGAGCGTCACGAGGTTATAGACACCGAAGTTTGCTTTGCGAATGGCATCTTGCTCTTCAGTGCTCGGCTTGACTTCTCCACACCAATGTACGTGATAGTGGAAATTACCAGGATTGCTGCGAGCAGAGATACGGAGCAGGTGTTTTAGGTTTGCATCGCTCATGGAAAGTCCCATAAATACGATGGTGTGCTTTGCAAGGTGGCTGAGAAGGGACACGTAGTGTCCGGCGCCTACATCGACCAACTGATCCGCAAACTCTTGCTCCATGAAAACCACTTGCTCACTGAGTCCATCGACAGTTTGTAGTGGCAGGAATCCATTCGGGTGGTAAATAACACCCTGATTTCTCCTGAACTGCGCTGTGGGTTGCCAGATGACTTCAAAGCCTTTGTCTTCGCCAGTTGGAATTTCACGCTCACTGTTATGGCAGTAGAGCATTCGTTCAACAGTGTCATCGAAATTGTAATTTATGGTCATCGCTGATCGCTTGATCAGCGGAGCCAACTCCCATAGGTACGGGTGTTCCTTCAGATCAGAGTCTTTGATCTTTGCGGTGGCATACAAGCATTTATGCACTAGCTTCAACCAACCAGTTTGTACTCTCCGGGCTTTGATTACGTCGTCTTCATTCAAATCGTCAGAGGGAAGCGATTGCCTATATTTCTGATAAAGGAACTGCGACTGAGCCGTCAAGCTTTCAGAGACCTTGAGAAGGTCCGAGCCATTCACGCTTTCATCGCATGCAATTCGCTCAATCAGAACCTTCCAACTGGGGATATTAAAATCCATGCTGACACCGGCGCCGAGGCACAGTCCGAGGCGATTGTCCTTAGACATCCGCTGACGCATGTGCACGATGTGTTTGATGTTCTCTGATAGGAAGGACATGGCGTTCTCAGAAGAAGGTAAATCGATCGCTGTGCGGACGGCGAATCCGTTGGCCATATTTTTTGACGCAGCCTGATTCGCTAGGGTGATAGCGATCATGCTCTGCCCGACTCTGGCCGTAGGCTCAATGGGCGCAGCACGCCCACCTCCGTAAGCTGATCGTAACGAAAGTTTTCGACGTCGCTGCGCAGACGGCCGTAAATCAGTGGAATTCCAAACCTTACTTCTCTGTCAAGGGAGCGAACCTGCGCAGCGCCAAACGTCCGCTTTGCTCTGACTATCACCGGCTGGAATTGGCCGGGAGTGTGAGTGCACGGATGTGCCAGGAAGCGGACACCCCGATACGTGAGCTCAGCCGGAGAAGTCAGCTGTCAGCGAGGCTCATGAACTGGTGCTACCGGCCATTTTCGGTCAGTCGACGAAACGGTCAAATTCGTTGACAGTCTTACTATATAGGTGCGTTCACTCTCCACTCGACTCCATGATCATCCATGCACACCGTGCCTCATGGTAGCGAAGCGAAGCCTCCGCTGGCATGTTCTCTTGGGATTTTGGCGGTCGCAAACGACGCCCCTCATAACATCCGTACTCAGAGGCCTTGAGGTCATCGCAAAGATGAACGGTGTGGGTTCTCGGATCAATTCGGAACATGTGCAGGTCGAATAGCTTGTGCAAATCAGCCCTCAGAAGCAGGCCGTTCGTAACGTCGTTTGTGTGTACGCCACGGTACGGCATGATGTGAGCTGCTTCTAGCAGAGCTTCCACGTTACAGCCCGTGATGACGCATTCACCTGAATATTCATCAAGCAAAGAACGCCGAAATCTGGGCTGCCCCTCTCTTTGCACCAGCGCTGCTATGACTCGACGCCTAGCGTCCTCGCTCGGATCAAACATACCAGCGGATGCCATATTTTTCCGCGCCGCGTCCAGTTCGACGGAGTCGGGAAAAGCAACCCGTCTTGGGCGCAATTTTCCTTCTCCAACCTCGGCGAGTTCCCAAACGCCATGCACGGCGGGCTCGTACTCGGTGAATCGAACGCCGCGCCCTTCACCAATTCGCACAAGCCTGTCGTACTTATTACCAGAATCGGTCCTTCGTTTTTTGGAGTTCACTCCATGATTTCCGCGCGAGTTGCAATTGACGGAAAGCATCGACAAGTCAGGACTTAGATTCTTTAAAGCGAAGCCAGGGATTCGCTCGACTATGTAGTCGCCAACCTCGGTCGAGGATACCGCCCGATCCATAGCAAGTACGGCATCAAGAACAATTTCCCATGTGGGCTTCGGGCCATAGCGATATCTCCGGGGTGCTCTCGCCTTTGTGATTTCTGATGGCATTTCTCAACCCAATTTCAGTTTCACCGTGCATGCTGCACTGACTCAAAGCATAGCTCACAGTGTCATCGACGGGGTTGTAGGGCTGCTATGGAGCACGGCGACAGTCCGCAACGGGGCGGCAGCACCCGTTCGCTGCTGACGAAAGCTGCCGCTCAGGTTGTCTGGCGCACTGCGACACAGCCAGTTGCCGGTTTGAGATGCATAGAGGACATCTGGCCAGATAGCAGGTCAACGTCTGGTATCGGTGGCATCAGTCACAGGCTTGCCAAATCCCAGCGGCAGCAACCAGCCTGAAGTCGACATTGCAGCGTCAAACTTCTTGTTAAATGGCCGGAGTATCTGATGCGGCACAGAAGCCGGTGGTTGAGCAGCGCGTTGATCGCTACTCCGGTTTGTTCCACTCCTATTGGCTAGCTTGGGTCAATGTGTTCCAACCATTGAGCGGGTTGTCCCTGCCCAGCATCTTCTCGAATATCGCATGCAGGAGCCTAAAATTCCAACTGCCTAACCACTAACGAGGACCGCAATGACCAAGACAAATCCGAGCGACGCGAACGATGCCAGCAAGTCCCAGGCCACGGACCCCTCCAATCCCTTCGGGAATCTGGGCAAGCTGGTCGAACAGTTCAAGCTGCCCGGCGTGGACATGAACGCCATCGTCGAATCCCGCCGCAAGGACATGGAAGCACTGATGGCCACCAACAAGGCCATGGTGGAATCACTGCAGGAACTGGCCAAGAAGCAGGCGGATGTCTTTGCCCAGGCCATGCACAGCACGCAGGAGCACGTCCAGTCGCTTGCCAAGAAGGGTGGACTGCCCGATATTGCCACGCAATCGGAGTTTGCGCGCAAGGCCTATGAAAAAGCAGTGGCCGACATGCACGAGATGGCGGCGATGGCGCGCAAGGCGCAGACCGAAGCCATGGCGGCGATCACGCAGCGGGCCCAGCAAAGCGTCGAGGAGTTGAAGAAGTTCGGCCAGAAGAAGTGACGGGCTGACCAAGCCCTCGCAATGTTACTGGCGAAGCCCCCGCTTTCATCGAGAGTGGGGGCTTTACCATCAGCGCTGTGTGGGCCTGCAACTCACCAGAGTCGCCATCGATGAGGGGGCTCCTGCGGTAGTCCGGCAGTTGCGATGGTGCCTCGGTCGCCTCCAGGCCAAAACGGCGACGCACCTCGCGCTCCAGTTCATGTGCCAGGCCGTGGGCATCCAGTGGCCTTTCCGTGATCGGCGTTCGTCGATTCGACTGCCACTTGAACTTCTGGTGGCGTGCCAAGGTACTGTCCTAAGCCAGGCACGACTTCAAAGGTCTCGTGGGAACTGGTGGCCGCTTCATTGGCGCGTATTTTGCTTGGTATGGGTGTCTACATCACTGTGCCTCGCACCATGAAAACCTCCCGCCTGTTCTCCCGCCGCTCGCTATGTGCCTTGGGCCTGGCAATGGCCACTGCCCCCGTTGCCTGGGCGGATGCCAAATATCCCGACCATCCCGTGAAACTGATCGTGGCGCTGCCCGCCGGCGGCGGAGTCGATACGATTGCCCGCTTGGTAGGTCAGAAGCTGGCCACCGACTGGGGGCAGCCCTTTGTGGTCGACAACCGTGCCGGAGCCTCGGGCCGCATAGGCTTGCCCGTGGTGGCCAAGGCGGCTCCCGACGGGTACACGCTGACGGTATCGCCGGCTTCCTTCCTGACCACCAACAAGAGCATCTTCAAGTCGCTGCCCTATGACCCCCAAGCCGACTTCGTGCCGATTTCCAAACTGGCGAACCAGGACATGGTCCTGGTGGTCCGCGATCGGCAGAAGTTTCCCAATGTGGCTGCGGTATTAACCGCGGCGAAGCGCAATCCCGGCACCCTGACCTATGCCTCGTCCGGGGACGGCAGCCCGCAACACCTGGCCGCGTTGATGTTCGAGACCCGCACGCAGTCGCGCATGACCCATGTCCCCTACAAAGGAGGGGCATTGGCCATCAATGACTTGCTGGGTGGCAATGTCGATCTGCTGTTTGCGCCACTGCCAGAGGCACTGCCGCACCTGCAGTCCGGCAAGCTGTCCGCGCTGGGCATCATGAGCCACCAGCGCTCGGCCTTGCTGCCCGATACGCCCACGATGCGTGAGGGCGGGGTGGCGAACATGGTCTTCGCCACCTGGATTGGCTTGCTGGCCCCGGCGCACACGCCGCGCACCATCGTGGACCAGCTCAACCGCCAGGTGCGCTCCACTTTGGAGAACGCCGAGGTCAAAAGCCGGCTGCGAGACATCGGCATGGAGGCAGCGCCGACGACGCCCGAGCAATTGCAGCAGACCATTGCCCAGGAAATTCAGCTGCACGCCGAGCTGGTGAAGGCGGCCGGCCTGGAGCCGCAGTAGCGCCATGGCGCTCCGTCGTCTGCTGAGCGCGGCGCGCACGTGACGCACAGGTGCTGCCTGCTCGGCAGATGGAGGGGGCTGCTATACTTTCTGCAGCTTCGACAGTCGGTGTCGGCTCGCTGATGATAGCTACACGCGTGCCTTCGCTGGTTGTCGGAGCTGTTCTTGGCGCTGGAGCGGTATGGCGCGCCAGAGGCCATGGACATAGTGCCTGGGGCGGTATTCCTGCTGCCCCGCTGCAACCATGAACGCTCAGCGCGGTGCCGCTTCAGCAGCCTTCTGGTTCTGCCGGACCCGGATCCGGCACCACCCCAATCTGGTAGTCCGTCACAAACCCTGGCCAGTCCGCATGGTCCGCCAGGTCGATATCCGCGAACACCTTGATCTTGTCCCCGGCGCGCTCGAACAGCGCGATGCTCGCTGCGGGGTAGTTGTTGCGCGAAGGGTAGAGCACACCGTCAAACCGTGGCACGCCATCTTCATGCATTGCATGCACCCGGGCGGACAGCTGCTGCGTGTGCCGGTAGTCCCGGCTGGCCAACTGCTCGAGGTTCAGCCCAAAAAATCCCGCCATCACCCCGGTGGCCGTCAGGTCGGCGAGCTGCAGGCTTTCCAGCACACCGATGGCCCGTACCATCCGGCTGTGGATTTCCTGCAGGCTGATGGAGCGCTCCTCATCATTTAGCCATTGGTGCTTGTGGAATACCGACTCCATCAAGGCCGTGGGCAAGTCCTGGCCCAGGTAGAGCACGCCGTAGTCCCGTATTGGGGCGTCGTAGCGGTTGGTGCCGTCGCGGCCATAGTACAGCGGCTCGTTCCGGTAGATGACACGGCTCACATGCTGGAGCAATTCACCCGCATCAATCCGGAACGAAGGCAGCGCCATACCCATGCCCGGTTTCCCTCAGTGAACGCCCAGGACGTTGAACACCGCCCGAACCACGTCATGCATCGAGTCCGCCGTCACGGCTTCCACCGGTGGGCGCCCGCCCAGTCCTTCGAGCGGCTCGGACAGAGCCCGGTAAAGCGTCCACGGATCAATGCCGTCGGCTCCCTGAAGGACGGCCTGCGTCAACTGCTGCCTGACCGGGTCGAGCTGCCAGTCGGGCAGCTTCTGGCCACGCGGGCCCACGTTCAGTGCCAGCAGCCGGCGGGCGTCGATGTCCTTGTAGATCTGCTGGCGCGACTTGTTCGCCAGCCGGGCAAACTCGGCCAGCGGCAGGTTCTGTGGTTGCTCAAAGACCTCCAGCAGTGTCGCGCGGCCGCGCTGGATATCGGTGGCCCCAGGCTCCCAGCGACGATCAGCGCGCAGCGCGGCCGCCTTGCGTGCCAGGGACTGCTCCACGGTCGGCACCTCCAGCGTGGCGGGGAGTTCTATGGCCTCCACGCGCTCATGCACAAATGCCTGCAACTCCGCCACAAAGGCCCGGACATCCCGGATGTCGGCCGCTGCGGAGAAGCGCCGGATGTCATGCACCGTGACGCGGGGCAGGTGATCGGCGATGAATGCAAGGGTCTTGGTCATGGACACCTCCAACAGGCAGGACGGAGACGATAGATACATTAATCTCCTTTGTCTCTTTTGTCAACTATGTCAACTGACACGTTGGCCCTCCATGCCAGATCGCCGGCCCAGAAGGAGGGTCGGCACCTATGCAGCGTAGGCCAGGTCCAACGCATGGCGGTCGTTCAATCCGGGCCAGCCCACTGCCGCAGGGCATAGCGGCGGTGTTTGAGCGCATTGCTTGAGGTTACTGTCACTACTGGGGCATCAGGCTGAGCATAATTTCGAGTGTGTCTGGGTCAGAGTAGCACCAAGATTGTGGTGAAATTTCCCTCATTCCCCCGGCCGATTCCAAGGCTCACTTCAATCTCCCAGGTGCTGATCCAGGTTGGGAGGTTTTGCGTGTAACCCCTTGATATCAAAAATGATAGCAAAGCGGGGGAACAAACGGGGGAACAATCAGCAAAATTGAAGTGAAACAAGCTAGGCTTCATGGGTTCTAGAAGCATTCATTCAATTCCCGCCAGCCCACCATACAGGACACCGCCACACACTGAAAACCAAGGTGTGTGGCGGTTTTTTCTTGCCTTGTAGTGTCCTGTGGAGTCCTGAAATTCGCACCGATTTCGCACGGATCACCGGCCTCCCACAATGCGCAATTCAGGCTTCGGCGGCTGGTAATCCTCGCGGATAAACTTGCCATAGGTCCGGAACCGTTCCCCGCCGCAGGGCAGATTCCGCTCCATTCCCTTGTTTTGCTCGATTGGAGATTGCAGAATTGATCTCTGCAAGCCTGAGATGCAGCGGCGAGAACCGCTTCAGCGTGCTTTTCTGCGGTGCCCCTGATGGCAGGCGGACGGTGCGCCGGGCCCTCAGAAAGGTCTCCCATGGAAGTCGAGTTCAAGTTCCATATTCCCGTTGGTCGCCTGGCCGCGCTGCAGGCCGCGGCACAGCACGGCGATGCCACCACCGTGCGGCTGCAGGCGCGCTACTTTGATACACAGGGCGGTGCGCTCGCGTCGCGCGGCATTGCACTGCGCCTGCGCAAGGAGGGCGACAGGTGGGTGCAGACCGTGAAGGCCCGAGGCGACGGCCCGCTGGACCGGGAGGAGCACAACGTTAAGGTGGAAGCCTCCAATCCGTCGGTGCAGCCCGAGCTGCACGCAGGCACCCAGGCTGGTAAGCAACTGCGTGAGGCGCTGGACGGCACCGAAGGCCCGCTGGAGGAAATCTACCGCACCGATATCGACCGCGCCATCCGCAACCTGTCATTCGATGGCGGAGTGGTGGAGATGGCGCTCGATACCGGCAAGATCGTGGCCCATGGCGGCAGCGAGCGCGAGAAGCAAGCGCCCGTGTGCGAGCTGGAGTTGGAACTCAAGGAGGGCCCGGTGTCCGGTCTGGTCGAACTGGCCAGGCAATGGGCGGCGCAGCACGGGCTGTTGGTGAACACGGTTTCCAAGGCCGAACGCGGAGAGCGCCTGCTCGCGGCCGAGTGGGGTCGGCCCGCCACCAAGGCGCGGGCCATGGTGGCGCCGGGCGGCATCCGCCAGTTTCTCCGCGGGCCGGCGCTGCAGCGCGCCGCCGTGGCGAATTGCCTGGCGCAGATCCTGGGCAACGCCAGTGAAATCGTAGAGGGTTCGGGCAACGAAACCCACGTGCACCAGCTGCGCACGGGCATTCGCCGGCTGCGCACCGTGCTGCGAGAACTGGATGCCCTGGCTCCGGGCGCCTTCGACCCGGCGTGGGAGCCGCCGCTGGTGGAGGCATTTCGCGGCCTGGGAGAGCTGCGCGACCGCGAGCAGGCGGTGCAGACCATTGGCACCGAGCTTAAGGAAGCAGGTGCGCCGCCGACCGATGCGCCGGCGCCGGCCGGCATCGCGTCGCCGCTGGACATCGTCCGTACGCCGGCCTTCCAGGCCACGCTGATCGCCCTCATGGGCTTTACCGTGCGCCTTGCCGACGGCCGGGCACCGGATACGACCGGGGCTTCCCTCGCAGCCCGCGATACGCGCAAATACTTGCATCGGCGCTTGCGTGCGCTGTACAAAAAGGTGCACAAGGATGCGGGCCGGTTCAAGGCCCTTTCCATCGACGAGCAGCACCGCGTGCGCAAGCGTCTCAAGCGCCTGCGTTTCCTGGCGGAGTTCGCGGCCCCGGCCATCCAAGGGGAAGCCGGCAAGTTTCTGGGTAGCCTGCAGCCCGCGCTCTTCGCGCTGGGGCGCCTCAATGATGAGCGCGTGGCAAGCACCCTCTATCGCGAGATGGCAGACACGGACCCCAGGGCCTGGTTTGGCGTGGGCTGGCTGGCGGCCAGGCGCAAGGCGTCCGTCAAGGCCACCACCAAGGCATTGGCCAGGATGCAGCGCCCGCCGCCAATGCGCCGGGTCTGAGCTCGATCCGCATTCGACTGCTTGCGCTGTGCCACACTTTCCGGCATGAGCATCAGCGCCTCCATGAAGACCTGGGCCCAGCGCATCAAACGCGATGGCGTGACGCTGTGGTTTGCCGGCAAGCATCCCCACACGCCCTGGTACGCCAAGGCGCTGGGGCTGTTCGTGGTGGCCTATGCGCTCAGTCCCATTGACCTGATTCCAGACTTCATCCCGGTGCTGGGCTATCTGGACGATGTGATCCTGCTGCCCGTGCTGATCTGGTTGACCGTCAAGCTGCTGCCGCCCGAGGTGCTGGCACAATGCCGTGTGCAGGCCGATGACTGGATGCGCGAGGAAGGGGCCAAGCCGCGCAGCCGATTCGGCGCAGTGATGATCGTGGCGCTATGGCTGGTGGCGGCTGCTGCGCTGTGGTTCTGGCTCAAGCCGCATCAATAACCTGTTTACCTTGCGTGGGGTTCTGTATCGCATTGCCAGCACGGCACTTGCATGGGGCGCGCTTTGCCGGCTAGCGCTGGCCGCGGAAGCGGTAGCCTATGCCGGACTCGGTGGTCAGGTGTACCGGCTTGGACGGGTCGAGCTCGATCTTCTTGCGCAGGTTGGCCATGTGTACGCGCACGTAGTGCAAGTCATCTTCATGGCCCGGGCCCCACACGGCCTTGAGGAGCTGAAGGTGGGTGATGACGCGGTCGGGCTCGCGGATCAGGTGGGTGAGCAGCTTGTACTCGATGGGCGTGAGGTGGATGGGCTCGGGGCCGCGCGCCACCGTGCGGGCGACCAGGTTGACGGTGATGTCGCCGAAGGCGATGGTGCTGTCGCCCGCCGGCGTCTGCTGGAAGTGCCGGCGAAACTGCGTGCGCATGCGGGCCAGCAGCTCGCCCGAGCCGAAGGGCTTGACGAGGTAGTCGTCGGCGCCGGCATCCAGCGCCTCGATCTTGTCGGATTCGCGCGTGCGTGCCGACAGCACCACAATGGGCACCTGCGACCAGCCGCGCAGCTCCTTGATCAGGTCCACGCCGTCGCCGTCGGGCAGGCCCAGGTCGAGCACGATGGCGTCGGGCCGGCGCGTGCCGGCCTCGATGTGCGCGCGCGTGGCGCTGTCGACCTCGAAGACTTCGTAGCCCTCGGACTCCAGCGTCAGGCGGATGAAGCGGCGGATGCCGGCGTCGTCTTCCACCACGAGTATCTTGGCGCGCAGCTCGCTCATGCGCTGGCTCCGGCAAGGTCCACCTGGCTGCCGTCGTCGGACGGCGGCTGGCCGATGGGGATGGCCACGGTGAAGCTCGCGCCGCCGCCTGCGCGGTGGGCGGCGGTGATGCTGCCGCCATGGGCCTGCACGATGGCCCGGCAGATGGCCAGGCCCAGCCCCACGCCGGGGGTGGCGCTTTCCTTGTGGCCGCGCTCGAATTTTTCGAAGATGGTTTTCTCCTTGCCCGGCGGCAGGCCCGGGCCCTGGTCGTCCACCGTCAGCAGCACCGCCTGGCTGTGGGTGCGCGCGGTGATGGCGACGGGCGTGCCGGCCGGTGTGTACTTGGCCGCATTTTCCAGCAGGTTGGCCAGCACGCGCTCGAACAGCACGCTGTCGAGGTGCAGCAGCGGCAGGTCGGGCGCGAGATCGACCGCCACCGGGTGCGCGGCCAGCGGCTCGGCGCAGGCCGACAAGGCGCTGCCGATGACTTCCTCCAGCGGTTGCCACTGGCGGTTGAGCTGCACCGCGCCGGCCTCGAGTCGGGCCATGTCCAGCAGATTGGTGACCAGCGCGCTCATGCGCAGCGCCGACTGGCGGATGGACTGGGCGATCTGCCTTTGCGCCTCATCGGGTGCGGATGGGGGCAGCTCCAGCGCATCGGCCATGCCCACCAGCGAGGCCAGCGGCGTGCGCAGGTCGTGCGAGATGGCCGACAGTAGCGAGTTGCGCAGCCGCTCGGACTCGATCTGCACCAGGCTCGATTGCGCGACCTGGATGTAATGGATGCGCTCCAGCGAGATCGCCAGCAGCGAGGCGCAGGTCTCCAGCAGCTGGCGTTGCTCGGGGCTGAGCGTGAGCCGCTCGCCGGGCTCGATGACCAGCACGCCGCGCGTGCGCATGATGGCCTTGAGCGGCATCACCAGGCAGCGGCTGGCGGGCAGCGTGTCGGTGCCCATACCTGCGGGCAGGCTCTTGTCGAAGGACCACTGGGCGATGCCTGCATCGACGGCCGCATTGCCGCCGGGGATGGCGCGCAGCTGGCCGGCGTCGTCGGCCAGCATCAGCGTGGACGGCATGCGGAACTCGGCGCTGACGAAGCGCTGGCCCAGCTCGGCCACCTGCCCGGGCAGCAGCGCCGAGGCCAGGTCGCGCGACATGCCGTAGAGCCCGCGCACCCGGTGCTCGCGCTGCGTGGCGGCCTCGGCCTGCACCTTGAGGCCGGCCGTGAGCTGGCCCACGGCCAGCGCCACCAGCAGCATGACGGCGAAGGTCACCAGGTACTGCACGTCGCTGACGGCGAACGAGAAGCGCGGCGGCACGAAGAAATAGTCGAACAGCCCGACGCCCAGGAAGGCCGCCAGCACCGCCGGCCCGCGGCCGAACTTCAGGCCCACGCCCACCACGGTGAGCAGGAAGAGCATGACGATGTTCGACAGCTCCAGCACGGCCACCAGTGGCGTGGCCAGCAGCGCGGTGGTCACGCAGGCGACGGCCGCGGCGGCATAGCCGGGCCAGGCGATCGCGGGGCGGCGCGCAGGCTGCGGCGCCCGTGCCGCGGGCCGGGTGGACGCGGGCAAGGCCACCTGCAGGATGTCGAGGTCGCCCGCGAGCAGCATCAGCCGCTCGGCCAGCGCCTGGCGCCAGGGCAGGCGCCGCGCCGGGTGGCCCATCACCAGGCGCGACAGGTTGTGTTCGCGCGCATAGCGCTCCAGCGCCGCAGCGGCGTCGGGGGCCGCCAGCGTGGCCGCGGTGGCGCCCAGGCGCTCGGCCAGCTGCAGCACCTGGTAGGTGGCCTGGCGGGCCGCTTCGGAGCGCCGCGCCAGCGCCGGCGTCTCCACATGCACCGCATGCCATTGCAGGCCGAGCTGGCTGGCCAAGCGCGCGCAGCTGCGGGCCACCTTCTCCATGCCGGGGCCGGGGCCTATGCAGGCGAGCAGGGCCTCGCGGTTGGGCCACACGGGCTGTACCGAGGCGCGCCGGCGGTAGGCCAGCACCTCGCTGTCGACGCGGTCGGCCGTGCGCCGCAGCGCCAGCTCGCGCAGGGCCAGCAGGTTGCCTTTGCGAAAGAAGCTCTTGGCGGCGCGCCGGGCCTGCTCGGGCAGGTAGACCTTGCCGGCCAACAGGCGCTCTAGCAGTTCGTCGGGCGGCAGGTCGACGACGACCACCTCGTGCGCCTCGTCGAACAGCCGGTCGGGCACGGTCTCCCAGACCTGGATGCCGGTGATGCCGCTGACGATGTCGTTGAGGCTCTCCAGGTGCTGGACGTTCATCGTGGTCCAGACGTCGATGCCGGCGGCCAGCAGCTCCTCCACGTCCTGCCAACGCTTGGGGTGGCGCGAGCCCGGCACGTTGCTGTGGGCCAGCTCGTCCACGAGGACCAGGGCGTTGTCGTGCTCGGCGCCGTAGGCCAGCGCGGCGTCGATGTCGAATTCGGGCAGCTCCTTGCCGCGGTAGGGCAGGGGCTTGCGTGGCAGCCGGGGCAGGCTGGCGGCGGCGGCCTCGGTCTCGTGGCGGCCATGCGTTTCCAGCAGCCCGATCTGCACCGGGATGCCCTGGGCCGCGGCCGTCTGCGCGGCCGACAGCATGGCGTAGGTCTTGCCGACGCCGGCGCAGGCACCGAAGAAGATCTTCAGCGCGCCGCGGCGCGCGCGCGCATCGTCGGCCTGCACCTGGTGCAGCAGCTGGTCGGGGTCCGGGCGGGAGGGGGCTTCGGGCATGGCGCAAGTATCCGGCGCCGGGCATCAAGAAGTTATCAAGATTGCCGGCGCCATGCGGCTTTCTTGATGTTTTCTTGATGC
The DNA here is from genome assembly GCA_050282565.1 of Comamonas sp. Taxonomy (GTDB): domain Bacteria; phylum Pseudomonadota; class Gammaproteobacteria; order Burkholderiales; family Burkholderiaceae_C; genus Comamonas. Next base: position 15,084 of record JBLZYV010000034.1, read on the forward strand.
CGCCGGGCCAAAGCTTGTCCCCATCTTGATGCCCGTCTTTCTACGATGGGCTGGTGCATGCAGGTGAACGAAGCTATCAAAAAGCATAGCTGCTGGCGCTTGTTGTATGGACTATTCAAATAGAAAGATATTGGAATTGACCATGCAACAAGCGCAAGAAGCTATCTTTTTTGAAGGGCAATCGCCCGCCGCATGCACCTACAAGGAGAGAAACATGGATGTCGTTTACCTCGCCATGGGCCTGGCCTTCTGGCTGCTGCTGGTGGCCATGGCCCGGGGGTGCGCGGGACTGGAGGGCAAGCAATGAGCTGGCTGTATGTGTTGTGCGCCCTGGTGGCGGTAGGCCTGCTGGTGTACCTGGTCGCGGCGCTGCTGAACCCGGAGAAATTCTCATGACGAACCAAGGCTGGATCTTGCTGGCCGTGTTCTGCGCGGCCCTGGTGCTGCTGGCCTGGCCGCTGGGCCGATACATCCACGCGGTGATGGACGGGCGGCTGCGGCTCGCCGCGAAGGTGGAGGCGCCGCTCTACCGGGCCTGCGGCATCCGCGCCGAGGCCGAGATGGGCTGGCTGCAGTATGCGCTGGCCCTGCTGCTGTTCAACGCGCTGGGCGCGCTGGCCGTATATGCGCTGCAGCGGCTGCAGGCCGGGCTGCCGCTGAATCCGCAGGGCATGGCCGGCGTCAGCCCCGACTCGGCCTTCAACACCGCCATCAGCTTTGCCACCAATACCAACTGGCAGGGCTATGGCGGCGAGTCGACCATGGGCTACCTGGTGCAGATGCTGGGCCTGTCGGTGCAGAACTTCCTGTCGGCCGCGACCGGCATCGCGGTGCTCGTTGCGCTGGTGCGCGGCTTTGCACGCCACAGCGCCCAGGGCCTGGGCAATGCCTGGGTGGACCTGACGCGGGCGACGCTGTGGATCCTGCTGCCGCTGGCGCTGCTGCTGTCGCTGCTGCTGGTGCAGCAGGGCGTGGTGCAGAACTTCGATGCCTACCAGCAATTGCAGACGCTGGAGGGCCCGACGCAGACCCTGGCCATGGGCCCGGTGGCGTCGCAGGAGGCGATCAAGCTGCTGGGCACCAATGGCGGCGGCTTCTTCAACGCCAACTCGGCCCACCCCTTCGAGAACCCGACGGCGCTCACCAACCTGGTGCAGATGCTGGCCATCTTCCTGATCCCGGCCGCGCTGTGCTTTGCCTTCGGGCGCATGGTGGGCGATGCGCGCCAGGGCTTCAGCGTGCTGGCGGCGATGTTCGTGCTGTTCATCGCCGGCGCGGTGGCGGTGATGGCCTTCGAGCAGCAGGGCAACCCGCAGTGGATGGCGCTGGGCGTGGACCAGCTCGCACATACGGCACCGGCCGGGCAGGCCGGCGGCAACATGGAGGGCAAGGAGCTGCGCTTCGGCATCACCGGCTCGGCGCTGTTCGCGGCGGTGACCACGGCCGCGTCCTGCGGCGCGGTCAACGCCATGCACGACTCGTTCACGCCGCTGGGTGGCATGGTGCCGCTCATCAACATGCAGTTGGGCGAGGTGGTCTTCGGCGGCGTGGGCACCGGGCTCTACGGCATGCTGGTGTTCGCCGTGCTGGCGGTGTTCATCGCCGGCCTGATGATAGGCCGCACGCCCGAGTACCTGGGCAAGAAGATCGAGGCCTACGACATGAAGATGGCCTCGATCGCCATCCTCGTCACGCCACTGCTGGTGCTGGCCGGGACGGCCGTGGCGGTGACCAGCGAGGCCGGGCGCGCCGGCATCGCCAACCCGGGCGTGCACGGCTTCTCCGAGATCCTCTACGCGCTGACCAGCGCGGCCAACAACAACGGCAGCGCCTTCGCCGGCCTGTCGGCCAACACGCCCTTCTACAACGTGCTGCTGGCCGTGGCCATGTGGTTCGGGCGCTTCGGCGTGATCGTGCCGGTGCTGGCCCTGGCCGGCTCGCTGGCGGGCAAGCGCCGCATCGCGGCCACCGAGGGCACCATGCCCACGCACGGCCCGCTGTTCGTCTTTCTGCTCATCGGCACCGTGCTGCTGGTGGGCCTGCTGAACTATGTTCCGGCCTTGGCGCTCGGCCCCGTGGTCGAGCAGCTGATGCTGTGGAAGTGAGGGGAATCACCATGGCTCGTACTGCTTTCCGCCTGCTGGACCCGGCCCTGATCCGGCCCGCGCTGGTGGATGCCTTCAAGAAGCTGGACCCGCGCGTGCAATGGCGCAATCCGGTCATGTTCGTGGTCTATGTGGGCAGCTGGCTCACGACCGTGCTGTGGGCCCAGGCCTGGGCCGGCAACGGCGAGGCGGCGCCGGGCTTCATCCTGGCGATTGCGCTGTGGCTGTGGTTCACGGTGCTGTTCGCCAACTTTGCCGAGGCCCTGGCCGAGGGGCGCAGCAAGGCGCAGGCCGCATCGCTGCGCGGCCTCAAGAAAGAGACCTGGGCCAAGAAGCTCGAGGCGCCGCGGCACGATGCCGTCTGGTATCCCATCGAGTCGGGCGAGCTCGGCAAGGGCGACGTGGTGCTGGTGCAGGCCGGCGACGTGGTGCCCGCCGACGGCGTGGTCATCGAGGGCGTGGCCTCGGTGGACGAGAGCGCCATCACCGGTGAATCGGCGCCGGTGGTGCGCGAATCGGGCGGCGACTTCTCGGCCGTGACCGGCGGCACGCGCGTGCTGTCGGACTGGATCGTGGTGCAGGTCTCGGTCAACCCTGGCGAGACCTTCGTGGACCGCATGATCGCCATGGTCGAGAGCGCCAAGCGCCAGAAGACGCCGAACGAGATCGCCCTCACCATCCTGCTGGTGGCGCTGACCATCGTCTTCCTGGCCGTGACGGTGACGCTGCTGCCGTACTCGGTGTTTGCCGTGGGGGCGGCAGGCGGCGGCCGGCCGGTGGGTGTGACCGTGCTGGTGGCGCTGCTGGTGTGCCTGATCCCGACCACCATCGCGGGCCTGCTGTCGGCCATCGGCGTGGCGGGCATGAGCCGCATGATGCAGGCCAACGTGATCGCCACCTCGGGCCGCGCGGTCGAGGCCGCGGGCGACGTCGACGTGCTGCTGATGGACAAGACCGGCACCATCACGCTGGGCAACCGCCAGGCCGCGGAATTTCTGCCCGCGCCCGGCGTGCCCAAGCGCGAGCTGGCCGATGTGGCGCAACTGGCCTCGCTGGCCGACGAGACGCCCGAGGGCCGCAGCATCGTCGTGCTGGCCAAGCAGCAGTTCGAGCTGCGCGCGCGTGACCTGCAGGCCCTGGAGGCGGCCTTCGTGCACTTCTCGGCCCAGACGCGCATGAGTGGCGTGGACCTGCCGGGCCGCCAGATCCGCAAGGGTTCGGCCGACGCCATCCGCAAGCACGTGCTGGCCCTGGGCGGGCGCATGCCGGCACAGATCGACGCGCTGGTCGACGAGGTGGCCCGCCGCGGCAGCACGCCGCTGGTGGTGGCCGACAACGCTCGCGTGCTCGGCGTGATCGAGCTCAAGGACATCGTCAAGGGCGGCATCAAGGAGCGCTTTGCCGAGCTGCGCCGCATGGGCATCAAGACGGTGATGATCACCGGCGACAACCGCCTCACGGCCGCCGCGATCGCGGCCGAGGCCGGCGTGGACGACTTCCTCGCCGAGGCCACGCCCGAGCAGAAGCTGGCGCTGATCCGCCAGTACCAGGCCGAAGGCCGCCTGGTGGCGATGACCGGCGACGGCACCAACGACGCGCCCGCGCTGGCCCAGGCCGACGTGGCCGTGGCGATGAACTCGGGCACCCAGGCCGCCAAGGAGGCCAGCAATATGGTCGACCTGGACAGCAACCCCACCAAGCTGATCGAGGTGGTCGAGACCGGCAAGCAGATGCTGATGACGCGCGGCGCGCTGACCACCTTCAGCATCGCCAACGACGTGGCCAAGTACTTCGCCATCATCCCGGCGGCCTTCGTCACCAGCTTTCCGCAGCTGTCGGCGCTGAACGTCATGCACCTGGCCAGCCCGGACTCGGCCATCCTGTCGGCCGTGGTCTTCAACGCGCTGGTCATCGTCTTCCTGATCCCGCTGGCGCTCAAGGGCGTGGCCTACCGCGCGCTGGGCGCCGCCACGCTGCTGCGCCGCAATCTGCTGGTCTACGGCCTGGGCGGCGTGCTGGTGCCCTTTGTGGGCATCAAGCTGATCGACCTGGTCCTCAGCGCCACTGGACTCATCTGATCGAAGGAATCACCATGAAAACGCTTATCCGCCCCGCCATCAGCCTGTTGCTGGTGCTCACCGTGGCTACCGGCGGCCTGTACCCCGCCGTGGTCACCGGCCTGGCCCAGGGCCTGTTCCCGCACCAGGCCCATGGCAGCCTGGTCGTGGACGACGGCCGGGCCGTTGGCTCCGAGCTGATCGGGCAGAACTTCGGCGAGCCGAAGTACTTCTGGCCGCGCCCATCGGCCACCAGCCCCGAGCCCTACAACGCCGCCAACTCCGGCGGATCGAACCTGGGGCCGCTCAACCCGGCGCTGCAGGAGGCCGTGCGGGCGCGCATCGAGGCGCTGAAGGCCGCCGATCTCGGCAATGTGCAGCCGGTGCCGGTCGACCTGGTCACCGCGTCGGCCAGCGGCCTCGATCCACACATCAGCGTGGCGGCGGCCCGCTACCAGGCGGCGCGCGTGGCCCGCGTGCGCCAGCTGCCGGCGTCGACGGTGGATGCGCTGGTAGCCCAACATACCGAGGCGCCATTGCTGGGCTTTCTGGGCGAGGAGCGGGTGAACGTGCTGGCGCTCAACCGGGCTCTGGACCGCATGGCGCCCCGGTGAGGCAGCCGGAATGCAGACGGCATGCCGCTTGCCGGTTCAATATTGTTCGCAATGGCGCGCGCCAGCGCACAGTAGAGTACGCGCAACGGTTTGCGCCGGGCCGAGGACTGCACCCTCCCTCTCTATCCATTTCCTTGGCGGCTGAAAGGCACCGGCTTTTTCTCTGGCACCCGGCGCGGGGGTGCACCGGATTCGCCAGGGGGATTAGTGCTGGGGGATGATGCGGAAGGTCCGCAGCACGAAGGGGAGCCTGGAGAGGTTGCGCAGTATGGTTTCCACGTGCTGCCGGTTCTTCACCGCCAGCACGAACTGCAGGTCCGTGGTGTTCAGCGCCACCTCGTCCTCCATCGTGATGTGCGTGATGTCCGAGCCCATGGCCGCGATCTCGGCGGCGATCTGGGCCAGCACGCCCTTGCTGTTGGCCACGGTGACGACGATGCCGGTTTCGTACTCCTGGGCCTGGTCGTCGGCCCATTCCACCGGCACGAAGCGCTCCGCATCGCGGGCCCGCAGCTTGTTGCCCACGCCGCAGGCGGCGTTGTGCACGATCAACCCGGCGGAGCGGTCGAGGTAGCCGACGATGGCATCGCCCGGCACGGGGCGGCAGCACTTGGCGTACTGCACCGAGCTGGACTGGCTGCCATCCAGCACGACGTTGTTGCGCAGCGGGTTGCCGGCCTGGGCATAGCGCTCCTGGCTCAGCAGCACGGCATCGGGCTTGTGGCCCTGTTCCGCCAGCAGCTCGACGATCTGCCTGGCCACTAGGATCGCGATGCGCTTGCCCTGCCCGATCTCGCTGAACAGCTCGGCCTGGCTGTGCACTTCGGCCTGCGAGAACACGGCGTCCCAGACCGATTGGTCTTCGGCGGAGTCTCCCGGCAGCGCGGAAATGCCTTCGGCCCGCAAGGCCTGCGCCAGCAGCTTCTCGCCCAGCGCGGCGGATTCGCTCTGGCCGCGCGCCTTGAGGAAATAGCGGATCTTGGAGCGCGCCCGCCCGGTGCGCACGAAGGTCAGCCACGAAGGGTGGGGCGTGGCATCGGGCGAGGTGACGACCTCGACGATGTCGCCGCTCTTGAGCTCGGTGCGCAGCGGCACCTGTTCGCCGTTGATACGCACGGTGGAGGTGTGCTCGCCGATGTTGCTGTGGATGGCGTAGGCGAAGTCCAGCACCGTCGAGCCGCGCGGCAGCGTCACCATCTGGTTCTTGGGCGTGAAGACGTAGACCGACTCGGGGAACAGGTCCACGCGCACGTGGTCCCAGAACTCGTGGGCGTCGCGGGTCTCGTCCTGGATGTCCAGCAGCGACTGGATCCACTTGGTGCTGAGCTGGTCGGTGCTGGAGGCATTCCTCGCCTGGAACAGCCAGTGCGTCAGCACGCCATACTCGGCCACCAGGTGCATGTCCTCGGTACGGATCTGGAAGTCCACGTTAACCCCCGACGGGCCGACGACGGTGGTGTGCAGCGACTGGTAGCCGTTCGCCTTGGGCGTGGCCACGTAGTCGCGGAACTTGTTGGGCACCGGCCGGAACAGCTGGTGCAGCAGCCCGAGCGCCGTGTAGCAGTCGAGGCGTGCGGGCACGATCAGGCGAAAGCCGTAGGAGTCGGTCACCTGGGCGAAGGAGATATGGCGCGCATCCATCTTCTTGTGGATGGCGTAGATCGTCTTTTCGCGCCCGGCCACCTTGGCCCGGAAGCCGGCCTTGGCCAGTACGGCGTCCAGCTCGGAGTGGATCTTCTGCACCACGTCCTTGCGGCGCGCCTTGGAGCGGTGGGCGGCCTTGTGCAGCGTTTCGTAGCGCCAGGGGTGCAGGTGGCGCAGCGCCAGGTCCTGCAGTTCGCGGAAGACGCTGTTGATGCCCAGCCGGCCGGCGATGGGCACGTAGATGTCCAAGGTTTCGCTGGAGATGCGGCCCCATTTGCTGCGCGGCATGTCCGACATGGTGCGCATATTGTGCGTGCGGTCCGCCAGCTTGATGAGGATCACGCGGATGTCGTGCGCCATCGCCAGCAGCATCTTGCGGAATGACTCGGCCTGGTTTTCCTCGCGCGAGTTGAACTGCAGCTTGTCGAGCTTGGTGAGGCCGTCGACCAGCTCCGCGACCTTGTCGCCGAACTTCGCGACCAGATCGTCACGGGTGACGCCGCAGTCCTCCATGGCATCGTGCATCAGCGCGGCCATGAGTGCGGGCGCGTCCAGCTTCCAGTCGGCACAGATCTCCGCCACTGCGATGGGGTGGGTGATGTAGGGGTCTCCGCTGCTGCGCCACTGGCCGGTATGGGCCTCGGCGGCGAAGTCGAACGCGGCCTCGACGTCGGCCAACTCGGCATCGCCCAGGTAGTCCAGCTTTTCCTGGAAGGACGCATAGGCCCGGGCCACGACCGGATAGGACATGGCGGGCCGTGCCGCCTCGGCCATCTCGGGGCGGGAGGCTGGAATCTCTGTGCTGATGGGGGCCGACGTATTCACGCCTTTAATGTAGCGTGCGGGTCCGGTTTTGTGTATCTCCCATGAAAAATGGCACCGCATTGCGGTGCCATTTGGCAATGGGCTGCTGCCGGCATGCAGCCGGCAACAAATATCAGCCGGGTACTTTTTTCAGCATTTCCAGGCCGACCTTGCCGGCGGCGATCTCGCGCAGCGCGGTGACCGCGGGCTTGTTGCGGCTTTCGATCTTGGGCGTGTGGCCCTGGCTCAGCATGCGGGCGCGGTAGGTCGCGGCCAGCACCAGCTGGAAACGGTTCGGAACTTTTTCCAGGCAATCTTCAACGGTAATACGAGCCATCAAGCTTTCTCCAGGTAATCGGGGATGTTGAGCGATGCGAAGGTGTCGGCGCGGGCGCGGTGCTGCGTCGAATACTTGAGCCGTTGTGCGTGTACAACAGCCTTGAGGTCGAAAAGCGCTCGCTCAAAGAGTTCGTTGATTATAACGAAGTCGAATTTGTGCACCTGCGCCATTTCCTCGGCGGCATTCGCCAGGCGCATCTCGATGACCTCGGCCGCATCCTCGCCACGGTTCTCCAGGCGCGAGCGCAGCTCTTCCCAGCTCGGCGGCAGGATGAAGATCAGCACGGCGTTGACGAAGCTTTCCTTGATCTGCAGCGCGCCCTGGTAGTCGATCTCGAGCACGATGTCGGCGCCCTTGGCGAGGCGTTCCTCGATGGCCTTCTTGGCCGTGCCATACAGGTTGCCGTGCACATTGGCCCACTCCACAAAGGCGTGGTTGGCGATCATCTTCTCGAAATCCTCGCGGGACGCGAAGAAATACTCGCGGCCGTGCTTTTCCTGCCCGCGGGGTGCGCGGGTGGTGTGGGAGATCGAGCGGTAGACCTGCGAGTCCAACTCCAGCAGGGCCTTGACCAGTGATGATTTGCCGGCCCCGCTGGGGGCCGACACGACGAACAGGTTTCCGGGGTAATCCATAGACGGTGGCGGGAAGAAATTATTCGATGTTCTGGACCTGCTCGCGCATCTGCTCGATCAGCACTTTCATGTCGACGCTGACGCGGGTGAGTTCCAGCGCGGCGGACTTGGAGCCCAGGGTATTGGCTTCGCGGTGCAGCTCCTGGATCAGGAAGTCCAGGCGCTTGCCGATCTCGCCGCCCTTTTTCAGCAGGCGTTCGATCTCGTCGAGGTGCGAGCGCAGACGGGTCAGCTCTTCCGCGACGTCGATGCGGATGGCGAAGGCCGTGGCTTCGGTGAGGGCGCGGTCCTGCGCGGACTCGGGCGGCACGTTGCCTTCGGCCAGCGACATGGCCTCTTTCCAGCGCTCCAGGAAGCGTGTCTTTTGCTGGCTCACCAGCTGGGGGATCAGCGGCTCGGCCTGCTGGGCCAGCTCGCGCAGCTGACCAAGCCGGTCGCGCAGCATCTCGGCCAGGCGGCGGCCTTCGCGCTCGCGGGCGCTGAGCAGGTTGGCGATGGCCTGCTTGCAGAGTTCGGCGATGGACTCGGTGTAGTCCTCGGGCACGCTCTGGCTGCTGCCGCACAGGCGCAGGATCTCGGCGGTGCTGAAGGGGGTGGCATCGGGCAGCCAGGCGCGCACGGCGTCCTGGAAGCTGCACAACTGGCGCAGCGTGTTCGGCGAGGCGACCGGAACACTGGCCTGCTGGTCGCTGTAGACCATCGCCCGTACTTCCACCTTGCCGCGCTTCAGACTATTATCGAGCAGCGTGCGCAATACCGGCTCGCTGCCGCGGAGTTCTTCCGGCAGCTTGAATGTCAAATCCAAGAAACGGCTGTTGACGGAGCGGATCTCCAGTCCAAGGCGACGCGTTGAGGGAGGGGATTCTGCGGCCGCGGCTGCAATGCTTTGCTGGGCCGTGGCATAACCTGTCATGCTGTAAACTGGCATGGGACTTCTGGGGTTGCTTGCGATCGCGCACATTATCGGGCCTCCCGCATACCTGCGTCATTCATCACACTATGTCTAGAGTCAAGCCAGCCCCCCTTCCGACGAATACGGTGATCGGCGACTACCGCGTCGTGCGCCGGATTTCGGCGGGCGGTTTCGGCGTCGTGTACCTGGCGCTGGGCAAGGACGGCCAGCAGGTCGCCATCAAGGAATACCTACCCGCCAGCCTCACCGCCCGTGCGCCCGGCGCGCTGGTGCCCGAGGTGGAGCCGGAAAAGCTCTCGCTATACCGCCTGGGGCTCAAGAGCTTCTTCGAGGAAGGGCGTGCGCTGGCGCAGATCACCCACCCGTCGGTGGTGAGCGTGCACAACTTCTTCCGCGAGAACGAGACCGTCTACATGGTGATGAACCACCTGGAGGGGGCCACCCTGCAGGATTTCGTCGTGACGGCGCGCGAGCTCAAGGAGGCCAAGGTCTTCCGCGAGTCCACGATCCGCTCGCTGTTCGATGAGGTGCTGCGCGGCCTGCGCATCGTGCACCAGCACAAGATGCTGCACCTCGATATCAAGCCCGCCAACATCTTCGTCACCAATGACGACCGGGCCGTGCTGATCGACTTCGGCGCGGCGCGCGAGGTGCTCAGCAAGGAGGGCAACTTCGTGCGGCCCATGTACACGCCCGGTTTTGCGGCGCCCGAGATGTACCGGCGCGACGTGGCGCTGGGCCCGTGGACGGACATCTATGCCATCGGTGCCTGCATCTACGCCTGCATGCTGGGCATTCCGCCCAACGATGCCCCCAAGCGCGGCGAGAAGGACAGGCTGGAGTTGGCGCTGTCCAAGGTGCGGGGCGTCTATTCGGACAACCTGATCGAGCTGGTGCAGTGGTGCATGGCGCTCAATCCCCAGTCGCGCCCGCAGTCGGTGTTTTTGCTGCAGAAGGAGCTGGCCCGCGAGGACGAACGCAGCTACACCAAGCTGTCCGTGGCCGAGAAGCTGCGCATGTCGCTGGATTCGCTGGTCGGCGACAGCAGGAAAACCATGCAACGAGCCGGCGGAGGCCAGCCTAAATGAAGTTTTCGATATTCCAGCTCAGCCGCAAGGGCGGGCGGGAAAAGAATGAAGACAGGATGGGGTACAGCTACACCAAGGAATCCTGTCTCTTTGTGGTGGCCGACGGCATGGGCGGGCACCCGGACGGCGAGGTGGCCGCGCAGCTGGCGTTGCAGTGCGTGTCGGCGGACTTTCAGCGCCTGGCCCGGCCCAAGCTCGACAACGTGGCGGATTTCCTCGAGACGGCGCTGCTCAACGCCCACCACCACATCCTCAAGCACGCCATCAGCCACCACATGGCCGACCCGCCGCGCACCACGCTGGTGGCGGCGGTGGTGCAGGACGGCATGGCGTGGTGGGTGCACTGCGGCGATTCGCGCCTGTACATCATCCGCGACTGCAAGGTGCTGACGCGCACGCGCGACCATTCCTACCTGGAGTTGCACGGCGGCAGCGTTTCGGCGCTGCCCGAGCGGGTCAACCGCAATGTGCTGTTCACCTGCCTGGGGGCGCCAAGCAGGCCGTTCTTCGACGTGGTGGGCCCCATGGACCTGCAGCGGCACGACCGCGTCATGCTGTGCTCGGACGGCCTGTGGGGCAGCGTGCCCGAGGCCATGATCGCCCGCGAGCTGGGCCAGAAGCCCGTGTCCCGCGCCGTGCCGGACCTGGTGGACACGGCGCTGCGCCGGGCTGGTGCCGGCAGCGACAACGTGACCATCGTGGCCATGGAGTGGGACATGCAGGGCGCCGAGCAGCCGCTGGCGCCCATCACCGCCGACGAGGCCGCGCTGCAGGCCGCTGCGCCGCTGGACAGCGCTGGCGGCGAACGGGGCGGCTAGGCGCTTTTTCAATCTTCCATGCCGGGTGGGCTGCGCGCCGATGCGCTGTCCGTGCGGCAGATGCACACAATGGTTCCCATGAAAGTCGTACTCGCTTCCAACAACCCCGGAAAACTCGCCGAACTCCAGGCCATGATGCAGCCGCTGGGCATAGAACTGGTGCCTCAGGGCCAGCTGATGCAGGGCGAGGCGCCCGAGCCCTATGGCACCTTCCTCGAGAACGCCCTGTCGAAGGCGCGCTTTGCCGCCGAGCACACCGGGCTGCCGGCGATCGCCGACGACGCCGGGCTGTGCGTGCAGGCCTTCGGCGGCCTGCCGGGGGTGGACACGGCGTACTACTGCACTCAGTTCGGCTACGAGAAGAGCGACGAGAACAACGTGCGCGCGCTGCTCGAGCAGATGCAGGGCGTGCAGGACCGCCGCGCCGCCATGGTGAGCACCCTGGTGGCCGTGCGCCACCCGCGCGACCCCGAGCCGCTGGTGGCCGTGGGCCGTGTGGCCGGGCTGATCGCCACCGAGCGCACCGGCAGCGGCGGCTTCGGCTTCGATCCGGTGATGTGGATTCCCGCGCTGGGCAAGACCTTTGCGCAGATGGCGCCCGAGGTCAAGCACGCGCACAGCCATCGCGGCCGCGCCGTGCAGCAGATGATGGCCTTGCTGCGCGAGCGCTGGCTGGACGAGGCCGCGGCATGAGTGATTCAAAAATCATAGCTATTGGCGCAGAAAGGGAGAGCGCTGTAGCCCAAAAAGACATACAGCACTACATGCGCCCGGGCACCTTGCAGCTCGGCAGCCTGCCGCCGCTGTCGCTGTACGTGCACCTGCCCTGGTGCCTGCGCAAATGCCCGTACTGCGACTTTAACTCGCACGAGTGGGGCGGCCAGGGCGGCGAGGTGCCGGAGCAGCGCTACATCGATGCGCTGATCGCCGACGTGGAGCAGGCGCTGCCGCTGATCTGGGGGCGCTCCATCCACAGCATCTTCATCGGCGGCGGCACGCCCAGCCTGTTCTCGCCGCAGGCCATCGACCGCCTGCTGGCGGCGCTGCGCGCGCGGCTGCGCGTGGAGCCGGGCTGCGAGGTCACGCTCGAGGCCAACCCCGGCACCTTCGAGAAGGACCGCTTCCGCGCCTTTCGCGCGGCCGGCGTCACGCGGCTGTCGATCGGCGTGCAGAGCTTCGACGACCGCTTTTTGCAGGCCCTGGGCCGCGTGCACGACCGCGCGCAGGCGCTGGCCGCGGTGGAAGAGGCCGCGGCCGCGTTCGACACCTTCAACCTCGACGTGATGTACGCACTGCCCGGCCAGAGCGTGGCCGATCTGCGGCAGGACATGGCCACCGCGCTGTCGCTCGCGCCGCCGCACCTGTCGGTCTATCACCTGACCATCGAGCCCAACACCTATTTCGCCAAGTACCCGCCCACCGTGCCCGAGGACGACACGGCCTACGAGATGCTGGATGCCATCACCGAGATGACCGCCGCCGCGGGCCTGGCGCGCTACGAGGTGTCGGCCTATGCCAAGGCCGGCCACCAGAGCGTGCACAACGGCAACTACTGGTCCTTCGGCGACTACCTGGGCATTGGCGCGGGCGCGCACGGCAAGCTCAGCTTCGCGCACCGCATTGTGCGGCAGGTGCGCTTCCGCGATCCGGCGCGTTACATGGAGCAGGCGCTGGCCGGCCAGCCGGTGGCGCGGGAGGAAGAGGTCAAGCGGGCCGACCTGCCGTTCGAGTTCATGCTCAACGCGCTGCGCCTGCGCGAAGGCTTTGCGCTGCAGGACTTCATGGAGCGCACCGGCCTGCCGCTGTCGGCCATCGAGGCGCCGCTGGCCCGGGCGCAACAGCAGGGCCTGATCGAGCGCGACTGGCAGCACGTGCGGGCCACCGAGCGCGGCTTCGACTTCCTGAGCGACCTGCAGGAGCTGTTCCTGGCCGACTGATGCCTGTGGGGACGCCGGCCCATTAGTCCGATGGCGCCACTGGGGTTTCACGGTGTAACGACAATACGCTGCCCCGCCCCCTGGTCAGACCCCCGCAGGCCCCTGCGCCTTGCGGCCCGTACCTGCGCGCGCGGCGCTGATTCCCTCTACCCCCTCTGGAAAGTTCTCGATGCAAAACGCGTCTCTCGATGCAGGCTTGGCCGCGCCCCCGCAAGAAGTCAACGGCTATGGCTGGAAGGCCTTGGCCGGCTCGGCGGTGGGCTATGCGATGGACGGGTTCGACCTGCTGATCCTGGGCTTCATGCTGCCCGCCATCAGCAAGGACTTGGGCCTCACCCCCGGCCAGGCCGGCGCGCTGGTGACCTGGACCCTGGTGGGCGCGGTGGCCGGCGGCATCATCTTCGGCGCGCTCAGCGACCGCTTCGGCCGGGTGCGGGTGCTGACCTGGACCATCGTGCTGTTCGCCGTCTTCACCGGCATGTGCGCCTTTGCGCAGGGCTACTGGGATTTGCTGGTCTACCGCACCATCGCCGGCATCGGCCTGGGCGGCGAGTTCGGCATCGGCATGGCGCTGGCCGCCGAGGCCTGGCCGGCGCGCTACCGCGCCCGCGTGTCGTCGTACGTGGCGCTGGGCTGGCAGGTGGGCGTGCTGGGCGCCGCGCTGCTCACGCCGCTGCTGCTGCCGCTGATCGGCTGGCGCGGCATGTTCCTGGTGGGCGTGATCCCGGCCTTCGTCGCCTGGTTCATCCGCAACCGCCTGCACGAACCCGAGGTGTTCGTGCGCCGCGAGCGCCAGGCGGGCGCCCGCGGGCAGTCGCTGGCGCAATCCTTCCGGCTGCTGGTCAAGGACCGCGCCACGGCCAAGGTCAGCGCAGGCATCGTGGTGCTGACCTCGGTGCAGAACTTCGGCTACTACGGCATCATGATCTGGATGCCCGCCTACCTGTCGAACAAGCTGGGCTTCAACCTGACCAAGTCGGCGCTGTGGACGGCGGTGACCATCATCGGGATGATGGTCGGCATCTGGATCTTCGGCCAGCTCGCCGACCGCGTGGGCCGCAAGCCCAGCTTCCTGCTGTTCCAGGCCGGCGCGGCCGTGATGGTGCTGGTGTATTCGCAGCTCACCGACGCCACGGCCATGCTCTGGGCCGGCGCGCTGATGGGCCTGTTCGTCAACGGCATGATGGGCGGCTTCGGCGCGCTGATGTCCGAGGCCTACCCCACCGAGGCCCGCGCCACCGCGCAGAACGTGCTGTTCAACCTGGGCCGCGCCGTCGGCGGCTTCGGCCCGGTGGTGATCGGCGCGCTGGCCGCGCAGCATTCCTTCCAGGTGGCGATCGCGCTGCTGGCCAGCATCTATGTCATCGACATGGTTGCCACGGCAGCCCTGGTGCCGGAGCTGCGGGGCAAGGCGCTCAATTGATGCGAAATCGGCCTCTGGGGCAGATGTAGCAAGCGCCAAGTGCTATTGTTTTGATATTCTTCGCCGGGTCGCGGCCTGCACGGCCAGCGAGACGGCCGCCGCGCCGGCAAAGCCGGCGGCCGTGCCCCAGCGGGGCAGCAGCACCGCGAGCACCAGGCAGAACGCCAGGAACGAATACAGGCCGGTGGCCATGCTCCGCAGCAGCACGGCCGCGAACGCCGCACCCTGCGCACGGTGCGAGAAGACCGCCAGCACGCTGCCCAGCACCGGGAAGACGGCCAGCAGGCCGCTCCAGCGCGGGCCCAGCGTCGTCGCGACCAGCGTGACCCCCATGGTCAGCAGGGCGCCGGCCAGCATGCGCAGCACCATTTCCGCCCGCCCCAGGTGGTGGCCGGCCCCGGCGCTGGAGATGGCCGGAAAGGCATGGGGCGCCAGCAGCAGCGCGGCCAGCGCGATGAGGGCGGAGGCCACCACCGAATCCGGTGCCCGGGCCAGCAGCGTGGCGGCGGCGAGCCAGGCCGCCATGCCGCCGAGCAGCGCCCCGGGCCAGCGAAAGCGCTGGCAGCCATGCGCATAGGCCACGCTGAACGAAACCGAAGCCAGGATGGCGGCGAGCGCCGCCGAGGCCGCGCCGGCGGCGAACTGCGGTCCTTGCTCCAGCGCCAGGAAGTACAGGATGGGCCCGGCGACCAGCGGCAGCCCGGCCAGCCAGCCGGCAATGGGTGCGCCCCAGCGCTTGCCCGCCAGCGAGACCAGCAGCAGAAAGGACGGGACCAGGAGCAGTTTCAGCAACAGCATGGAAGGTGCTCAGGGACTGTCGGGGGCAGCGGCATGGCGCGGCAGGTACACGCTGAAGCAGCTGCCCTGGCCGACCGTGCTCTGCACCGCGATGCGCCCCTGGTGGCGCTGCACCACGGTGTGCACGAAGGACAACCCGAGGCCTATGCCCCCGGCCTGCGGCAGCGACTGCTGGTGGAAGCGCTGGAACGGCTGGAACAGCCGCTGCAGCTGCTCCGGCTCCATGCCCAGGCCCTGGTCGCGGATGCGGATCACCCAGCAGCCGTGGTCCGCGCCATCGCCGGCGGCCAGGCTGCATTCCACCGTGGTGCCCGCCGGGCTGTACTTGATGGCGTTGCCGATCAAGTTGACCAGGCTGCGGTGCAGCAGCGCGCGGTCGCCCAGGCAGAGCATGGGCTCGGCCGCCTGGCTTGGCGGATCGATGTGCTGCACGCTGATCTGCTTGTCGGCCGCAGGGGCCCAGCAGTCGTCCACCGCGGCCTGCAGCACGTCCAGCAGGTCCACCGGCTCGCGGCGGTAGGTCTGGCTCTGGGCGCTGGCCAGCTGCACGAAGCTCTCGGCCATGTCCAGCGACTGCGCGGCCAGGCGCTCGATCTTGCGGTGCAGCTCGGCGGCGTCCATGCGGCCGGGAAAGGCGCGCTCCATCTCCAGCAGCGTGATGATGGAGGACTGCGGCGCGCGGAAGTCGTGCGAGATGAAGCGCAGCGCCTGGTCGCGCTGCTCGGTGGCCTTGTGCAGCTCGGTCAGATCCACCAGCATCACCAGCCAGCCCTCGGGCGCGGGGTTGGAGAAGGGCTGGCTCAGCACCAGCCAGGGCTGCTGTTTGCTGTCCAGCGCCTCGAACTCGGCCGGCAGGGCCCGCAGGTCGGCGGCGTCGTGGATCTGCAGCGCCTCGCCGGTCTCCTTGAAGTGCATGCCCTCAAAAATGTGAGCTATATACGCAAGCGGGGCAAGCGGTACACCCATTTTTTGCATATAGACCGAGGCAGCCTGGTTGCGCAGCGTGACCAGCCCCTGCGGATTGACGACCAGCGTGGGCGACGGGATCTGGCGCAGCGTGTCGCTGACGAAGCCGTGCATCTGGCGCAGCTGCTGTGTGGCGCTCTCCACCGCGTTGATGCGCCGGTCCAGGAAGTCGTCGCGTAGCGTGCGTGCGGGCGCGCCGGCGCCGGGCGGCGGCGTGCCCTCCATGTCCTGGCGCAGCAACTGCATCTCCTGCTGCAGGAACGAGGCCGCGGCGCTGAGCCGGCGCCAGCTCCACAGCGGGTAGATCACGGCCATGCCCAGCAGGGCTGCCGCGGGGGCCAGCTGCAACTGCAGGTAGGAGCGCGCCGCAAAGCTGAGGAGCAGCAGCGCCGCAATCAGCGCCCACTGCGCCAGCAGCCCGAGCATGGGGCTGAAGAAGGCGATCGCCAGCAGGGCCAGCAGCAGGAAGATGAGGCTGACACCGGTGTTGGCGAGTGGCGAGGCCTCGGTGACGTGCAGGCCGGCGAGCTGCGCGTCGAGCGCATGCGCGATCAGCTCGACGCCGGCGATGTGGCGCGACGAGGGGCGCGCCGGCGTGGCGAAGAAGTCGCCCATGCCCGACGCGGTGGCGCCCACCAGCACGTACTTGCCGCGCAGCGCGTCGGGGGCGATCCGGCCCTGGAGCACGGCCTCGGCGGAATAGACGGGGTAGGGCTGCTCGCCGCGCGCGAACGACAGGATCTCGGGCTGCCTCTGCACCCAGCTGCTGCCGGGCTCGGGCGGCGCGTGGCCGCGGCAGGCGGCCAGCGGCTGGCCGCCGGCGCACAGCAGGGCCATGCCGAAGTGCGGCCAGGGCCCGGTGTCCTCGCCCATGACGCCGAAGTAGCGCCGGATGACGCCGTCTTCGTCCACGCTGACATTGACATGCCCCAGCTGCCGTGCGGCATTGCGCAGCGCCGCGATGGGCAGCTCGGCGCCGGCGTCCACGCCGGTCATGCGCCAGTCCACGGGCAGCACCACGTTGCCGGCACGGGCGATGGCCGCGGCCAGCAGCGCGTCCTCCTGCGGGGCCGCGGTGTCGCGCTCGTTGAACAGCACGTCCATGCCGATGGCGCGCGGCTGCTGCTGCGCGATGGCATCGATGAGCCGCGCATGGACCGAGCGGCGCCAGGGCCAGCGCCCCAGGTCCTGCAGGCTGGCGTCGTCGATGGCCACGATGGCGATGTCGCCGCTGGCCGGGCGGGCGCTGATCCAGCCGGCCACGTCCTGCACCAGCCGGTTCAGCACGCGGGGCTTGCCGGCATGGGCCGCCCAGGCCACGCAGGCGGCGAGCAACAGGGCCAGCAGGCCCCATTCGAACCAGCGGGTCTGGGTGCGGCTCAGCGGCAGGCGGCGCATGCGGGCGTCGCTGGCCTAGCGCGGGCTTTGCACCGGCTTGCCGTCGCGCGTGCGTATCACCAGGTTGCCGTCGCCGCCGGTGGCGATCAGCGACTTGACGCTGAGCTTGCGTGGCTCGGAGTACTTGCTCTTGAGCCCGGAAGGGTCCAGAACCTGGATGCGCACGTAGTAGTCGCCGGGCGCGAGCTGCTCCGAGGTCCAGCGCGGCTGCTCGAGGCGCGCCTCGGTCACCGCGCCGTCGAACTGCGCGCTGGGCGAGAGCTGCAGGTTGAACTGCTGGCCGGCCTCGGCGGGCCAGGAAAGCTGCAACTGCTGCGACATGGCCGCATCGCCCACGCCCAGGCTGTCGGCGCCCAGGCTTGGCGGGTTCCGGCCGGCGCGGAAGGCCTGCGGCTTGGCGAATGGGCCCTGGTCGAGGCTGCCGTCGCCCAGGCGGCGGATGGTGGCGGCACGCCAGAAGTAGTTGCCTGCCGGCAGACCCTGCAGGCCGCTGCTGCAGCGCTCGAGCTGCTGGAAGTCCTTGAGCGGTTGCGTGAACTGCGCATCGGCCGCCACCTGGATTCGGTAGGCCACGATGCCCGCGCCGCCTTCGGTGCAGACCAGCTCGCCGTCGTCGGTGCCGATCAGGCCCTGCGGCGCAGGGCTCTGGTACAGCGGCGGCACCGGGTGGGCCTTGACCTTGATGGCGCGCACGGCAGGGCGGCCCGGAATGTCCTGGGCGTCCAGCGCCCGCGCGGCCACGTAGTAGCTGCCGTCGGGCACGGCCGGCATGGTGGCCGTGGGCTGCGCAAAGTTCTTGCGGTAGACGAGCTGCTGCAGCGCCTCGTCGCGGGCCACCGCCACCTGGTACTGCCTGGCGCCACCCACGGCGCCCAGGCGCACGGTGAGGAAGTCCGCGTCCTCGAAGACGGCGGGGTTGTCCTGCAGGCCAGGCGCGTCGAGCTGGCGCACGACGGAGCCGGCCTTGCCGTCGGCGCCCACGGCCAGGCCCGAGCCGGCCGCCACGGCGGCGGGCCGCGCGGCGTGGGCGGCATTGACCGCCACCACGCCCTGGTCCACCGCGGTCACGGCGCTGCCGCTGTCGGTCAGCTGTACCGAGAAGCGGGTGCCGCGCACGCTGGTCGTGGCCAGCGGGGTCTTGATGTCGAAGCGGCGCTTGGTGCGGCCCTCGGAAGGGTTCACGGCCGAGTCCACGCCGCCTTTCTTCAGCTCGATGACCGACTGCTGCGCCTGGCTGCGCTGGTTCTGCCGCAGCTGCTGCAGGTGCAGCTGCGAGTTGGCGGCGATCTGCACATGGCTGCCGTCGGACAGCTTCAGCGTGGCGTTGCTGTTGTCGGCGACCTCGATGTCGTCACCCTCGGTCAGCGTCATGCCCACGGCCAGTGGCTGCCAGGGCTGCTGCGCGCCCGAACGCGTCTGCGCCGTGCCCTGCAGGTGCTCGACGGTGGCGTTCTGGTAGCCGATGAGCGCCTTGGGGATGAGGATCACCGAGCCTACGGGCAGCTGGCGCGGGTTGCGCACGCTGTTCACGCGGCCCAGCTCGGGCCATTGCTGCGGGTCCTGCAAATAGCGTTGGGCGATGCGCTGCAGCGTGTCGCCGGGTTGCACCACATGCTGCAGGTCGGGTAATTGGTCCGCCGATGCCGCAAGCGCCGGCAGCGGGGTCCACGCATACCAGGCCAGGCACAGGCTGGCGTATATCGGCGAACGGGTTGCTCTCAAGATCATCTCCAGTCTGGGCGCCATTGTAAAAAACAAAGCCAATGCATGCATGCATTGGCTGTTTGCTATGGGCTGGCCGAATGTTATTGGCTTTTTCAGGCTGGCTCGGGCGTGGCCTTCACGGCTTCGAAGCGGTAGCCCACGCCGTAGACGGCGTTGATGACATAGCCGTGGTCGGGGCGCAGGTCGAGCAAGGTGCGCAGGCGCGAGACATGGGTGTCGAGCGAGCGCGAGATCACGTCGGAGTTCTGGCCCCAGATGATTTCGCGCAGGTGGTCGCGCGACAGCAGCCGGCCCATGTTCTGGAACAGGAAGAGCGCGAGGTCGTACTCGCGGTTCTTCAGCTCGATGACCTGGCCATCCACCTCCAGCACGCGCGACTCGGTCATGAACTTGTAGCGTCCGAACTCCAGCGTGCCGGTGGTGGAGGTCGGGTAGGCGCGGCGCAGCAGGGCGCGCACGCGGGCCACCAGCTCGGACACGCGCAGCGGCTTGACCATGAAGTCGTCGGCGCCCGACTCCAGCCCCTCGACCACGTCGGCCTCGGCCTGGCGGTTGGTGATGAACAGGATGGGCAGTTCCTTGCTGATGGTGTCGCGGATGCGGCGCACGATCTCGGGGCCGGAAAGGTCGGGCAGGTTCCAGTCGATGATCAGCAGGTCGTAGGTTTCGCGGCGCAGGTCCTTGAGCAGGGCGGTGCCGGTGGTGTGGTTCGTGCAGGCGTGGCCCTCCGCCGCCATGGTCTGCGACAGCATCTCCAACTGCACGGGATCATCGTCCAACGCCACTACTCGCATAGCATCCTCTCTAAGGCCAGCTGGCCGCGCTCATGGCAAAGCCGCACATGATACGAATTATGAATATCCAACAACAATCTCACAAGGATATACGAGTCCCGCGCACCCGCGCGCCAAGTGCCTGTCGGACGGGGCCGGTATCTTCATTTCTGCGCGGCATCGGCCAGGGCCTGCAGCGCCTGCTGCACGTCGTCGGCCGTATAGCCATCGCCCACCTGCACCGCATGCGCTAGCGCCGCGAGCTGGCCGGGCTGCTCGCGCAGCTGCGCGATCATCAGGCCGGCGTCGCGCGGCGCGGCAAAGCCGCTGCTCTGCAGCAGCACGCCGCCGTCGTGGTCGACGAGCTTGAAGTAGAACTGGCCATCCGCCTCGCGGTACTGCTTGAACGCGGCGTTGCCCACCTTGGCCTTGGCGGCCGGTTCGGTGGCCGCGGCCACCTGCAGCGGGCGCAGGCCCACAGCGTGGCGCAGCTCGCGCAGCAGCGGCGTGGCGTGGGCTCGGGCCTTTTCCGCGCCCTGGCGCAGCGCTTGCTCCACCTGCTCGGGATGGGCCATCAGCTCTTCGTAGCGGGCGCGCAACGGTGCGATCTCGCGGTCGATGCGCTCGAACAGCAGGGCCTTGGCATCGCCCCAGGCAATGCCGTCGGCGTAGGCCTGGCGCAACTGCGCGGTTTCATCCAACGAGGCGAAGGCCTGGTAGATCTGGAACAGCGCCGAGCCTTCGACTTCCTTGGGCTCGCCGGGCGCGCGCGAGTCGGTGACCAGGCCGCCGATGAGCTTGCGCAGTTGCTCGCGCGGCGTGAACACCGGGATGGTGTTGTTGTAGCTCTTGCTCATCTTGCGGCCGTCGAGGCCGGGCAGCGTGGCCACGGCTTCCTCGATCACGGCCTCGGGCAGCGTGAAGAATTCGCCGTAAAGGTGGTTGAAGCTCGACGCCATGTCGCGCGCCATCTCGATGTGCTGGATCTGGTCGCGGCCCACCGGCACTTTGTGCGCGTTGAAGGCCAGGATGTCGGCGCCCATCAGCACCGGGTACATGAAGAGGCCCGCGGAGACGCCGTCGTCGCTGTCGCGACCAGCCTCGGCGTTCTTGTCCTGCGCGGCCTTGTAGGCGTGGGCGCGGTTGAGCAGGCCCTTGCCGGTGACGCAGGTGAGAAACCAGGTCAGCTCGGGGATCTCGGGCACGTCGGACTGGCGGTAGAAGGTGACGCGCGCCGGGTCCAGCCCCGCGGCCAGCCAGCTGGCGGAGATCTCCAGCGTCGAGCGGTTCACGCGCTCGGGCTCCTGGCACTTGATCAGCGCGTGGTAGTCGGCCAGGAAGTAGAAGCTCTCCACGCCGGGGTTCAGGCTGGCCTGCACCGCGGGGCGGATCATGCCGGCGTAGTTGCCCAGGTGCGGCGTGCCGGACGGGGTGATGCCGGTCAGGAAGCGGGTTTTCTGCATAGGATAGTCAGGCGATTTTCTTGAAAAAGTGAGCTGCTTGCGATTGTCTGGCAATGGTTTTCAATATTTTTCTGTTTGAAACCTATATGTGACGAGCGCTGGCAGCTATGTTTTTGTGATTACAACAGCCACGAGAAAGGCGTCAGCACTAGGCCGATGACCAGGTTGCCGAGCTTGAGCAGCGGGCGCATCCACACGGTGCTGACCACGCCGGCGATCACCAGGCCCATGACGATGAAGAAGCCGTAGGGCTCGATGCGCGCCACGACCGACGCGGGCTTGTAGGGCAGCAGTCCGACCAGCACCCGACCGCCGTCGAGCGGCGGCAGCGGGAACAGGTTGAAGGCCCACATCACCAGGTTGACCAGCACGCCGGCCTGCGCCATGCGCAGGAAGAAGGGTTCGTCCACGCCCGCCACGCTGAGGATGCCGAAGACCACGGCCCAGGCTATGGCCTGCAGGAAGTTCGATGCCGGGCCAGCCAGCGCCACCCAGACCATGTCGCGCTTGGGATTGCGCAGGTTGCCGACCTGCACCGGCACCGGCTTGGCGTAGCCGAAGACGAAGCTGCCCGAGGTGGCGAAGTACAGCAGCAGCGGCATGGCGATGGTGCCGATGGGGTCGATGTGCTTGAGTGGGTTGAGCGTCAGGCGCCCCATCATCGCTGCGGTGTCGTCGCCGAAATGGCGCGCGGCATAGCCGTGGGCGGCCTCGTGCACGGTGATGGAGAAGAGCACCGGCAGAGCGTAAATCAGGATGGTCTGGATCAGGTCTGCGTTCACGGGGCTATTGTCGCAAAGGTTGGTGGCGGCCTGCGCCGGGGCAGGGCCGTTTTTATAAGGGCATTGGCCTGCGGCGCCGGCCGGGCGGGCGTGCGCAGCTATTTTTCGGGAAGCACGGGCGGCCCGGAATTCACAGGCCGAGCGCGGCCAGCGGGCCGCGCCCTTCGCGCACCACCACCGGCGCCCCGCCCGAGGACATGGGCGTCAGGTCGAGGATGGTGGTGGGCTCCAGCGGGCAGGGGCCGGCGTCGACCACCAGCTCGATCTGCGACTCGAAGCGCTCGCGGATCTCCTGCGGGTCGCTCAAAGGCTCGGTCTCGCCGGGCGGGATCAGCGTGGTCGACAGCAGCGGCTCGCCGTGCAGCTCCAGCAGCATCAAGAGGCCCTTGCGGTCGGGCACGCGCAGGCCGATGGTCTTGCGCGATGGGTGGCTGATGCGGCGCGGCACTTCCTTGGTCGCGTCGAGGATGAAGACGTAGGGGCCGGGCGTGCCCAGCTTGAGCAGGCGGAACTGCGAGTTGTCCACCATCGCGTAGTTGGCCAGCTCCGACAGGTCGCGGCACAGCAAAGTGAGCATGCGCTTCTCGTCGATCTGGCGGATGCGGCGCAGCCGGTCCACGACCTGCTTGTTGTCGAGCTGGCAGACGAAGGCGTAGCTGGAGTCGGTGGGGACGGCGAGGATGCCGCCGGCCTTGAGCATGGCGGCGGCCTGCTTGAGCAGGCGTGGCTGCGGGTTGTCGGGGTGGATTTCGAAGTACTGTGCCATGTCGTCAATGCAAAGGAGCGGATGGCGTGATGATGCGCGGGATCAGTGCATCCCAGACGGCGGGCAAACCCGCGGGCAGCGGCGGCAGCGCGCCGAAGTCGGTGTGCGACTCGGTGGGGCTGTGGAAGTCGCTGCCGCGCGAGGCGTACAGGCCGAACTCGCGCGCCATGCCGGCGTAGGTCTGGTATTCGTGCGGCAGGTGGCTGCCGCAGACCACCTCCACGCCCAGGCCGCCGTGGTTCTTGAACTCGGAGAACAGCGCGAACTCCTCGGTGGGCGTGAAGCCATAGCGCGCCGGGTGCGCGATCACCGCCATGCCGCCGGCCTCGGTGATCCAGCGCACCGCATCGCCCAGCCGGGCCCAGCGGTGCGGCACGTAGCCAGGCTTGCCTTCGTTGAGGTAGTGGCGGAAGACCTCGTAGGTGTCGCGGCAGACCTTGGCCTCGACGAGGAAGCGCGCGAAGTGCGTGCGCGAGATCAGCTCGGGGTTGCCCACGTGGGCCAGCGCGCCTTCGTAGGCACCGGGGATGCCAGCCTGGGCCAGGCTCTCGGCCATCTCGCGGGCGCGCCGCTCGCGCCCGCCGCGCGTGGCGGCGAGGCCCTGGCGCAGCGCCTCGTCGCGCCAGTCGACGCCCAGGCCGATGATGTGCACCGTGGTCTCGATGAAGGTCACCGAGATCTCGACGCCCGAGAGGAAGGGCAGCCCGAGCTGCGCGGCGGCCTGCGCGGCGCGGTCGAGGCCGCCGATCTCGTCGTGGTCGGTCAGCGCCCACAGCGTCACGCCGCGCGCATGGGCGCGCTGCGCCAGCGCCTCGGGGCTGAGGGTTCCGTCCGAGACGGTGGAGTGGCAGTGGAGGTCGGCGTTGTCGTACATCGTAACCGACCATTCTAGACCCTGATGCCCAGCTATCGCTGTCGCCGGAATGATGAGAAATCTAGGTGACACTTGCCGAAGTGACTGCGCAATCGGGCTATGTGGCGGGACTACACTGTGGTTTTTTCGTTGTCATCGGGCGGTCTGGCGGCAGGTGTTGCGGGTCCGGCGCCTTCTCAGGAGAGCAATATGTTGTCGATCAAGCAATGGGTGCGCGCCACCGTCATCGCCACTGCCGCCGTGGCCGCGGCATCGGCCGCGCTGGCCGACGAGACCGCGATGGAACGCGTGCAGCGCACCAAGGAACTGCGCGTGGGCGCCATCGCCGGGGCGATTCCGTATTTCAGCAAGGACATCGTCACGCAGAAGTGGGAAGGCTTCGGCCCCGACTTCGGCGAGAGCCTGGCCCAGAAGCTCGGCGCCAAGGTGAAGTTCGTCGAGACGACCTGGGGCAACGCGGTGCTGGACCTGCAGGCGAACAAGATCGACGTGATGTTCGCGCTGGCGCCCACGCCGCAGCGCGAGGAGGTGGTGGGCTTCTCCAAGCCGCTCTTGAACAACACCTTCACGGCGGTCTGCAAGAAGGGCTTCCCGGCCGTCAAGAGCTGGGAGCAGTTGGACAACCCGAACACCAAGGTCGTGGTCGACGTGGGCTCGAACCAGGACCAGTTCGCCACCCGCGCGCTGCCCAAGGCCAACATCGCGCGCCTGGATACGTCTGGCGCGGCAACCATGTCGGTGCAGACCGGCCGCTCCGACTGCCAGGTGCTGGTGGTGCTGCTGTCGCAGCCGCTGATCGCCAAGCGCCCCGACGTGGGCTCGGTCTACATCCCGCAGCCCATCCAGACCGCCAACACCAACGTCGGCGTGCGCAAGGAGGCCGACAAGGCCTTCGTGAACGCGATCAACGCCTGGCTGGACGAGTCGCGCGCCAAGGGCGAGATCCAGTCCGTGGTGCTGAAGAACATGGAAAAGCTCGCCGGCGTGAAGCCCGAGAGCTTCCCCAAGGAAGTGAAGTTCTGACCGTTGTGAGCGCGCGGGGCCTGGCCCCGCGTGCGGAGATGTGTGTCTATGTATGAATGGGACTTTGCCTCGCTGTGGAAGTACCGCACGCTGCTGATCGGGGGCATCGGCTACACGCTGCTGTTCACCGTGATCTGCGTGATCGGTGGGCTGGCGATCGGCATGGTGGCGGGCATGGGGCGGCTGTCGCGCCACAAGTGGGTGGCGGCACCGATGCGGGCCTATGTCGAGGTCTTCCGCTGCACGCCGGTGCTGGTGCAGCTGGTGTGGTTCTACTACGCGCTGCCGGTGCTGACCGGCATCGAGATGACCGCGCCGGTGGCGGCGGCGCTGTGCCTGTCGCTGTATGGCGGGGCCTTCTACTCCGAGATCATCCGCGGCGGCATCATCTCCACCGACGTGGGCCAGACCGAGGCCGGCCAGGCGCTGGGCATGACGCGCGGCCAGGTGATGCGCCGCGTGGTGCTGCCCCAGGCCTTCCGCAAGATGGTGCCGCCGCTGGTGAGCCAGTCCATCATGCAGCTCAAGAACACCTCGCTGCTGTCGGTGCTGGCCGTGCCCGACCTGCTGTACCAGGGCCAGGTGATCGCGCACGACACCTACCGCCCGCTGGAGGTCTACACCTTCATCGCGGTGGCGTATTTCATCATCCTGTTCCCGATCACGCTGTGGGCCAAGCGGCTGGAGCATGGCGAGGCCAAGGGAGAGCACTGAGATGGGCGAGCCACTGATCCGCATCCGCGGCCTGAAGAAATCGTTCGGCGCCAACACGGTGCTCAAGGACATCTGCCTGGACGTCGAGCGCGGCCAGGTGGTGGCGCTGATCGGGCCCTCGGGCTCGGGCAAGTCCACGCTGCTGCGCTGCATCAACCTGCTCACCGTGCCCGATGGCGGCGAGATCCGCGTCGATGCGCAGGCGCTGTCCTTCGGCGGAGCCGCGCCGCAGCTGCCGTCCGACAAGGTGCTGGCGGGCTTTCGCGCGCGCACCGGCATGGTGTTCCAGCACTTCAACCTGTTCCCGCACATGACGGTGCTGGGCAATGTGATGGAAGGCCCGGTCACCGTGCTGCGCGTGCCCAAGGCCGAGGCCGAGCAGCGCGCCCTGGCGCTGCTCGCCAAGGTGGGCCTGGCCGAGCGCGCGCACATGATGCCGGACAAGCTCTCGGGCGGGCAGAAGCAGCGCGTGGCCATCGCCCGCGCGCTGGCCATGCAGCCCGGCGTGATGCTGTTCGACGAGGCCACCAGCGCGCTCGACCCCGAGCTGGTGGGCGAGGTGCTGCAGGTGATCCAGTCGCTGGCAGAGGGTGGCATGACCATGATCCTGGTGACGCACGAGATCGCCTTCGCCCGCGAGGTGGCCGACAAGGTGGTCTTCATGCGCGACGGCGTGGTGGTCGAGGAAGGCCCGCCGGCGCAGGTGATAGACAACCCGCAGCAGGAGGCGACGCGCAGCTTCCTGGGCCGCATCATCGGCCACACTGCATAAGCAAGAGGATGGGAGAGAGTGTTTCCATGGATCTGAGACTGGACGAGGTCGACCGCCGCCTGCTGGCGCTGCTGCAGGCCAATGCCCGCGAATCCACCGCGCTGCTGGCGCGCAAGATGAACCTGGCGCGCACCACCGTGGTGGCGCGCATCGCGCGGCTCGAGAAAGAGGGCGTGATCGCCGGCTACGGCGTGCGCCTGGGTGCGCGGCTGGAGCAGTCCGCCGTGCGCGCCTACTGCGGCATCAGCGTGATGCCCAAGATGGCGCAGTCGGTGATGAAGGTGCTGGAGGGCTTTCCCGAGGTCGAGGAGGTCTCGGCCGTCTCGGGCCAGCACGACTACATGATCTTTCTGCGCTGCGACTCCAACGAAAAGCTCGACGCGCTGCTCGACCGCATCGGCCTGATCGAGGGCATCCGGCAGACCTACACCTCGGTGGTGCTCAGCCGCAAGATCGACCGGCGCGGCGCCATTGCCGCACCTTCGGAATCTGTTTGATGCGGCCCTTCCTCGGCATCCTGATGCTCGACACGCGCTTTCCGCGCCCGCTCGGCGATATCGGCAATGCGGGGACGTGGGAGCAGCTGGGCATTCCGGTGCGCATGCAGGTGGTGCAGGGCGCCTCGCCGGCCAGGATCGTGCAGCAGGCCGCGCCCGAGTTCGCCCAGCCCTTCGTGCAGGCCGCGCAGGCGCTGGTGGAGCAGGGCGCCGCGATGGTCTCGACCAGCTGCGGCTTTCTGGCCGCTTACCAGGACCTGCTGCAGGCCAGCGTCCCGGTGCCGGTGGTCAGCTCCAGCCTGCTGCAGTGCCAAGATCTGGAATCGCCCGGCGTGGTGACGATCTCGGCCGCCAGCCTCACGCCCGCCATCCTGGCCGCGGTGGGGGTGCCTGCGGGCACGCCGGTGCAGGGCGTGGAGGTGGACTGCGAGTTCCACCGCCGCATTCTGCGCAACGAGACCGAGTTGGACGTGGCCGAGGCCGAGCGCAACGTGGTCGACGCCGCGCGAGCCCTGGTGGCACGCCACCCCGAGGTGCGCAGCCTGGTGCTGGAATGCACCAACATGCCGGTCTATCGGGAGGCTGTGGCGCGGGCTACGGGGCGGCCGGTGCATGACGTTGTGAGTTTGTTGGAGCGGCGCTGGGCAGGGGGGGGAGCTTGCTGAGTGCCAGCGTTGCCTTGCTTGAGGCGGCTGTGGCTTTGTTGGCGGAGGCCGGGATTTCGGCC
>JBLZYV010000035.1:0-20900 GCA_050282565.1 Comamonas sp.
TCCGTGGGGTACCCCTTGCGTCTTGCCATTAGATCAATTTACTTCAACTGCGGCCGAGTTCATAACACGCTCTAGCGAATGCCAGCGATTCTGCCACGGGCCGGCACCTCGCCGCCGCTCGGCAGGCGCGGGCGGCGCGCTATGCAGATACATCTTGGGTGAATTCTTACGGCTTTGCCCCGGCGGGCGGCCCGCAGCCGGAATATGGGCGCCTTCCGGGGGGCCGTGCCCTCGGGGGCGGCGGATGCTACCGGATATTGAAACTGCAACCGAGGCCGTTTTGGCGCCGGACGGGCTGTTTAAGATGAAAAGCACTTTCATTCCGAGGCATTCCATGAAGATTCTCACTCTCTCCGCCGTTCTCGTCTCCGCCGTTCTGCTGAGCGCCTGCGACAAGGGCCAGGCTCCCGCACCCAAGGCGCCGGCACCGGACGCTGCGCCCGGCGCGATGACGCCGACCCCGCCGCCCCCGGCCACGGGCGCCACCGGCTCGGAGCCTTCGAAGCCTTAAGCAGGCACTTCCCCAGGGCTCCCGAACGTGGCGGGGGCCTGTGGGGCGACATCGGCGCCGCCGTGATGGCGGCTGGCCGATAGCCTGGCAGCGCCAGGCAGACAGGGGGGCGGCCCCGCAGGGCCGCAATGCGTAGTTGCCAGGGTCGGGCCTGGCAGGCGATGGCGATACCATGCCGCTATCGCTTGTCCGAGGCCTATGCTGAAGGCGCTACGATTGACCCCCATGATGCTTTCCCCGACGTCATCTTCTTCGCTGCGCCGGCGCTGGTTGCTGGGCGGCTGCTTGGCCGTGGCCGGCCTGTGCCCGGCGATGGCGCAGCCTGCGCTGAGCTTTGCCGAGGCCCAGCAGGCCCTGCTCGAGCGCTCGGATCAATGGGCCGCCGCCAACAAGGCGGTGGACAGCGCCCGCCTGCGCCGCCAGGGCACCGAAGGGCTGGGCGGGCCGTCGCTGGCGGTGACCGGCATGGCCTACCGCTACTCGGTCAACGCGGACCTCGATCTCGACCCGGCGCGCCGCATGCTGAATGGCACGCTCGGCATGCTGCCGCCCGAGCTGGGCCAGTCGCTGCCCGGCCTGCCGCAGCTGCCGTCCAACATCGGGCTGCAGCGCGAAAAGAACAATGCCTCGGCCAGCCTGTCGCTGGTCTGGCCGCTGTACATGGGCGGCCTGGCGAACGCGGTGCGCGGTGGGCTCGATGCCGCCACCGACGAGGCCCTGGCCGATGCTGCCAGCAGCCGCGAGTCGCTGCAGTCGCTGCTGGTGCAGCGCTACTTTGGCGCGCAACTGGCCGAGCGCGCCGCGCGGCTGCGCTCGCGCGCGCTGGATGCCGTGCGCCGGCACGATGCCGCCGCGCAGGGCATGCTCAAGGCCGGCGTGATCGCGCGGGTCGAGCGCCTGCAGGCCAGCGCCGCGCTGGCCGATGCCGAACAGCAGGCGCGCAAGGCGCGTGACGATGCCGACCTGGCCGCCACCGCGCTGGCGCGCACCGTCAAGGCGCAGGCCCAGGTGCTGCCGAGTTCGCCGCTGTTCGTCAGCAGCCGGCCGCTGCCGCCGCTGGCGGAGTTCGTTTCCACCGCCGAGCAGCGGCACCCCGGCCTCGACAAGGTGCAGGCCAAGCGGCGCCAGGCCGAATCGCTGCACGACGCGCAGGAGGCGCTGCGCCGGCCGCAGGTGCTGGCCTTCGGCTCGCACGAACTGGCCACCAGCGGCAAGCCCAACTGGGTGGCTGGCGTGGCCGTGCGCTGGACGCTGTGGGACAGCGTGGACCGCGATGCGCTCGCGGCCTCGTCGCAGCGCAAGATCGAACAGGCCGAGCTGATACGGGCCCAGGTACGCAGCGACATAGCCCTGCTGGTCGAGAAGAACTGGATGGGCGCCGAGCAGGCGCGCCGCCAATACCTGGCCCAGCAGGCGCAGGAAGACCTGGCCCGCGAGCTGCTGCGCCTGCGCGAGGCCGGGCTCAAGGAAGGCACCAGCACGCTGCTCGACCTGATCGACGCGCAGACCAACTTGGCCAAGGTGCAGACCCAGCGCGCCGAGAGCGCCAACCTCTATGTGCAGGCGCTGGCCGCGCTGCTCGAAAGCTCCGGGCAGAGCGAGGCGTTCGAGCGCTTCATGGCCCAGGCCGATATCCAGATCCCCTCCGACGCACCATGACCGCAGACACGCCAACCACCCCCGATTCCAACGAAGCGGCGCCGCCGCCCCGCGGCAAGCGGCCCATCGCGGCCATCGCCGTGGTGCTGCTGGTGGTCGCGCTGGTGGCCTGGGGCTTCTGGCGCGCCGCCCAGCCCGCGCCGGCCTATTTCCAGGGGCAGATGGAGGCGCGCGAGGCCGACATCGCGCCCAAGGTCACGGCCCGCATTGCCCAGGTGCTGGTCAAGGAAGGGCAGCAGATCAAGCCGGGCGAGCTGCTGGTCGAGATGGACAGCCCCGAGGTGCGCGCCAAGCTGGCCCAGGCCGAAGCCGCGCGCGATGCTGCCCAGGCCGTGGCCGACAAGGCCCAGGCCGGCGCCCGCCCGCAGGAGGTGCAGATGGCGCGCCTGAACTGGCAGCGCGCCCAGGCCGCGGCCGAGCTGGCCGAGACCTCGTACCGCCGCGTGCAGAGCCTGTTCGACCAGGGCCTGGTGGCGGCGCAAAAGCGCGACGAGGCGCTGGCCAACCACCGCGCCTCGCGCGACCAGGCACTGGCCGCGAAGGCGCAGTACGACATGGCCGCCAGCGGCGCGCGCCAGGAAGACAAGGCCGCCGCCCAGGCCCAGGCCCGCCAGGTGCAGGGCGTGGTGGCCGAGGTGGAGGCGGCGCGCGCCGAGACCCAGCTGCGCAGCCCCGTTGGCGGCGAGATCAGCCAGGTGCTGGCCAAGGAGGGCGAGCTCTCGCCCCAGGGCGTGGCCGTGGTCACCGTGGTCGACCTGAGCGACCAGTGGGTGGTGCTGAACGTGCGCGAAGACCAACTGGCCCGCTTTGCCCAGGGCAGCCGCTTTGCCGGCCGCCTGCCGGCGCTGGACCAGCGCGAGGCGCAGTTCGAGGTCTACTACTTGGGCGTGCTGCCCGACTTTGCCACCTGGCGCGCCACGCGGGCGGGCCAGGGCTTCGACGCGCGCACCTTCGAGGTGCGGGCCCGGCCGGCCGAGCCCATTCCCGGCGCGCGGCCCGGCATGAGCGTGGTGGTCGAAGCGGCGCGCTGAACCCCATGCCCAACCCCTTGCTCGCCAGCCTGCGCCGCGAAGGGCGGCTGCTGCGCGGCCGGCCCTGGGACCTGGCCATGGTCAGCTGGGTGCCGCTGCTGGCGGTATTCCTGCTGGCCTGGATGTTCGCCGCCGGCCTGCCGCACCGGCTGCCGGTCGCCGTCTGGGACCAGGACCACAGCACCCTGTCGCGCCAGCTGGTGCGCATGCTGGGCGCCACGCCGGGGCTGTCGGTGCGCACGCAAGTGCTCAATGCCTCGGAGGCGCAGTGGGAGCTGCAATCCATGGCCTCGTACGCGGTGGTGCAGATACCGCCCGATTTCGCCCGTGACGTGAAGCGCGGCCAGGCCGCCAGCGTGGTGCTGATGCACAACGCGCAGCTCGCCACGCATTCCAGCCTGGTGCAGCGCGACGTGCGCCAGGTGGTGGGCACGCTGTCGGCCGGCGTGGAGATGCAGGCCCGCGCCAAGCGCGGCGACCCGCGCCAGGCGCTGCAGGTGCGCATGGAGCCCGTGCGCACCAACCTGGTGTCGCTGTTCAACGTGTCGACCAACTACGAGCAGTTCCTGGCGGCGGCGCTGATCCCGGCGCTGCTGCACATCCTGGGCATGACGGCCGGCGCCTGGGGCGTGGGGCGCGAGCTGCGCGACCGCACGCTGGGCGCCTGGATGGACGAGGCCATGGGCGGGCGGCCCACCGGCTGGTCCGCCGTGCTGGGTGCGCTGGCCGGCAAGTTGGCGCTGCCCTGGCTGAGCCTCACGCTGTGCGGGCTGCTGGCGCTGCTGTGGTTAACCGTGGGGCGCGGTTGGACCGTGGCCGGCAGCTTTGCCTGGGTGGCGCTGGGCCTGGCAGCGCTGGTCGCGGTAAGCCTGGCCATGGGCGCCTTGCTCGCGGCGCTCACCTTGTCGCTGCGCACCGCGCTGTCGGGCGCGGGGCTGCTGTCGGCGCCGGCGTTCGCCTTCAGCGGCGTGGGCTTTCCGCTGCTGGCCATGCCGGATTCGGCGCGCGGCTGGGCGCTGTCCATGCCGTACACCCACTATGCGCGGCTGCAGATCGAGCAGTTCCAGATGGGCGCGCCCGTCGTGCAAAGCCTGCCCATTCTGTGCGGCCTGGTGCTGGCCACGCTGGTGCTGATGCTGCTGGCCACGGCCGGCCTGTGCCGGGGCCTGAAGCACCCCGACAAATGGGGAGGGCGCTGACATGGCGGAGCGCTCCTCGTTTCTGCGCGCCTTTCTCGATGCGCTGCGCGCCGTCGTCGGCGACAAGGGCGTGGTCATGCTGCTGGTGGGCGCGCCTGTGCTCTACGGCTTTTTCTACCCTTGGTTCTATGGGCAGGAGGTGGTGCAGCGCGTGCCCGTGGCCGTGGTGCAGCACGACGGCAGCGGCCTGGCGCGGCAGGTGCTGCACTTTGCCGAGGCCAGCCCGCGCATCGCGGTGGCCCTGGTCACCGGCGACGAGGGCGAGGCGCAGCAGGCGCTGCTGCGCGGCGAGGTCATGGGCTATGCGCTGCTGCCGGCCGATCTCAAGCGCGACGTGGTGCGCAGCCAGAAGGCGGTGGTGCCGGTCTACGCGAACGGCGCCTACCCGCTGGCGGCCAAGCAGGTGCAGTACGGCTTTGCCGAGGCCGTGGGCACGGTGTCGGCCGGCATCGAGCTGCGGCGCCTGCGCGCGGGCGGGCAGAGCGGCCTGCAGGCCGCGAGCAGCCGCGCGCCGGTCAACCTGCAGATGGAGGCGCTGTTCAACCCCACCGAGGGCTACGGCAGCTTCGTGGTGGCGGCGGTGGCGGTGCTGATCCTGCAGCAGACCCTGCTGATGGGCGGCGCGCTGCTGGTCGGCACCTGGCGCGAGCAGGGGCGAGCGGCCGCGCCGGCGCGCGTGTGGCTGGCGCGGCTGCTGGCGCTGTGTGCGCTGGGCTGGCTCTCGGGCCTGTACTACTTCGGCTGGATGTTCGTGTGGCACGACTTTCCGCGTGGCGGCAACCCGCTGGGCGCGGTGCTGCTGCTGGCGGTGTTCGTGCCGGCCGTCGCGGGCCTGGCCGTGCTGCTGGGCTGGTGGCTGGCCAACCGCGAGCGCGCCATGCAGGTGCTGCTGTTCACCTCGATCCCGCTAGCCTTCATGGGCGGCTTCAGTTGGCCCGCCGAGGCGCTGCCCACGCTGCTGCAGTGGCTGCGCTGGCTGTCGCCGAGCACGGCGGCCATCCAGGCCTCGCTGCGGCTCAACCAGCTGGGCGCGCCGGTGGAGGCCGCGCTGTTTCACCTGAGCGTGCTGCTGGCATTGGCGCTGGTGGGCTGGCTGGCGGTGCTGTGGGTGGGGCGCGAGCGCCAGGGATAAGGCAGACGCGGGGATAATCGCCCGGTTATGCCGTTGAAAATCGAATTTCCCGAGTCACTCCCCGTATCCAGCCGCCGCGACGAGATCATGGAGGCCATGGAGCGCCACCAGGTCATCATCGTCTGCGGCGAGACGGGCTCGGGCAAGACCACGCAGCTGCCCAAGATTGCACTGGCGCTGGGCCGGGGGCGCTGCAATGCGCCCGAGGGCACGCGCGGCCAGTGGATCGGCCACACCCAGCCGCGCCGCATTGCCGCGAGCAGCGTGGCCAAGCGCATCGCCGAAGAGCTGCACACGCCGCTGGGCGACGTGGTGGGCTACAAGGTGCGCTTCCAGGACCGGCTCTCGAAGGACGCCTCGGTCAAGCTGATGACCGATGGCATCCTGCTGGCCGAGACGCAGACCGATCCGCTGCTCAAGGCCTACGACACACTGATCATCGACGAGGCGCACGAGCGCAGCCTGAACATCGATTTCCTGCTGGGCTACATCCGGCAGATCCTGCCCAAGCGGCCCGATTTGAAGGTGGTGGTGACCTCGGCCACCATCGATGCCGAGCGCTTTGCCAAGCACTTCGAGAGCAAGGACGGGCCGGCGCCGGTCATCATGGTCTCGGGCCGCACCTACCCGGTGGAGATGCGCTACCGCCCGTTCGAGGAGAGCAAGGACTACGACCTGAACGACGCCATTGCCGATGGCGTGGACGAGCTGTGGGCCGGCGGCACGGGCGGCGACATCCTGGTCTTTCTGCCCGGCGAGCGCGAGATCCGCGAGGCGGCTGACCACCTGCGCAAGCACCTGCAACACTCGCCGGTGCTGCGCAGCGCCGAGGTGCTGCCGCTGTTCTCGCGCCTGTCGCAGGCCGAGCAGGACCGCATCTTCGACGGCCACACCGGCCGGCGCATCGTGCTGGCCACCAACGTGGCCGAGACCTCGCTCACCGTTCCGGGCATCAGATATGTCATTGACGCAGGAACGGCGCGCGTCAAGCGCTATTCTTTCAGAAGCAAGGTGGAACAACTGCTGGTCGAGCCGATCAGCCAGGCCGCGGCCAACCAGCGCGCGGGCCGCTGCGGCCGTGTGGCCAACGGCATCTGCATCCGCCTGTACGACGAGCCGGGCTTCAACAGCCGGCCCCGGTTCACCGATCCCGAAATCCTGCGCAGCTCGCTCGCCGGCGTGATCCTGCGCATGAAGGCGCTGGGCCTGGGCGACGTGGTGAACTTCCCCTTCCTCGAATCGCCCTCGGGCCGCGCGATCGCCGACGGCTACCAGCTGCTGGGCGAGCTGGGCGCGGTGGACGACCGCGGCGAGCTGCTGCCCATGGGCCGCGAGCTGTCACGCCTGCCGCTGGACCCGCGCGTGGCGCGCATGATCGTCGAGGCGCGCTCGCGCGGCGCGCTGTCCGAGGTGCTGATCATCGCGTCGGCGCTGAGCGTGCAGGACGTGCGCGACCGCCCGCTCGAGGCCCAGCAGCAGGCCGACCAGCAGCATGCCAAGTTCGACGACGAGAAGAGCGAATTCAGCGGCTACCTGCGGCTGTGGAAGTGGCTGGGCGATGCGCGCGGCGGCAAGGTGGTGGCGCTCACGCGCAAACAGATGGCGGCGCAGGCGGCGCCAGCGCCCGCCGTGGGGCGCAATGCGGCGTTCTTGCCGGTGAGCCAGCGTCAGGTGCAGCAGGTTCAGCTGGTGCAGCAGCCCGCTCCCGCCGGCGGTAGAGGGGTTGACCGGCAGCCACGTCCGCTGGCGGAAGCGGCCGGGAACGAGGGCGACACGCACAAGCTCAGCAACCGCCAGTGGGAGCAGCTGCTGCGCCAGAACTTCATCAACATCCGCCGCGTGCGCGAGTGGCGCGACATCCATTCGCAGCTGCTCACCGTGGTCAACGAGCAGCGCTGGCCGTTGAATCCGCAGCCTGCGGGCTACGAGGCGGTGCACCTGTCCATGCTCTCGGGCCTGCTGGGCAACATCGGCTTCAAGACCGACGAGGGCGACGGCTACCTGGGCGCGCGCGGCATCCGCTTCTATCCGCACCCGGGCGCGCACCTGGCCAAGAAGCCCGGCCGCTGGATCGTCGCGGCCGAGCTGGTCGAGACCTCGCGCCTGTACGGCCGCGGCGTGGCCGCCATCGAGCCGCAGTGGCTGGAGGAGGTGGGCGCGCACCTGCTCAGAAAGCAATTGCTTGACCCGCACTGGGAGAAGAAGCAGGGCGAGGTCGCGGCCTACGAGCGTGCCACGCTGTACGGCATCGTGGTCTACAGCCAGCGCCGCATCAGCTACGGCCGGGTCGATCCGCAGGGCGCGCGCGACATCTTCATCCGCCAGGCGCTGGTCGAGGGCGACTGGGAGACACGCCTGCCCTTCCTGGCCGCGAACCAGAAGCTGATCGCCAAGGTCGAGGAGCTGGAGCACAAGAGCCGCCGCCAGGACGTGCTGGTGGACGAGGAACTGATCTACGCCTTCTACGACCAGCAGATCCCGCAGGACGTGTGCACCGGCCGCGACCTGGAGCGCTGGTGGAAGGCCGCGAGCGCGCAGAACCCCGAACTGCTGCGCCTCACCCGTGACGAGCTGATGCGCCACGAGGCCGCGGGCATCACCACCGCGTCCTTCCCCAAGACGGTGAAGCTCGGCGGCGTGGACTGCACGGCCACCTACCTGCACCAGCCGGGCGACGCGCGCGACGGCATCACCGTGACGGTGCCGCTCTTCGTGCTGAACCAGGTCAGCGAGGAGCGCGCCGAATGGCTGGTGCCCGGCATGCTCAAGGACAAGATCCAGGCCCTGCTCAAGAGCCTGCCGCAGCGCCCGCGCAGCCGCTTCGTTCCGCTGGCCGAGAACGCCGATCGCTTGGCGCAGCTGTTCAACGCGCCCGAGCGCTTCGGCCAGGGCAGCCTCACGGACGTGCTGCTCAAGCAGGTGCGCGACGAGACCTCGCTCGATGTGAAGCGCGCCGACTTCAAGCTCGACATGCTCAGCCCGCACCTGTTCATGAACCTGCGCGTGGTCGACGAGCACGGCCGCCAGCTCGGCCAGGGCCGACAGCTCGCCGCGCTCAAGTCGCAATGGGGCGCCAAGGCGCGCGGCGCCTTCCAGGCGCTTGCTTCATTAAAGATAGCTGGTGGCGCTGATGAAAAGCAGGATTCAAATATAAAACCATCTGAATCCGGCCAACAGAAAGCGCAACAAGCTCCTAAAAAAGAAGCATCCAAACCGCAGGCGCCCAGCATGCAGGCCGAGGCCCGCCATACCGACTGGAGCTTTGGCGAGCTGCCCGAGCTGATGGAGATCAAGAAGGGCGGCCAGACGCTGATCGGCTTTCCGGCGCTGATCGACGGCGGCGACGCGGTCGGCATCGAGGTCTTCGACGAGCCCGAGGTGGCGGCCACCCGACATGCGCTGGGCCTGCGGCGCCTGTTCGCGCTGCAGATCCGCGATGCGCTCAAGTACCTAGAGAAGAACATCCCCGACCTGCAGAAGATGGCCGTGGCCTACATGCCGCTGGGCACGCAGGAGGAACTGCGCGAGCAGATCATCAACGTGGCTATCGACCGCGCCTTTTTGCAGGAGCCGCTGCCCACGAACGCCGAGCAGTTCAAGCAACGCGTGCAGGACGGTCGCTCGCGCCTGACGCTGATCGCCAACGAGGTCGCCCGCATGGCCGGCACCGTGCTGGTGGAATACGCCGCCGCGCAGCGCAAGATCAAGGACACCAAGAACGCCCCCGAGGCCACGGCCGACGCCAGCCAGCAGCTGCAGCGCCTGGTGCCCAAGAACTTCATCGCCATCGCCCCGTGGGTGCAGCTGCAGCACTACGCCCGCTACCTGAAGGCGATCACCACGCGCCTCGACAAGTACCGCGCCGACCCGGCCCGCGATGCCGCCAAGCTCAAGGAGCTGCAGCCGCTGGAGCAGCGCTACTGGCGCCTGGTGGCCGAGCGCAAGGGCCAGGTCGATGCGCGCATGCAGGAGTACCGCTGGATGCTGGAGGAACTGCGCGTGAGCTTCTTCGCGCAGGAACTGCGCACGCCGTACCCGGTCAGCGCCAAGCGGCTGGACAAGGTGTGGGCGCAGTTGCAGCAGTAGGCCTGCTCAGGCTGCCGCGCACTCTCTCATCACCCGAAACTGCGGCGCCGCCACCGGCGCCGTCCAGCGCCAGGGCAGGGCGTGGGGGCGCCACAGCCCGCCCAGGACCTTGAGGCGCAGCGCGCGCCGCGCGCCCGGCCAGGGGGCGCAGGCGGCGGCATCCCAAAGGATCTCGGCCTCGGCGGCGAGGTGCAGCAGGCCGCCGCCTGCGTAGTCCACGCACAGCAGGCCGGCCCGCGGGTGCAGCGCCAGGTTGCCCAGGGTGTTGAAGAACTGGTTGCCGGGGTAGTCGGGCATGGCGAGCACCACGCCTTGCGCGCCGTGTTCCACCCGCACCAAGCCGGGCTCGCCGCCGCGGTGCGAGACATCCATGCCGTCGCTGCGCACCTGGCCGGGCCGGGGGGCCGAGGCGCTGGCGATGAACAGGGTGTCGCTGGCGGCCAGCAGGGCCAGCGCGGCGGCGTCAAGCCCGGGGCCGAGCGGCTGCGGTGCTTGGGGCGGATGCGGCTGCACCAGCGGCTCGCGGGCCTGGATGTACTTGGGGCAATTGCCGAAGCTTTGCACCACGTCAATGGACAAACCCTGCTCGCCGAAAGCCGCCACCTGCCCGTTCATGCGGTTGCGCCGGCGCGTGTGCGGCTCCAGCCCCAGCAGGCCCACCGGGTCGCCCACGGCCAGGTGGGCGAGTGCGGGATCGGCGGCGTCGGGGCGCACGCCAATCTGCATGCTGTGCGCGTCCGGGGTCTGCACAAAGCCTGGCGCGCCGGCCAGCATGGTGGCCCAGGGCTGGCCTTGGCCATCGAGCGCGCCGAGCAGCAGCGTGGGCAGCTTCTCGAACAGCTCGCGGTGCTGGTCAGGCATGTGGTCGCGCAGCAGCAGCGGGCCGTTGGCGGCCATGCGCTCGCGCACGCCCACGCGCGCCTGCAGGGCCTGTTCGCCGGCGTGGAAGGCTTCGGCCGTGTCGGTCATGCGGCCTCCGCGATCCGGTCGGGCAGCGGCACATAGCCCGGCAGGGCCTGCACGCGGGCCACCCAGGCGCTGATGTGCGGGTAGGGCGACAGCGGCAGCCCGCCGATGCCTGCCTGCGAGGTGTAGCCCACCAGGGCCAGGTCGGCCAGGCTGGGTTCGGTGCCGCCGAGCAGCCAGTCGCGGCCCTGCAGTTCGGCCTCCATGAAGTCGAGCAGGCGCCGGCCGGTGGCCTGCGCGGCCTCGCTCACCGGCTGGCCGATCATCGCGGCAAAGCGCGGCCCGGCCACGCCAGGGCCGAGCATGCCCGCCGCCAGGCTGAACCAGCGCTGCAGCCGCGCCTGGCCTGCCGGGTCCTGCGGCATCCAGTGGCTGCCGGGGGCGTAGCGCTGCGCCAGGTAGACCAGGATGGCGTTGCTGTCCGACAGCACGAGGTCGCCGTCCACCAGCACCGGTACCTGGCCCAGGGCATTGAGCGCCAGGAATTCGGGGCGCCGCTGCTCGCCCTGGCGCAGGTCGAGGTCCAGGGTTTCGTAGGGCAGGCCGAGCAGGGACAGCAGCAGCTCCACGCGGTGGCAGTGGCCGGAGATGGCCATGCGGTAGAGCTTGAGGGGTTGGGTGGGAGCCATGGCGGGTTTCCTTTTTTCCAGAAGGTGGTGACAGAGGGCTCCACGGTAGCTATTGCGCAGTTTCGCGTAAATGGTGGTGCACAGCATTTCAAAATTGCAGATACCGCAATAGTGGCCGCTGTGCCCCGCTCAGTCGGCGATGCGGCTCATGCGCAGCCGCAGCGCATTGGCGATCACGCTCACCGACGACAGCGCCATTGCCGCCGCGGCCACTACCGGCGACAGCAGGATGCCGAAGAAGGGATAGAGCAGGCCCGCGGCCACCGGCACGCCCAGCGCGTTGTAGCCAAAGGCAAACCACAGGTTGAGTCGGATGTTGCGCATGGTGGCCTGCGACAGGCGCCGCGCCTTGGCGATACCCGTCAGGTCGCCGTGCAGCAGCGTGACGCCGGCGCTTTCCATCGCCACGTCGGTGCCGGTGCCCATGGCGATGCCGACGTCGGCCGCAGCCAGCGCGGGTGCGTCGTTCACGCCATCGCCGGCCATGGCCACCACGCGGCCCTCGGCCTGCAGGCGCTGCACCACCGCGGCCTTGTCCTGCGGCAGCACCTCGGCCACCACGTCGCCGATGCCCAGCTCGCGGCCCACCGCCTCGGCGGTGAGGCGGCCGTCGCCGGTGAGCATGACCACGCGGATGTTCTCGCGCCGCAATGCCGCCAGCGCGGCCGGCGTGCTGGCCTTGACCGGATCGGCGATGCCGACGAAGCCGGCCGGGCGGCCGGCTATGGCGACGAAGATCACCGTGGCGCCCTGGGCGCTCACCCGCTCGGCCGCACCGCGCAGCATGGCCACGTCCACGCCTTGCTCGGCCAGGAACCTGGCGCTGCCGCACAGGATGCGCGCGCCGTCCACGACACCGACCACGCCCTTGCCCACCGGCGAGTCGAAGTCGTCCACCGGCGACAGCGCGAGCTGGCGCAGCTGCGCCTCGGCCACGATGGCGGTGGCCAGCGGGTGCTCGCTGGCGCGCTCCACGCTGGCCAGCAGGCGCAGCAGCTCGTCGGCCTCGACGCCCAGCACCGGCTGCACGGTGGTCACCCTGGGCCTGCCCTCGGTGAGCGTGCCGGTCTTGTCGACCACCAGGGTGTCGACCTTTTCCAGGCGCTCCAGCGCCTCGGCATCGCGGATCAGCACGCCGTGCTGCGCGCCGCGGCCCACGCCGACCATGATGGACATGGGCGTGGCCAGCCCCAGCGCACACGGGCAGGCGATGATGAGCACCGCCACCGCGGCGATCAGTGCGTGCGAGAAGGCCGGGCTCGGGCCCCACAGCAGCCAGGCCCCGAAGGTCAGCGCCGCCACCGCGATCACCAGCGGCACGAACCAGCCGGCCACCTGGTCGGCCATGCGCTGGATGGGTGCGCGGCTGCGCTGGGCCGAGGCCACCATGTGCACGATCTGCGACAGCAGCGTGTCGGCACCCACCTTGTCGGCGCGCATCACGAAGCCGCCGGTCTGGTTCATGGTGCCCGCGGTGAGCTTCGCGCCCGGCGCCTTGGCCACGGGCATCGGCTCGCCGGTGACCATCGATTCGTCCACCGTGCCCTTGCCCTCCAGCAGCTCGCCGTCCACCGGCACCTTCTCGCCGGGGCGCACGCGCAGCTTCTCGCCGGGCAGCACGCTGTCGAGCGGCACGGTTTCGTCGCTGCCGTCGTCCTTGACGCGCACCGCCGTCTTGGGCGCCAGGTCGAGCAGGGCACGGATCGCGCCCGAGGTCTTCTCGCGCGCCCGCAGCTCCAGCACCTGGCCCAGCAGCACCAGCACGGTGATGACCGCCGCGGCCTCGAAATAGACCGGGACCGCGCCATCGGCCACGCGGAAGCTGGCCGGAAAGCGCTGCGGCGCCAGCGTGGCGACGATGCTGTAGACCCAGGCCGCGCCGGTGCCCAGCACGATCAGGCTGAACATGTTGAGGCTGCGGTTCAGCACCGACTGCCAGCCGCGCACGAAGAAGGGCCAGCCGGCCCACAGCACCACCGGCGTGGCCAGCGCGAGCTGCACCCAGTTGGAAGCCTGCGGAGCAAGCAAGTGGGTGAGGCCGAACAGGTGGCCGCCCATCTCCAGCACGAACACCGGCAGCGCCAGCGCCAGGCCGATCCAGAAACGGCGCGTCATGTCGCGCAGCTCGGCGCTGTCGCCGGCGTCGGTGGTGGCGAGCACCGGCTCCAGCGCCATGCCGCACAGCGGGCAGGTGCCGGGGCCCATCTGGCGCACCTCGGGGTGCATGGGGCAGGTGTACTCCACGTCCTTGGCGCCGGCGGGCACCGGCGCTGCGGCGGCGTGGTGGTGCTGGTGTCCATGGCTGTGCGCCGCGTGGTCGTGCTGGTGGTGGGCAGGCTGGTTCATCGCGTGTCCTTGCTCGGTGGTGGGGCGGGGCCGCCGGGGCCCCGGTCGGGCGGGTGCCTCAGCGGCAGCAGCAGCCGCCGGCCGGCGCCGGGGCGGCAGCGAGCTCGGCCACCTGCACCGGCGTGTAGCCGGCCTCGTGGATCGCGTCGGCCAGGGCCTCGGCATCGGTGTCGGCCGAAGGGGCGATGCGGATCTGCCGGGTAGGCACGTCGATCTGTACCTGGGCGGCGCGGTCGGTCTGGGCCAGTGCGCGGCTGATGACGCCGGCGCAGTGGCCGCAGGTCATGTCCTGGACGTTGAAAACGATCATGTGGCTCTCTCTGTGGGAAGTGGTTGGAAACTGCACTTTCAGGCTTGACCTCATGTCAATGTCAACAGGCATGGCTGCTGCATTGGCCGGGGGCTTTACCGTAGCCATTGCGCCGCGCCATGCAAATTGCGATAGTTCGCATTTCAAAATTGCGAATACCGAAACAATGGACCACCTCGATACCCTGCGCTGCTTCGTGGCCGTGGCCGATGCCGGCGGCTTTGCGCCGGCCGCGCGCAGCCTGGGCCGTTCGCCCGCGGCCGCCACCCGGGCCATCGCCGCGCTGGAGGCGCGGCTGGGCGTGCTGTTGCTGCAGCGCAGTACGCGCGTGGTGCGGCTGACCGAGGCGGGCGAGCGCTTCCTGGCCGACTGCCGCTCGATCCTGGGCGACCTGCACGAGGCCGAGCAGGCGGTGAGCGGCGCGCAGGCCGAGGTGCAAGGGCAACTGGCCATCACCGCGCCGCAGATGTTCGGCATCTGCCACGTGGCGCCCATCGTGCAGGACTTCCTGGCCGCGCATCCGCGCGTGCAGGCGCGCACGCTGTTCGTCAACCGGCTGGTGCACCTGCTGGACGAGGGCATGGACGTGGCCGTGCGCATCGCCCACCTGCCGGACTCGGGCCTCACGGCGCTGCCGGTGGGGGCGCTGCGCAAGCTGGTGGTGGCTTCGCCCGCCTACCTGGCGGGGCATGGCGAGCCGCGCCATCCCAGCGAGCTGTCCGGCCACCGGGCCATAGGCATCGCGCCCGATGCGCGGGCCGTGGCGCCCTGGGTGTTCAAGGACGGCCTGGTCGGCCAGCCGCAGATCTGCTGGATCAGCAACAGCAACGAGGTGGACGTGGCCGCGGCCGAGGCCGGCCTGGGCCTCACGCGCTGCCTGGCCTACCAGGCGGCGGCGGGCCTGCGCGCGGGCCGGCTGCGCATCGTGCTGGCCGAGTACGAGCAGCCGCCCGTGCCGGTGCACATCGTCTACCCCGCCGGGCGCCGCGCGCCGGCCAAGGTGCGGGCCTTCGTGGAGTTTGCCCGCGAGCGGCTGGCCCAGGTGCCGGTGCTGCAGGGCAAGGGGCTGTCGCGGCGCTGATGCCGGGTCTGGGCAACGGCGGCCCCGGCGCTCAGTTCGGCTGGATGCCGGCCTGCTTCATCACCGCCAGCCACTTCTCGCCTTCCTGGGCGGCAAAGCGGCTGAACTCCTCGGCCGTCAGCTGGCTGGGGATCACGCCGTTGTCCCGCATACGGGCCTGCACGGCCGGCTTGCGCGTGGCGTCACGCATGGACTGGTTCAGCGTGGTGACAACGCCGGCCGGCGTGCCCTTGGGCAGCCACAGCGCATACCACGAGGTCACGTCGAAGCCGGGGATGCCCTGTTCGTCGATGGTGGGCACCTGCGGCAGCAGCTCGACCCGCCGGGCCGAGGTGACGGCCAGTGCCCGCAGCTTGCCGCTCTGGATCAGCGGCGCGGCGCTGGCCACCGAGGCGTAGAGCACGTCGATGTGGCCACCGATCACGTCGGTCAGCGCCTGGCCGGTGCCGTTGTAGGGCACGTGGCTGATCTTCACGCCGGCCTTCAGGTTGACCAGCTCGCCCACCAGGTGCGGCAGCGAACCGAGGCCGCCCGACGCGAACGACAGCTTGCCGGGCGCGGTGCGGGCCTGCTCCAGCAGGCCCTGGAAGCTGGTGATGCCCGAGCCCGCACCCACGACCAGCACCATCGGCGCGAAGCCGAAGATGCCCACCGGCGCGAAGTCCTTCTGCGCATCGAAGGGCAGTTGCTTGAACATGCCCGGGTACATGACCTGGATCGAGGCGTTCATCAGGCCGGTGTAGCCGTCGGGCCGGCTGTGCGCCACCTCGCGCGCGCCGATGGTGCCCGCCGCGCCGGGCCTGGCCTCGATGACGATGGGCTGGCCGAGCAGCTCGCCCATGTCGACGGTCATCATCCGCCCGAAGGTCTCGGTGGTGGAGCCGGCCTGGTGCGGCGAGATGATGCGGATCGGCTTGCCGGGGTACTTGTCCTGGGCCTGGGTGCCGTGGCCGGCCAGGGCCAGGCAGGCCGCGGCGCCAACGATGAATCGCCTGGTGTTCATGGAATGTCTCCTGGGGATGATGGGGAGGCTCTGTCGGCCCTTGCACATGCAGATCGCAGCCCTTGCGGGCGCGTTGTCAGCGGGCCCGGTCGCGCGGCCGGATCCGCCATTCGAAGCAGCCGTCGCCCTGGTCGAGCCGGCGGGTGACCACCAGGTCGAGGAAGCGGTTGTGC
Organism: Comamonas sp.; assembly: GCA_050282565.1. Classification (GTDB taxonomy): domain Bacteria; phylum Pseudomonadota; class Gammaproteobacteria; order Burkholderiales; family Burkholderiaceae_C; genus Comamonas. Next base: position 16,127 of record JBLZYV010000035.1, read on the forward strand.
GCGGCCAGCGCGCCCACCAGCAGCTCGTTCCAGGCCAGGAAGGCGGCCGGGTGCAGGTCGGTGATGCCTTCCATCAGCTTCCAGCTGGTCTGGCGCACGCCGGGGGCGCCGTCGATATCCGCTACGCGCTCGGCGGCATCGCCCTGGGCCTGGGCCAGCGCCACCATGAAGTCGGCGAACTGGCCGGCATCGCCGCGGTCGGCCAGGCCCAGCGCCTGCGCCGTGGCTGCATGGAACTGCATGCCGATCAGGCGCGCGGTGACGCCGCCCAGGTACTGCGCGTCGACCGGGCCGCACAGGCCCACCAGCTCCTGCAGGCCGGTGCGCATGTACTCCATGGCGTAGTTGCGGCGCGCCTTCTGGCGGCGCTCCAGCGGCCAGTCGGCCGTGGGCAGTGTGGGCGCCAGCGCCGGATCGGCCGGCGGCATCTCCACGCCGCGCGCGAACACCAGGCGCTGTTCGGGCTCGATGTCGTGCTCATACTCGCAGTAGTAGCCCTCCAGGCCGGGCTGCCCGTCCATGGTCTGCTTGGTGCAGACGAAGCCCAGCCGGCGGCTGCCCAGCGACACGCCGTTGTGCGCATGCCAGCCGCGCAGCACCGCGCGCGACACCTCGCCGGGAATGGCGCAGATGGCCGTGCCCTGCCAGGCCCAGCGCGGCGGTGGGTAGCGCACCCAGACCTTCTTCGGCGACTCCTCGAAATACTCGACATGCACGCCGCCGATGGCATTCGACAGGTAGTGGTAGCGCGCCGCGGCCACGGCCGGCGGCAGCCCCTCCAGGCCCAGCTTGGTGAGCCCGGGCAGGAACTTCTCGGTGTGCTGGCGGCGGAAGATGTGGAACACCAGCTCGGCCGCCTCGCGGCTGCTCTTGCGCGTGACCATGGTCATCACCAGGCCGGTGAAATAGGCGTGGTACCACTCGGCCACCGCCGACCAGCGCGCGGCGTCGGGCGTGAGCGGCTCGTTCGGGGAAGGGGCTTGCATCGGGTGTGTCTCCTGTCGGTGGTTGTCGAAAGCTGGGTTCATGGCGAGGGCGCGGGGGCCAGGGCGGGCACCGCCAGCGCCAGCCCCGAGACGACGAACGCGGCCAGTTGCGCGGCGATCTGCTCGCGGTCGGCGGCGGTCTCGTCGGGGCGCGGGCGGTACCACAGCGTGGCGCCGTTGATCGCGCCGAAGAAGGGCTTGATGCTCAGGCGGATGTTCTGCAGCGGGATCTCTCCCGCATCCATGGCCTCCTGCAGCACCTGCAGGAACAGCTCTTCGTAGCGGTGACGCAGCGCGATGATGTCCTGCAGCTTTTCGCGCTGCTCCTCGTTGACGCGGCCGATCAGCTGCGCCTCCAGTCCCTGCACGGCCAGGCGTTGGTAGGACAGGTGCCGCAGCACCTGCAGCGCATGCGTATGGGCCATGCGCTGGATGCGCTGCACCGGCCGCAGGCCCCGGTCCTGGGCAATCGGCGCGATGGCGTTGAAGTTGATCTCCATCACCCGCTGGTAGACCGCGACGAGCAGGTCGGCCTTACTGCGGTAGTGGTGGTAGATACTGCCCTTGGTGATGCCCAGCGTGTCGCCGATATGGTCGATGGAGGTGGCGTCGTATCCCTGGCTGTTGAAGGCTTCGGCGGCGGCATCGAGGATCTCGGTCACCCGGTCGGTGCTGCGGCCGTCGGCGGCGGCGCTGGATTTGCGGGACATGGCTGGGGACTTTCTCGGGATTCGGGTGGGTTGCAGGTGCTGGAGCAGCGCGGCGGCCTGGGCCTGAGGCGGGCCTGCCGCCGCCTGCAGGTACTGCAGGGCCGCATGGATGGACGGCAGCTCTGCCAGCGCCTGCAGTTGCTGCACGCATTGGCTGGTGCAGTAAAGCGCCTGCGCGGCATCGGCCGGCGATGCGTCGCCATGGCCTGCTGCGTGCAGCAGCGCGCGGGCGGCGGCCAGCTGGGCGGTGGCCTCGGCCAGTGGCAAGGCCGAGGGGCCGCGCCGGTCCAGGTGTTCGATGGCATGGCGCTGCAGTGCCTGCGCCAGCCCGCAGGCCAGCGCCGCGTGGGCCTGCCGTGCGGCCGCCTGCAGCCGCGGGAGCAGCGAGAAGTCCGCGCGCAGCGGGGCGGGCCAGGCCGGCTCGCGGCCGCGGATGGCCAGCGTGGCGGTGTAGCGCACCAGGCCGTCGCTGCCGGGCTGCGCGGCCAACTCCAGGCCGGGTTCGTCGGCGGGTAGCCAGAAGCACAGCAGCGGCGCCGCGCTGCCGGCATGGCGGGCCGGCACGATCAGGCGGGCGGGCGCTTCGGCTGCAGGCAGGCCCAGGCCAAAGGCCTGGCCGCTGAGGTCCCACCGGCCCTGGCGCTCGCGGCAGCGGGGCAGGGCGTCTTCGTGCAGGTTGTGCAGCAGCGGCAGCACCTGGCCCGGCTGCAGGGCAGCAACCGCGTCGGCCCCGGCCAGCGAACCGAAGACCGCTGCCGGCAGGGCCGCGGCCAGCGCCACGGCTTGCGCGGGCTGCTGCTGGGCCAGTTGCTCGACTTGCGCCAGCCATTCGGCGGAGGTGCTGGAGGAGGAAAGATTGAACATACTGATTGGTATGTTAATAATGGTTTCGGCAATTGTCCATCGCCGGGTGCAAAGAATTTCTGGCCTGGCAGGAATCCTTCGATGTCTTGCTGGACATGGATTTTCCTGTCACCGAGGCGCAAGCATGGTCGCGGATGTGGGTTCTATAATTTTCATACCAATTGGTATGTTTGGTGCAAAACAAGGAGACAGGGAATGAATCCATCGCCGGCAAAACTGGGTTCGCGGGACTATCTGGACTGGCCGTTCTTCGACGCGGCGCACCGCCGCTTCATGCAGGAGGTGGATGGGTTTGCGCAGTCCGGCGTGCTGGACGGGGTGGACCTGCGCGATGTGGATGGCGCCTGCCGCCGGCTGGTGGCCGAGCTGGGCCGGGCCGGGTTGCTGCGCGTGTGCGTCAGCAGCGAGTACGGCGGCCATGCGCCGCAGATCGAGTCGCGGCGCCTGACGCTGGCGCGCGAGGGCCTGGCCTACCGCTGCAGCCTGGCCGATTTCGCGCTGGCCATGCAGGGCCTGGGCAGCGGCCCCATCGCGCTGGAGGGCGACGAGAAGCTCAGGCAGCAGGTGCTGCCCAAGGTGGCGCGCGGCGAGCTGATTCCGGCATTCGCGCTGTCCGAGCCCGAGGCCGGCTCGGACGTGGCGGCCATGTCCTGCACGGCCACGCGCGACGGCGGCGACTACGTCGTCTCGGGCCGCAAGACCTGGATCTCCAACGGCGGCATCGCCGATGTCTACGTGCTGTTCGCCCGCACCGGCGAGGCGCCGGGCACCCGGGGCATCTCGGCCTTCGTGGTCTACCCCGACGACCCGGGCTTTGCCATCGCCGAGCGCCTGGAGGTGATGGCGCCGCACCCGCTGGCCACGCTGCAGTTCGACGAGATGCGCCTGCCCGCCTCGCGCATGTTGGGCGCGCCGGGCACGGGCTTCAAGCTGGCCATGCGCACGCTGGACATCTTCCGAGTGTCGGTGGCGGGCGCGGCGCTGGGCTTTGCGCGCCGGGCGCTGGACGAGGCGCTGGCCCACACCCAGGCGCGCCAGCTGTTCGGCGAGCCGCTGGCCGCCAAGCAGATGACGCAGGACCGCATCGGCGAGATGGCCACGCTGCTGGATGCGGCTGCATTGCAGACCTACCGCGCGGCCTGGAAGCGCGATGTGCAGGGCGGCGCCACCACGCTGGAGGCGGCCATGGCCAAGATGGCGGCCACCGAGAACGCGCAGCGGATCGTGGACGGCAGCCTGCAGCTCTTCGGCGCGCGCGGGGTGCAGGTCGGCGGGGTGATGGAGAGCCTGTACCGCGAGATCCGGGCGCTGCGCATCTACGAGGGCGCGACCGAAGTGCAGAAGATGATCATCGCCCGCGAGGTGCAGAAGGCGCACCAGGAAGCGCGCGGCTGAGGTGCTGCAACGCAGATGACGGGCCTGCCGGCCCGCATCTGCCATCATGGTGGCGCCTACCAAGGATGCCTACATGACCTCTTTCGCAGACCGTTCCGTCAGTGCCTTCGCCCAGCCCTCGTCGCCCCGCTGGCCCGGCCGCGTGCCCACGCGGCTGAGCGTGCCACGCACGCCGGTGTGGGACAACATCGCCGTCAACGCGCGCCGCTACCCCGACAAGCCGGCGCTGGTGTTCTTCGGCCAGGCGCTGAGCTACCGCGAGCTGGTGGAGCAGACCGAGCGCCTGGCCGCGCACCTCTACCTGCACGGCATGCGCAAGGGCGACCGAGTGCTGCTGCTGATGCAGAACTGCCCGCAGTTCATCGTGGCGCACTACGCGATCCTGCGCGCGAACGCGGTGGTCGTGCCCGTCAACCCGATGAACCAGGCCGACGAGTTGCGCCACTACATCGAGGACGCCGGCGCCCGCGTGGCCATCACCACCGGCGAGCTGGCGCCCGCGCTGCTGCAGGCCAGCGCCGCGCTGGAGCCGGAGCAGCGTCTGGAGCACCTGCTCGTCAGCCAGTACACCGACGCCATGCCGCCCGATGCGGCCACGAACGGCGACATGCCCGCGGCCTGGCAGCGCTGGCTGCTCACCGAACACCCCATGCCCGCGCCCGAGGCGCTGGCCGGCACCAGCGCCGCGAGCTGGCGCGAGGCCCTGGATTGCGGACTGGCGCCGCCGGCGCTGGAGGTGGGGCCGGACGACCTCGCCATCCTGCCCTACACCAGCGGCACCACCGGCAAGCCCAAGGGCTGCATGCATGCGCACAGCCA
>JBLZYV010000035.1:20910-42717 GCA_050282565.1 Comamonas sp.
CCTGGGGCGCCTGCTGGGCGAGGCCCTGGGCTGGCGCACCACCTTCAGCGTGATCGCGGCCATGGCCGGCCTGCTGTGGGGCCGGCAGTCGCCCGAGACGGTGAACCTCGTCGTCGCGCCCATGTTCCACATCACCGGCATGGTGTCCATCATGCACACGCTGCTGCTGGCCGGCGCCACGCTGGTGCTCATGCCGCGCTGGGACCGCGAGCTGGCCGGGCGGCTCATCACCCGCCACCGGGTGAGCCACTGGGCCAACATCCCGACCATGGTGGCCGACCTGCTGGCCAGCCCGCAGCTGGCGCAGTACGACTTCTCGCAGCTGGTCTACATCGGCGGCGGCGGCGCGGCGATGCCGCAGGCGCTGGCGCAGCGCGTGAAGGACCTGTGGGGCCTGAACTACCTGGAGGGCTACGGCATGACCGAGACCTGTGGCGCCTCGCATGCCAATCCCTACGAGCACCCCAAGCAGCAGTGCCTGGGCATGGCGCACATCGGCATGCAGTCGCGGGTGATTGACCCCGAGACGCTGGCGGTGCTGCCGGCGGGCGAGATCGGCGAGATCGTGGTGCGCGGCCCGCAGGTGCTGTTGGGCTACTGGAGGCAGCCCGAGGCCACGGCCGCGAGCTTCGTGCCGGTGGAGGGCGAGCGGTGGTTTCGCACCGGCGACCTGGGCTACTGCGACGACGAGGGCTATTTCTTCCTGACCGACCGGCTCAAGCGCATGATCAACGCCAGCGGCTTCAAGGTCTGGCCCGCCGAGGTCGAGAGCCTGATGTACCGCCACCCGGCGGTGCTGGAGGCCTGCGTGATCGCCGCCAAGGATGCCTACCGCGGCGAGACCGTCAAGGCCGTGGTCGCGCTGCGGCCCGAGTACCGCGGCCAGCTCAGCGAGCAGGAGCTGATGGCCTGGTGCCACGAGCACATGGCGGTCTACAAGGCGCCGCGCATCGTGCAGTTCGTCGAGCAGTTGCCCAGGAGCGGCAGCGGCAAGGTGATGTGGCGCACGCTGCAGGAGCAGGAAACGGCCACCGGATCATAAAAATAAGAGCTGCCAGCGCTTGCTGTCAAAGGGATTCAGATGGTTTTCATTCTGAATGCCAATGATGGCGAGCGCTGGAAGCTCCTTTTTTGGTAGTTACTTCTTGGCCTTGGCCGGCGCGGCGGCGCCGCTGGTGGCAGCCGCGGCCAGCACCTTGCCCAGCATCTCGTGCAGCATGGCCGAGCTGCGCTGCTGCATGAGCTTGTTGATGTCGCCCTGGCGGGACTGCATCTCGCCCGCGTAGGGCGACTGCGGGCCCTGGGCCAGCAGCGATTCGAGCTTGGGCTGGGTGAAGACCTGCGCGTAGGCATAGGCCAGGTGGCCGTTCCACTGCTTCTGGTAGGCCGGCGTGATGGCCGCGATCTGCGCGGCCAGTTGCTGCTGGGCCTTCTGCGCGCCCATGCGGTCGACCAGGCTCTGGTAGTCGGCGGTCTTGGCGGCGAGCTGCAGCACCACCTGCGGCAGGCTGTGGCCCAGGCGGTACTTCTCGATCAGGGCCAGCGCCATGTCCTCGAGCTTGGAGGCGGCGAGCGCCGGCAGCGCGGCGCCGGCCGCCAGCGTGCCCGCGAGGGCGAGCCAGCGGCGGCGGCGAAGGGTTGCGGAATGGGTCATGGCTCAGGCTTTCACGGCTGCGGGCGCGGAGGCGGGCAGCTCCAGGTCGATGTTGTGCACGCCGAAATGGCCGGCCTTGCGGTCCTGCCAGTAGCGCTGCAGCGTGACCTTGACGGTGCGGAAGGCAATCTCGTCCCAGGGGATCTCGTCCTCGGTGAAGAGCCGGGCCTCCATGGTCTCGTGGCCGGGGTTGAAGCGGTCGCTGTTCAGTTGCGCCAGGTAGAAGATATGCACCTGGCCCACGTGCGGCACGTTCACCAGCGAGAACAGCGGGCCCAGCGTGATGTCGGCACCGGCCTCCTCGTCGGTCTCGCGGGCCGCGCCCGCGCCGGTGGTCTCGGCCAGCTCCATGAAGCCGGCGGGCAGCGTCCACAGGCCCTTGCGCGGCTCGATGTTGCGCTTGCACAGCAGCACGCGGTCGCCCAGGTAGGGCACGGTGCCCACCACGTTCAGCGGGTTCTCGTAATGGATGGTGCCGCAGGCCGGGCAGACGGCACGCGCTCGCGTGTCGCCGTCGTCGGGAATGCGGTGCTCCACGGCGGTGCCGCAGCAGCGGCAAAAGGATACGGGGAAACGGCTGGCCATGCGGGGCAATCAGACCAGTTCGATCTTGAGCGCGGGCAGGCCGTCCACGCCGCCTTCGAGCACGTCGCCCTTGACCACCGCGGCCACGCCCTCGGGCGTGCCGGTGAAGATCAGGTCGCCGGGCTGCAGCTCCCAGGCCTGCGACAGCACCTCGATGGTCTCGGCGATGTTCCAGATCAGCTTGCTGACGTTGCTGCGCTGGCGGTCGGCACCGTTCACGGCGAGCCAGATCGCGGCCTGGCCCACGTCGCCGGCCTGGGCCGCGGGCACGATGGGGGCGATGGGCGCGCTGTGCTCGAAGGCCTTGCCGATCTCCCAGGGACGGCCCTGCTTCTTCATGTCGTTCTGCAGGTCGCGGCGGGTCATGTCCAGGCCCACGGCGTAGCCATAGATGTGGGCCAGCGCATCGGCGGCCTTGATGTTGCTGCCGCCCTTGCCGATGGCGACCACCAGCTCGATCTCGTGGTGCAGGTTGCTGGTCATGGCCGGGTAGGGCACGCGGCCGGTCTCGCCCTGGGCCACGGCGAAGATGGCGTCGGCCGGCTTCATGAAGAAGAACGGCGGCTCGCGGCCAGTGAAACCCATCTCCTTGGCGTGATCCTCGTAGTTGCGGCCCACGCAGTAGATGCGGTGCACCGGAAAGCGGTCTTGGGTGCCCACGACGGGGACGCTGGGAACAGGTGCTGCGGGAATCACGAAGCTCATGGATGGCCTTTGCGGTAGTCGGTGTGAAGATGCGAAGCAGCGAAAATTATCGTCCATCTTGGAGCGGTGCCTGCGATATGCTCGCCACCATGAAGCTGCACAACTACTTCCGTTCCTCCGCCTCGTACCGCGTGCGCATCGCGCTCGCCTTCAAGGGGCTGCCGTATGACTATGTGCCGGTCCACCTGGTCAAGGGCGAGCACCGCAGCCCCGGCTACGCCAGCCACCTGGGCGACGCGCTGGTGCCGGCGCTCGAGACCGACGACGGCCACTGGCTGAACCAGTCGCTGGCCATCATCGAATGGCTGGAAGAGACCCACCCCACGCCCGCGCTGCTGCCCGGCGACGCGCTGGACCGCGCCCGCATCCGCGCGCTGGCGCTGATGGTGGCCTGCGAGATCCACCCGCTGAACAACCTGCGCGTGCTCGGCTATGTGAAGCACCAGCTCGGCGCCAGCGACGAGGCCAAGGACGCCTGGTACCGCCACTGGGTGCGCACCGGGCTCGAAGCCTTCGAGCGCCAGCTCGCGCTGCTGGCCGGCGAGCGCCGCGCCCAGGGCCTGGCACCATCGGTCTTCTGCTGGGGCGACACGCTGACGCTGGCCGACTGCTCGCTGGTGCCGCAGGTTTTCAATGCCCAGCGCTTCAAGACGCCGCTGGACGGCCTGCCGCTGACCATGGCGGCCTACGAGGCGGCGCTGGCGACGCCGGCGGTGCAGCAGTCGCAGCCCTCGGCCTGCCCGGACGCGCAGGCATGAGCCCGGCGCTTCCCGGCGACTGGCTGGTCCCCGACTGGCCCGCCGCGCCCGGCGTGCAGGCGCTGTGCACCACGCGCAGCGGCGGCGTCAGCAGCGGCCCCTACGCCAGCCTGAACCTGAGCCTGAACGTGGGCGATGAGCCCGCCGCGGTGCACGAGAACCGCGCGCGCCTCGCCGCCGCCATGCTGGCGTTGCAGTGCCGCCAGGGCGCGGCCGAAGCGCCGGCGCCCCAGCCCGTGCTGCTGCACCAGGTGCACGGTGCCGAGGTCGAGTACCTCGATGCCTGCTCGGCGGGCGGCAGCCATGCCGATGCCAGCGTCACCGCCACGCCCGGCGTGGGCTGCGCCATCATGGTGGCCGACTGCCTGCCGGTGCTGTTCGCGCACCGGCACCTGCCCATCGTCGGCGCGGCGCATGCCGGCTGGCGCGGGCTGGTCGGGCAGGGCGGCGTGGGCGTGCTGGAAACCACTTTCAAGGCTTTTAAGGCTCTAGCCCAGTCACAGAAAGCGCCAGGTGCTCATCAAAACATAGCGTCTGGCGACATGCTGGCCTGGCTGGGGCCGTGCATAGGCCAGGCCGCCTTCGAGGTGGGCGCCGAGGTGCGCGAGGCCTTCGTGGCCCACGATGCCGGCGCAGACGTGCTGTTCGCCCCCGGCAAGCCCGGCAAGTTCCAGGCCGATCTGGCAGGCCTGGCGCGCCGCCGGCTGCAGGCCATGGGCATCGCGGCGCTGTATGGCAACGACGGCAGCGAGCCCTGGTGCACCGTCAGCAACCCGGCGCGCTTCTTCTCGCACCGGCGCGACGGCAGCCCCGGCGTGCTGGGAGGCTCGGGGCGCTTCGGCGTGTGCATCTGGGTGGCAAACTGAAGTCGAAATGACGTTGAAAACCGTCAAAAATGACGGAATGAAGCATTCACTTTGACAGCGACAACTCCTACAGTGGAAGCACCATTCCACTGCAGGAGAGCGCCATGACCACCATCCCGCTGCGCGATAGCCGCGCCGTCACCATCCTCGGCGCGGGCAAGATCGGCTATGCGATGGCGGTGCTGCTGCAGGCCGCCGGCGGCTGGCGCGTGCGCCTGGCGGACCACGCCCAGCCGCAGCTGCAGGCGGCCGCGGCGCTGGGCGTGGAGACCCTGCACATCCGCGGCGATGCCGACTGGCTGCGCGCCATGCGTGGCCAGTACGCGGTGCTCAATGCCTTGCCCTACCACCTGGCGACGGCCATGGCCACGCGCGCGGCCGCCGCCGGCGTGCACTATTTCGACCTGACCGAGGACGTGGCCAGCACCCATGCGATCCGCGAGCTGGGCGCCGGCGCCCGCTCGGTGCTGATGCCGCAGTGCGGGCTGGCGCCGGGCTTCATCGGCATCGTCGGCAACGACCTGGCCCAGCGCTTCGACGAGTTGCACGACCTGAAGATGCGCGTCGGCGCGCTGCCGCGCTACCCGCAGGGCGCGCTGCGCTACAACCTGACCTGGAGCACCGAGGGCCTGATCAACGAGTACATCAACCCCTGCGAGGCCCTGGTCGACGGCGAGCCGCTGCAGGTGCACGCGCTGGAGGGGCTGGAAACCTTCGCGCTCGACGGCATCGAGTACGAGGCCTTCAACACCTCGGGCGGGCTGGGCACGCTGGTGCAAACCTGGGCGGGCCGCGCGCGCAACGTGGACTACAAGAGCATCCGCTATCCCGGCCACTGCGCCATCCTGCGCCTGCTGCTCGACGAGCTGAAGCTGCGCAACCGGCGCGAGGTGCTGCGGCAGATCTTCGACGAGGCGATACCTGCCACGCGCCAGGACGTGATCGTGGTCTTTGCCAGCGCCACCGGCCTGCAGCGCGGGCGGCTGGTGCAGGAGTCGTACTCGGCGCGCATCGTGGGCGCCACGGTGGCGGGGCAGGCGCTCACGGCCATCCAGCTCACCACGGCGGCCGGCATCTGCTGCGCGCTCGACCTGGTGGCGCAGGGCCTGCTGCCGCAGGCCGGCTTTGTCTCGCAGGAGCAGATACGGCTGGAAGACTTTCTGGCCAACCGCTTCGGCCGCCACTGCCGCGAGCATGCCTTGCCGGCGCCGGCCGACTCGCCCACGCCGGCGGGCGATGTCAGCGGCGGGTCTGCACGCCGATCGGCTTGACGCCGCAGGTGCCGGTCTCGAGGTCATAGCTGGTGCGCCCGGTCAGCGTCTCCAGCGCGCGGCCGTACATATGCAGGTGGCGGATCACTTGCTCGCCACGGATTTCCACCGCGTGGATGTCATCGGGCATCAGCGCAATGCCGCTGCCGGGCGCCACCACCACCGTCGCTGTCTCGCGCAGCGTGGCCTTGCCGGGTACCGAGCCGTCGTCGCTGCGCTCGTAGAGCCGGTTGTGCTCCGTGCCCTCGACGGCGGCTATGCAGGCCCAGGTGGTGTGGTTGTGCGGCACGATCCGCTTGCCCGGGCGCATCACATTCAGGTACAGCGCATAGCCCTGGTCGGCGTCTTCGGCGATCAGGTAGCGCTCCTGGTATTCGCCGGCCGGCGGCGCGGGGTAGTCGGCTTCGCGCCACAGATCGCGCTGCGCCGCCAGGGCCAGCAGCTCTTGCAGCACCTCGTCCAGGCTCTGGCGTGTGGCGGATGGGCCGCCGATGGCGGCTTTCATGCGGGAGATGGCGGTGGCGACGGTGTGCTGGCGTTGGGTAGAGATCGAGGTCAAGTGGTGCTCCTGGTCATGGGCGCGGTCTATTGTTCCAGGCGCTGAGGCTTGCACACCCGGAGACATCGCCCGCTCCACCGGCCATGGTGAACCGGTGGCTGTCCATTTTCAGATACAGGCCTTCACTCCTGCAATGGCCGGTAGGGCGCATCCGTCAGGCTGCGCAAGAACGCCAGCAAATCGTCGATCTCCGCATCGCTCAGCGCCTGCGGCATGCCGGGGCGGCGGTTCAGCGGTGGCGAGTTGACGTTCACGTTGCCGTGGTAGCGGGGTGCCACGTCGTCGAACGGCGGGCGCCGGCCGTACCAGCGGCCAGGGTCGGTGCCGCGGGTGTTGTAGAACTCGACCACCTCGCGCAGCGTGCGCAGCGAGCCGTTGTGCATGTAGCTCTGGCGCACGGCGACGTTGCGCAGCCCTGGCGTGCGGGTGTAGCCGCACCATTGTTCGGGATCGTCCCAGCGCAGCTGGCGAGCGGTCTCGCACAGGCCGTGGTCGAAATGGCGCGGATCGCGGTTGGGCGCCAGGCGCCGGTTGCGCGGCGCGGCCAGGGCCTCGTAGCCGAAGTCGGTGAACAGCGAGCGCTCGGGGCGGGTCGAGGTCTCGACCACCGTATGGCACGAGGCGCAGTTGCCCTTGTCGGGGTTCTTGAACAGCGCCAGGCCCCGGATCTCGGCCGGCGAAAGCTGGGCCTGGCCGCGCAGAAAGTCGTCGAAGCGCGAGCTGAACGGCGCCAGCTCGTCGCTCTGCAAATAGGCCTGCAGGGCCGTGCCCAGGGCCTGCAGCAGCGCCTGCGGATCGCGCGCGGCCTGCGGGCCGAAGCGCGGCACCAGCGATGCGGCCACGCCGTTGGCCTGCAGGCGCTGCAGCAGCTGGCGGGGGCTGCCATTGTTCATCTCCACCGGGTTCAGCAGCGGGTGGCGCACCTGCTCGGCCAGCGTGTCGGCGCTGCCGTCGGCCATCAACCCGCCGAAGATGCCGGGGGCGGGCGCATCGTCGTCCTGGTAGAAGTGCAGGCGCGGCACATAGCGCACATAGAGCAGCGACGGTGCGGCGCGGGTGCCGAAGCGGCCCGCGCGGCTGCCTTGCGCGGTGCCGGGGCTGGTGGCCGCCTGGGCCAGGCCGCGCCGCAGGTCGGGCCCGAAGGCCCGTGCCGGGTCGTGGCAGCTGGCGCAGGACATGCCGGCAGGGTTGGACAGCCGGATGTCGAAGAACAGCTGGCGGCCCAGCGCCGCGAGTGCCGGATCAGGGACGAAGCGCGCGGCCGTCGAGTCGTACTTCGCGGCGACCTGGGGCGTGGCGCCGATGTGGGTCACCACGCGCCCGGCGGCGCCGGGGGCCAGCCAAACCTGGCTTTCGGGCGCGGCGTGCGCTGCCAGACCCAGGAGTGCCAAACCCAGCAGCGCCAGGCCGCGCGACAGCTTGGAGACCAGGGCGATCATCAAGGCGTGAGGAAACCGGTCTTGTCGCAATCGAGCTGCAGGCCTTCTTGCTGGCAGATGGCCATGAGCTTGCCGGCGGCCGAGTAGGCCTGGAAGGTCCAGCCGGTGGAGGGCGCGGCACGGCGCTCCATCAGCACGAAGCCGAAGCTCGCGTGGTGGGTGATGCGGTCGATCACCGCGCCGGGCGCCGGCGTGGCGTCGGCGGACAGCGGATCGGGCAGGGCCACGTCGAGGTTGTCGCCCGCGTCGCCGCTGACGATGGTGGCCGCATGGCCGCTCTTGAAGCTGATGGCCTGGAAGTTGTGCACGTGGCCGTGCAGCGCCAGGTTCACGCCCGGCGGGTAGTAGGCCTGTGGGTACAGGCTGGCCATGGCCGATTGCAGCGCCAGATTGCCCGGCGCGGGCGCCGCGCCGGGGATGGGGGCGAAGGCCAGGATCGGGTGGTGGTTGGTGAAGATGGTGTTGACCGTGCCGCCCTTGGCCGCCAGGTCGGCCACCTGCTGGAACTGCTTCTGGTAGATGGCGAACTGCGCGTCGCTGGGCTTGAGCGCGGCCCGGCCGACCTTGGCCGAGTCGAACACCACCACCTGGGTGTTGCCGCCCAGGCGCACGGCATACGGGTCGCTGTAGTTGGCGGTAGCGTCGTTGGCGGCGCTGTTGCATGAGCGCGCCTCGCCGAAGGGCTGCGTGTCGAGGAAGCGGAACCAGCCCTGGCCGCCGCGCGCGCATTCCTCGTGGTTGCCGCGCACCATCACCCAGGGGGCGGCGGCGAGCAGCTTGGCGGCGGGCTTGAACAGGTCGGCCTGCCAGGTGTCCCAGCCATAGCCCCAGGGGCTGCCCTGGCAGCCCTTCACGTCGGCGGGGCAGGCGTTCTCGCGGTAGTGGTAGTCGCCCACATGCAGCACCAGGTCGGGCTTGAAGCCGGCCGCGGTGTCGGCCACGGTGGCGAAGGGCCAGGCCACGGCGTCGCCGCAGGCCTGCCAGGCATTGTCGGCCTTCTTCATGCGGCAGCCGGTATCGCCCAGCACCACGATGCGCTGCGGCTGGGCCTTGGGCAACGGCAGGCTCTGGCCGGCCACCTTCACGTCGGTGGCATCGGCGGGCAGCGCAGTTTCACAGACGCTGACCGGAAATTCGGCGGGCTTGGAGTCCTCGGGCGCGCTGGCCGTGGCCCGCAGCGGCGCGGTGGCCGGGCCGGCGCGCAGGCCCATGCGCGAGATCTCGCCGTTGATCGAGATCTGCGGGCAGGCGGCGCCCGACGTGGCGGTGGCCACCGGCGTGTACGAGGTGATGGCGCGAGCCGTGGCCTGGTTGCCCGCGCCCACCACCACCCAGGCGGCCTCGATGTGGCGTGCGTTGCTGGCGGCGTCCGAGCCGCCCGAGCCGCAGCCCTGCAGCGCCAGCGCCGCGGCCGTGGCAGCCATGGCGCCGCCCACCTTCCAGAGAGGTCCTTGTTGTGTCATTTTTTTACCCGTCACCGTGGTTGCAAAACGGCGCCAGCATAGGCAGGCCGCGTGACAGGGGCGTGAAACTCAGGCTTCGAGGTCGGGCGTATAGAACACGTACCGGCCGCGGCCGAGCTTCTTGGCGGCGTACAGGGCGCGGTCCGCCTCGCGCAGCAGGCGGTCGGGGTCGACCGCGGCAAAGCTGCTCAGGTGCAGCGTGATGCCGATGGAGACGCCGATCGTGACCTCGCGGCCCTCGATGGTGTAGGGCTCGCTCAGGGCCTCGATCACGCGCTCGGCCAGGCGCGACGCAGCCTCCAGCGAGGCCGCGTCCTGCACGATGCAGAACTCGTCGCCGCCCAGGCGGGCCACCAGGTCGGTGGCGCGCAGCAGGCCGCGCAGCCGCTGCGCCACGGCGCACAGCAGCGCGTCGCCGGCAGCGTGGCCGAAGGTGTCGTTCACCGGTTTGAAGCGGTCAAGGTCCAGGTACTGCAGCGCGCCCGAGTAGCGCCGGCCGGGGTTGCCGGTCAGGCTGCCCAGGTGGCTCAGCAGGCGGCTGCGGTTCGGCAGCCGGGTCAGCGAGTCGTGGTGGGCCAGGTAGGAAACGGCGGCCTGCGCGCGCTTGCGCTCGTCTACGTCCTCGAGCACGCCCAGCCATTCCTGCAGGCGGCCGCGCGCATCGTTGATGGCGGCGCCGCGGGCGCGCATCCAGCGCCATTGGCCGTTGGGCGCGCGCAGCCGCAGCTCCACGTCCAGCACGGCATGCTGGGCCAGCAGTTCCGAGGCCTGCTGGCGCAGCATGCGCACATCGTGCGGATGCACGCGGCGCAGCCAGGCAAAGCCGAGCGCGGCGCTGTCGGGCCGGCCGACCTGGGCGTGCCAGCCGACGACGGACAGCGCGCGGCCCTGGGTGTCCAGCGTCCACAGCACGGCCGCGCCCGCGTGGGCCAGCGTGCGCGAGCGCTGCTCGCTGCTGGCCAGGGCCTGGGCGATGCTGCGCTGCGCGGCCAGCGAGGCCTCGAGCTGCTGGCGGGCATGGTCCAGGCTGCCGCGCAGGCTCTCGAACTCGCGCACCTGGATCCAGGCGCGCGAGGCATCGCCGCGCACGAACGGCTGGCCCGCCCGCGCGCTGCGGGCCAGCTGGTGGATGGGGCGCAGGATCTGCTGGGCCAGCCAGGCGGCCACCAGCAGCGCGATCACGAAGGCGGCGAGGCCGGCGAGGACCACCGTGCGCAGCGGCTGCTGCCAGCGCGCGTTGAAGGACTCCAGCGGCACACCAGTCACCACCACCCAGCCCGGCGTACCCGGCAACTGCTTGAAGGCGAACATCACCGAGCCACCGTCGGCGCGCTTGCCCTCGAAGGTGCCGCGCTGGTTGCCGACCTGGCGCAGCCGCTCCCAGTCCGGCGCCATGGCGCCGATGTAGCGCTCGGCCTGCACCGAGCGGGCCAGGATGCGGCCATTGCCGTCCGTCACCGCCACCAGCATGCCTTCGTCGGAGCTGTCGGGCGCGGTGCTGACGATGTCCTCGGGCCGCGTGCTGAGCACCAGCACACCGCCCGTTGGCAGGGCCGTCGCCATCGCCAGCCGGGGCGCGCCGCGCACGAAATAGAGTTGCGACACGGCGGAGTGCGGCGCTGTGTTCAACTGCTGCACGAACGCCGCGGGCAGCAGGCTGGCGGCCTGGCCGGGGATGTCGCCGGCCGGCAGCATCTCGAGCGTGGCGCTGTCCGCGAGGCCGGCCACTTTCAGGGCCTGGCGCAGCGCGACCGGGTCCTGCACGTCGATGGTGGTGGCCAGCAGGCGCAGCAGCGCGTCGCGGTTGCGCACGTCCAGCTCGATGCCGTGCCCCAGGTTGACGGCGGTGTTCAGCAGGCGTTCCTGGCTGTAGGCGCGGTAGGAGGTGGCGGTGCGCCACACCACGTAGCAGCTGGCCGCCAGGATGGGCAGCAGCGTGGCGAGCACGATCCAGACCAGGTAGGTGCGCAGCGGGCGATGGTGGTCATGCGCGGGCACGGCGTGCCCAGAAACCCCACCGGCTCTGGCCGGTGCGGAGGCTAGGGAAGGCGCGTCGGAAGGGGCTGGCGGGGCAGGCAAGGGCGGGCTCTTGGGTAGCGAGCCCGCATCATAGAACCTAAACCCGGAAAGCCGGATCGATGGAAAACTGACCGGTCCGGCCAGGGCGATAGCCAGAGGGCATGATCACCCGGGCCGGCGCTGCCCCGGCGGCAAAGGACGCCGCCGCCGGGGGGGCCGCGGTCAGGCGTGCTCGGCGACCGGCACGCAGCTGCAGAACAGGTTGCGGTCGCCGTAGACGTTGTCCACGCGGCCCACGGGGCTCCAGTACTTGTTCTGGCGCAGCGCGGCCACCGGGTAGGCGGCGGTCTCGCGGCTGTAGGCATGCGCCCAGTCGGCCACGAGCAGGCTCTCGGCGGTGTGCGGCGCGTTCTTCAGCGGGTTGTCGTCCTGGCCCAGCGTGCCGGCCTCGACCTGGCGGATCTCCTCGCGGATGGCGATCATCGCGGCGATGAAGCGGTCCAGCTCGTACAGGCTTTCGCTCTCGGTGGGCTCCACCATCAGCGTGTTGGGCACGGGGAAGGACAGCGTGGGCGCGTGGAAGCCGTAGTCCATCAGGCGCTTGGCCACGTCCTCGGCCATGATGCCGGTGCTTTCCTTGAACTGGCGCAGGTCGAGGATGCACTCATGCGCCACGCGGCCGGTGTCGCCCGCGTACAGCGTGGGGTAGTGGTCCTTGAGGCGCGCGCTGATGTAGTTGGCGCTGAGGATGGCGGTCTCGGTGGCGAGCTGCAGGCCTTCGGCGCCCATCATGCGGATGTACATCCAGCTGATCGGCAGCACCGCGGCATTGCCCAGCGGTGCGGCGCTGACCGGGCCGACCTGGCCGGCGGCCGGCGCCTGCGGCGCATCGCCCTGGCCCGGCAGGCCGGGCAGGAAGGGCACGAGGTCCTCGACCACGCAGACCGGGCCGACGCCCGGGCCGCCGCCGCCGTGCGGGATGCAGAAGGTCTTGTGCAGGTTCAGGTGGCTCACGTCGCCGCCGAACTCGCCGGGCGCGGCCAGGCCGACCAGGGCGTTCATGTTGGCACCGTCCACGTAGACGCGGCCGCCATGGCCGTGAACCAGCTGGCACAGCTCCTTGACCTGGGTCTCGAACACGCCGTGCGTGCTGGGGTAGGTGATCATGATGCAGGCCAGGTTGGCGCTGTGCTGCTCGCACTTGGCCTTCAGGTCCGCCATGTCGATGTTGCCGTTCTCATCGCACTTGGTCACCACCACCTGCAGGCCCACCATCTGCGCGCTGGCCGGGTTGGTGCCGTGCGCGCTGCTGGGGATCAGGCAGATGGTGCGATGCGCTTCGCCGCGGCTCGCGTGGTAGGCCTTGATGGCCAGCAGGCCGGCGTACTCGCCCTGCGAGCCGGCGTTGGGCTGCAGGCTGATGCCGGCGTAGCCCGTGGCCTGGCACAGCCAGGCGCGCAGCTGCGCGCCCAGCTCGGCGTAGCCCTGCTGCTGGTCGGCCGGCGCGAAGGGGTGCACGCTGGCGAACTCGGGCCAGGTGATGGGGATCATCTCGCTGGTGGCGTTGAGCTTCATGGTGCACGAGCCCAGCGGGATCATGCTGCGGTCCAGCGCCAGGTCCTTGTCCGACAGCTGGCGGATGTAGCGCAGCATCGCGGTCTCGGAATGGTGGGTGTTGAACACCGGGTGCGCGAGGAAGCGGCTGGCGCGGCGCAGGGCCTCGGGGATCAGCGGCTCGACGCCGTTCTCGAAGTCGGCGAAGCTCGGCAGCGCCTGGCCGTCCTGGGCGAAGATCTTCCACAGCAGCTCGACATCGGCGCGCGTGGTGGTCTCGTCCAGCGAGATGCATAGGTAGTCTTTGAAGTAAATTCGCAGGTTAGCGCCCATGGATACTGCGCGAGCAGCTATCGATTGCGTAGCGCCGCCGGTGTGCAGCGACAGCGTGTCAAAGGCCGAGTGCTCGCGCACCGGCGCGCCCAGTGCCTTCAGGCCACGGGCCAGGATGGCGGTGTAGGCCGCCACGCGCTGGGCGATGCGGGTCAGGCCCTCGGGGCCGTGGTAGACGGCGTACATGCTGGCGATCACCGCCGGCAGCACCTGG
Source organism: Comamonas sp. (assembly GCA_050282565.1). Lineage (GTDB taxonomy): Bacteria > Pseudomonadota > Gammaproteobacteria > Burkholderiales > Burkholderiaceae_C > Comamonas. The sequence continues at coordinate 34,331 of JBLZYV010000035.1, forward strand.
GCCGTGCAGATGTTGGAGGTGGCTTTTTCGCGGCGGATGTGCTGCTCGCGCGTCTGCAACGCGAGGCGGTACGCGGGCTTGCCGTGCACGTCCACGCTCACGCCGACCAGGCGGCCGGGCAGCGAGCGCTTGTACTCGTCGCGGCAGGCCATGAAGGCGGCGTGCGGGCCGCCGGCGCCCATGGGCATGCCGAAGCGCTGCGTGGTGCCGACGACGATGTCCGCGCCCCATTCGCCGGGCGGGGTGATGAGGGTCAGGGCCAGCAGGTCGGTGGCGACGATGAAGGCGGCCTGCTTGCCATGGGCCAGTTCCACGTCGGCGCGCAGCTCGTCGATGCGGCCGCTGGTGGATGGGTACTGGGCCAGCACGGCGAAGTAGTCGCCGGCCAGCAGTGCGTTCCACTCTTCGAGCGAGTTGGCCAGCACCACCTCGATGCCCATGGGCTCGGCGCGGGTCTGGATGACCTCGATGGTCTGCGGGTGCGCGTCGCCCGCGACCACGAAGCGGTTGCTCTTGGCTCTAACGGAGCGCTTGGCCAGCGTCATGGCCTCGGCGGCGGCCGTGGCTTCGTCGAGCATCGAGGCGTTGGCGATGGGCATGGCCGTCAGGTCGCAGACCATGGTCTGGAAGTTGACCAGGGCCTCCATGCGGCCTTGCGAGATTTCGGCCTGGTAGGGCGTGTAGGCGGTGTACCAGGCGGGGTTTTCGAGGATGTTGCGCAGGATCACGCCGGGCGTGTGCGTGCCGTAGTAGCCCTGGCCGATGAAGCTCTTGAGCAGCCGGTTCTTGCTGGCGATGGCCTTGAGCTCGTCGAGCGCGGCGGCTTCGGTGACGGCCGCGGGCAGGTCCATGGGCTTGCGGCGCGCGATGGACGCCGGCACCACGCTCTCGATCAGCGCCTGGCGCGAGGCCACGCCGATGGCGGACAGCATGTGCGCCTCGTCGGAGGCATCGATGCCCACATGGCGGGGCAGGAACTCGCTGGGGTTTTCCAGCGCTGCGAGAGACGGGGTGGAGGGCATCAGCATGGTCCGGCGGAGGTTTTTAAGTGAAATCGGGCTCCAGCGCTCATGTGGCAAGCGCCGGCAGCTATCAATAAAGGATCAGGAGTTCTGGGCGAACTCGTTGTAGGCGGTCTCGTCGAGCAGGCCGTCGAGCTGGCTGGCGTCGGCCAGCTTGACCTTGAAGAACCAGCCGGCGCCCAGCGGGTCGCTGTTAGCCAGCGACGGGTCGTTGCGCAGGTCTTCGTTGACTTCGACGATCTCGCCGGAGACGGGCATGTACACGTCGGCGGCGGCCTTCACCGACTCGACCACACCGGCCACGTCGCCCTGGTTGAAGCTCGCGCCCACCTCGGGCAGGTCGACGAAGACCACGTCACCGAGTGCGTCCTGCGCATGCACGGTGATGCCGACCACGGCCGCGCTGGCGTCGGCAATGTTGATCCATTCGTGTTCTTTGGAGAATTTGACAGTCATGTGGGCTCCGGGAGCTAGAGAGAAAAGAAAGGGTTGGCCGCCGGCGGGTGCCGACGGCTGCATGATGTTAGCCGCGGAAGTAGTTCGCGGGCGTGAAGGGCATGGGCGCCACTTCCATCGGCACGCGCTTGCCGCGCACGATGGCGTCGAGCTTCTGGCCCGTGGCGGCCAGCGCGGCGTCCACATAGGCCATGGCGATGGGCTTGTCCACCGTGGGGCCGAGCAGGCCGCTGGTGATCACGCCGACAATCTTGCCGTCGGCATCCTGCAGCTCGGCCGGCTCGCGCACCGGAATGCGCTCCAGCGCCACCAGGCCCACGCGCTTGCGCTTGAGCGTGGCGGGGGTGTCGATCTGCGCCAGCACCTTGTCGGCGCCGGGGAAGCCGCCGGCGCGCGCGCCGCCGGTGCGGCGCACCTTCTGGATAGCCCAGTTCAGCGCCGCCTCGGGCGGGGTGGTGGTGGTGTCCAGGTCGCTGCCGTACAGGCACAGGCCGGCTTCCAGGCGCAGCGAGTCGCGTGCGCCGAGGCCGATGGGCTTGACCTCGGGCTGGGCCAGCAGCTTGCGCGCCAGCGCCTCGGCCTGGTTGCCGGGCACCGAGATCTCGAAGCCATCCTCGCCGGTGTAGCCGCTGCGGGTGATGAAGCAGGAGATGCCGTCCACGTCGAACTGGCCGCCGGTCATGAACACCAGCTTCTCGACACCGGGCGCCAGGCGCGACAGCGCGGTGACGGCCTGCGGACCCTGCAGCGCGAGCAGGCCGTGGTCGGGCATGGGCACGACCTGGCAGCGGCTGCCGATGCGGTCCTGGATGTGGGCGATGTCGGCGGCCTTGCAGGCACCGTTGACGATCACGAACAGGGTGTGTTCACCGTTGACGAGTCCCTGGTTGAAGAACATCAGGTCGTCGAGGATGCCGCCTTCGTCGTTCAGCAGCAGGCCGTAGCGCTGCTTGCCGACGGGCAGGTCGATCACGTCCACCGGCATCAGCGACTCGAAGGCCGCGGCGGCGTCGGAGCCCACCAGGCGCAGCTGGCCCATGTGCGACACGTCGAACAGGCCGGCGCTGGCGCGCGTGTGCTTGTGCTCGGCGATCAGGCCCTCGGGGTACTGCACGGGCATGGAGTAGCCGGCGAACGGCACCATGCGGGCGCCCAGTTCCAGGTGCAGGGCGTTGAGCGGCGTGGTGTGGAGGGCGGAGACGGTCATGGGCAACTCGGAATCAGGGCAAATCAATGAACCATGCGGCGCACCGATGCGCCGCATGCCGTTTGCCCCGCTGTCCGCTTTACCTGAGAGATTCACCCGCGCCGCGCATTCGTCTGCGGGCCAGGGGCTTGCTCCTTCGGTGGACGTGGTACGTGCCACGCCTCTCTCCAGCAAGGTGACGCCCCGGCAGGCGGGGCGTTTGCCAGTCCTTTTGCCTGAGCGTTCGGTGGGTACCTGCGCCTTCGGCGGCTTGCTCAGCGACAAGCTCTCTCCTGACGGGGCGAATTGTAGCGGATGCGCCGGGCTCCGGCGCGTCTTCCGGCATACATCGCAGGTTCAGTCTTTCAGACCGTCGCATGCCGGCAGCCCCTGCGTAAAGCGCTCGGGCTTGAGCAGGGCCACCAGGCCGCAGCCCAGCGCGCCTTGCCAGTGCAGGTAGTCGTGTCCGGTGGCATGCTCGCGCTGGGTCACGGCGTAGCCCTTGGCGCGCAGCACGTCGCCCAGGTGGCGGCTGGTTTCGAGGATGCTGTCCTGCCCACCGCGCGCGCCTTCGTAGCGGCCGGCATCGAGGTAGAAGCGCACCGGGCGCAGAGGCTCCTGGGCGTAGCGGCGCATCATCCAGCCCGGCAACTCGCCGGGCGGCGCCCACCAGTACGAGCCCGACAGGCTCAGCACCCGGCCGAACCACTGCGGCAGCACAAGGCCTGCATAGGCCGACGCCAGGCCGCCGTAGCTCGACCCCGCTATTACCGTGGCCTCGGGCGCCTGCGCCAGGCCCTGGGCGCGCACCCAGGGCATCAGCTCCTCGTCGAGAAAGCGGGCGAACTGCGGGTTGGGTGGCAGCTCGGCGCCGCGCGCCTCGGGGCTGGGGTTGGCCACCAGCACCACGGCCGTGGGCGGGATCAGGCCGTCGGCCATGAGGTTGTCGACGATGCGCGGCGTGGGCACGTCCTGCCGGTAGGCATGGGCGTCGAACAGCACCAGCAGCGCCTGCGGCTCGGCCTGCGCTGGGCGGTAGAGCCACACGGGGCGCTGGTTGCCGAGGATGCGGCTGGCCACCACATGGCGCGTGAGCCGGCCCTCGGCCACGCCGGGGCGCGGCGCGATCCAGGGCTGGGGCGGGGCTTGCGGCAGCTCGAGCACCGAGAAGCCCTGGAAGGCGTCGAGCCCGGTGTCGGCCTGCACCGGAAAGATGCGCGGGTTCAGCGGGTCGCGCTGCGCGGTGGCGAGGATCATGCGGCGCTGGTCCTGCGCCGTGCCCTGCACCTGCGGCACGTCGGGCGCGAGGCGGTAGGACAGGCGCGCGCTGGCGGGCATGCGGAAGCTCGCCCACCACACATCGCTGGCGCCCAGGCGCTGCAGCGGGTCGTGGTTGCCCGAAGGGCTGCCGAACAGGCGCACGCTCTGCGTACCGGGCTGGCCGCGCCACAGGAAGGTGACCAGCGACTCTCGCCCGGACTGGGGCCCGGGCAGCGGCTCGACCAGCGGCGTGCCCTGTGCTGCGCGCTCCTGCCAGAAGGCCTCGGTGCTGCCGCCGGCGGCCAGCGTTTGCGCCAGGGCCTGCAGGCGCGGACTGCCCGGGCGCGGTGCCTCTGCCGCCGGGCCGTCCGACAGCGCCAGCGCGCGGCGCAGGTGCAGCGAATAGGCGCCGCCCTGCGGCCCCGCCCGCACCTGCAGCTGTTGCGCGGCCTGCACCTGCCAGGTGAAGCCCTGCGGGCTGTTGTCCGCGCCGGCGAGCCGGCGCAGGTGGCGGCCCTCGGCATCAAGCAGGTCCAGCACGGCGCCGGGGCCGTCGAAGTTGCCTTGCACGACCTGGCCGGCTGGCACCTGCACGGGCCAGCGCTGGGATTGCGCGGGCGCCAGCGTGCCTTGCCGGGCCGCGCCCGCGGCGATGCCGGGCTCGGCCGCCGCGGCCCCCGCAAGAGGCCAGGCCAGCGCGGCGCAGGCCAGAAGGGAGCGGCCGCGCATCAGAACGCGAACGTGGCGGCCAGACGGAAGGTGCGCGGCGCGGACGGCATGGCGTAGCCGTCGCCGAACATGCCCGACCAATAGTTGCGGCCGGTCAGGTTCTCGATGTAGGCGTTGATCGTGACCGGGGTCTGGCCCATGCGCGTCTGGTACCTGGCGCTGGCGTCGAAGCGGTGCGAGCTGGGCAGCTTCAGCGTGTTGGCCGAATCCACCCACTGGCTGCCGGTGTAGACCACGCGGCCGCCCACCGTCAGGTTCTGGATGGGCGTGGCCCAGTCCAGGCCCAGGTTGGCCGTCCAGCCGGGCACGCCCCAGCTGTCCTTGCCGGTGTTGCGCTGCTGGGCCTGGGTGTAGGCCGCGCCGCCGAGCAGGTCGAGCGTGGGGGCGATCTTGCCGAAGGCGATCCACTCGGCGCCGCGCAGGCGCTGCTTGCCGCCCTCATACATCGTCTTGCCATCGGCCGAGGTGATCAGCGTGGGCCGGTCGATCTGGAACAGGCTCACGGTGTGCGTGAGCGCGCCCTGGCGGTGCTTCACGCCCACTTCCAGCTGCTTGGTGCGGTAGGGCGCGAAGGACTCGCCGGTGTTGGTGTAGCCCACGGGCACGACCTGGCCGGGCGACAGGCCCTCCATGTAGTTGGCGTACAGCGAGGTGTTCTCGCCCCAGGGCTTGACGACCAGGCCGGCCGACGGCGACAGGCGGGACTCGTCGTAGCCGTTGATCTGCTTGACGCTCTGCAGCCGCGCGCCCAGCGTGAACAGCAGGCGGCCGTCGAGCATGTCGAGCGTGTCGACCACGGCCAGCGAGCGCAGGTCGGTGTCCACGTTGAACTGGGCCGGCGTGGGCGCGGCCGGGAAGGGCGGCGTGACCGGGTCGTAGATGTTCTGGTTCCAGCCCTCGGCGGCGCGGTTGGACGTGCCCTCCTTGTGGTTGAGCACCGAGGCCGTGATGTTCAGCGTGTGCTTGACGGCGCCGGTGGTGAAGCTGCCGCGCAGGCCGGCCTCGGCCACGCGGTCGCGCATGACGGTGTCCACGTTGTAGACGTAGCCCTTGGCCGAGCCGTCGGCACCGGTGACGATCATGCGGGTGCCGAACATCAGCCCGTAGCCGTGGCTGTTGACCGCGCCGGCGGCGGCATAGGCCGTCCAGTCGGGCGCCAGCCGCACCTCGCCGCGCACCATGAGGCCGTCGTCGTCGTAGGTGCCGTGGGTGCCGCGGAAGGCGTTGATGTCGGCATCCGGCACCGGCACCAGCCGGCCGATGCCGACCACGTTGCCGCGCCGCGTGGCCAGGCCGTACATGGCCTGGCTGCCGTTGCGGATCTTTTCCTGGCTGCTGTAGGCATCGACGGTGACGTTCCAGTCGTCGCCCTGGTAATCGAGCGCCAGCGCGCCCAAGCGCCGGCCCTTGTCCTGGCCGGAGACGCCGGTCTCGCCGCTGCCGTAGGCGCCGTTGACGCGCAGGCCCAGCCGCCCTTCGTCGCCGAAGCGCCGGCCCACGTCGGCATGGGCCTGGAAGTACGAATCCGACGAATACGAAGTGGTGAGCTGGGTGATGGGCTGGGCCGTGGCGCGCTTGGGCACCAGGTTGACCGTGCCGCCCAGGTTGCTGTCGGGCGCCATGCCGCCGAGCATGCTGCTGGGGCCGCGCAGCACTTCGACGCGCTCGAGCATCTCGGTGGGGATATGGCCCTTGGGTGCCATGCCGTAGAGGCCGCCGTAGGCCACGCTGGGGCCGTTCACGTCCAGGCCGCGGATGCGGAAATGCTCGAGCATGTGGCCGCTGTTGGTGGTGTAGCGCACCGAGGGGTCGCCCTGCAGCACATCGGCCAGCGTGCGGGCCTGCTGGTCCTGGATGGCCTGCTGCGTGTACGAAGTGACGCTGACCGGCGCATCCATCACGTCGGTGTTGCCCAGCACGCCCAGGCGGGCGCCTTGCGCCGCCTTGCCGCCGGGCGCGGCCTGGGGCAGGGCCTCGGGGTCGTGCCGGCCGGTGACGGAGACCTCGGGCATGGTGGCGGCCGGCGCATCGGCCGGAGAGGTTTGGGCGGCCGCCTGCAGCGACAGACAGGCGAGGGCGGAGGCGCACGCGAGCGGCAGCGCGCGCAGGGCAAAGCGGGATTCAGTCATGGTGAGACACAGGGGTGGAGAAAGCGGTGGGGTGCACCGATGGAGTCGGGCTGGTCGGCCCGGGGCGAAGGGTGCTGCGCCGGGTGCGCCAGGCCATCCAGGCCAGCAGCGCGGCGCCCGCGGCCGACAGGCCGTCGACGAAGAGCAGGCCCCGGGTGTAGGGCTTGTCCAGCAGCTCGGCGCCCGGCCACAGGCCGGCGAGCAGCGGCGCGGCCAGGCTGGTGAGCGGGATCAGCGCGGTGGCCAGCGCGGCCGCGGCCAGCAGGCCCCAGGCCGCGCCCTGGACGCCGCGGCGGAAGGCATAGGCGATGCAGGCCACGAAGACGGCGTAGTACGTGCCCTGCAGCACCCACTCGGGGCTGAGCGCGGCGCCGGCCAGCCAGCGGGTGGCCACCAGCGCGGCCGGCAGGCCGGCGACGCAGCCCAGGCACACGCCCAGGTTCAAGGCCGCGATGAAGCGCACGTGGCGGGGCTGCTCCACGCCAGGCTGGCTACGCAGGCGCTTGCTGCGGCTTTCAATCCACAGCACGTTGCCGGTGTAGAACAGCAGCGCGCCCATCACGCCCAGCACGGCGTAGAGCACGCGCACCGGCTCGCCGCCATAGCTGCCGAAGTGCAGCGCGAAGAAGCTGACCACCAGCCGCGCCAGCGTCGAGCCCTGGCCGGGCGCCATGCCGTTCTGCACCATGCTGCCGTTGGTCGGGTCGAGCACGAGGTAGCCCGCGCGCGGGCTGCGCTTGAAATGCACGTCGTCGGTGCCGGCGACGAAGACGCTGGCTTTGGGCGTGCCCAGGCCCCGGTAGTCGAGCGCCGTGGCCGCAAAGCCCGGCGCGCTGCCGGCCGCATCGACCGCGAGCTGCGACGGCGGGCGCCAGGTGCTGCGGTCCAGCGCCACCGGCGTGCGCGGCACCTGCGCCTGGGCCTCGATGGCGCGCACGCCCCGCGGGTAGACCCAGCTGCCCTGGGCGTCGTAGACCCAGTCGTGCAGGCAGAACACCGCGGCCGACAGCGCCATCACCACGTGGAAGGGCAGGCTGGCCACGCCCAGCAGGTTGTGCAGGTCGAGCCACAGCCGCTTGACGTTGCGTCCGAAGCGCACGACGAACAGGTCCTTGACCAGCGAGGGCAGCAGCACGATCACGCCGGAGACCAGCGCCAGCGCATAGAGCATGGACACGAGGCCGATCACCGGCTCGGACGACTCCAGCGACACCGGCAGCCCGCCCTTGCGGTGCACGTAGTCGACGAAGCGGCCCGCCTCGCCGGCGGGCGCGGGCAGCGGGCGGAGCTGGCCCTGGGCGTCCAGTTCCACCAGCTGGGGCGTCTCGCCGCGCTTGCCCCAGCGCATGTAGGGCGCGGCATTGCTCTCGGACGCCAGCACCAGCGTGGCGCGATCGACCTTGGGGTGGGCCTCGAAGAAGGCCGTGGCCAGTGCGTCGGCATTCTGGCTGGTGCCGGCGCGCGCGGGCTCGGCGCGGGCCCAGTGCGTGATCTCGGGCGAGAACATCGACAGCGCGCCCGCATAGAACGCGATGAACAGCAGCATGCCCGCGAGGATGCCGGTCCAGGTGTGGACCGACAGGTAGTTGCGCACGGTGGATGCCT
>JBLZYV010000036.1:0-41410 GCA_050282565.1 Comamonas sp.
AGCACGTAGGTGCCGATCATGATGCGGCGCTTGACCTCGTCGCCGAAGCCTTCGGCGCGGGTCTTCTTGTACATGTCGAGCAGGTCGGTGTAGTCCTTGGCGCGGTGGCCGAACTTCACGCCGTCGAAGCGGCTGAGGTTCGACGAGGCCTCGGCCGGCGCGATGATGTAGTACACCGGGATGGACAGCTCGGTGCGCGGCAGGCTGATGGGCACGAGCTTGGCGCCGAGCTTCTCGTATTCCTTGAGCGCGCCGTCCACGGCCGCGCGCACGTCATCCGACAGGCCTTCGCCGAAGAACTCGGCCGGAATGCCGATGCGCAGGCCCTCGATGGAGTCGTTGAGCTTGGCCGTGAAGTCCTCGGCCGGCACGTCCAGGCTGGTGGAATCGCGGTCCGCATCGGGGCCGCACATGGCCGACAGCAGCAGCGCGCAGTCCTCGGCCGAGCGGGCCATGGGGCCGGCCTGGTCCAGGCTGGACGCGAAGGCGATCATGCCGTAGCGGCTGGCGCGGCCGTAGGTGGGCTTGATGCCGGTGATGCCGCAGAAGCTGGCCGGCTGGCGGATCGAGCCGCCGGTGTCGGTGCCGGTGGCGGCCGGCGCCAGGCGCGCGGCCACGGCCGCGGCCGAGCCGCCGGACGAGCCGCCGGGCACGCGGCTCGTGTCCCAGGGGTTGCGCACCGGCGCGATGGCCGAGTTCTCGTTGGCCGAGCCCATGGCGAACTCGTCCATGTTCAGCTTGCCCAGCGTCACGCAGCCCGCGTCGGCCAGCCGGGTGACCATGGTGGCGTCGAACGGCGACTGGTAGCCGGCCAGCATCTTGCTCGCGGCGGTGGTGGGGAAGTCCTTGGTGACGAACAGGTCCTTGTGCGCGATCGGCACGCCGGCCAGCGGCGCGGCGGTGCCGGCGGCGAGCTGGGCGTCGGCGGCCTTGGCCTGGGCCAGCGTCACTTCCTCGTTGATGGTGACATAGGCGCCCAGGTTCTGGTGCGCGGCGGCGCGGGCCAGGAAGTGCTGCGCCGCCTCGGTGGCGGACAGCTCGCGGCTCTTCAGTGCCTGGGCGAGCCGGGCCACGCTCATCTCGTGCAAATCGGTAGGAATGCTCATGCGGATCTCATTGTCTGGGGCGGCAGGCGCTGCCTGCGGCCGAATCGGGCGGGGGCGGAAAGGGCCGCGAGGGCCCGGGGCGCTTATTCGATGACCTTGGGCACCAGGAACATGCCCTTTTCCACAGCCGGTGCGCTCTTCTGGTTGGCCTCGCGGTTGTTGCTCTCGCTGACCACGTCGTCGCGCAGGCGCAGCTGCACTTCCTGGATCGCGGCCAGCGGGTGGGCCAGCGGGGTCACGCCCGAGGTGTCCACGGCACGCATCTGCTCCACCACGTTGAAGAAGCTGGTGAGCTGCGTGAGCATGCGCTCGCTTTCGGGGGCGGAGAGTTCGAGCCGTGCCAGGTTGGCGATGCGGCCAATGTCGTCTTGGGTGAGTGCCATAGCTTGGAGTGTGTAAACCAGTCGTAAATACCCGAGGGCCAAAACCCGGCCTGGCGAGTTATTCACAGGGGATGCGGTATTATCCCGCCTTTGGCGCCGGACCATCCCAACCTCGGTCTTTTGCGCCAAAAACCCCCGTCTGCACCCCTTATTTGATACAAGAACCGGGCGACAACGCGCCGAAGTGCCGCTGTGCCCAGAGGAAGTCTGAATGTTCGGAGCGTTCCGCCGCTACTTTTCCACCGACCTGGCCATTGACCTGGGCACCGCCAACACGCTGATCTTCGCCCGCGACAAGGGCATCGTGCTGGACGAGCCCTCGGTGGTCGCCATCCGCCACGAAGGCGGCACGCACGGCCGCAAGGTGATCCAGGCCGTGGGCCGCGAGGCCAAGGCCATGCTGGGCAAGGTGCCCGGCAACATCGAGGCCATCCGCCCGATGAAGGACGGCGTGATCGCCGACTTCCTCATCACCGAGCAGATGATCAAGCAGTTCATCAAGATGGTGCACCCGCGCACGCTGTTCACCCCCAGCCCGCGCATCATCATCTGCGTGCCCTGCGGTTCCACCCAGGTCGAGCGCCGCGCGATCAAGGATGCGGCCCTGAAGGCCGGCGCCACCATCGTCGAGCTGATCGAGGAGCCCATGGCCGCCGGCATCGGCGCCGGGCTGCCGGTGTCCGAGGCCTCGGGCTCGATGGTCGTCGACATCGGCGGCGGCACCACCGAGGTGGGCGTGATCTCGCTGGGCGGCATGGTCTACAAGGGCAGCGTGCGCGTGGGCGGCGACAAGTTCGACGAGGCCATCATCAACTACATCCGCCGCAACTACGGCATGATGATCGGCGAGCCCACGGCCGAACTGATCAAGAAGAGCATCGGCTCGGCCTTCCCGGGCAGCGAGGTGCGCGAGATCGAGGTCAAGGGCCGCAACCTGTCCGAAGGCGTGCCGCGCAGCTTCACCATCAGCTCCAACGAGGTGCTGGAGGCGCTGACCGAGCCGCTGAACCAGATCGTCTCGTCGGTCAAGAATGCGCTGGAGCAGACCCCGCCCGAGCTGGGCGCCGACATCGCCGACCGCGGCATGATGCTGACCGGCGGCGGCGCGCTGCTGCGCGACCTGGACCGCCTGCTGGCCGAGGAAACCGGCCTGCCCGTGCTGGTGGCCGAGGAGCCGCTGACCTGCGTGGTGCGCGGCTGCGGCATGGCGCTCGACACGCTGGACCGCAAGGGCAGCAGCATCTTCACCAGCGAATAAGCGTGCAATTTAGATAAAAACGCCACCCAGCGCACTGATGACAAGCGCAGGCTACTATGGTTACCATAGCAGCCTGCGCTTTGAATTTATAGATTCGCCAGCATGCCCACCAACTCCTTCGACAGTGGTGTACCGACGTTCCGCCAAAGAGGCCCGTCGCCGCTGATCCGGCTGGCGGTGTACGGCGCGCTGGCGCTGTTCCTGATGGTGGCGGACGTGCGCTTCAAGCTCACCGAGCCGGTGCGCCGCGCGGTGGCCGCGGTGCTGTACCCGCTGCAGTGGGTGATGATGCAGCCGGTGCAGCTGGCGCACGAGGGCGCGCGCTATTTCGAGTCGCTGACCAGCGCCCAGGACCGCGCGCAGAACGCCGAGAAGAAGATGACCGAATGGGGGCTGCGCGCCAACCAGGTCGAAACCATGCAGCTCGAGAACCAGCGCCTGCGCGCGCTGCTCGACCTGCGCCCGCGCCTCACCACCTCGGGCACCGCGGCGCAGGTGATCTACGAGACCGCCGACGCCTACACCCGCCGCGTGGTGATCGACAAGGGCGAGGTCGCCGGCATCGAGCGCGGCTCGCCGGTGATGGACGAGCTGGGCGTGCTGGGCCAGGTGACGCGGGTGTTCGCCATGACCAGCGAGGTCACGCTGGTGGTCGACCGCGAGCAGAGCATTCCCGTGCTGAACCCGCGCACCGGCGCCCGCGGCGTGGCCTACGGCGATCCGCTGGCCAGCTCCGGCGGCGGCATGGAGCTGCGCTTCATGCCCAGCAACGCCGACATCCAGGAGGGCGACCTGCTCACCACCAGCGGCGTGGACGGCGTCTACGCCCCCGGCCTGCCGGTGGCCAGGATTGTGCGCATCGAGCGCAAGGCCGACTCGCAGTTCTCGCGCGTGTACTGCGAGCCGCTGGCGCAGGTGCACGGCGTGCAGTTCGTGATGGTGCTCAAGCCGCTGGGCGAGGACGCGCTGCCCGCCAAGCCGCCGCCGCCCGACAGGAAGCCTGACGGCCCGGCCTCGACGCCGCGCAAGGGGAGGAAGGGATGACCGAGCTGAAAGGGCTGCTGCCATGATCATGCCGCGCGGGCAGCCGCTGCTGCTGCCGGTCAACCCGGGGTTCATCGCCGGCACGCTGGTGCTGGCGCTGATGTTCAACCTGCTGCCGCTGGGCCGCGGGATCTGGATGCCCGACATGCTGCTGCCGGTGCTGGCCATCTGGGGCGTGCGCGAGCCGCAGCGCGTGGGCATGGGCTGGGCCTTCGTGCTCGGGCTGTGCATGGACGTGCACCAGGCCGCGCTGCTGGGGCAGCATGCCATCGTGTATGCGCTGGTGATGTTCGGCGTGGGCCTGCTGCGCCGGCGCATGGCGTGGTTCAACCTGCTGGAGCAAGCGGTGCAGATGCTGCCGCTGTTCGTCGCGGCCGATGTGCTGCAGCTGCTGATGCGCATGCTGATGCGCGGCGGCTTCCCGGGCTGGGGCGCGCTCACGCCGGGCCTGTGGGAGGCGCTGCTGTGGCCGCTGCTGGGCTGGCTGCTGCTGCTGCCGCAGCGCCAGCCGCTGGAGCGCGACGACAACCGTCCGCTGTAGCTGCGCGCATGACCGAAATCCACAACGTCGAGAGAGACCTGGCCCGCTTCCGGCTGCGGGTGCTGGTCATCGGCCTGGTGGTGCTGGCCGCTTTCGGCCTGCTGGTGGCGCGGCTCTATGTGCTGCAGGTCGACCGCTACGAGGACCTGGCGGCGCAGGCCGAGAGCAACCGCACCGCGGTCGTGCCCATCGTGCCCAGCCGCGGCCAGATCTACGACCGCAACGGCGTGGTGCTGGCCACCAACTACTCGGCCTACACGCTGGAGATCACGCCCTACAAGGTGGGCGACCTGGACGCGACCATCGACGAACTCTCCAAGCTGATCGAGATCACGCCGCGCGACCGCCGCCGCTTCAAGCGCCTGCAGGAGGATTCGCGCAACTTCGACTCGCTGCCGATCCGCTCGCGGCTGAACGAGGACGAGGTGGCCCGCTTTGCCGCGCAGCGCTACCGCTTTCCGGGCGTGGACGTGAAGGCGCGGCTGTTCCGCACCTACCCGCTGGGCGAAACCGGGGCGCACCTCATCGGCTACATCGGCCGCATCAACCAGCGCGAGAAGGAGCGCATCGACGACTCCGACGACGCCGCCAACTACCGCGGCACCGAGTACATCGGCAAGACCGGCGTCGAGGCCAGCTACGAGCAGCAGCTGCACGGCCAGACCGGCTTCGAGCGGCTCGAGACCTCGGCCGGGGGCTTCGCGGTGCGCAAGCTCGGCAGCAACCCGGCCACGCCGGGATCGAGCGTGGTGCTGTCCATCGACATCAAGCTGCAGAAGATGGTCGAGGACCTGTTCGGCGACCGCCGCGGCGTGGCCGTCGCCATCGATCCGCGCAACGGCGAGATCCTGGCCATGGTGAGCAAGCCCACCTACGACCCCAACCTGTTCGTCGAAGGCATTGACCAGGAGAACTGGAAGGCGCTCAACGAATCCCTCGACCGGCCGCTGCTCAACCGCGCGCTGCGCGGCACCTATCCGCCGGGCTCCACCTACAAGCCTTTTATGGGCCTGGCCGGGCTGGAAACCGGCAAGCGCAACCCGCAGACCATCATCCAGGACGGCGGCTCGTGGACCTTCGGCGGCCACACCTTCCGCTCGGGCCACGCGCTCGGGCCGGTCGACCTGAACCGCGCCATCCAGCATTCGAGCAACGTCTACTTCTACACGCTGGCCAACGAGATGGGGGTCGACCTCATCCACGACTTCATGAAGCCGCTGGGCTTCGGCCAGATCACCGGCATCGACCTGCCCGGCGAGGTGCGCGGCGTGCTGCCCAGCAAGGAGTGGAAGCGCCGCACCTACAAGCGCGCCGCGCAGCAGCAGTGGTTTGCGGGCGAAACCATCTCGCTGGGCATCGGCCAGGGCTACAACAGCTTCACCATGCTGCAGCTCACGCATGCGCTGGCCACGCTGGTGAACAACGGCACCAGCCACACGCCGCACGTGGGCAAGCGGCTGGTGGACTCGGTGAACGGCGAGCGCACGCTCATCGAGCAGCCGCCGTCGGTGCAGCTCGGCTACAAGCAGTCGAACATCGACGCCGTCAAGCGCGGCATGGTCTCGGTGGTGCAGGCGGGCACGGGCTCGCGCACCTTTGCCGGCGCGCGCTACCTGTCGGGCGGCAAGACCGGCACGGCCCAGGCCATCAGCATCGGCCAGAACGAGCGCTACAACGCTGCCCGCCTGGCCGAGCGCCAGCGTGACCACGCGCTGTACGAGGCTTTCGCGCCGGCGCAGGACCCGCAGATCGCCGTGGGCGTGATCGTGGAGAACGCCGGCTTCGGTGCGGCCTCTGCGGCGCCCATCGCGCGTCGCATCATCGACTACTGGCTGCTGGGCGACTACCCCAGCGAGGCCGATATGGCCGCCATGCAGCGCGGGCAGGCCAGTGCGCCCATCGGTACGCCGCGCCGCGCCGACGAGGTGCCGCTGCCGACCCAGGTGGGTGGCCCCTGATTGCTATTAAAAAAAGTAGCTATTGGCGCTTGATGGGTGGGCGCTAGAGCCTGTTTTTACTTGAAAAATGCGTCGTAGCCGGTCTTGACGATCAGCACGCTCACCACCACCACGAACATGCCGCGCACGAAGCCCGAGCCCTTGCGCAGCGCCACATAGGTGCCCAGCAGGCTGCCGGCCACGTTGGCCGCGGCCAGCGGCAGGGCCATGTGCCACCAGACATGGCCCTTGGCGCTGAGCAGCATCAGCGCCGCGGCGTTGGTGGCGATGTTCAGCAGCTTGGCGCTGGCCGAAGCGTTCAAAAAGTCGTAGCCCAGCAGCCGCACCAGCAAAAAGACGAAGAAACTGCCCGTGCCCGGGCCGAAGAAGCCGTCGTAGAAGCCGATGCCCGAGCCGATCAGCACCGCGACCCAGGCCTCCTGGCGGCCCTCGTAGTGCGGCGTGTGGTGCTGGCCGAGCTGCTTCTTGGCCAGGGTGTAGACCAGCAGCGCCACCAGGATCAGCGGCAGCAGCTTGCGCAGGAAGTCGGCCGAGATCTGCGTGACGGCCCAGGCCCCCAGCAGCGAGAAGCCGAAGCTCGCCACGATGGCGGGGGCGATCGCACCCCAGCGGAACTGCACGCGGCGGCTGTACTGCCGCGCCGAGATCAGCGTGCCCCAGACCGAGGCGCTCTTGTTGGTGCCCAGCAGCGTGGCGGGCGCAGCCGAGGGAAATGCCGAAAACAGCGCGGGCACCAGGATCAGGCCGCCGCCGCCCACCACCGCATCGACAAAGCCCGCGAGCAGCGATGCGAGCGTGACCACAATCCATTCCATCCCGGAATTGTCGCATCGCCGCCGGCCGGGCTGCAGGCATTCGGGGCGATTTGCACCATAAAAAGAAAAAGCGCCCGAAGGCGCTTCAAAAAAATACATCTATGCCGATGTTTGGTGCTGTTCGAATTGTGGGTTTGTCTCCTCGGTCCTCTCGCATAGCACCGCTTCGGTGCGTCGAGTGCCGTTAATGTATGGGTTGCCCCGCGCCGGTGCATCGGGATTAACCCGATCAGGGCGATTCCCAGCGGCTATAAGGCATATGCCGCGAGTATCCACTCTGCGGCGCGCTCGGCCATCATCAGCGTGGGCGAGTTGGTGTTGCCGCTGGTGATGGTGGGCATGGCGCCGGCGTCCACCACGCGCAGGCGGCGCACACCGCGCACGCGCATCTCGCTGTCCAGCACGGCCAGCGGATCGCCGTCGCGCCCCATTTTGGTCGTGCCCACGGGGTGGAAGATGGTGGTGGCGATGTCGCCCGCCAGCCGTGCCAGCTCCTCGTCGCTCTGGTACTGCACGCCGGGCTTGTACTCCTCGGGCCGGTAGCGGGCCAGCGCGGGCTGGGCGGCGATGTGGCGCGTGAGGCGCAGGCTGTCGGCCGCCACCTGGCGGTCTTCGGCGGTGCTGAGGTAGTTGGGCGCGATGGCCGGCGCCTCCTGGAAGCGGTTGCTCTTGATCTGCACGGTGCCCCGGCTGGTGGGGTTGAGGTTGCACACGCTGGCGGTGAAGGCCGGAAAGCCGTGCAGCGGCTGGCCGAAGGCGTCCAGCGACAGCGGCTGCACGTGGTATTCGAGGTTGGGAAAGGCGTGCTCGGCGCTGCTGCGCGTGAAGGCGCCGAGCTGCGACGGCGCCATGCTCATCGGGCCGCTGCGCCGGGCCAGGTATTCCAGCCCGATCTTGGCCTTGCCCCAGAGCGTATTCGCCATGGTGTTGAGCGTGGGCACGCCCTGCACCTTGAACACGGCGCGGATCTGCAGGTGGTCCTGCAGGTTGGCGCCCACGCCGGGGTGGTCCACGACCACGTCGATGCCGTGCCGTTGCAGCAGCTCGCCGGGGCCTATGCCCGAGAGCTGCAGGATCTGCGGCGAGTTGACGGCGCCGGCGCAGAGGACCACCTCCTTGGTGGCGCGCACGGTCACCGTCTCGGTGCCGGTCCAGACCTCGGCGCCGGTGCACACCGGCTCGCCGCCGGCGCTGCGGTCGAACAGCAGCCGCGTGACCTGGGCGCCGGTCCACAGCTCCACGTTCGGGCGGCCGTAGCAGGTGGGGCGCAGGAAGGCCTTGGCCGTGTTCCAGCGCCAGCCGGCCTTCTGGTTGACCTCGAAATAGCCCACGCCCTCGTTGGTGCCGCGGTTGAAGTCGTCGGTGGCCGGTATGCCGGCCTGCTGCGCGGCCTGGGCGAAGGCGTCCAGGATGTCCCAGCGCAGGCGCTGCTTCTCCACCCGCCATTCGCCGGTGCTGCCCGTTCGGCGGTTGCCGTGCAGCTGCGCGAAGCTGGGGCTGGCGTTGCCTTCCTCGTCGAGCCGCCAGTGATCCTCGTGGCGGCGGAAGTACGCCAGGCTCTCGTTCCAGCGCCAGCGGGCGTCGCCGGTCAGCTCGGCCCAGTGGTCGTAGTCGCGCGACTGGCCGCGCATGTAGATCATGCCGTTGATGCTGCTGCAGCCGCCCAGGGTCTTGCCGCGCGGGTACAGCAGCGCGCGGCCGTTCAGGCCCGGCTCGGCCTCGGTCTGGTAGCGCCAGTCGGTGCGCGGGTTGCCGATGCAGTACAGGTAGCCCACCGGGATGTGGATCCAGTGGTAGTCGTCCTTGGGGCCGGCCTCGATCAGCAGCACCCGGTTGCGCGGCTGGCTGCTGAGCCGGTTGGCCAGCAGCGAGCCCGCGGTGCCGGCGCCGATCACGAGGTAGTCGAAGGTGGTGCTGTCAGTGGCTTGCATGGCAGGGGGACCGTATCGATGATTGCTTCCATAGTAATAGCTGGGAGCGATCCATGGGTGCGCGGTTTTGCACAGAAAGCGTGCACAAACCGCGGCGGGCGCTGCAGGGAGGGCGGGAAAGCCCCGCACTGCCTTTGGCGCGATGAGGTAGGATACGCGCCTTGAAATTTTCTTTTGATGGGCGCTTTCAGACCGTGTTCACGTTCTAAGCCATCGCCAGCAGGCGCCTGTTCTTACCAGAGGAATCCCCACCACCATGGCATCCGTCAACAAAGTCATCATCGTCGGCAACCTGGGGCGCGACCCCGAAATGCGTACCTTCCCCAGCGGTGACCAGGTGGCCAACGTCACCATCGCCACCACCGACCGCTGGCGCGACAAGAACACCGGCGAGAACAAGGAAGCCACCGAGTGGCACCGCGTGGTCTTCAACGGCCGCCTGGCCGAGATCGTGGGCCAGTACCTGCGCAAGGGCAGCCAGGTCTACGTCGAAGGCAGCCTGCGCACCCGCAAGTGGACCGACCAGCAGACCGGCCAGGAACGCTACGCCACCGAAATCCGCGCCGACACCATGCAGATGCTCGGCAGCCGCCAGGGCATGGGCCAGGGCAGCCAGGGCGGTGACGACTACGGCTACGGCGACCAGGGCGGTGGCCAAGGCGGCGGCCAGGGTGGTTACGGCGACCAGGGCGGCGGCTACCAGCAGCAGCCGCGCCGCGCCCCCGCGCCGGCCATGGCGCCGCGCCCCGCACCCGCTCCGCGCCCAGCCCCCGCGCCCATGCCGGCCCCGGCGCCGCGCGCGGCCTCGGGCTTCGACGACATGGATGACGACATTCCGTTCTAAATAGCGCCTAGTTCGCAGGCCGACAAAAAAAGCCCGCAGGCCATGTGCCTGCGGGCTTTTGTTTTATATAAAAATCGGCTCTAGCGCTTATCCATCAAGCGCTGATAGCTATCTTTTCAGGAGTATTCAACGGCGCCGCATCCACGGTCTCGATGATGCCGCCGCCCAGGCAGACCTCGCCGTCGTACAGCACGGCCGACTGGCCGGGGGTGACGGCCCATTGCGCGTCGGGGAACTCCAGGCCGAAGTGCCCGGCATCGCCCTGGGTGAGCGCGCAGGGCGCATCGGCCTGGCGGTAGCGCGTCTTGGCGGCATAGCGGCCCGGGGCGGGCGCGTGGCCGGCGCACCACGAGGCGTCCAGCGCCTGCAGCCGGTGCGACAGCAGCCAGGGATGGTCGTGGCCCTGCACGGCGACGAGCTGGTTCTTCGCCATATCCTTGCGCGCCACGAACCACGGTGCATGCTCGCCGCCGCCGCGCGGCGCGCCCTTTTCCTTGACCCCGCCGATGCCCAGGCCCTGGCGCTGGCCCAGCGTGTAGAACGACAGGCCCTCGTGCCGGCCGATCTTGCGGCCGCGCTCGTCGACGATGGCGCCGGGCTCCTTGCTGATGTAGCGGTTCAGGAAGTCGCGGAACGGCCGCTCGCCGATGAAGCAGATGCCGGTGGAATCCTTCTTCTTGGCGTTGGGCAGGCCGATCTCCTCGGCGATCTGGCGCACCTGGGTCTTCTTCAGCTCGCCCACCGGGAACAGCGACTTGGCCAGCTGCGCCTGGTTGAGCCGGTGCAGGAAGTAGCTCTGGTCCTTGGCCGGGTCGAGCCCCTTGAGCAGCTCGAACAGTCCCGTCGCGCCGTTCTGGCGCACGCGGGCGTAGTGGCCGGTGGCGATCTTCTCGGCGCCCAGGCGCATCGCGTGGTCGAGGAATGCCTTGAACTTGATCTCGGCGTTGCACAGCACGTCGGGGTTGGGCGTGCGGCCGGCCTGGTACTCGCGCAGGAACTCAGCGAACACGCGGTCCTTGTAGTCGGCGGCAAAGTTCACGTGCTCGATCTCGATGCCGATCACGTCGGCCACGGCGGCGGCGTCCACGAAGTCGATGTTGGACGAGCAGTACTCGCTGTCGTCGTCGTCTTCCCAGTTCTTCATGAAGATGCCGACGACCTCATGCCCTTGTTGCTTGAGCAGGTGCGCGGTGACGGCTGAGTCCACCCCGCCGCTCAGTCCGACCACGATACGTTGTTTAGCCATGGCGCAATTATCGGCGGGGCGGCCTGGGCGCTGCAGCGCTGGGGCTATGCGGCTCGGGCGGGGCACGGCATTTTGTCGTTCATAAAAAAGAACGATGTATTCAATTCATGGGTATTTATCAATCGTCGTTCCAAATTTACTATTCGCTCCAGGCGTTAAGCGCGAATCGTCGCCGCAGACGCCGGGTGCAGGCAGCGGCCTGCCATTGCTGAGCGAGGTATCTCCATGTCCAACAAGCCCTATGTCCGTCTCGACAAGAACAACGCCGCCGTGCTGCTGGTGGACCACCAGACGGGCCTGCTGTCGCTGGTGCGCGATATCGATCCGGACAAGTTCAAGAACAATGTGCTGGCGCTGGCCGACCTGGCCAAGTACTTCCAACTGCCCACCGTGCTCACGACCAGCTTCGAGGACGGCCCCAACGGCCCGCTGGTGCCCGAGCTGACCCAGACCTTCCCTGATGCGCCCTTCATTCCCCGCCCCGGCCAGATCAACGCCTGGGACAACGAGGACTTCGTGAGGGCCGTCAAGGCCACGGGCAAGAAGCAGCTCATCATCGCCGGCGTGGTGACCGAGGTCTGCGTGGCCTTCCCGGCGCTGTCGGCGCTGGCCGAGGGCTACGAGGTCTTCGTCGTGACCGACGCCTCGGGCACCTTCAACGAGATCACCCGCGACTCGGCCTGGCGCCGCATGGAGGCCGCCGGCGCCCAGCTGATGACCTGGTTCGGCGTGGCCTGCGAGCTGCACCGCGACTGGCGCAACGACGTGGAAGGCCTGGGCACGCTGTTCTCCAACCACATTCCGGACTACCGCAACCTGATGAACAGCTACAGCCGCGCCAGCGGCAAATAACAAGTCCTAGAACACGCCCAGCGCCAGCCCCGTGGCCAGCGCCTCGCCCAGCGCGCGGCAGGCCTCCAGATCGGCGGCGCCGATGTGCTTTTCCGCCAGGATGGCCTCGGGCGTCTGTGCGTGGGTGCAGACGATCAGCGGCTCGGCGACGGCCTTGAGCCGCCAGCCGGTGGCGATGCGCTCGATCTGGCGCGCGGCGTTGTGGCCGTCGCTGCCGGCGCAGACCAGGCTGGCGTAGGGCCGGCCGTTGATGCGGTCCAGCGCCGCGTAGTAGCTGCGGTCGAAGAAATCCTTCATCTGGCCACTGATGGCCGCCAGGTTCTCGGGCGTGGCAAAGAGATAGCCCTGCGCGGCCAGCACGTCGGCCGGCTGTGCCTGCGCCGCATGCAGCAGGCGCACCTGCACGCCGGGCTCGGCGGCGGCGCCGGCCAGCGCGGCCTCGGCCATCTGGCGCGTGCCGCCGGTCATCGAGTGGTAGACGATCAGCAGCGTGGGGCGCCCGGTCATGGCTGCTCGAAGACCGACGGGTGGGTATAGACCAGGCCGAGCGGAAAGCGCTGGCCGGCCAGGTAGTCGCCCAGCGACTGCAGCACCAGCGGGCTGCGCATGCGCCCGCTCTCGGCGCGGATCTCGTCGGCGGTGAGCCACACGGTGCGCACCACGCCGTCGTCCAGCGCCTGGCCTTCGTGCAGGCCGCCCAGCGTGCCGACGAAGGAAAAGCGCATGTAGGTGGTGTCGGCGCCGCTTCGGGTGCGCACGAAGCGGTTCATGTAGATGCCCAGCAGCTCGGTGGGCTGGAAGTCGTAGGCCGTCTCTTCGAGCACCTCGCGGGTGCAGGCCTGCACCAGCGATTCGCCGGGGTCGAGGTGGCCGGCCGGCATGTTCAGGCGCAGGCCATCGGAAGTGTCTTCCTCGACGAGCAGGAAACGGCCATCGCGCTCGATGACGGCAGCCACGGTGACATTGGGTTTCCAGCGGTTGGGCATGGCGGGCATTATGGGGGATAGCGCAGAACACGCTCCGGAGCCCCCAAGCAGCGCTACGATAGCTGCATGAACACGCCATCCGCCTCCCCAGCCGCCCCGTCCGCCACCGCCATCTACGCCGAGCGCCGCGCGCGCGTGGCGCGGCAGCTGGGCGACGGCGGCTTCGCCATCATTCCCACGGCGTCCGAGCACCTGCGCAACCGCGACAGCGACTACCAGTTCCGCCACGACAGCTATTTCTACTACCTCACCGGCTTCACCGAGCCCAATGCCTGCCTGGTGATCGCGGCCGACGGCAAGAGCTCGCTGTTCTGCGCGCCCAAGGACCTGGAGCGCGAGATCTGGGACGGCTACCGCCTCGGCCCCGACGCGGCGGTAGCGGCGCTGGGCGTGGACGAGGCCTTCTCGTTCGCCGAGCTGGACCTGCGCCTGCCCAAGATGCTGGAGAACCGCAGCGTGGTCTGGTACCCGTTCGCCATCCACACTGGCCTTGAGGGCCGCGTGGCGCGCTGGCTCAACGTGGTGCGCGCGCGCAGCCGCTTCGGCGCACTGGTGCCCGAGCAGCAGCGCGACCTGTGCGCCATCCTCGACGAGATGCGCCTGGTCAAGGACGCGCACGAGCAGGCCACCATCCGCCGCGCCTGCGCCATCAGCGCGCGCGCCCACGTGCTGGCGATGCAGCGCTCGGCCCGCATGCTGCGCGCCGGCGAGGACGTGCGCGAGTACCACCTCGATGCCGAGCTGCTGCACGCCTTCCGCGAGCACGGCTCGCAATACACGGCCTATGGCTCCATCGTCGCGGCGGGCGCGAACGCCTGCGTGCTGCACTACCGCGCCGATGCCGCACCCATCAAGAGCGGCGAACTGGTGCTGATCGACGCCGGCTGCGAGCTCGACGGCTATGCCAGCGACATCACCCGCACCTTCCCGGCGGGCGGCAAGTTCAGCGGCCCGCAGCGCGCGCTGTACGAGCTGGTGCTAGCCAGCCAGGACGCGGCCGTGGCCGTCACCCGGCCCGGCAAGCGCTTCAACGACCCGCACGACGCCACCGTGGCGGTGCTGGCGCAGGGCATGCTCGACCTGGGCCTGCTCGACAGGAACAAGGTCGGCGGCGTGCAGGACGTGATCGAGAACCGTAGCTACTTCCCGTTCTACATGCACCGCACCGGCCACTGGATGGGCATGGACGTGCACGACTGCGGCAGCTATGTCGAGCCGACGGAGCTGGGCCACATCAGCGAGCGGCGCGATCCGCTGTCGGGCGAGCTGATCCTGAACCGCCCGAGCCGCATCCTGCGCCCCGGCATGGTCACCACCGTCGAGCCCGGCATCTACGTGCGCCCGGCCGAGGGCGTGCCCGAGCAGTTCCACAACATCGGCATCCGCATCGAGGACGACGCCCTCATCACCGACGACGGCTGCGAGCTGATGACCCGCGGCGTGCCGGTACACCCCGACGAGATCGAGGCGCTGATGCGCGAAGGCGCCGCCGCGCCCTTGCTGTCGTAATCAAGCCGCACCCTGCGCGCCGGCATATCTGTTATTTGCTTCTGATTTAATAGCTTGTTGCGCGCGTGGTATATGGGTTTCGGTCGAATTTAAGGGGAAATACGCTGGCGCGCAGGCCTGTCGAATGAACCCCCGATGTAACCGGATTGGCAGCAGAATAGAAACTGAATTACAAGGCGCCGGCCGGTACTGCAGGCGCCAGCCCACCACCCGACCGAGACAAGCCATGAACGCACCGACCAAAATCCGCCGCGCCACCAAGATTGTTGCCACCCTGGGCCCCGCTTCGAGCGACCCGCAGATCCTGGAGGCGATGATCCGCGCCGGCGTCAACGTCGTGCGCCTGAACTTCAGCCACGGCAAGGCACAGGACCATGTGGACCGCGCCATGACGGTGCGCGCCGCCGCGCAGCGCGCCGGCCGCGAAGTGGCCATCATGGCCGACCTGCAGGGCCCCAAGATCCGCGTCGGCAAGTTCGCCGAAGGCAAGGTCATGCTGGAGCCGGGCGCGCGCTTCGTGCTCGATGCCAGCCGCACCGAGCCGGGCGACATCGACGGCGTGGGCCTCGACTACAAGGAACTGCCGCGCGACGTGAAGCCCGGCGACGTGCTGCTGCTCAATGACGGCCTGATCGTGCTGACCGTGGACTCGGTGCTCGGCGAAGCCGTGCACACCACCGTCAAGCTCGGCGGCGAGCTGTCCAACAACAAGGGCATCAACAAGCAGGGCGGCGGCCTGACGGCCCCGGCGCTGACCGCCAAGGACATGGAAGACATCAAGACCGCGATGAGCTTCCAGGCCGACTACGTGGCCGTGAGCTTCCCCAAGAACGCCTCCGACATGGAAATGGCGCGCCAGCTGTGCCTGGTGGCCGCGGCCGAATACCGCCACCGCCCCGGCCTGATCGCCAAGATCGAGCGCGCCGAAGCCGTGCCCCGCCTCGAAGAGATCCTGCGAGTGTCCGACGGCATCATGGTCGCCCGCGGCGACCTGGCCGTCGAAGTGGGCCACGCCGCCGTGCCCGCGCTGCAGAAGAAGATGATCCGCATGGCGCGCGAGATGGACAAGGCCGTCATCACCGCCACGCAGATGATGGAATCGATGATCACCAACCCCGTGCCCACCCGCGCCGAGGTGAGCGACGTGGCCAACGCCGTGCTTGACGGCACCGACGCCGTGATGCTCAGCGCCGAGACGGCCGCCGGCAAGTTCCCGCTCGAGACCGTGCAGGAGATGGTCGCCATCTGCGCCGCCGCCGAAGCCGCCGCCGACTGGGACGTGGACACCGACTTCGTCGGCAAGACCTTCCAGCGCATCGACCAGAGCATCGCGCTGGGCGCGCTGTTCACCGCCACGCACCTGGGCGCCAAGGCCCTGGTGGCGATGACGGACAGCGGCTCCACCGCGCTGTGGATGAGCCGCCACCGCACCCAGATCCCGATCTACGCGCTGACGCCCAAGATCGCCACCCAGCGCCGCATGGCCCTGTACCGCAACGTGCGCCCGCTGCTGATGGACACCAGCGCCGACCGCGACACCGCGCTGCTGCAGGCCGAAGCCCACCTGAAGAACCGCGACATCGTGCAGAGCGGCGACATCTACGCCATCACCTGCGGCGAGCCCATGGGCTCGCCCGGCGGCACCAACATGATGAAGATCTGCCGCGTCGAGTAAGCGGGCCAGGGCCTGGTGCCCTATGAAAACAGGAGCTGCCAGCGCTCGCTGTGCCTTGGTTTTAGATATTTATCGATCTGAAAGCCAGGTGCAGCAGGCGCTGGCAGCTCCTTTTTTGTTGTTGTGCGCCTCAGCGCCCGGCCGCCCGCTGCAGGCGCTGCACCAGCGTGTCGGTCAGCCAGCCGGCCAGCCAGCACAGCCAGGCCGTCCACAGCGTATGGCTCGTGTAGTGCGCGCCGCGCATCTGCTGCGCCAGGCCCAGCACCGCGCCCACGGCCAGCGCGGCCAGCAGCCACCAGCGCGCGGCGCGCGGCGCATCGCGGTGCAGCGCGAAATACCCGCCCACGAAGGCAAAGCCCGTGGCCGCGTGGCCGGCCGGAAAGCAATGGCCCGAGCCGCCGTCGCGCAGGCCCCAGCGCCAGTGCGACACCGGCTCCGCCAGGCCGCCGAAGGCCGCCATGTCCCAGGGGCAGCTTGTGCTGCTGCTGTGCTTGAGCAGGCCCACCAGCGCCAGCGCCGCCAGCACGCTGACCACGACCTGCACGCGGCGCGCCACCGGCAGCCGGCGCAGCACGCCGAACGGAAACCACACGCCTATGCTGAGCGCGAACGCCAGCGCCCAGCCCAGCCACTGCATGGCGTCGTGCATGTACAGGTCGAGAAAAGGGTTGTCGCGCAGCGCAAAGCCCTGGGCGCCGCCCCACAAGCGTGCCACGGCCAGGTCCAGGCCGCTCTGGTCCCACAGCAGCACCAGCGCGAACCCAGCCAGCGTGGCAGCCAGCCAGCGGCGGCCCGGTGCCTGGGCGGTGGGGGCGGAGTGGGTGGAGCTGGGCATGGGCGCATTGTGGGAGCAGCGCTTAAGGCGGGCTTAACGCCAGGTGCCCATGCCGCCCGCAGGCGTCAGCAGGAACGCCTCAGCGCAGCGGGATATCGCCCAGCCCCAGCAGGTTGCCATGGCGGTCGCGGATCTGCATGGCGTAGGCGCTGCGATTGTTGGTCTGCTGCGTGAACCAGGTGCTCCAGACCTCGGTATCCGCACCTTCGCCGCGCCTCCAGTCGCAGGCGACGAAATTGCGATAAACCTGATGCGGCTGCCGCTGGCAGCGCACCGAGCCATCGGCGGTGCTGGCTGCATCGCCCAGGTCGCGGGTGAGGGTGAAGGTGTGGAGATAGGTACGGGATGCTGATTTGGGCCAGAAAAACGCCACCCACTCGCCCAGCAGACCGTGGTGGCTGGAGGTGTCGGGCTCCAGCGCCAGCCGCACGATGCGCCGCGGCGGCTCGCCGGGGAACTGGATCGTCCCTTCGACACGGTTGGGCTCGTTGTTGAATTGCAGCTGCATGGTGCCCGTGCTGTCCGCCAGCGCTGCACTGGTTGCCGGCCCGCCAAAGTAGCGGCCCCCGGCATAGCGGTTCAGCGCCAGCGTGGATGCTTCGCCCGCATATTGGTTGCTGCCCGTGTATTCGCCGCTGCCCATGTGAAAGCTGGCCCGCCCGTCGGGAAGGTAGTTGAAGACCTGGGCAATGGCCATGCCGTTCTGCACATCGAGGGCGATGCCCCGGCCCGGCTTGCCGGTCAGCTCGTCGGCCACGATCCAGGTGCCGTTGGAAGGGTTGATGGTGCGGTCTTTCGAGCAACTGCCCAGGGCATCCTGCGTGTAGACCTGCCCCGCGGGAGCGCACGAGGGGGCGCTGAATCCACTGGTGTCCGCCGCCACGATGGCCATGCCCGTCAGCACGTAGTGCTGGCGAGCTTCGCCTGCCCGGGTAGAGACCACTCCCTGCACGTCGGCACCCACGATGCGCAGCGTGGCCGATTCGATCCAGGCGCTGCCGTCGGTCGGCAGGCTGTCTTCGCGGCCCCGGCAGGCATAGGTGTCGGGGGTGGACAGGGCGGTGCAGCCCAGTGCCTGCGGCTGCTCGTGCCCCAGGCCGGAGCTTGTCCTTCCCGTCAGCCGCACTTGGCGCTCCGCCGAATGGCCGTCCATCACCAACTGCCAGGACTTTGCCACCTGTCCGGCCTCGTCCAGGCCCACTACGTTGAACTGGCGCCACCACGCGCCGCTGACATAGGCCGCGTCAAACGCCGGCCCCATGGCGACCAGGCGCTCCATCGCCACCGGCGCCTCGCCCGGGAACTGCACCGTGCCCTGCAGCCCGTTGGCAAAGCTCACGGTCACGCTGCCGGGCGAGCCATCTTCCACGGCCTCGCGGGCCTCGCCGCCGAACGAGCGCCCTCCGCGGTAGCGCACGAGCGGCGCCGTCATCGTATTTCCGTCCATCGGCCCCTGCGAGGCATGGAAGGTGGCATCGCCGTTCTGTTCATAGTTGAACACCTGCATGAAGAGCGTATTGCCCTGCACGTCGATGGCCAGGCCTCGGCCGGGCTTGCCGTCGAGCTCGCTGCTGACCACCCAGGTGCCCGGCTGGGGGGTGAAGTCGCGCGCGGCGAAGGCGGGCAGGGCGGTGCACAGGGACAGGGCGGCGAGGGTGGAGGAGACCAGGTTTTTCATGGCATGGCGAGGACGGGGTTGGGAGGCACGCCCTGACTTCGGCGCGGGTGAATTTTTGTAAAGGGAATATATCACCGTCGATGATTCGATTGACTGCCTCATCCGTCGGGGCCTTGTCGCGGCGATGGCCGGTCGGCGCCGCTGCCGCAAGGCATCATGCACAATGCGCTGCATGCGAATACTGATGGTCGAAGACGACGCAGGCATTGCCGAAGGATTGCGCGCCAACCTGCGCCAGCACGGCCACGCGGTGGACTGGTGCGGCACGCTGGCCGCGGCCTGGAATGCCCTGACCACCGAGGGCTTCGACGCGGTGCTGCTTGACCTGGGCCTGCCCGACGGCGACGGCACCAGCCTGCTGCAGCGCCTGCGCAATGCGCCGGCGGACTCGACCCGGCCCGATCCGGCCACGCCGGTCATCATCCTCACCGCGCGCGATGGCGTGCATGACCGCATCGGCGGGCTGGACCTGGGCGCCGACGACTACCTGGCCAAGCCCTTCGATGCGCAGGAACTGCAGGCGCGGCTGCGGGCGCTGCTGCGCCGGGCGGCGGGGCGGGCCAATCCGTTGATCCAGTACCGCGAGCTGGTGGTCGATCCGGCGCTGCACCAGGTGCGCCTGGCGGGCCAGCCGGTGGAGCTGCCGCCGCGGGCCTTCACCATCCTGCTGATCCTGCTGGAGGCGCGGGGCCGCGTGCTGTCGCGCCAGCAGCTGGAGGAGCGCCTCTACAACTTCGACTCGCTGGTGGAGAGCAACGCGGTCGAGGTGCACATCCACCACCTGCGCAAGAAGCTGGGCGCGGACTACATCCACACCATGCGCGGCGTGGGCTACTTCATGCCGCAGGTCTAGCGCATGCCGGCACAGCACGTCGCCGCCAGCTGGCTGGGCCCCGCCCAGGGGCTGCCGCGCCTGCAGACGCGGCTGCTGCTGTGGATCCTGGCGTCGCTGGTGCTGGTGTGGGCCAGCTTCGTGTTCTGGGCCTACCGGGCCGGCGTGGAAGAGGCCGACGAGCTGACCGACGGCCACCTGGCCAGCGTGGCGGCGATGGTGCTGAACCTGCCGGTGCAGATGGGCGCCGAACTGCCGCCGACGCGCCGGGTTTCGGTGCCGGGGCTGCGGGCGCACGACTACCAACAGTCCATGGACATCCAGATGTGGGACTCCGGCGGCCGCCTGCTGCTGCACGTGGGCAATGCGCCGGTGGTGGCGTTCGGCGTCCAGCGCGAGGGCTTCTACGAGGCGGCGTTGGCCGGCGGCGAGGTCTGGCGCACCTTCACGCAGTGGGACGCGGAGCGCAGCCGCCGGGTGACGGTGCTGGTCGCGCTCAAGGAGCGCGACGACCTGGCGGAAGACATCGCCGGCCAGATGATCGTGCCCGGGCTGTGGCTGCTGCCGGTGGTCACGCTGGTGCTGGGGCTCACCATTCGCGCGGGCCTGCGGCCGCTGAACCAGCTCTCGGCCGACGTGGCGCAGCTCGATCTGGCCGAGGGCCAGCGCCTGCGGACCGGCAACGACTGGCAGGAGTTCCACGCGGTGACGCAGGCGATCAACACCCTGCTGGACCGCAGCGAGGCGGCGATGGAGCACGAGCGCAAGCTGGCCAACGAGGTGGCACACGAGCTGCGCACGCCGCTGGCGGCCATCAGCCTGCATGCCCAGGCCCTGCAGGGCGAGCTGCCGGCCGAGGAGCAGGCGGCCGCGGCGCAGCGCATCCAGGCCGAGGCGCTGCGCGCCGGCCATGTGCTGCAGCAGATCCTGGCGCTGGCGCGGGCCGGGCGGGTGCAGATGACGCAGCAGGCCGCGCCCGTCGATCTGGCCCGGATGGCGCGCGACGTGGCCGCCGACTACGCCCAGGCGGCCTGGCAGCACGGCAGCAGCCTGTCGGTCGAGGTGCCCGAGACCCTGGTGGTCACCGGCCATGCGGTGCTGCTGGAGGTGGCGCTGCGCAACCTGGTGGAAAACGCGCTGCGCCATACGCCGCAGGGCACGCAGATCGAGGTGCAGGGCGGCCGCGAAACCGGTGACGGCGGCGAATGCTGGCTGCAGGTCTGCGACGACGGCGGGCGCGACGGCGGCAGCAAACCCCCCGAGCCGGTGGACAGCCTGCACCTGGGCCACGCCATCGTCGAGCGCGTGGCGCAGCTGCACCGGGGGCGGTTCGGCCCGCACGCGCCGCTGCCGCCGCATACCACCTGCTACCGTCTGGCATTGCCGCAGGCCTGAAATGGCACGCATGGTTAAAATAACGGGTTACCAAGCGGTTACCACACCGCGGCTCCTGTAGCTTCTTCGTGGCCCTGGCCCACGGCCTTGGCCCCTTCCCACCCTTTTCATAACGGACACTCCACCATGGCTCTCGTCTCGATGCGCGAATTGCTCGACCATGCCGCAGCCAACCACTACGGCATCCCCGCTTTCAACGTGAACAACCTGGAGCAGGTGCAGGCAGTGATGGCGGCCGCGGACGAAGTGGGCGCCCCGGTGATCCTGCAGGCCAGCGCCGGCGCGCGCAAGTACGCGGGCGAAAGCTTCATCAAGCACCTGATCCAGGCGGCCGTCGAGGCCTATCCCCACATCCCGCTGGTCATGCACCAGGACCACGGCACCTCGCCCGCCATCTGCCAGGGCGCGCTGAACCTGGGCTTCGGCTCGGTGATGATGGACGGCTCGCTGCGCGAGGACGGCAAGACCCCGGCCGACTTCGACTACAACGTCAAGGTCACGCGCGACGTGGTGGCCATGGCCCACCAGATCGGCGCCACCGTCGAAGGCGAGCTGGGCTGCCTGGGCTCGCTCGAGACCGGCATGGCCGGCGAGGAAGACGGCGTGGGCGCCGAAGGCGTGCTCGACCACTCCGCGCTGCTGACCGACCCCGAGGAAGCCGCCCAGTTCGTCAAGGCCACCCAGCTCGACGCGCTGGCGATCGCCATTGGCACCAGCCACGGCGCCTACAAGTTCAGCCGCAAGCCCACGGGCGACATCCTGTCGATCCAGCGCGTGAAGGAAATCCACGCCCGCCTGCCCAACACCCACCTGGTGATGCACGGCTCCTCGTCGGTGCCGCAGGACCTGCTGGCCATCATCAACCAGTTCGGCGGCAAGATGAAGGAAACCTACGGCGTGCCGGTGGAAGAGATCCAGGAAGCCATCAAGCACGGCGTGCGCAAGATCAACATCGACACCGACATCCGCCTGGCCATGACCGGCGCGGTGCGCAAGTTCCAGGCCGAGAACCCCGACAAGTTCGACATGCGCGAGTGGATGAAGCCCGCGCGCGAAGCGGCCCGCCTGATCTGCAAGCAGCGCTACCTGGAGTTCGGCTGCGAAGGCCAGGCCGCCAAGATCAAGGGCGTGCCGCTGGCCGACATGGCCCGCAAGTACGCCGCCGGCGAGCTGGCACAGCTTGTGCAATAAATTGGCCTCCAGCGCTTATCTGGTAAGCGCTGATAGCTATCAAAAATGAAGAAACCGCCCGCAGGGGCGGTTTTTTGTTGGCTGGCCACAATGGGCGTTTTGACGTTGCGCGAAAGAAGAACCATGAGCACATCCACATCCCATGACTACGACCTCATCGTGATCGGCGGCGGCTCGGGCGGCGTGCGCGCCGCGCGCATGGCCGCGGGCCGCGGCGCGCGCGTGGCCCTGGTCGAGTCGGGCGCCATGGGCGGCACCTGCGTGAACGTGGGCTGCATCCCCAAGAAGCTCTACAGCTACGGCGCTGGCTACGCCGAGGCCTTTGCCGAGGCGCGCGGCTACGGCTGGCAGGTGCCCCAGGGGCTGGCGCTGGACTGGCCGGCGCTCAAGGCCGCGCGGGCGAAGGAGATCAGCCGCCTCAATGGCATCTACGAGGGCCTGATGAGCGGCGCGAAGGTGGACCGCCTGGCCGGCCACGGCGCGCTGGCCGATGCGCACACCGTGATCGTCACCGCCAAGCCCAATGGCGAGATGAAGCAGCAGCGGCTCACGGCGCGGCACATCCTGGTGGCCACCGGCGGGCGCCCCTGGGTGCCCGAGCTGCCGGGCCGCGAGCATGTGCTGGTGTCCGACGATCTGTTCGACCTGCCCGAGCTGCCGCGCCGCCTGGTGGTGGTGGGCGGCGGCTACATCGCCTGCGAGATGGCCAGTATCTTCCACGGCCTGGGCGTGCAGGTCACACTGCTGTACCGCGGCGAGCAGGTGCTGCGCGGCTTCGACCACGAGGTGCGCGACTTCGCGGCCGAGGAGATGCGCAAGGCCGGCGTCGACATCCGCGTGGGCGCCGAGGTGGCCGGCATCGAGGCCGCCGGTGCCGAGCGCATGGTGCGCCTGAAGGACGGCGCCGAGCTGCGCTGCGACGCGGTGCTCTACGCCACCGGCCGCAAGCCGAACGTCGAGGGCCTGGGCCTGGAGCAGGTGGGCGTGCGCCAGGACGGGCAGGGCGCCATCGTGGTGGACGGGCACTACGCCACCAATATCCCCAGCGTGCATGCGCTGGGCGACGTGGTCGGCCGCCTGGAGCTGACGCCGGTGGCGCTGGCCGAGGCCATGGCCTGGGTGGACCACGTATTCGGCCCGCTGCCGGGCAAGGCGGCGCGCACGGTGGACTACGAGCTCATCCCCACGGCCGTGTTCACGCATCCGCCGATCGGCACCGTGGGCCTGTCCGA
Source organism: Comamonas sp. (assembly GCA_050282565.1). Classification (GTDB taxonomy): domain Bacteria; phylum Pseudomonadota; class Gammaproteobacteria; order Burkholderiales; family Burkholderiaceae_C; genus Comamonas. The sequence continues at coordinate 23,312 of JBLZYV010000036.1, forward strand.
AGAGGCCGCGCGCGAGAAGCGCGGCGCGGTGCGCATCTACCGCAGCGACTTCAAGCCGCTGCGCCACACGCTCAGCGGCAGCAGCGAGCGCACCCTGGTCAAGCTGGTGGTGGATGACGCCAGCGACCGCGTGCTGGGCCTGCACATGGTGGGCGCCGATGCCGGCGAGATCACCCAGGGCTTCGCGGTGGCGCTGCGCGCGGGTGCGACCAAGGCCCAGTTCGACGAAACCATCGGCATCCACCCGACCAGCGCCGAGGAGTTTGTTACCTTGCGGGAAGTGACGCGGCGCTGATTCCACCCGTATGATGCGGCGGATTTCAAAGAAAGAAAAAGCATGGATCCGCTGGTCTATCCGCGCGAAAAAACCCTGGGCACCCTCACGCTGGTGCTGGGCATCGTCGTCTGGCTGCTGCTGGTCGTGGGCACGTTCGGCGTGGCGCTGGCCTATGTGCTGTTGGGCTTCATCGCCTACCTGTTCGCGCAGTCCGGCCTGATCGCCTGGCTGCGCGGCACGGGCGTGAAGCTCTCCGAAGACCAGCTGCCCGAGCTGTACCTGCAATACCTGCAGTGCTGCCAGAAGCTGGGCATCACCGACCCGCCCGAGGCCTATGTGCTGCAGGGCGACGGCATGATGAATGCCTTCGCCACGCGCTTCCTGGGGCGCAACTACGTCATCGTGCTGGCCGACACGCTGGATGCACTGCGCGAGCTGCCCGACGGCATCAACTTCTATTTCGGCCACGAGCTGGGGCATATCCGCCGCGGCCACCTCACCGGCCACATCTGGCGCGCGCCGGTGCTGTGGCTGCCGCTGCTCGGCGCCGCCTACTCGCGTGCCAAGGAGTACACCTGCGACCTGCACGGCCGCGCCTGCTGCGAACAGCCCGAGTCGGCGGCGCGCGCGCTGGCGGTGCTGGCCGCGGGCGCCGAGAAGTGGCAGCAGGTCAACCTCGCCACCTACGCGCGCCAGACCCTGGCCAACCGCGGCTTCTTCCCCGACTTCCACGAGCTGATCGGCGGCTACCCCTGGCTGACCAAGCGCGTGGTGCGCATGCTGAACCCCGACACCCGGATGCCGGGGCGCAACCCGTTCTCGTACCTGTTGGCGTTCTTCGTGCCCTACGGCGGGCGCGTGGGCGGCGGCGCGGCCGGCCTGCTCACGCTGCTGCTGGTGATCGCCGCCGTGGGCGCGCTGGTGGCCGTGGGCCTGCCCGAGCTGCAGCGCTACCAGGAGCGGACCCAGATGCTGCGCCTGTGGCACGAGGGCGCGGCGCTGCGCAGCGCGCTGGGCGACTACTACGAGCAGAAGCAGGAAGTGCCCGACAACCTGCCCAGCGCCGGCGTCACGCTCGCGCAGGCCGGCCAGTGGGAGTACGACAGCGAGACCATGAGCCTGAATATCCCTTTCGCCAAGGGCACGTTCGCGATGGTGCCTTCCGAGCAGGACGGCAAGGTCATCTGGCACTGCAGCGGCAGCGGCCCGGTGGCCAAGTCCCTGCCGGACGAGTGCCGCGAGGACGCGGACGAAGACCTGGATTAGGGAAACACTTCTTCACGATTGCCCGCAATGTCTGCGCAATGCCGGGCAACAATGCTTCGCTGCCGCCGCGCGCGGGCGCCTGCAGGCCCCGGCTTGCTATCATGGCGGCGGTTTTTCCCCTCTTGCCCAGCGCCCCCGGCGCGGGCCTGCCCTACAGGATTGGTGTTTATGGTTTTTGCTGCCCGCAGGATGGCGGCGCTGCTGGCGCTGTCGTCCGCCGCCCTGGCGCTGGTGGCGTGCGCGCCGGTCACGCCCCAGACTTATTCCGTCGGCCGCACGCAGGTGTCGTTCGACGAGGCCCCGCAGTTGGAGTGGCGCTATTGGGGCTCGGACAGCGATCTGATCCCCGTCGCCCCGCGCGATCTCTCGCGCGACGAGCCGCTGCAGGCCAAGGTCTGGCAGATGCGCACCTCGCTGGGCGAGCTGGTGGCCGTGATGGCCGTGCGCTCCAACGTCGATGACCTGAACCGCCAGCCCACGGTGTGGACGCAGGACTGCCCCAAGCAGCAGGGCGTGCTGGTCGAGCGCACCCAGGGCCTGAACGTGGGGCGCGTGGACTGTCTGCGCATCAAGCGCACGGCCAACAGCGAAGAGTGGCTGGCGCAGAACGATCCCCGGATGGCGGCGCGCCTGTCGGCGGGTGGCATCTATTTCGCGCGGCCCATGTCGCACGTGTCGTACCACTTCACCACCGGCAGCGGCGGCCTCGTCGAGGTGCAGGTGCTGGCCGACCACCGCCTGGTGCGGCCCGAGACGCACAACAGCATCGATTTCTTCTCGGCTGGCCGGCCGCTGCTGACCTGGGCGCAGGACTTGTCGCAGGCCCTGCGCCAGAGCACCGGCTTCATGAACGGCGTGTTCAAGGTGCCGCCGTTCCCGTTCCCCATCGACGAAAAGCCCTACTACCAGACGAAGGCTGCCGAGGACAGCCAGGCGCCGAAACCGCAGGCGCAGGTGCGCATGCAGGCGGGCCAGCCGGTGCCGCCGCCGGCAGCCAAACCCTGAGGCGTGGCGGGCGCGATCCCAGGGTAATTCCAGAATCGCGAACGGCGCGGGGTGCGCACAATACCAGTTTTGCAGAATTTCATAGCGCCTCGCTCCGCGTGAAGGAGCGGCGCAGCCCGCAGGGCTCGCCGGGCGACACTATTCATTCAGGAGACCGCGCATGACTCAACGCCCCTGGCTGCAGGGCTATCCATCCGATGTGCCTGCCGACATCGACCTGGCCAATATCCCGACGCTGGCGCAGTTGCTGAACCAGGCCTTCATCCAGCATGCGGACCGCGATGCCCTGCATTTCATGGGCAAGGTCTGGACCTACCGCGAGCTCGACCAGGCCAGCCTGGCGCTGGCCGCCTACCTGCAGACCCTGGCGCTGACCAAGGGCGACCGCGTGGCGCTGATGATGCCCAACGTGCCGCAGTACGCCGTGGCCGTGGCGGCGGTGCTGCGCGCCGGCCTGGTGGTGGTCAACGTCAACCCGCTCTACACCCCGCACGAGTTGGAGCACCAGCTCCAGGACAGCGGCGCCAAGGTGATGATCGTGCTCGAGAACTTCGGCGCGACCGTGCAGCAATGCCCGCAGCACGCCAAGCTGGAGCAGGTCATCGTCTGCAGCATGGGCGACATGCTGGGCCTGCTCAAGGGCAGCATCGTCAACTGGGTGGTGCGGCATTCGAAGAAGCTGGTGCCGCCGTTCCAGCTCACGCGCAGCATCGCGTTCAACGCCGCGCTGCGCCAGGGCGAGCAGCACCAGTTCACGGCGCCCGAGGTGGGCCTTCAGGATGTGGCCGCGCTGCAGTACACCGGCGGTACCACCGGCGTGGCCAAGGGCGCGGTGCTGCAGCACCGCAACCTCGCCGCGAACGTGATGCAGGTGCAGTCCTGGTACGCGCCGGCGCTCAAGACCATTCCGGCCGACGTGCAGCCGCTGTGCGTCTGCGCGCTGCCGCTGTACCACATCTTCGCGTTCACGGTCTGCCTGCTGCTGTCGCTGCGCTGTGGCCACCACGTGCTGCTGATCGCCAACCCGCGCGACATCAAGTCCACGCTGGCCGACCTGCGCCGCCAGCCCTTCCACACCTTTCCGGCTGTCAACACGCTGTTCAACGGGCTGATGAACCACCCGGACTTCGACCTGGTGGACTGGAGCCACCTGAAGGTGGTGGTGGGCGGGGGCGCGGCCGTGCAGAGCGCGGTGGCCGAGAAATGGCTGGCGCGCACCGGCGCGCCCATCATCGAGGGCTATGGCCTGTCCGAAACCAGCCCGGTGGCGAGCTGCAGCGTGGTGGGCCAGCCGGTGAACGGCTCGATCGGCCTGCCCATGCCCAGCACCGACATGGCCATCCTCGACGACGCGGGCCAGCCCGTGCCGCAGGGCGAGCGCGGCGAGGTCGCCATCCGCGGGCCGCAGGTGATGGCCGGCTACTGGCAGCGCCCCGACGAGACCGCCAAGGTCATGACCGAGGACGGGTTCTTCCGCACCGGCGACATCGGCGTGATGGATGCCGACGGGCGCTTCCACATCGTCGACCGCAAGAAGGACATGGTGCTGGTCAGCGGCTTCAATGTCTATCCCAACGAGGTCGAGGATGTGGCCTCGGCCTGCCCCGGCGTGGCCGAGTGCGCGGTGATCGGCGTGCCCGACGACAAGACCGGCGAGGCCATCAAGCTGGTGGTGGTGCGCAAGTCGCCCGACCTCACCGAGGCGCAGCTGCGCAGCTTCTGCAGCGAGCGGCTGACGGGCTACAAGCGCCCCAAGTACATCGAGTTCCGCGACGCGCTGCCGAAGACGCCGGTGGGCAAGATCCTGCGCCGCGAGCTGCGCGATGCCGAAATGGCCAAGGCCAAGGCGTAGGGCGAGCAAACAAGATTTTTAAGTAAAAATGACCTCTAGCGCTTGATGGATAAGCGCAAAATGCTCCTGAATAAGGAGCATTTTTTCTGCGTAGGAGATTCTTGGCATCATGACCTTGGCAATACTCAGCGCACTGCCGCAGGAGCAGGACGGCCTGGTGCAGGCCATGGCCGGCGCCCAAGCCGTGGCCCACGCGGGGCGGCAGTTCTGGCGCGGCCGGCTGCACGGCCACGACGTGGTCTGTGCGCTGTCGGGCATAGGCAAGGTGGCGGCGGCCACCACCACGGCGGCGCTGATCGAGCGCTTCGGCGTGCGCCGCATCGTCTTCACCGGCGTGGCCGGCGGCGTGGGCGAGGGCGTGCAGGTCGGCGACGTGGTGATCGCCAGCGACTACCTGCAGCACGACCTGGACGCCTCGCCGCTGTTCCCGCGCTGGGAGATGCCCGGCTACGGCCGCACGCGCCTGGCCTGCGATGCGGCCATGGCGGCCGCGCTGCTGCAGGCGGCCCGGGCCTGCGTGGAGGGCGACACCGAGGCCCTGCGCGCCCGCCATGCCACCCACCCGCCGCGCGCCCACTGCGGGCTGATCGCCAGCGGCGACCAGTTCGTCGGCACCGCCGCCGCCTCGCGCGCGCTGGCCCAGGGGCTGCGCACTGCCGGCCACGAGGTGCTGGCGGTGGAGATGGAGGGCGCGGCCGTGGCCCAGGCCTGCCTGGACTACGGCGTGCCGTTCGCGGCCATGCGCACCATCTCGGACCGCGCCGACGATAGCGCCCATGTGGACTTCGCCGAGTTCGTGCGCAGCGTGGCCAGCCGCTACGCGCAGCGCATCATCGGCGGCTTCCTGCAAGGCCTGCCGCCGCACTGAGCCGCCCGCTGGCGGTGGCCGCGCCGGGTTGCGCGGGTGACTGTGCGCCGCGGCAATGCCCGGCACAATGGCGCGCTGTTTTTGACGAGCCCGCCCCCGATGTCCCCTGCCTTGCCCCATCCTCCCGCCGAGCGGCCGGTGCTGACCACCTGCAAGCTGGGCTTCGGGCAGATGCTGTCGTGGGGCTCGGCGTTCTACCTGCCGGCCATTCTGGCCGGGGCCATGGGCGAGAGCCTGGGCCTGCCGGCCTCCCGCATCTTCGCGGCGTTCTCGCTGGCGCTGCTGGTGATGGCGCTCACCGGTCCGGTGGCCGGGCGGCTCATCGACCGCTGGGGCGGCCGCCCCGTGCTGATGGCGACCAATGTGCTGTTCGCGCTGGGCCTGGTGCTGCTGTCGCGCGTGCAGACGCCGGCGCAACTGTTCGCCGTGTGGCTGCTGCTGGGGCTGGCCATGGGCGCGGGGCTGTACGAGGCGGCGTTCTCCACGGCGGTGCGCCTGTACGGCAAGACGGCGCGCGGCGCCATCGTCGGCATCACGCTGTTCGGCGGCTTTGCCAGTACCGTGAGCTGGCCGGTCACCACCTGGCTGCTGCACGAGGCCGGCTGGCGCAACGCCTGCCTGTTCTGGGCGGCGGTGCAGGCCCTGGTGCTGCTGCCGCTGCACGCCACGCTGCCCCGCGCCGAGCCGCGGCTGGCGGCGGAGCCGGCCGCCGAGGCCGGGCCGAGCGAGCCGCCATCGCCATCCTTCCTGCGGAACCATGGCGGCACGCTGGCGCTCATGGCGCTGACGTTTTCGGCCGTGTGGTTCATCGGCACCTCCATGATGTCGCACCTGCCGCGCCTGCTGGCGGTGGGCGGCGCCACCGCGACCGCTGCCGTGGCCGCGGCGGCGCTGGTGGGGCCGGCCCAGGTCGCGGGCCGCATCGCTGATTACGCCTTCCTGCGCCGCGCGCATCCGCTGTGGTCGGCGCGCATCGCCGTCATGGCCTACCCGCTGGCTGCCGTGGTGCTGGCGGTGTTCGGCGCCGCCGGCGGCTGGGGCTATGCGGTGGCCTTTGGCCTCGGCAACGGCATCATGACCGTGGCCATCGGCACCTTGCCGCTGGCCATGTTTGGCGCGCAGGGCTACGGGCAGCGGCAAGGGCTGCTGATGGTGCCGGCGCGCATCGCGCAGTCGAGCGCGCCCTTTCTCTTCGGCCTGGCGCTGGACCGGTGGCAGCTGGGCGCGCTGTGGGTGGTGGTGCTGGCGGCCGCCACCGCCGCCACGGCCCTGTGGTGCCTGCGTCCGCGCCAGGCCTGACCGGCACCACTGCAGTAAAATGGCGCGCTGCTCCGGGGTGCACGCCAGTGCTGAGATCCACACCCGAGAACTTGAACCGGGTCATTCCGGCGGAAGAAGAGCTTGCACCCTGACGTGGCCGCGCCCTGCGGCACGGGCGAGGGGGCCTTCGGAGCATCACGTCCCAGCTCTCGAAGGAATTCCATGGACAAGGCCCAGGCCGACTCGCTGGTCGCAGACCTGCTTGCATTCATCGCAATGGATGGCTGCACCGACGACCAGTTCGACCAGCTTGCCCTCAAGCTGTTCGCCTACCAGTACGAATCCAATGCGCCGTTCCGCAGCTTCTGCCAGCGGCGCGGCGCCACGTTGCGCAACGTGAAGACCTGGAGCGACATCCCGGCCGTGCCCATCGATGCCTTCAAGGCCATGGAGCTGCGCAGCGAGCCGGCCTCGCCCGCCGAGCGCGTGTTCATGACCAGCGGCACCACGGGCCAGGCCAAGGGGCTGGCTGCGCGCGGGCGCCACTTCCATCCCAAACTCGAGGTCTACGACCGGTCGATGACGCGCCACTTCGCGCAGCGCTTCATGCGGGGCGTGCAGCGCTTGCCCATGGGCATCCTCTTTCCCGACGAGCAGGCCATGCCCAACTCGTCGCTGGCGCACTACCTGGCGCTGGCCAAGTCCGAGTTCGGCACGGCGGACAGCCGCTACTGGCTCACGCCCGAGGGCCTGGATATGCCCGGCCTGTGCACGGCGCTGGAGGAGGCTGAGCGCAGCGGCAAGCCCTATGCGCTGCTGGGCGCGAGCTTCAGCCTGGTCCATGTGATGGACGCGCTGCGCGCCGAAGGCCGCAGCTTTCGCCTGCCGGCGGGCAGCCGCATCCTGGACACGGGCGGCTACAAGGGCCAGTCGCGCGAGCTGCCGCTCGAAGCGTTCTATGCGGAGCTGTCGCAACTGCTGGGCGTGCCGCGCACGCACTGCATCAACATGTATGGCATGACCGAGCTGAGCACGCAGTTCTACGATGACGGCAATGCCACGCTGCCCTCGGTCAAGTCGGGCCCGCACTGGATACGCTCGCGCCTGGTCGAGCCCATCACCGGCCGCAGCGTGGCGCCCGGCGAGCGCGGCATCCTGGTGCATTGCGATCTGGCCAACTACAACGCGGTCACCACCATCCTGACCGAGGACGTGGGCCTGTGGGCGGACGGTGGCTTTTTGCTGCTGGGCCGGGCCGAGGGCGCGGCTGCCAAGGGCTGCTCGCTGGCCGTCGAGGAATTCGTGAAGGCTGCCGCTGCATGACGGTCCAGCGGATCAAGGCTGGCTACCTGCCCGGGCTGCGCGAGGACGAGGTGCAGTGGCAGGTGCTGCCCTTCGAGCGCGAAGGGCTGAGGCTGGAAGTTGCCGTGCCCGTGCTGACGGCGGCCCAGATGCAGGCGCTGGCGCAGCGCGTGCGCGCGGCCGTCAGTCGGCATCTGCGCACGATGGCGGTGGCCGAAATCATTGACGTGATTGACCGCGCCATCGCCCGCCTGCTGGACCGCAACGACCCCTATCGCCGCGAGGCCGAGGCTTGGCTGCCCGTGGTCAGCGGCTACGACGCCGACATGGTGCGGCTGGGGCTGACGGGCTTCTTCAAGACCTTCCGCGCCGCACAGCTGCGCCGCTTTGTGGCCGAGGACTTTGCCAACCCCGCCGTGCTCGACGGCTTTCAGCCCGCGCCCAAGGGCGGCGCGGTGCGCGCCTTCGGGCCCGACCTGCTGGTGCACAGCTGGGCCGGCAACGTGCCCGCGCTGTCGCTGTGGAGCCTGGTCTGCGGCCTGCTGGTCAAGGCGCCCAGCATCGGCAAGCTGGCCAGCGCCGAGCCGCTGTTCGCGGGCTGGTTCGCGCGGCTGCTGGCCGAGGTCTATCCGCCGCTGGCCGACTGCCTGGCCGTGGTCTGGTGGAGCGGCGCAGGCGGTGAGGAGGCTGATGCGCTCTATGCCCAGGCCGACACGGTGCTGGCCTATGGCGGCAACCAGACCCTGCATGCGCTGCGCCAGCGCCTGCCCGTGACCACGCGCTTTCTGCCGCACGGCCACAAGCTGGGCTTCGGCCTGGTGGGCGCGGCCGCGCTCGACACCCTCAAGGCGCCTGCCCTGGCGCGGCTGGCGGCCTGGGACGTGATGCGCTACGACCAGCAGGGCTGCTATTCGCCCCATGTGTTCTACGTGGAGCGCGGCGCGCCCGTGCCGCCGCGCGCCTTTGCCGACTACCTCGCGGCCGAGCTGGCCAATCTGCAGCGGCGCTTTGCACGCCGCCCGCTGGAGCTGGAGGAGAGCACGGCCGTGGCCCGCTGGCAGCAGGCCGTGGAATGGGCCGACGACGAGCAGCAACTGCTGGGGCCCGTGGATGCGCCCTGGAGCGTCGCCTACAGCGACAGCCTGCAGCCGCTCGCGCCCACGGCTCTGTACCGCACCATTGCCGTGGTCGGCGTGGACCGCCTCGATGCCGTGGTGCCCGTGGCCGCTGCGCAGCGCGAGTACCTGCAGACGGCCGGCATTGCGGCCTCGCCCGAGGAGCTGTACCGGCTGGCCGACCTGTTGGGCGCCGCCGGCATCACGCGCATCAGCGCCATTGGCTCCATGAGCATGCCCGAGGCCGGCTGGCACCACGACGGGCGCTTCAACCTGCTCGACCTGGTGCGCATGACCGAGATCGAGCAGTCGGCCGAACTCGCGGCGCAGCCGTTCGCGCCCTATTCAGACTGAAGGGCGGACTGACGGCATGGCATTCCTCGACATCCAGCAGGTGGTCTTCACCTATCCCGGCCGCGCTCCCGTGGTGGACGGTGTGGACTGGCGCATGCAGGCCGGCGAGTTCCACTGCCTGCTGGGCCGCAGCGGCTGCGGCAAGACCACGCTGCTGCAATTGGCCGCAGGGCTGCTGAGGCCCCAGGCCGGCCACATCATTTTGCGTGGCGGCGAGCTGGCCGCGCCGGGGCCGCAGGTGGGCTTCATGTTCCAGGCACCTACGCTGCTGGACTGGCACAGCGCACTCGACAACGTGCTGCTGCCCGTGTCGCTGCAGCGCCGGCCCACGCCGCAGGACCAGGCGCGCGCGCTGCAGCTGCTGGAGCAGCTGGGCCTGGCCAGCCATGCCAAACACCATCCGCGCCAGCTCTCGGGCGGGCAGCAAAGCCGCGTGGCGCTGGCGCGGGCCCTGATCCTGGAGCCGCCGCTGCTGCTGCTGGACGAGCCCTTTGCGGCGCTGGATGCCATCACGCGCGCCGAGCTGCAGGACGACCTGCTGCGCACCTGCCGCGAGCGCGGCACCACGGTGCTCTTCGTCACCCACGACATCAACGAGGCCGTCTACCTGGGCGACCGCATCGCCCTCATGCACGGCGGGCGCATCGTGGCCGATATGGCGGTCGATCTGCCCGCGCCGCGCACCCAGGCCATGCGCCACGGGCCGGCGTTCAACGAGCACTGCGCCCGCGTGCGCGCAGCCATGGACAGGACGGCGGCATGACGGTGTCCTTGTTCCATGCCCGCCTGCTGGCCGCCGCGCTGGCGCTGGTCCTGCTGGGCCTGTGGGAGCTGCTGGTGCGGCAATGGGGCCTGTCCGCCCTGGTGCTGCCGGCGCCCTCGGCCATTGCGGCATCGCTGTGGACGGGGCTGGCCACGGGCTATTTCTGGCCGCACATCTGGGCGACGCTCCAGGCCCTGCTGCTGGGGCTGGCGGCCGGCAGCGCGATCGGCCTGCTGGCGGGCATGGCCCTGGCTGAATCCGAGCTGCTCGAGCGTGTGCTCAAGCCCTATGTGGTGGTCAGCCAGGTCGTGCCCAAGCTGGCGCTGGCGCCGCTGTTCGTGCTGTGGTTCGGCTTCGGCATGCTGCCCACGGTGCTGATCACGGCGCTGATCTGCTTTTTCCCGCTGATGGAAAACACCTTGACCGGCCTGCGCCAGGTCGATGCCCAGCGGCTGCAGCTGTTTCGCATGCTGGGCGCCACGCGGCTGCAGACGCTGCTGCGCCTGAAGCTGCCCACGGGCCTGCCCGCCATTCTTGCGGGCCTGCGCGTGGCCGTGGTGCTGGCCCTGGTCGGCGCCGTGGTGGCCGAATTCATGGGCGCCAGCCGCGGCCTGGGCGCCGTGGTCATTGCCGCCCAGGGAATGATGGACACCACCCTCATGTTTGCGGCCCTGGTGCTGATCGCCGCCATGGGCCTGCTGCTGTACCAGGCCTGCCTGGTGCTGGAGCGCCGGCTGCTGCGCTCGCGCGCCGCCTGACCACCCTGAACACTTCCGAAACCTTTTCTCCAAGCGCCATGCACACACCGCAATCTCCCTTCCTCACCCGCCGCAGCCTGCTGGGCGCCACCGCTGGCCTGGCAGGCTTGGCTTTGGCCGGCACCTCGGCAGCCGCCGCGCCCGCCCAGGGCAAGATCCGCCTGGCCGGCTGGAGCAAGCCCATCAGCGAGATCACCAACATCCTGGCCGAGCCCGACAAGGGCTTCTTCAAGGCCCAGGGCGTGGAGCTGGCCTACCTGCCCGGCGCGGGCGGCGGCGACGCCATCCGCAACATGCTCAGCGGCCAGGCCGATGTGGCCTTCACCGACCCCGGCTCCTTCTTCATGGCGCTGGACAAGGGCGAGAAGCTGGTCGCCATCTACGACATCTACCCGCAGAACGTGTTCAACGTGGTCTCGCTCAAGTCGGCGGGCATCCGCAAGCCGGCGGACCTCAAGGGCAAGAAGATCGGCGTCTACAGCCTGTCCAGCGGCACGCGCCAGAACCTGCTGGTGATGCTGCACCAGGCCGGCCTCAAGGAATCGGACGTGACCATCGTCGTCACCGGCCTGCTCAACTTCGCGCCGCTGATGCAGGGCCAGGTCGATGCCACGGCCGCCACCGACACCGGCCTGGCCGTGGGCCTGCGCAAGGGCATGGGCGAAGTCAACGTGATGCAGGTGCGCGAGCACCTGAACATCTCCAGCGACATGTTCGTGGTGCGCGAGGACGTGCTGCGCGAGAAGAAGGACCTGCTCAAGGCCTTCCTCAAGGGCTACCGCGACAGCGCGGCCTGGATGGTGGCCAACGCCGACGAAGCCGCCACGCTGGCCGGCAAGTACGCCATCGACGGCACGCAGCGCGACATCAACCTCGACGTGGTGCGCCTGCGCAATGCCTCCGCACAGCCCGTGCAGGCCGGCAAGCCCCTGGGCACGTTCGACCTCGCGGCGCTGCAAAAGGGCGCCGACGCCTACCGTGCGCTGGGCATGGTGCAAAAGCAGATCAAGGTGTCGGATGTGGTCGACACCAGCCTGCTGCCGGCGGCCTGACATGGGCCATTCGCCTGACTCCTCTGCGCTGGACCTGCGCGGCAAGGTGGTGCTGGTCACGGGCGCGGGCCGCGGCATAGGCGCGGCCATCGCCACGGCCTTTGCGCGCGAGGGTGCGCTGGTGGCGGTCAACTACCTGTCCAACCAAGCCGCTGCCGCACAGACGGTGGCGGCCTGCCAGGTGGCGGGCAGGGACGCGGGCGGCGATGCCTGGGTCGTACAGGCCGACGTGGGCTCCGGGCCCGCAGTGCAGGCCATGGTGGAGGGCATCGCCCGTGAAGCGGGGGCCATCGACATCGTGGTCAACAACGCCTTCCGGCCCTATGCCTTCGATCCCGAGCGCCGCAGCCGCTTCGGCGATCTGGACTGGAGCGACTACCAGGCCCAGTTCGACGGTGCCGTGGGCGCGGCCTTCAACGTCTGCCGCGCAGTGCTGCCACAGATGCGCCAGCGCGCGCGCGGCAGCATCGTCAACATCGCCAGCAACCTGGTCGAACATCCGGTCGTGCCCTACCACGACTACACCACGGCCAAGTCCTCGCTGGTGGGCTTCAGCCGCAACCTGGCCAGCGAACTCGGCCCCCTGGGCATACGCGTGAACTGCGTGGCGCCGGGCCTGGTCTACCCCACCCAGGGCACGCAGGCCACCAAGGAATCGTTCCGCGAATCGCTGATGGCGGCCACGCCACTCAGGCGCCTGGCCAGCCCCGAAGACGTGGCCGGGCCGGTGCTGTTCCTGGCCTCTCAGCTCAGCGCCTTCATGACCGGCCAGGTGCTGTTCGTGGACGGCGGCCTGGTGATGCGCTGACCTTGCCCGCGGCTGGCGGCCCGGGGGCGACCCAACCATACGGGCCCGGCTGAACCGTTCTTCCAGCCTGGGACTTTCCCTGGCTCCGTGACACCGGTGTCTTGCCAATAGACGCCGTACCCACCCCTGATTCCATAGCGACTCGCGCCCGGATGGCGGCGCTCGGAGTCGGATTCCCCGCTTGCCGATGCCATGTCCTTGCGGGCAGGAGTGGCCGCGCCCCTTGCCTTGATGCACCCAATTACCTAGGGTTTTCCCTCTGTATTGCCCCCCGGGTGGGCTCGATACACTGACGTTGTTTCATGAATTAATCATTGTTTCTTAGGTGAAACGAACTATGACCCTCACATCCATGCCGCAGATTGGCCAGTTGCAAGGCCGCCGTATCCTCGTGACCGGTGCCGCCCGCGGCCTGGGCTATGCCTTTGCCCAGGCGCTGTGCGAGCACGGCGCCCAGGTGGCGCTGGCCGACCTGCGCGACGACCTGCTGCCGCAATCGGTGGCGGCGCTGCGTGAGCGCGGCTTCACCGCCGTCGGCATCCGCGTCGACGTGTCCGACCCGGCTTCGGTGCAGCAATGTGCCGAGCAGGCGGTGCGCGAGCTGGGCGGGCTAGACGGCCTGGTCAACAACGCCGCGGTCACCGACTCCGGCGGCAAGGGCATGGACGACATCGAGCTGGGCAAGTGGGACCAGGTGATGAACGTGAACGTGCGCGGCACCTGGCTGATGACCCGTGCCTGCCGCCCCGCGCTGCGCGAAAGCGGCCGCGGCGCCGTGGTCCATCTGGCGTCCGATACCGCGCTGTGGGGCGCGCCCAACCTGATGGCCTACGTGGCCAGCAAGGGCGCCGTGATCGCGATGACGCACGCCATGGCGCGCGAGATGGGCGGCGAGAACATCACCGTCAACGCCGTGGCGCCGGGCCTGGTGCTCGTCGAGGCCACGCAGTACGTGCCCGAGGCGCGCCACCGCCTCTACATCGATCAACGCGCGCTGCAGCGCGAGCAGATGCCCGAGGACGTCGCGGGCGCCGTGGTCTATGCGATGTCCGAAGGTGCCCGTTTCATCACGGGCCAGGTTCTTGCCGTCAACGGCGGCTTTGTCATGAATTAACCGCAAGGAGCGAACGATGAGCGAGCAGCAGAACACCCCCCGCACCTGGGATCGTCCCGAAGGCGTGAGCCTGAAGGATTGGATGGAGACGCGCATTGCGCGCTTCTCCACGCGCAAGTACGACTTCGACGCGCTGAAGTTCCAGGCCGACTTCGACCCCAAGTACCGCCGTGGCCAGATGCGCTACATCGGCACCGGCGGCACTGGCGTGTCCACCGACAACAACACCATCCCGTCCGAGCACTTCACCTTCTCCACGATGGTGATCCCCGCCGGCAACGAAGGCCCGCCGCACATCCACGTGGATGTGGAGGAAGTGTTCTTCCTGATGCGCGGCAAGCTCAAGGTGGTGCTGACCACGCCCGAAGGCGAGCGCTTCGAGACGGTGATGACCGACCGCGACGTGATCTCGGTGCCCCCGGGCGTGTACCGCGAAGAGATCAACATCGGCGACGAAGACGCGCTGATGTGCGTGATGCTGGGTGCCCAGAAGCCGATCACGCCGACCTACCCGGAAGACCACCCGCTGGCCAAGATCAAGCGCTGATCCCCGAAACCACCGCAAGGCCACCCATGTCCCTCGAAGCCGCCATCCCCTGGAGCGACGCGCTCGTGCGCAAGGCACAGCAGCTCGAAGCGCAGTTCGCGCAGCGCCTGGTCGTGCTGCCGGACGGCGCGCAGCTGGCGGTGCGCGAGCGCCCGGCAGCGGGCGAGCCGGTGCTGACCGTGGTGCTGCTGCATGGCATCAGCTCCTCGGCCGCCTCGTGGCTGGACGTGGCGCTGGCGCTGCGGCCCGACTGGCGCGTGCTGGCCTGGGATGCGCCCGGCTACGGCGCGAGCACGCCGCTGCCCGCATTCCGTCCGCGCGACACCGACTACGGCGCCCGCCTGGGCGCCTGGCTGGCCCAGGACGTGCAGGGGCCGGTGGTGCTGGTCGGCCATTCGCTGGGCGCGCTGATGGTCGCGGCCTGCGCCGCGCAGCAGGCACCGCAGGCCCTGGCCGGCGTGCTGCTGCTCAGCCCCGCCGGTGGCTATGGCTCGCACGAGGAAACCGCCCGCGAGAAGGTGCGCAGCGACCGCAATGCCGCGCTCGACACGCTGGGCGTGGCCGGGCTGGCGCAGCGCATCGACCAGCGCCTGCTCAGCCCCGGCGCCGATGCGCTGGCCCGCGAGTGGGTGCGCTGGAGCACATCGCGCATGCAGGCCGACGGCTACCGCCAGGCGGTGAACATGCTGTGCGACAGCGACCTGGGCCGGCATGCGCCGCTGCCTGTGCTGGTCTCCGTCGCCTGCGGCGAGCACGACGTGGTCACCACGCCTGTCGCCTGCCGCCGCTGGGCCGATGCCTGGCAGGTGCCTTTTGCCAGCATCCCCGATGCCGGCCATGCCAGCCCGGGCGAGCAGCCGGGCGCGGTGGCCCGGTGGATCGAGAGCCAGGCCCCCAGGCTCTGAACGAGGCAGGTGCGATGACACGAACTCAGGACCCATCCGGAGGTGCCGACAAGTACCAGGTGCCCGCGCTGGAGCGCGGCCTGCGCCTGCTGCAGGAGTTCGGCCGTGGCAGCCATCAGCTGAGCGCCCCCGAGCTGGTGCGCCGGCTCAATCTGCCGCGTGCCACGGTATTCCGCATGCTGAGCACGCTGGAGAGCATGGATTTTTTGGAGCGCATCGACGGTGGCTCGGAGTATCGCCTGGGCATGGCCGTGATGCGCCTGGATTGGGGATGCCTGCAGTCGCAGGAGGATGACGGAGGGCCGGACGGCTCCCATGATCGAAGATATGGGTTTCAGACTTTGAACCGGGGGATATCTCGATGACACAGCCACTCAACCCGGAAAACGGGAGCGACAAATACATGGTGCCCGCGCTGGAGCGCGGCCTGCGCCTGCTGCAGGAGTTCGGCCGCGGCAGCCGTACGCTGGGCGCGCCAGAGCTGGCGCGCCGCCTGGAGCTGCCGCGCGCCACCGTGTTCCGCATGCTCAACACGCTGGAGAACCTGGGTTTCCTGGAGCGCGTGAATGGCGGCAATGAATACTGCCTCGGCATGGCCGTGCTGCGCCTGGGCTTCGAATACCTGTCGTCGTTGGAGTTGACCGAACTCGGCCAGCCGGTGATCGCCCGGCTGTGCGACGACATCCGCCATTCCTGCAACATCGTGGTGCGCGACATCCGCTCCATCGTCTACGTGGCCAAGGTCACCCCCGAAACGCCGCTGACCAGTTCGGTGCGCGTGGGCACGCGGCTGCCGGCCCATGGCACGGTGTTCGGGCGGGTGCTGCTGGCCGACATGTCGTTGTCCGAGCTGCGCGTGCTGTACCCCGAGGAGCGCCTGGAGGCCTTCTCTGCCAATACGCCCAAGACCGTACTGGACCTGTTCAACCTCATCGAGGCCGACCGCGAGCGCGGCTACGTCTTCGACCAAGGTTTCTACGAGGCCTCCATTTCCACCATCGCGGCTCCGGTGCGGGGCCATACCGGCCACATCGTGGCGGCGTTGGGCTCCGCGATTCCGGCGCCCCAGGTGGACAGGGAAAAAGTCGAAGGCCTGGTACAGCGCGTGTGCGCAGCGGCCGAAGAGCTTTCCAGCCTGCTGAATTACCGCCCCCACATGAGCGTGGCTGCCGGGGCGCAGGTGTTGTTCATGCCCGATCGTTAAAAGGAGTGACGGAGATGGGGTCTATGCAAATCAAGGATACCGTGGCCGTGGTCACCGGCGGATCGTCGGGCATAGGCCTGGCCACTGTCGAGCTGCTGCTCGAGCAGGGTGCGGCCGTGGCCTTCTGTGGCCGCAACGAGGAGCGGCTGCGCGCGGCCGAGGCCGGCCTGCGCGAGCGCCATCCCGCGGCCCGGCTGCTGGCGGCCCCCTGCGACGTGCTGAATGCCGCCGATGTGCAGCGCTTCGCGGCCGAGGCGCAGCAGGCCTTCGGGCCGGCCGGCATGCTCATCAACAACGCCGGGCAGGGCCGCGTGTCGACCTTCGCCGACACCACCGACGAGGCCTGGAGCCAGGAGCTGCACCTCAAGTTTTTCTCCGTCATCCATCCCACGCGGGCCTTCCTGCCGCAGCTGGCGCAGGTGGCCGGCAAGGCCGGCGACGCCGCCATCGTCTGCGTGAACTCGCTGCTGGCCTCGCAGCCCGAGCCGCACATGGTCGCCACGTCGGCCGCGCGCGCCGGCCTCAAGAACCTGGTGCGCTCGCTGGCCACCGAATTCGCGCCGCAGGGCGTGCGCGTCAACGGCATCCTGGTGGGCCTGATCGAGTCCGGCCAGTGGCGCCGCCGCTTCGAGGCCCGCGACGACAAGTCGCAGGACTGGGCCGCCTGGACCGGCGCGCTCGCCACCAAGAAATCCATTCCCCTGGCCCGCCTGGGCCTGCCCCGCGAGGCGGCACAGGCCATCGCCTTCCTCGCCAGTCCCCTGTCGTCGTACACGACGGGCAGCCATATCGATGTTTCCGGAGGTCTTTCCCGCCATGCCTAATACTGCACAAATCACCGTCGGCGCCGCCGTTGCCGAATTCCTCGAGCACTGCGACGTCAAGGCCGCATTCGGGGTGATCTCGATCCACAACATGCCCATCCTCGACGCGATGTTCGCGCGCGGCAAGGTGCGCTTCGTGATGGCGCGCGGCGAGGCCGGCGCCGGCAACATGGCCGATGCCTGCGCCCGCTCCACCTCCAGCCTGGGCGTGTGCATCACCAGCACCGGCCCGGCCTCCGGCAACATCGCCGGCAGCCTGGTGGAGGCCTACACGGCCGGCACGCCGCTCTTGCACATCACGGGCCAGATCGAGACCCAGTACCTCGACAAGAAGCTCTCGTACATCCACGAGGCGCCGGACCAGCTCACCATGCTCAAGGCCGTCTCCAAGGCCGCCTTCCGCGTGCTGAGCGCCGAGACCTGCCTGTCCACCCTGAAGGCCGCGGTGCAGGCGGCGATGACCGCGCCCACCGGCCCGGTGAGCGTCGAGATCCCGATCGACATCCAGCAGAGCGTGATCGACATGCCCAGCGACTGGGCGCCGCTGCCGGCACCCGTGCTGGCGCCGAGCGAGGCTTCGCTGGACGCGCTGGCCGACACGCTGGCCAAGGCCAAGCGCCCGCTGCTGTGGCTGGGCGGCGGTGCCCGCCATGCCGGCGCGGCCGTGCAGCGCCTGAAGGCCATGGGCTTCGGCATCGTGAGTACCGGCCAGGGCCGCGGCATCGTGCCCGAGGACGATCCGGCCTCGCTGGGCGCCTACAACATCCAGAAGCCCGTCGAGGCCTTCTACCAGCGCTGCGACGCCATGCTGGCCGTGGGCACGCG
>JBLZYV010000037.1:0-41102 GCA_050282565.1 Comamonas sp.
GGCGTGCGCTTGGCGGTGATGAATTCCAGCACGTCCGGGTGGTCGATGCGCAGCACGCCCATCTGCGCGCCGCGGCGGCTGCCGGCGCTCTCCACCGTGGAGCAGCTCTGGTCGAAGACGTTCATGTAGCTGCAGGGGCCGGAGGCCATCGAGGCCGTGCCCTTGACCTCGGCGCCGCGCGGGCGGATGCGCGAGAAGTCGTAGCCCACGCCGCCGCCGCGGCGCATGGTCTCCGCGGCCTCGCGCAGCGCCTCGTAGATGCCGGGGTAGCCCTCGTCGTCCACGCCCTGGATGCAGTCGCCCACGGGCTGCACGAAGCAGTTGATCAGCGTGGCCTGGATGTCGGTGCCCGCCGCGCTCATGATGCGGCCCGCGCCGATCGCGCCGGCCTGCAGGTTGGTGAAGAAGCGCGCCTCCCATTCGGCCTGCAGCTCGGGTTTTTCCACCGACGCCAGCGCGCGTGCCACGCGGGTGTACAGCTCCTCGATGCGGGTCTCGCCGCCCTTGAAGTATTTCTCCTGCAGCACATCGAGGCTGATGGCCTGCGGGGCAAGCGAGAGCGCGGGCTGCGCCAGGTGGTCACGCTTCATGCGGGCTCCTTGGGTCGTTGGTCCAAAATCGCATTCTGCGCCATCCGCCCGCCGGCGTGTTGCCCCTGATCAAGCCCCGCAGAGAACAAAGACCCTGGCCGCCCCATGCCCTTTGGGAAAGAGCCGCAGCCCGCGGGGCCGCCCCCAAGCTGCGACAATGGCGCGCTTATGACCAACGCATTCATTCTGACGCTTTCGTGCCCCGACCGCCTGGGGCTGGTGCACGCGGTTTCCGGCTTTTTGCTCGACAACGGCGGCAACATCGAAGAGGCCGCGCAGTTCAACGACCCGGCCACCGGCCTGTTCTTCATGCGCGTGCGCTTCGCCTGCGACGCCGACTGCGCCTCGCTGCGCACCGACCTCGCCGCCTTCGCCGCGCCCTACGAGATGCGCTGGCAGCTGCACCCGGCCAGCGAGGCGATGAAGACCGTGCTGCTGGTCAGCCGCCAGGGCCACTGCCTGAACGACCTGCTGTTCCGCTTCAAGAGCGGCCTGCTGCCGATCGACATCCGGGCCATCATCAGCAACCACCGCGACTTCTACCAGCTCGCGGCCAGCTACAACATCCCGTTCCACCACATCCCGGTCACCGCGGCCACCAAGGCCCAGGCCGAGGCCAGGCAGTACGAGATCATCCAGGCCGAGGGCGCTGAGCTGGTGGTGCTGGCGCGCTACATGCAGGTGCTGTCCAACGACATGTGCAGCAAGCTTTCGGGTCGCGCCATCAACATCCACCACAGCTTCCTGCCCAGCTTCAAGGGCGCCAAGCCCTACTACCAGGCCCACGACCGCGGCGTGAAGCTGATCGGCGCCACCGCCCACTACGTGACGGCCGACCTCGACGAAGGCCCGATCATCGAGCAGGACGTGGCCCGCGCCGACCACACCGACACCGTCGAGGACCTGACCGCCCGCGGCCAGGACACCGAGAGCCAGGTGCTGGCCCGCGCCGTCAAGTGGCACTCGGAGCACCGGGTGCTGATGAACGGGCACAAGACGGTAGTTTTCAAGTAAAAAAGACCTCCATCGCTTATCCAGTAAGCGCCAGCAGCTATCTTTTTGATATTAAAAGCTCAATACAGCCTGCGGCCCAGCAGGCTGACCAGTCCGATCGCCAGCACGCCGCCGAGCAGGAACTTGCCGTAGTCGGCCCAGCTCGGCGCGGGCGATCCTTCGGGCATCGCGGTGGCGGACGTCTCCCGCACCGGGCTGTCCGACACCACCTTGCAACCGCCGGCCGCGCAGGCATCGGCGAGCTGCACCACGGCCACCGTGGTGCTGGCCTGGCAGTGCTGCGCCGTCGCGGGGCTGCAGTTGGAAAGATCGTGAGCCTGCGCGCTGGCCCCCAGAGTGGCCGCGCCCCACAGGCACAGGACGAAAAAATGCCGCATGAATCGATTGAAAAAATCTGTCAATCGACTGTAGCGACAAACCGGCGCCCCGAATCTGAGCAAATCTGAGCATTACCGTATTGGCAACACCAGCCGCAGGCACACCGGCTCGCCGCCGCCCGCGGCCGCCAGCGCCACGCTGCCGCCCAGCCGCTCGGCGATGCGCCGCACCAGGTACAGGCCCAGCCCCGCGCCCGGCTGGTGGCGGGCGTTCTGGCCGCGGTAGTACTTGTCGAACAGCTGGGTTTGGTCCTCGGGCGCGATGCGCGGCGCCGGGTTGGCGATCTCGATGTGCAGCCCGGCCCCGGCGCGCGCCGTGCGCAGCTGCACCACCGCGCCTGCAGGCGCATGGCGGTCGGCATTGGCCAGCAGGTTGCGCAGCGCGATCTTCAGCAGGCCGGCATCGCTCATCAGGCGGTCGGCGCCCGCGCCGAAATCGCAGGCCACGCGGCCGGGCGCAAAGCCCTCGCACAGCTCGGCGGCCAGCGCGCGCAGGTCGCAGTCCACGAGCTGCGGCTCGGACAGCGAGGCCCGCAGCCGGTCGTCGCTCAGGTAGTCGTCCAGCAGCGCCAGCAGGCGCTGCGCGGCCTCGCGGATGTGGCGGCTGCGCGCCAGCTGCTTCTCGGGCGGCGCGTCGAGGTTGCGCCCCAGCTGCTGGGCCGAGGTGGTGATGATGGCCAGCGGCGTGCGGAACTCGTGCGACACCATGGCCACGAACTCGCGCTGCTCCTGGTGCACGCGCCGCTCCAGCGCCAGCGCCTCGCTCAGTTCGCTCTCGCGCCGCTGGCGCTGGGCCAGCTCGGCCTCGAGCTGCACCTGCTGGCGCTCGCGCGCCTGGCGCCGCAGCTCGTGCCCGCCGATGATCCACACGCTCAGCAGCAGCATGTGCGCCAGCGTGCCCAGCGCCGCGGCGTTGGCCACCAGCTGCTCGGACACCACCGCCAGCAGCGGCACCACGCCCAGGTTGCGCAGAAAGGCCACCAGCACGCAGGCATCGAAGATGCCGAACGCCACCAGGAAGAAGCCCGCGGGCCGGTGGCCGCGGCGCAGCCACAGCCACAGCGCCAGGCCCAGGAAGCCCAGCATCAGCGCCATGAACAGCAATTGCAGTGGCACGATGCCCCAGGCATAGCGCAGCAGCAGGGCCGCCAGGGCGCAGGCCACGCAGAACAGCCACACGCTGCGCACCAGCACGGGCACGGCGTGCGGAAAGCGCCGCGCCAGCGCGAGCTGGCGGCAGGCCAGTTGCACGCCCACCGCCACGGCGCTGCACAGGCCCAGGGCCAGCAGCCGGTCGCTCCAGGCCACGGGCATGCCCGTCAGCTGCTGCAGCAGGCCCAGCCACAGCACGGCATTGAGCACGCAGCTGCTGACGTAGGCCAGGAACAGCCCGCTCAGCGCCGCGCGCGTGGCCCACCAGAACACGCCGTGCACGCAGATCAGCAGCAGGTACACGCCGAAGTACAGCCCGAAGACCAGGGCCTGGCGCCGCGTGTGGTTGTCGAAGTCCAGGCGCTGCCACACGTCGAGCCGCAGCGCGATCGCGTTCTTGGACTCCAGCCGCACCAGCAGCTCGTGCGCGCCGGCGGTGTCGGCGTCGAACACGATGGCGGGGCTGCGGTAGTCCACCGGCCAGGCGCGGCGCGGCACGTCCTCGCCGCTGCGACCCAGCAGACGCCAGCGTCCCTCAGGCCCGCGCGCGTAGACCTGCACGTCGTCCAGCAGCGCATTGCTCAGCACCAGCACCCAGTCGCCGGGCTGGGCCACCTCGAGCGGCAAGCGCAGCCAGACGGCCGACGTGGTGAAGCCCGCGTTCAGGTGGCCGGGCAGCGCCTGCCAGCCCGGCGCCTCGGCCGCCTGCGCGGCGCTCCAGCCGCGCGAAGGGTCGTCCAGCCGCTGCAGATGGCCTGCCGTGGCCTGCATCGGCTCCTCGCCGTCCAGGCGCAGCACCTGCGCGCCGGCCAGCAGCGGCCAGGCCCAGGCCAGCAGCACCAGCAGGCGGATCAGCAGCGGGGTTGCGCAATAATGGCGCATGGTTGATGGTTCGGGATCCATGGCAGACAGCGAGCGTAACTCGGAACGCCTGCCCTCCCCCATGCCGCACGTCATCCTGCTCGAAGACGAGCCCGTGCTGCTCGAAGAGCTGGGCGATTTCCTGGGCACGCTGGGCTACACGCCCTGCGCCACCGCCAGCCTGGCGGAATTCGACCGCCACTTCGACCCCGCCCTCCACCGCCTGGCCATCATCGACATCGGCCTGCCCGACGGCGACGGCCTGCAGCTCATCCAGCGCCTGCGCAGCCACGGGCAGCAGCTGGGCATCGTGGTGTTCAGCGCGCGCAGCACCAGCGCCGACCGCGTGCGCGGCCTGGCCGCCGGCGCCGACCACTACCTGGGCAAGGGCTGCGACCTGGACGAGCTCGAAGCCACGCTGGCCGCGCTGGCGCGGCGCCTGGGCCTGCAGCAGCGCCAGCCCCAGTGGCGGCTCGAGCTGGGCCCGCGCCGCCTGCTGGCCCCGGGCGCGCCGCCGGTGCCGCTGTCGCAGCAGGACCTGCAGGTGCTGCAGTGCCTGATGCGCGAGGCCGGCGCCCAGGTCAGCCGGCGCCGCATCGTCGAGGCGCTGGGCGCCGACTACCTCGACTACGACCAGCGCCGCCTCGACACCCAGATGCGCCGCCTGCGCCGCAAGGTGCTGGAGGCCAGCGGCCAGGAGCTGCCGGTCAAGACCCTGCGCAACACCGGCTACAGCTTCTACCTGCCGGCCACCATCGCCGATTGAACCCGCCGCCATGTCCACCCCACCCGGCAAGCCCGCCCCCGTAATGCCCGCCAGCAGCCTCGCGCGGCGCATCCCTCCCATCCAGTGCCTGCTGACCTTCGAGGCGCTGGCGCGGCTGCGCAGCGTGACGCAGACCGCCGACGAGCTGTGCGTCACGCCCAGCGCCGTCAGCCACCGCATCCGGCAACTGGAGCAGGTGCTGGGCGTGCGGCTCTTCGGCCGCGCCGACTTCTCGCTCACCACCGAGGGCCACGCCTACCTGGCCCATGTGCGCGAGGGGCTGGACTCGCTGCAGCGCTTTCCCGGCTCGGCCACGCTGCCCGGCAAGCGGCGGCTGAAGATCGCCGTCACACCCACCTTCGCGCGCGCCATCCTCATCCCGCGGCTGCGCCAGTTCACCGACGCCTACCCCGAGATCGACCTGTCGCTGCACGTCGCCATCCCGCTGCTCGACGTGATCGCCGAGGACGCCGACCTGATGGTGCGCTACGGCGCCGGCCGCTACGCCGACGTGGAGCACCTCGAACTGGCACGCGACGAGGTCACGCCCATGGCCTCGCCCGCCTTCGTGCGCGAGCACGGGCCGTTCGAGTCGTTCGACGACATCGCCGAGCTGCCGCTGCTGCGCAGCGCGCTCGACCCCTGGCGCACCTGGTTCGCCGCCTGCGGCCTGCTCTGGCCCGAGCCGCACGAGGGCTCGCAGTTCAACGACGTGGGCCTGATGTGCGACGCCGCCGCCGCCGGCATGGGCATCGCGCTGATCCGCCTCAAGCTCGGCGCGCCCTGGCTGGACGAAGGCAAGCTCGTGCGCCTGTACGACAAGAGCGCGCTCAGCCCGCACGCGCACTACCTGTGCTGGCACACCGGCACCATGGGCCGCTGGGAATGCAGCGCCTTCGCGCAGTGGCTGCAGCAGGCCATGCGCTAAAACCATAGCTGCTTGCGCTTGTTATGCAATGGATTCAATGCCATTTATATCCATAAACCTTATATAGAAAGCGCCAGCAGCTCTCATTTTTGAGAGCACCCGCAGCCGGTTGCAGCCGATTCACGCCCCGCCCGCAAAAACTCTCACGGGCGCGGCGCGCCAGGGCCGGCGCCAATGGCGGTACAGTTGGGGCCATGTCCTCCATCGCCGAATCCCCCGCCACGGCGCCTGCCGTCGACCGCGCCGCGCGCCAGCGCGAAGTGGTGGCCGCGCTGCGCAAGCACCTGCCCGAGCATGCCCTGCTGTGGCACGACGAAGACACCGTGCCCTACGAATGCGACGGCCTCACCGCCTACCGCCAGCGCCCGCTGGTCGTGGCCCTGCCCGAGACCTACGAGCAGGTGCAGGCCGTGCTGCGCGCCTGCCACTCCATTGGCGCGCCAGTGGTGGCGCGCGGCGCCGGCACCGGGCTGTCGGGCAGCGCGCTGCCGCTGGCGCTGGGCGTCACGCTGTCGATGGCGCGCTTCAACCAGATCCTGCGCATCGACCCGGCCGCCTGCACCGCCGTCGTGCAGTGCGGCGTGCGCAACCTCGCCATCAGCGAGGCCGCCGCGCCCCACGGCCTGTACTACGCGCCCGACCCGAGCAGCCAGATCGCCTGCACCATCGGCGGCAACATCGCCGAGAACTCGGGCGGCGTGCACTGCCTCAAGTACGGCCTCACCGTGCACAACGTGCTGCAGATCAAGGGCTTCACCATCGAGGGCGAACCCATCGAGTTCGGCTCCGAGGCGCTGGACGCGCCCGGCTACGACCTGCTGGCCGCGGTGATCGGCAGCGAGGGCATGCTGGCCGTGGCCACCGAGGTCACCGTCAAGCTCATCCCCAAGCCGCAGCTGGCGCGCTGCATCATGGCCAGCTTCGACGACGTGCGCAAGGCCGGCGACGCCGTGGCCGCGGTGATCGCGGCCGGCATCATCCCCGCGGGCCTGGAGATGATGGACAAGCCCATGACCGCCGCCGTCGAGGACTTCGTGCGCGCCGGCTACGACCTCACGGCCGAGGCCATCCTGCTGTGCGAGAGCGACGGCACGCCCGAGGAAGTCGAGGAAGAGATCGCCCACATGAGCCAGGTGCTGCGCGCCGCCGGCGCCACCGCCATCAGCGTGAGCACCAGCGAGGAAGAGCGCCTGCGCTTCTGGAGCGGGCGCAAGAACGCCTTCCCCGCCAGCGGCCGCATCAGCCCCGACTACATGTGCATGGACTCGACCATCCCGCGCAAGCGCCTGGCCGACATCCTGCTCGCCATCCAGGACATGGAGAAGACTTACGGCCTGCGCTGCGCCAACGTCTTCCATGCCGGCGACGGCAACCTGCACCCGCTGATCCTGTTCGATGCGAACGACCCCGACCAGCTCGCACGCTGCGAGAAGTTCGGCGCCGACATCCTGGAGACCAGCGTGGCCATGGGCGGCACCGTCACCGGCGAGCACGGCGTGGGCGTCGAGAAGCTCAACAGCATGTGCGTGCAGTTCTCGGCCGAGGAAAACGCGCAGATGCTGGCGCTGAAAGCCGCGTTCGACCCGCAGGGCCTGCTCAACCCCGGCAAGGTCATCCCCACGCTGAACCGCTGCGCCGAGTACGGCAAGATGCTGGTGCGCGCCGGGGCGATCAAGCACCCCGAACTCGAAAGGTTCTGAACCCATGCAGGCGCTGCAAGGCATGGCCTGGCTGCTGGTGCTGCAGCTCGCCGGCGAGGCGCTGGCGCGGCTGCTGGGCCTGCCCTTTCCCGGCCCGGTCGTCGGCATGCTGCTACTGGCGCTGGCCCTGCACTGGCCGCTGGTGCGCGAGCCGGTGCAGACCGCCGCGGGCTTCCTGCTGTCGCACCTGTCGCTGCTGTTCGTGCCGGTGGGCGTGGGCGTCATCACCCACCTCGACCTGCTGCGCGACTATGGGCTCAAGCTCATGCTGGTGATCGCGCTGTCCACCTGGGCCGGCATGGCCGTCACGGTGCTGCTGGTGCGGGCGCTGATGCGCAACCACACCGCCCCCGCGAAGGACGCCCCCGATGCCTGATTTCGTCCAGCTCTGGGTCTACCTCTCGTCCGCGCCGCTGTTCGGACTGACGGCCACGCTCGTGGTCTACGTGCTGGCGCAGGCGCTGTATGCGCGCGCCGGCCAGGAGCCCTGGGCCAACCCGGTGCTGTGGTCGGTGCTGGCGCTGGGCTCGGGCCTGCTCATCCTGCAGGTGCCCTACCCCACCTACTTTGCCGGCGCGCAGTTCATCCACTTCCTGCTCGGCCCGGCGGTGGTCGCGCTGGGCTTTCCGCTGTGGGAGCGGCGCGCCGAGCTGCGGCGCAGCTGGGGCCGCTTCCTGCTGGCGGCCCTGGTGGGCGGCGCCACCGCCGCCATCGTCGCCGTGGGCCTGGGCTGGGCCGTGGGCCTGTCGCCCGAGGTGCTGCGCTCGCTGGCGCCCAAGTCGGTCACCGCGCCGGTGGCCATGGGCGTGGCCGAGAAGATCGGCGGCGTGCCGGCGCTGGCGGCCATCTTCACGGTGCTGACCGGGCTGATCGGCGCGCTGTCGGCACGCTATTTGTTCCGCCTGCTGGGCGTGGGCACCAGCGACGTGGACTGGATGGCCCGGGGCTTCGCGCTGGGCACGGCCTCGCACGGCGTGGGCGCCGCGCGGGCGCTGCAGGTGAATGCGGACGCCGGCGCCTACGCCGGCCTCGCGCTGAGCCTGCAGGTGCTATTGGCCGCGCTGCTGATGCCGCTGGTGGCGCGCTGGTTCTGAATCAGCGCTTGGCGCGGCGCACCGCCAGCCCGATCAGGCCCATCGACGCCAGCAGCAGCGCCCAGGGGTTATCCGCCGGCACCGGCTTGGCAGCGCCCGGTCCGGGCGGCACCACCGTTGCCGCGCTGACCACCACCGTCACCTGAGCGGTCGCGCAGGCCGGCTTCGGATACGGGCCTTGCGCGGTGCAGATCTGGTACTGGAAGGTGTCCGTGCCCGTGAAGCCGGCCGCCGGGGTGTAGGTGGCCGTGCCGTCCGCGTTGTAGACGACCTTGCCGTGGGCGGGGGCAGCGACCTCGGTCGCCGGTCCGGCCAGCGGCGCATTCGCGGGATCGCTGGAGGCATCGTTGCCCAGGATGGTGATCGTCACCGGTACGTCCTGCTTGGTGGTGGCCGAATCGGCGCCTGCCATCGCACCCAGCACGCCCACGCTGACCGAGGCCTGCTTGCACTGGGTCGGCGCCGTCTCGATGCAGACCTGGTAGGTGAAGGTGTCGGTGCCCGTGAAGCCGGGGCTCGGGGTATAGACCACCTGGCCGGAGCCATCGACCGCCACGCTGCCGTTGGTGGGCTGCTGGACGATGGTGGGAACGCCCAGGCTCGCCGCGGGAGAGGATGTGGAATCGTTGGCCCGCACGTCGATGGTGACCGGCTGGCCCTGGGTGGTGTTGGCGGTATCGTTGGCGGGCGCCGGCGCGGGCGGAATGCCCAGCATGAAGTCCACGGTGCTGGAGCCGGATTCGCGGGTCCGGATCTCGCAGACGTCGGCGGCCTTCACGACCAGGCCGGAAGTCGTGCCGTTCAGGGCGACGTTCGCCACGCTGGCCAGCTTCCAGAAAGAATCCGTCGCGCCTGCCACGGGGGGCGTCTGGGCCGGGTTGTTGGCCGTGGCGATCTGCAGGAACTCCACCGAAGTCGCATCGACCTGCGAGCCATCGCAGCGGTAGAAGCGGTACTCCACCGCATCCGTGAAGTCGAAATCATGGCTGAACAACGTGGTGCCCGCCACCATGGGCGCCGGGAACTTGACCGAGATCTCGCCGGCACCCAGCTCCCACACATTGCCAGGATCGGTCGGCAGGCCGATGTTGGCCGGCAGGTCGGTGGAGCCCATGAGTCCGCCGTTTTGTCCGCCGCCCCAGGTGGCATAGGTGCGCGGCGTGGCTCCCAGCGTATTGACGGTGAACGGCGCGCCACCCAGCGTGGCGTTGATCGGCGTGCCGGCCACCGGCTTGGCCACCGTTGCGGTGAACTTGGCCATCTGCCAACCGGTGAAATATTGCGAGTTGGCCGCCACCGACGTTTGCGCATGGGCTGCGGCACCCATCGCCGAAGCCGCACACAAGCCCCAGATCCAAGTCTTCGTTCTCATTGTTTTCGCTCCAACCTGCTGCAGGACACGCGACATGCGGCTGCACAGGCTGGCGAATTTATGATTTATTTTTACTAATATCAACTTCAAATTGATTTATTAACTTTATTTAAAAATCAAACTGAAGAATCAAGCAAGCGCAGCCCTTGCCTCGCTCAAGAGCCAACCCGTGTGGGAGAAGACGGCGGCGCGCCGATCCAGCAGCCTTGACCGGGACTGTCGGGAATCGTGAAGTTGGGAGAGCGGCCTGTTGAATGCGCCGTCTAGCGCTGGCACGCGAATGGCTCTGGCCTGGGCCAAGAGCCAGGCTATGCCGCCAGGCCCTAGGCGGGCACCAGTTGCCCGTTCAGGCTGGCGATGCGGCCCTGCGCGTCGAGCTGTGCCACCAGGCGGTCACTGCCGCGCGTGGCGGTGATCTCGTGGGCCGACTCCTGCACCGCCATGCCCTTGGCCTGCAGGTAGTGCAGCAGCATCAGGCGATGGCTCATCGGGTACTGGCTGATGACCTGCGGCACCACGCTCAGCACGCGGGCCAGATTGAATTCGGCCTTGGGCAGGCCATGGCCCGGGTCGATCAGCACCAGCATGATGCCTTCGCCGTAGTCGGCCAGGTAGTAGCCGGCGCTTTCGTCAGCACCGCAAGCGATGAGGCCGAGCTGGTGCAGGTCCTGCTGCGCCAGCGGGTACTGCGGCTCGGTCAGGAAGGCGATGGCCTCCTGCTCGCCATGCACGCGCATCTGGCGTGCGACCACCATGCTGTCCTCACTGACCTGCGCCGGCTCGTTGGCCCAGATCCAGCGCCAGGTGCCGGAGACCGCCGAGAACGAGCCCAGCACCTGCATCGGGAAGGTCAGCTCGCTGCCGAACGAGATGGTGCCGGCCTCGGCGTCGGCCGTCCAGTCGTGCTCGCCGATCAGCGCGGCAAAGTCGATCTGCCGGTCCCAGGCCATGCCGCCGTACAGCGCCAGCATCTGCCGCTGGCGGGCACTGCCCCAGCCGGAGCCGGCCACCAGGGCCTCAGCGGCCGGTTGCTCGCTGTCGAAAGGCAGCTCGGACTGCGCGGGTGCCGGTTCCGGCAGCGGGTCCAATGCCGCGAGGGGATCGGCGGTCGTGCCCGGCTCGATGCGGTCGTCAGCCGCGGCCGCAGCCGTGTTCGCCAGTGTTGGGGGCTCCGATGGCCTGAACCAGCGGAGCAAGGATTGCCACAAGCCCATTGTCTAGGTTCCTTGGTTGCCTGCCGGCCACAGCCGGCGTGATTGCGAACCAGTATAGAACGCGAGCAACTGCAACTCCGCACACACCCTTATTGCAGATGCAACAGGCTGTTGACCCTGCCGCGCCGCGAATCCGCTCAGTTCAGCGCCATGCTGAGTCGGCGGCGGTAGCCGTTGAGCAGTTGGGTCAGCTCGTCTTCCTGCTTGCCGGCCTTGCCGGTCAACTCGATGCCGCCGGCGCTCTTGCCGGCGGCTGCGGCGTCGGCCTTGGGCTTGGGCGGGGTCATCAGCTCGAGGATGGCGACGTAGAGCTTGCGCGCGGCCTGGCCGTTCCAGTCCTTGTCACGCATGATGATCTCGAGCAGCTCATCCATGGACGCCGGCCACTGGCCCTCGGCCATCAGCGCCTGCGCCTTGGCGAAGCGGGTGTCGAAATCGCGCTTGTTCTGCGCGATCAGCGCGTCGAACTGCTCGACGGGCCAGTCGCCACGATCGTCGGTCAGCACGAAGCGCGTGGCCAGCAGCCACTGCTGCAGCGCCTCGAAGCGCAGCGGGCGCTGCACGCGCCTGAGCGGCTCGGCGATCAGCGCCTCGGCCTCGTCCACCGCGCCGGTCTGGACCAGCAGGCGGGCGTAGTCGTAGCGGGCATCGTCGTTGGCAGGATCGACCTCCAGGGCTTCGGCGAGTTTCTGCAGCGCGGCCGCAGTGTCGCCGGCATCCAGCAGCTGCTGGGCTTCGTCGGCCTGCTCCTCGGCCTGCAGCGCGCCCTCGCTGGGCACGTGCTTGTCGAGGAAGGCGCGCAGCTGGCCCTCGGGCTGCACGCCCATGAAGCCGTCCACCGGCTTGCCGCCCACCATCATCACGCAGGTGGGGATGCTGCGGATGCCGAACATGGAGGCGAGCTGCTGCTCCTGGTCGGAGTCGATCTTCACCAGCTTGAAGCGGCCGGCGTATTCGAGCTCGAGCTTCTCCAGTATCGGCCCCAGGGTCTTGCAGGGGCCGCACCACGGCGCCCAGAAGTCCACCAGCACCGGTACCTCCATCGAGGCGTGGATCACTTCGGCTTCGAAATTCTGAATGGTGACGTCGAT
The DNA here is from genome assembly GCA_050282565.1 of Comamonas sp. Taxonomy (GTDB): domain Bacteria; phylum Pseudomonadota; class Gammaproteobacteria; order Burkholderiales; family Burkholderiaceae_C; genus Comamonas. The sequence goes on from JBLZYV010000037.1 coordinate 12,160, forward strand.
CATGTCGCAAAAATCCCAGTAGAGGCGGGCAGCTTCGCTGCAAAAGTAAAATTCTAGTTTGGCGGTGGATATGGCACGTTGCCTGATCCCGCAAGCAACATCATCTATGACACCCATCCAGATTGGCGTCGTCATGGGTTCCAGCAGCGACTGGGACACCATGCAGCACGCGGTAGCGATTCTCCAGCAATTCGGCATCTCCCACGAAGCGCAGGTCGTTTCGGCGCACCGCATGCCCGACGACATGTTCGCCTATGCCGAAGCCGCCGCGGGCCGCGGCCTGCAGGCCATCATCGCCGGCGCGGGCGGCGCGGCCCACCTGCCGGGCATGATCGCCGCGAAGACCACGGTGCCCGTGCTGGGCGTGCCGGTGGCCAGCCGCCACCTGCAGGGCGTGGATTCGCTGCATTCCATCGTGCAGATGCCCAAGGGCGTGCCGGTGGCCACCTTCGCCATCGGCGCGGCCGGCGCGGCCAACGCGGCGCTGTTCGCCGTGGCGCTGCTGGCCAATGCCGACCCGGCGCTTCGCGGCAAGCTCGAGGCCTTCCGCGCCGAGCAGACCGCCGCCGCGCGCACGATGACGCTTCCGCCGGTGTCCGCATGAGCGCGCCCGCCACCATCCTGCCCGGCGCCACGCTCGGCGTGCTGGGCGGCGGCCAGCTCGGCCGCATGTTCGTGCAGTCGGCCCAGGCCATGGGCTACTTCACCGCGGTGCTCGACGCCGACCCGACCAGCCCGGCCGGCCTCGTCAGCCACCACCACATCCGCACCGGCTACGAAGACCGCGAGGGCCTCGAAGCCCTGCGCCGCCTGTGCGCGGCCGTGACCACCGAGTTCGAGAACGTGCCCGCCGCGTCCCTGAACCAGCTGGCCACGCACATGCCGGTGTCGCCCGCCGGCAGCGCCGTCTCCATCGCGCAGGACCGCGCGGCCGAGAAGGCGCATTTCGTGCGCTGCGGCGTGCCCTGCGCGCCCTATGCGGTGATCGAGACCGAGGCGCAGCTGGCGGCCGTGAGCCCGAGCCTCTTGCCCGGCATCCTGAAGACCGCGCGCATGGGCTACGACGGCAAGGGCCAGGTGCGCGTGAAGGACGCCGCCGAGCTGGCCACCGCCTGGCAGCAACTGGGCCGCGTGGCCTGCGTGCTCGAAAAGATGCTGCCGCTGGCGCACGAGTGCTCGGTCATCGTCGCGCGCGGCCGCGATGGCAGCATCGTCAACCTGCCGGTGCAGCGCAACCTGCACCGCGACGGCATCCTGGCCGTGACCGAGGTTTATGAAGGAAATCTGCCTTCAGCCCAGGTGGAGCAAGCGCTGGCAGCTGCAAAATCGGTAGCGGACGGCCTTGACTACGTGGGCGTGCTGTGCGTGGAGTTCTTCGTGCTGCAGGACGGCATGCTCGTGGTCAACGAGATCGCGCCGCGCCCGCACAACAGCGGCCACTACAGCCAGAACGCCTGCGACGTCTCGCAGTTCGAGCTGCAGGTGCGCTGCATGACCGGCCTGCCGCTGACGCAGCCGCGCCAGCACAGCCCGTCGATCATGCTCAACCTGCTGGGCGACCTGTGGTTCGCGCAGGGTGACCAGCCCGTGGCCCCGGCCTGGGACCAGGTGCTCGCGCTGCCCGGCTGCCACCTGCACCTATACGGCAAACGCGACGCCAAGCGCGGCCGCAAGATGGGCCACCTCAACGTCACCGGCGCCACCGTGGAGCAGGTGCGCGCCACCGCGCTGCGCGCCGCCGAGATCCTCGGCATCGCCGCGTTCTGACGATGCTCCTGGACGGAAACCAGCCCGCATCGGTACAGGCCGCCGCCGAGGCGCTGGCACGCGGCGAACTGCTGGGCCTGCCGACCGAGACCGTCTACGGCCTCGCGGCCGATGCCGACAACGACGCCGCCGTGGCGCAGATCTTTGCCGCCAAGGGCCGCCCCAGCAACCACCCGCTGATCGTGCACGTGGCCGACAGCGCCGCCATCACGCGCTACGCCAAGGAGGTGCCGCTGTTCGCGCAGCAGCTGATCGATGCCTTCTGGCCCGGCCCGCTCACCGTCATCCTGCCGCGCCTCGCGCAGGCCGCCGTGGCCTCGACCGGCGGGCAGGACAGCGTCGGCCTGCGCTGCCCCGCGCACCCGGTGGCGCACGCGGTGCTGGCGGCCTGCCAACGGCTCGCGCCGCCGGTCTGGGGCGTCTCGGCGCCCAGCGCCAACAAGTTCGGTCGCGTCAGCCCCACCACGGCGCAGCACGTGGCGGCCGAGTTCGGCGACGACCTGCTGGTGCTCGATGGCGGCGCCTGCGCCGTGGGCATCGAAAGCACCATCGTCGACTGCACGCGCGGCGTGCCCGTGCTGCTGCGCCCCGGCGCGATCACGCGCGCCGACATCGAGCGCGCCTGCGGCCTGCGACCGCTCTCGAAAGAAGAGCTGCCAGCGCATACCCCGCGTGCCTCGGGAACACTTTTGGCTCACTATGCGCCCAATGCCAAGGTGCGGCTGATGGATGCGAAGCAGTTGCAGTCGGCGCTGGACGTACTGGGCCCGGACGCCCGGCACATCGCGCTGTACCACCGCGCGCCGCTCACCACGGCCTCGCGCCACATCGTGCAGCGCACCATGCCCGGCGACGCGCTGGCCGCGGCCCGCGAGCTGTTCGGCACGCTGCGCGACCTCGATGCCCTGGGCGTCAAGCTCATCTGGATCGAGACACCGCCGGACAGCCCCGACTGGGAAGGGGTTTACGATCGGTTGCAACGCGCTGCGGCAGCTTGACACCGGATGCACGTGTTTACCAGAAGCCGCGCGGGCAGTCGCTACACTACCCACCTACTTTCATGGATCTGGAGATGAATATGGCAGCAACCTGGATGCGCCGAACCTTTGCAATCGCGGCCTGCGCCTCCGCCACGCTGCTGGCGGCCTGCGGCGGCAGCTCGACGGCGGACTCGGTGACACCCACCCGCATCATCAGCTTCGGCGACACGGTGAGCGACCTGGGCCAGGGGCCTTCCGGCTCGCGCTATTCGGTCAACAACGGCAGCATCAACAACTGGATCGCCGAAGTGGCCGACCGCTACGGCATCAGCGTGGCCGCGGCCAATGCCGGCGGCGCCGGCTACGCCCGGGGCAATGCCCGCGTGAGCCTGGCGGACGCCACCGGCGTGACCAACGCGCCTTCCGTCACCCAGCAGGTCGATGCCTACCTGGCCGGCGGCGGCTTCACCCCCACCGACTTCGTCTTCATCGGCGGCGGCCAGAGCGATATCGTCGCCGGCATGAACGAGTACCTGGCAGGCACCAAGACGCAGGAGCAGTTCACCGCCGACATGGTGACCGCGGCCGAGCAACTGGCCGGCCAGGTCGACCGCCTGGTGAATGCCGGTGCGCCGCACGTGCTGGTGTCGCAGTCGCCCAACGTGGGCCGTTCGCTGTGGGCCGCCCAGCTGAACAACATCTACCCCACCGCCACCACCAAGCCCAGCGACGTGCTGGAAGCCGCGGTCACCAAGTTCAACCAGACCGTGCAGCTGGCCGTGGGCAAATACTCCGGTACCAAGGTGCTGTTCGTCGACCTGCAGGGCTTCTTCAACTCGATCTCCGGCGAACTGGGTGGCACGCCAGGCTCCGGTTTCAGCAAGAACACCGAGCCGGTCTGCACCTCGGTCGATGCCAGCAACGGCCTGGGCATCGGCCTGAACCAGATCAACTCGCTGCTGTGCAACGACAGCACGCTGATCCCCGGCGCCACGCTGTCGGCCTATGTGTTTGCCGACCCGCTGAACTACACGCCGGAAGCGCATGTGGTGGTGGGCGACCGCGTCTACAACCGCATCAAGGCCAACTGGTAAGCACCCTCGGGTTGCCGCAAAAAAACCGCCTCGACAGGCGGTTTTTTCATCGCCGGGCCGCCCCAAGATGAAAAGCGCCCCTCCTGGAGGGGCAGCGACCACACGCAGTGGGGAGCGTGGGGAGCCATTTTTCTTGGCCGCCGCGGCGGTGGCTACAGATGGGCGGCGAAGAACCTGCGCGCCGCCGAGACGCAGAACGGCGGCACCAGGCCGCCGTGGTAGGCCGCGGTCACGCCAGCCGCGCCGCCGGACTGCAGCGCCTGCGCCTTGGTGGCCCGGAAGCCGGCTTTCTCGACGGCAAACGCATCGTTCGCACCGGTGGCCGCGGCCTCCAGGTCCAGCGCGGTCACGAGGCCCGAGCCCAGGTCCTTCCAGTAGTCCAGCATGGCCGTGGTATTGGTGCCGTAGAACACCGTCGGGTCGCCCGCGCCACCGCACAGCAGCACGGGGCTGGAGGGCTTCCAGTTGCGCAGGTCGTTGCGCGCCAGCGCCTGGCGCAGCGGGTTCTGCGGCGCGGCCGGGTTCTGGGCCAGGTCGTCCAGGAAGGCCCGCCGCACGGCATTGGTGATCAGGTGGTCGCTGCCGAAGCCCCGCGCGAACAGCGGCGCCAGCTCGGGCGGCGTGGTGGGTGGCGTCAGCGCCTGGTACTGCGGCGCTGGCGCCTCGGTGCTGAACAGCGCGGCGGCCGGCAGCCGGCCCTGCTGCACCAGCGTGGCCACCGGCGTGGCCGATGGCAGCAGGCCCGGCACCGAGTCCGCATAGCGGCCCGCAAACAGCTGTGCCGGCGCCTGGTAGAGGTTGCCGTAGGCGCGCTGGTAGCTCTCGACGACCAGCGGCGTGAACACGGTGGCGCCGGCGTTCACCCGGCCCGAGAAGATGGCATCGCCGAACGCAGCCAGCGCATACGGGCCGGACAGCGGCGCCGCTGCCGCCACCTCCTTCTCGCCCGCCTGCTGCAGCGCCCGCTGCGTGGCCATGGCCACATGGCCGCCCTGCGAATAGCCCGAGAGCAGCAGTGCGCCGCCCGCAGCCTCGCCCAGCTGGTCCATCGCGGTGCGCGCGGCCCGCAGGGCATTGCGCATGTCCCGGGCCGACTGGTCGGCATGCAGGTAGGGGTGGTAGCCCAGGCGCGACTGGTCGTAGCCGGCATAGTTGGGCGCCACCACGCGGTAGCCCTGCGCGGCGAAAAAGGCCGCCAGGATCATGCCTTCGCCCGCACCAGGGTTGGCCTTGTTCAATGGGTTGGAGATATCGAAGCTGCGGTCGGCCGCGGTGCCGTGCGCATACAGCAGCGTGGGGCGGGCGCCCTGGCAGGCCGGATCGTCGCCCTGCGGCAGCATCAGCGCGCCGGTGGCATTCGTGGCCTCGCCCTTCGCCCCCACGGTGCGGTACTCGATCTTGTGGAAGCGGATGCCGCAGCGCGGCTTCGAGGCCAATTGCAGCAGCGCACGGCCCGAGTCCGTGGCCGACAGCGTCTGCGCCAGCTGCTCGCTCGTGACCACGGCCAGCGGCGTGGCGGGCTGGTTGAGCAGCTCGCCGCCCCGCTCCCGATCGCCCAGGCCGCCTCGGCCTCCACAGGCGAACAGCAGGCTGGCCATAGCCAGCGCCACGGCGGTGCAGACGGTATTGCGACGCATGCGGGTCTCCTTGGTCTTTCGGGTTCGTCAGGCTGGCTGCGGGCCGGCGTCAGAACAGCAGCGGCCGCACACGCTCCGCCGCCCGGCGCAGCGCGGGCAACGCGGCCAGCGCATCCTTGGGCTTCATGCGCGCCGTGGGTGCGTGCAGGGCCATGGTAGCGCGGCATTCGCCCTTGTCGTCCAGGATGGGCACGGCCATGCCGATCAGACCGAGCATGAATTCCTCGATGTCGGCGGAATAGCCATCGATGCGGATCTGCGCACAGGCTTTTTCGAGCGCCTCGGGCTGCGTCAGCGTGAATTCGGTGAGCTGCGCAAAGTGCGCGTGCTGCAGCACCGTGGCGCGCTTGTCGGCAGGCATCAGCGCCAGGTACATCTTGCCGCTGGCCGTGGCGTGCAGCGGCACATGCGAACCAGCCTCCAGCTGCGTGCGCAGCGGCCAGTGCGTTTCCACCCGGTCGAGGTAGCGCACCTGCAGGCCGTCGAGCACGGTGAGGTTGCAGGTCTCGTCGATCTCCCCGACCAGCTCGGCAAGCACCTGGTGGCGCAGTTCGCGGCGCGGGTCGCGCTCCAGCGTGGCCAGTGCCATCTTCAGCAGGCGCGGGCCTGGCGAGAAGCTGCGGTCCGCCACATCGCGGCTGAGCCAGTGCTGCGCCTCCAGCTGGCTGCACATGCGCGAAGCGGTGGCCTTGGGCAGCCCGAGCGCTCCCGCCACATCCATCAAGCCCACGCGCCCCGATGCGGCGACGAAATCCAGCACGGACAGCGCCCGCTCCGAGACGGAAACCGGCTCGCCGCTGGTGTCGGAATCGGCTGGCGCCGGAGTGCCTGGATGGGCCCTCCTGGCGGTGGCGAGCGGCTTGCGAATCGTCATGGTTCTATAGGTCCAGGTGTGTCTGGTACCACGGGTTTTTTCCCATTGTACGGCCCGGCATTTGGAATAAAGTTCCATTAAAAGGAACAAATAGTTCCATTCAACGGAACAAAAAAGGAGACCCATGGCTTCGGACAGTGCAAAAACCTACGACTACATCGTGGTCGGCGCCGGCTCGGCGGGCTGTGTGCTCGCGGCCCGGCTGAGCGAGGACCCGCGCAACCAGGTGTTGCTGCTGGAGGCGGGGCCGCCCGACCGCTCGCCCTGGATCCACCTGCCCATCGGCTACGGCAAGACGATGTGGAGCCCGGTCTACAACTGGAAGTTCGAGACCGACCCCGATCCCAACATGAACGGCCGCCGCATCTACTGGCCGCGCGGCAAGACGCTGGGCGGCTCCAGCTCCATCAACGGCCTGATCTACATCCGCGGCCAGGCCGAGGACTACGACCACTGGGCCGCGCTGGGCAACGAGGGCTGGGCCTTCCGCGACGTGCTGCCCTACTTCATCAAGTCCGAGGGCAACGAGCGCGGCGACAGCCCGTTCCATGGCGGCCGCGGGCCGCTGCAGGTCTCCGACATCGGCGCCAAGCACGAGCTGATCGAGGCCTTCATCGCCGGCGCCGAGGAATCCGGCGTGCCGCGCACCGACGACTTCAACGGTGCGCAGCAGGAAGGCGCGGGCTACTACCAGCTCACCACGCACAACGGCCTGCGCTGCAGCACGGCCAAGGCCTACCTCACCGACGCCAAGCGCCGCCCCAATCTGCACATCGAGACCGACGCGCAGGCCACGGCACTGGCGCTGCGCGGCAAGCGCGTGGTGGGCGTGCACTACCGGCAGCACGGCCAGGACCGGTCGGCCATGGCTGGTTGCGAGGTGGTTCTGTGCGCCGGCGCCATCCAGTCGCCGCAGCTGCTGCAGCTCTCGGGCATCGGCCCGCGCCAGCTACTGGAGGATCTGGGCGTGCCCGTGGCCCACGAGCTGCCCGGCGTGGGCGAGAACCTGCAGGACCACCTGCAGATCCGCCTGGGCTTCGAATGCACCAAGCCCATCACCACCAACGACCAGCTCAATTCGCTGTTCGGCCAGGCCAAGCTCGGACTGGAGTGGCTGCTGCACCGTTCGGGCCCGCTGGCCGTGGGCATCAACCAGGGCGGCTGCTTCATGCATGCGCTGCGCGATGCCGAGGGTCGCCCCGTCACGCAGACGCCCGACATCCAGTTCCACGTCGCCACGCTGTCGGCCGACATGGCGGGCGGCAAGGTGCACCCGTATTCGGGCTTCACGATGTCGGTGTGCCAGCTGCGGCCCGAGTCGCGCGGCTATGTGCGTATCCGCTCGCGCGATCCGCTGCAGCCGCCCAGCATGCAGCCCCACTATCTGGACACCCAGCTCGACCGCGACACCAATGTGGCGGCGGTGCGCGCCGCGCGCGCCATCGCCGCATCGCGCGCGATGGCGCCCTATGTCAAGCGCGAGGTGAAGCCGGGGCGCGAGGCGCAGTCCTATGACGAGCTGCTGGAGTTCTGCCGCAACAACGGCGCGACGATTTTCCATCCCAGCGGCACCTGCCGCATGGGCCGCGACGCCATGGCCGTGGTCGACCCGAGACTGCGTGTGCATGGCGTGAAGGGCATCCGCGTCGTGGATTGCTCTGTCATGCCCACACTCGTGTCGGGCAATACGAATGCGCCTGTCGTGATGATGGCCGAGAAGGCGGCCGACATGATTCGCGAAGACGCAAGGCAGACTGCGGCGGCCTGAGGCCGGCCACCGCACCGGGACATGCATCCCGGGTGAATTTCCCAAGAGCAACAGCAACGGCGACAGCAAAGTGACCGCCGCGGCTCCGCGCGTCCCGACATCCGAGGGACGGGCCGCTGCATGCGCCGCTTTCCCCTGTGGCCTTCACCGGAGACCAAGAAATGGCAAGCACTTCCCCAGGCACGGACCCGCGTGTCATCCGCAAGGTGGTCACCTCGGCCATCGTCGGCGCCACCATCGAGTGGTACGACTTCTTCCTGTATGGCGTGGTGGCGGGCATCGTCTTCAACAAGCTCTACTTTCCCAGCGACGATCCGCTCATCTCCACGCTGCTGGCCTACACCACGTTCGCGGTCGGCTTCGTGACGCGCCCGCTGGGCGGCGTGATCTTCGGCCACTTTGGCGACAAGATCGGCCGCAAGAGCATGCTGGTGATGACGCTGATGATCATGGGCGTCGCCACCTTCCTCATCGGCCTCGTGCCCACCTATGCACAGATCGGCGTCGGCGCGCCCATCCTGCTGCTGCTCCTGCGCGTGGCGCAGGGCATAGGCCTGGGCGGCGAATGGGGCGGCGCCGTGCTGATGGCCTATGAATACGCGCCGCCGGAAAAGCGCGGCTTCTACGCCTCGCTGCCGCAGATCGGCCTGGCGCTGGGCCTGTTCATGGCCTCGGGCGTGGTCGGCCTGCTGTCGTGGCTGCTCACCGACGAGCAGTTCATGGCCTGGGGCTGGCGCGTCGCCTTCCTGCTCTCGGGCCTGATGGTGGCCGTGGGCATGTTCATCCGCCTGCACGTGAAGGAGACGCCCGAGTTCGCCGCGATCAAGGCGCGCAATGCGGAGACCGCGATCCCGTTCATGGACATGCTGCGGCGCTTTCCCGGCAACGTGGTCAAGGGCATGGGCGCGCGCTACATCGACGGCGTGTTCTTCAACATCTTCGGGGTGTTCTCGATCACCTACCTCACCAACACGGTGAAGATCTCGCGCTCCGAGGCGCTGATCGGCGTGATGGTGGCCGCCGTCGTGATGTGCTTCAGCATCCCGATCTTCGGCAAGCTGTCCGACAAGATGGGCCGTGCCCGCATGTACCTGTGGGGCTCGATCCTGACCGGCCTCGTCTCCTTCCCCGCGTTCTGGCTGATGAGCACCAGCAACGGCAACATGCTGCTGATCTGGATAGCGACCATCGTGCCGTTCGGCATCCTCTACGCGATGGTCTATGCGCCGGAGGCCGCGCTGTTCTGCGACCTGTTCGACGCCAAGGTGCGCTACACCGGGATCTCGTTCGTCTACCAGTTCTCGGGCATCTTCGCCTCCGGCATCACGCCCCTCATCGCTACGGCGCTGCTCAAGGCCAATGGCGGCCAGCCCTGGCTGATCTGCGCCTATGTGCTGTTTGCCGGCATGGTTTCCGCCTGGTGCGCGGCCCTGATCGGCAAGGACCAGGCCCGCACACGGGCCCCGGCGCAAATGCAGCCGGCCCGCACCTGAGCATCTGCACCCAGAAAAAAAGCCGCTCCCGGGGGGGCGGCTTTTTTTCTGCATCAAGCAGCGCCCATGCGCCCGAACTTGCCGCTGTTGAAGTCATTCACCGCATCCACGATCTGCTGCTGCGTGTTCATGACGAACGGCCCGTAGCCCACGATGGGCTCGGCGATGGGCTCGCCGCTCAGCAACAGCACGGTGGCGTCGTTGTTGGCCTCGATCTCCACCGAGGTACCTTCGGCATCCAGCACCACCAGCTGCGACTCGCGGGCCATGGCACTGCCACCGACCTGCACCGTGCCGTCCAGCACCACCAGCGCCGTGCTCCAGCCCGAGGGCAGCTCCAGGCGGGCCGTCTGGCCGGCGCGGATGCGCAGGTCCCACACGTTCATCGGCGTGAAGGTGCGGGCCGGCCCGGTCTGGCCGCCATAGCTGCCGGCGATCAACCGCGCCACGCCGGCACCGCCGGGCAGATCCACCACCGGGATCTGGCCATTGGTGATGGCCTGGTAGCCGGCGGGCGCCATCTTGTCCTTGGCCGGCAGGTTCACCCACAGCTGCACCATCTTCAGCAGGCCGCCCTGCTCGGTGAAGGCGGGCGAATGGAACTCCTCGTGCAGGATGCCGGCGCCCGCCGTCATCCACTGCACGTCGCCGGGGCCGATCACCCCACCCTGGCCGGTCGAGTCGCGGTGCGCCACCTCGCCGTCATAGACGATGGTCACGGTCTCGAAACCGCGGTGCGGATGCTGGCCGACGCCACGCGGAGCCACGGTGGGCGGGAACTCCTGCGGCCCGGCGAAGTCCAGTAGCAGGAACGGGCTCAGCTCCTTGCCGTGGTCCTGGTACGAAAACAGGGACCGCACCGGAAAGCCATCGCCCACCCAGTGCTGCCGGGGGGCGCTCTGCACTTGCAATACTTTCTTCATCACCAGCTCCTGAAGGTTGGAGCGGCATCTTCAGCCGCCATGGAACTATTATGGGTATTGAACACTGGGCGCGGTAGCCGGCAAAATCTTGATGCATCGTTCCATTTTTTGAACAACAAAACCAAGACCTCTCCATGCAGCAGGACCTGAACGATCTGTACTACTTCGTGCAAGTGGTGGACCATGGCGGCATCGCGCCCGCGGGCCGCGCGCTGGGTATGCCCAAGTCCAAACTCAGCCGGCGCCTGGCGCTGCTCGAAGAGCGCCTGGGCGTGCGGCTGGTGCAGCGCTCGACGCGGCGCTTCACCGTGACCGAGCTGGGCCAGACCTACTACCAGCACTGCAAGGCCATGCTGGTGGAGGCCGAGGCCGCGCAAATGAGCATCGACACCGTGCGCGCCCAGCCGCGCGGCGTGGTGCGGCTGAGCTGCCCGGTGGCGCTGCTGCACACGCTGGTGGAGTCCATGCTGACCGACTACCTGGTGCGCAATCCCGAGGTGACCGTGCAGCTCGAAGCCACCAACCGCCGCGTGGACGTGATCGCCGAAGGGCTGGACCTGGCCATCCGCGTGCGCCCGCTGCCGCTGGCCGACAGCGACCTGGCCACGCGCATCCTGCAGGAGCATTCGACCTACCTGGTCGCCAGCCCGCTGCTGCTGCGCCAGCACGGCATGCCGCAGGCCCCGCAGGATATCGCCGCCTGGCCCACGCTGTGGCACGGCACGCCCGAGCAATCATTCGCCTGGCAACTGACCCATGCCAGCCAGGGGCAGTTCAGCGTCACGCACCAGCCCCGGCTGGTGACCACCGACATCATGGCGCTGCGCAGCGCGGCGCTGGCCGGCGTGGGGGCGGTGCTGTTGCCCAGCATCATGGTGCACGAGCAGGTGCTGTCGGGGCGGCTGGTGCAGTTGCTGCCGGATTGGCTGCCGCGCAAGGACGCGGTGCATGTGGTCTTCCCGTCGCGCCGGGGCATGCTGCCGGCGGTGCGCTCGCTGATCGACCACCTGGCCGAGGAATTCTCCAAGCTGCCGTCCTGCTAAACGGCGGCCAGCCGGAATTTACATGGCGACACGGCTCCAGACAAAAAAAGCGCGATGTCGTAGACATCGCGCTTGGTGACTCAACTTTTCTAATCGCTGGAGGTTTTTGCCTTTCGGCGCATCGATTGTATCTGATCCCGCAGCATTTTGTTGAATCCTGCGGAATGTTGTTGCTTTTCTAACGCCTTGTCCCTAGTTCAGGGTGCGCGCCGGCAGCACCGTTCCCTCGCAGATGCCGAAGCCGAGACGTGCAAAGCCGGGCTTTTCGCACCAGCCGCGCAGCACCACCGAGTCGCCGTCTTCCAGGTAGGTGCGCTGTTCGCCATCCGGTAATTCAACCGGCTTCTTGCCCCCCAAGGTCAACTCGATCAGCGCGCAAGCCTGGTCCAGCGTGGGGCCGGACAGGGTGCCCGAGCCCATGAAGTCGCCGGGCTGCAGGTTGCAGCCGTTGACCGTGTGGTGCGCCACCATCTGCGCCACCGTCCAGTAGGCGTGGCGGTAGCTGGTCTGCGCCACGGTGGCGTAGCCCTGGCCGGCCGCGCGCATGCGGGGCGTCTGCAGGTCGAAGGCGAGTTGGATGTCGAACGCGCCTTCGGCGCTGTTGGCGGTGCTTTGCAGGTAGGGCAGCGGCTGCGGGTCGGCGGCCGGGTGCGCGAAGGCGGTGCGGTACGGCGCCAGCGCCTCGAGCGTCACGATCCACGGCGAGACGGTGGAGGCGAAGTTCTTCGACAGGAAGGGGCCGAGCGGCTGGTATTCCCAGGCCTGGATATCGCGCGCCGACCAGTCGTTGAGCAGGCAGATGCCGAACACGTGGTCTTCGGCGTCCGCCATGGCCACCGGCTCGCCCAGCGCGTTGCCGGTGCCGATGAACACGCCCAGCTCCAGCTCGATGTCCAGGCGCTTGCAGGGGCCGAGGCTCGGCGCGGCGGCGTCGGGCGCCTTGGTCTGGCCCACGGGGCGCTTGAAGGCCTGGCCCGAGATGACGATGCTGGACGAGCGGCCGTGGTAGCCGATCGGCACCCACTGGTAGTTGGGCAGCAGCGGGTTGTCCGGGCGGAACTGCTTGCCGATGTTGGTGGCGTGGTGGATGGAGGTGTAGAAGTCGGTGTAGTCGCCGATCTGCGCCGGCACGGCGTATTCGGCCTCGGCCTGCGGCACCAGGCAGGCCTGCCAGGCTGCCTGCTCGGCCGCGCCCGTGCGCAGGCCGCGCGACAGCGCCAGGCGCAGTGCGCTCCAGGCCTGGGGGCCCAGCGCCATCAGCGCGTTGAGTTTGGGCGCGGCGCCGGCCTGGGCGGCAGCGGCGGCATCGCCCTGCAGCGTGCCGGTGGCGGCAAGCGCGGCCAGGTCGAGGATCTGGTCGCCGATGGCCACGCCGCCGCGGAAGGCCTCGCCGCTGCCCTGGCGGCGGAAGCTGCCGAAGGGCAGGTTCTGCAACGGGAAGTCGGTGCCGGCCTGCTGGGCGCTGGCCACCCAGCTTTGCAGGCTGGCGTCGTGGGTTTCGTTCAGAGCTGTCATGCTTTTTCCAGTCAAATTGGCCGCCAGCGCCCTATCCATGAGCGCTAGCAGCTATTAATTTAATAGTAATAATCGCGCACCATCACTGGCCGCCGGGGTTGAAATGCTTCTTCAGGCCTTGCCAGCAGCGATAGTACTCGTGCTGCAGCTGCACGGTCTCCAGCGCATGACGCGTGGGCTGGATGACCTCGGGCGTCTCGAACATGAAGGCCATGGTGTCGGTGACGTAGTGCGGCTTGGTGGTGTCGGCGGCGCTGGCCTTGGCGAAGGTGTCGGCGTCGGGGCCGTGGCCGCTCATGCAGTTGTGCAGCGAGGCGCCTCCGGGCACGAAGCCCTCGGCCTTGGCGTCGTAGGCGCCATGGATCAGGCCCATGAACTCGCTGGCGAAGTTGCGGTGGAACCATGGCGGACGGAAGGTGTCCTGCATGGCCAGCACGCGCGGCGGGAAGATCACGAAGTCCAGCGTGTCCACGCCCGGCAGCGCGCTGGGCGACTGCAGCACGAGGAAGATCGACGGATCGGGATGGTCGTAGCTGATCGAGCCGATGGTGTTGAAGCGGCGCAGGTCGTACTTGTACGGGGCGTAGTTGCCGTGCCAGGCCACCACGTCGAGCGGCGAATGGCCGATGCGCGCCGTCCAGAAATGGCCGCGCAGCTTGGCCACCAGCTCGAAGTCGCCCTCGACGTCCTCGTAGGCGGCCACCGGCGTCTGGAAGTCGCGCGGGTTGGCCAGGCCGTTGGAGCCGATAACGCCCAGGTCGGGCAGCTTGAGCAGTTCGCCGTAGTTCTCGCACACGTAGCCGCGCGCCTCGCCATCGGGCAGTTGCACCGCGAAGCGCACGCCGCGCGGCACCACGGCGATTTCCTGCGGCTCCACGTCCAACGTGCCGAGTTCGGTGGCGATCGTGAGCCGGCCCTGCTGCGGCACGATCAGCAGCTCGCCGTCGGCGTTGTAGAAGTAGCGGCCCTGCATGCTGCGGTTGGCCGCATACAGGTGGATGCCGCAGCTGGCGTTGCCGGCCATGCTGACCATGCCTTCGATGAAGTCCACCGGCTCGGCGGGCAGCGGCAGCGGGTCCCAGCGCAGCTGGTTGGGCGGCGTGGGCACTTCGTCGAAGCCGCCGGTCGCGTGGCTCTTCCAGCGCGGCAGCTCCAGCGGCCCGAAGGGCTCGTGCATGGCGCCGGGGCGGATGCGGTACAGCCACGAGCGGCGGTTGCTGTGGCGCGGCGCGGTGAAGGCCGTGCCCGACAGCTGCTCGGCATACAGGCCCAGCGGCGCGACCTGGGGCGAATTGCGCCCCACGGGCAGCGCGCCCGCGATGGCCTCGGTGGCCCATTCATTGGCAAAGCCGGTCAGGTACGACCGGGCGGCGGAAGTGGTGGTCATGGTGCTCATCTCCTCAGAGGTTCTCGGTCCTAAGTGCTTTCCCGCAAGCACCCCGCCTTTGCGGGGGTGGCGGGAGAAATCTCGATCCATGCGGGCGTGGTCCGTGGCATATTGGTGTTCGTTGACATTGCGGGGAACTCCAATGAACACGACAACCCCCTCCGCCGCGCCCGTGCTGGATCGCACGTTCACGCATCGCCTGCATGCGCTGGCCAAGGTCACCGACCGGGTGAGCCAATGGGCCTACGAGCACGAGGTGGGCATCCCCATCAGCGAAGGCCGATGTCTGGCCGCCATCGGCGCCTTCTACCCGCTGTCCGTCAACGACCTGGCCATGTACACCAACCTGAACAAGGCCCAGGCCAGCCGCTCCACGCAGTCGCTGGTCGAGCGCGCGCTGGTGCTCAAGCAGACCAGCGATGTCGACGGCCGCAGCGTGGTGCTGACGCTGACGCCCACCGGCCGCGACCTGTGGCTGCGGCTGATGGCCGTGATCGAGCGGCGCAACCGCGAGATGGTGTCGGCGCTGAGCGCCGAAGAGCAGGCACTGTTCAGCCAGATGCTGGACCGGCTGCTGGAGCACGCGCGCAACTGCGCGTCGGCGACTCCGGCCTAGCAGCGCCTGCTTTTGCATCACACCGGCTCCGCTTCGGCTGCCGGCTCTGCCGCTGCTGCCGCGGCCGCCACCCGGGTGCGCCGCGTGCGCACTTCCTGCACGCTGACGAGGTTGTGGTCGATGGCGCCACACAGGCTGGCGCCATCCTTGCCCTTCATGTCGATGCGCACGCTGTCGCCCAGCTGCAGGTAGTCCGTCTTGGCCTCGCCGTTCTGCAGGATCTCCATGCCGCGCTTGTCGGCGATGCAGCCGTAGCCCTTGGGCCAGTCCAGGTTGCCCTTCTTGTCCACCACCGCATTGGCCACCGTGCCGCAGCCCACCACCGTGCCGGCGCGCAGGTGGCGCGTGGCGGCCGCGTGGGCGATCAATTGGCCGAAGTGGAAGCCCATGTCGGCGCCGGCATCGCACATGCCGACCTTGCGGCCGTTCCACGAGGTCTGCAGCGTGAGATGCACGCGCCCATGGCGCCAGGCCTCGCCCACTTCGTCCAGCGTGACGGCCACCGGCGCGAACGCGGTGGCGGGCTTGCTCTGCACCCAGCCGCATTGCTTGTCCAGCTCAGCCTGCGCCAGCTGGCGCAGGCTGATGCGGTCCACCACGGTCAGCAGGCGCACGGCGTCCAGCGCGTCCTCGGGGCTGGTGCCCAGCCGCACGTCGGCCGTCACCACCGCGAGGCCGGCGCCGAAGTCCACGCCCATGGCATCGCTCAGCACCGCGACATCGTCGCAAGGCCCCAGGAAGTCGTCGCCGCTGCCCTGGTACATGGCGGGCGAGAGGCCGGGCGCCACGGGCTCCAGGCCCAGCGCGCGCTGCGTCAGCTCGGCATGGCTGGGGTAGGCGGTGCCGTTCAGCCACTGGTAGGCGCGCGGCAGCGGCGCCATGCACTGCTCGGGGTTGAAGTCGAAGACGTGGCGGGCGCGGCCGGCGTTCAGCGCGTCGTACACGTCCTGCAGCTGCGGGGCGAGAAAGCCCCAGTCGTCCAGCACCTGCTGCAGGCGGTGGGCGATGCCGGTGGCGTAGTGGGCGGTGCGCAGATCCCGCGAGACAACGATCAGTTGCCCGTCACGGGAGCCGTCTTTATAGGTTGCAAGCTTCATGGCGCATTGCTTTCGTTGGAACACAAGCCCTTATCGTGCCAGAACGCGGTGGCTGTCGGCACCGCATCGCCCGGTTGAGATTAAACTATAAGAAATCAATTTACCTAAACGAAATCGATAATACCGGAAAATCAAGCGATGGACAAGGAACGCACGGGCATTCAATCGGTGGAAGTGGGCTTTGCCCTGCTGCAGGCGCTCGCCGACGCGCCGGGGCCCTTGATGCTCAAGGACCTGGCGGCGGCCGCGCACATGCCGGCCGCCAAGGCCCACCGCTACCTGGTGAGCTACCAGCGCAGCGGCCTGGTGGTGCAGGATGCCGCCACCGCCCGCTACGACCTGGGCCCGATGGCGCTGCAGCTGGGCCTGGCCGCGCTGCGCCGCAGCGACCCGGTACGGCTGGCGCGCGAACGCCTGCCCGAGATGCTGGCGCAGCTGAACCACACGGTCGCGCTGGCCGTGTGGGGCAACCGCGGCGCCACCATCGTGCATTGGGAGGAGCCGCCGCAGGGCACCACCGGCCACCTGCGCCTGGGCGATGTGATGCCGCTGCTGTCGTCCGCCACCGGACGCTGCTTCGGCGCCTGGCTGCCGGCCGGGCGCACGGCCCCGCTGCTGCAGTCGGAGCTGGAACTGGCCCGCAGCAACCAGCGCGACGACCTACCGCAGACGCCCGAGGCCGCCGAGGCGCTGTTCGCCGAGGTGCGCGAACGCGGCTCGGCCCGCGTGGTAGACACCCTGCTGCCCAGCGTGGTGGCCTTCTGCGCACCGGTGTTCGATGCCCGCGGCCATGTGGCGCTGGCCATCACCACGCTGGGCACGATCGCCAGCTTCGATCCGCACTGGGGCGGCGCCGTGGACCGGGCCCTGCAGGCCGTGGCGGCGCAGCTGTCGCATGACGTGGGCTTCGACGGCCGGGCGCAGCGCTAAATCCGGCTTTCCCCCGGTTTACCCCGGCTTTATCGGCTCTGCCTACACTTTCCCCCCATGCGCTCCCGCTTGCTGTACCCGCTGACGGCCGCCGTGCTGGCGGCGCATGCGATCGCGCTGCTGTCGCCGGACCTGCCAGCCTGGATGCGGCCGCGGGCGGCCCCTGCACCCGAGGACCTGCGCTTCAGCACCCGCAGCATCAATCCTCCGGCGCCTGCGCCGGCACCCGCCGCGGCACCCGTGCCCCGGCCAGTTCCCGCTCCGCGGCCCAAGCCGCCGCGCCCACCCCAGGTGCCACCGCCCACCGAGCCGCAGCCGGCCACGGCCAGCCCCGCGCCAGCATCCGCCGCCACCATCGGCCCGGCCATCCGCAAGGAGCCGCCCGGCGCCAGCCTGGACGACCTGCTCGGCGGCGCGGATGCGCCCGCCGATGCCGCCACACCGCCGCAGGGTAGCGCCCCCGCGCCTGAGCCCGACAGCGCTGCCACGGAGGCACCCGCCCCGCCCCCGGCGCCACCCGCAGCCGAATCCCCCGGCGACGCCGCTCCGATAGGCATCGGCAGCGCCGGCTACACCGGCGCCCTGCCCGCCGCCCAGGTGCCGCCGCCCCTGGAGCTGAAATTCGAGGCCAAGGGCTCGGCCAAGCGCTTCAACTATTCGGCCAGCGCCTCGCTGCAGTGGAAGACCGACGGCAAGCAGTACCAGGCGCGCCAGGAGGTGTCGGCCTTCCTGATCGGCTCGCGCGCGCAGACCAGCACCGGCCGCATCGACCTCAACGGCCTGGTGCCGCAGCGCTTCGGCGACCAGGCGCGCCGCGAGCGCGTGGCGCAGTTCGATGCCGGGCCGGGCCGCGTGGCCTTCAGCAACGGCAACCCCGACAGTGCGGTCACGCCGGGCGTGCAGGACCGGCTGTCCATCTTCATCCAGCTCGCCGCCATGTTCGCGGCCGCGCCCGAGCGCTACCCGCCCGGCACGGCTATCAGCATCAACATCGTGAGCGCCAGCCGCGCATCGGTCTGGACCCTGGTGGTGGACGGCCCCGAAACGCTGGACTTGCCCGCGGGCCGGCGCGAGACCATCCGGCTCACGCGCCAGCCGCAGCCCGGCGACGACCAGAAGGCCCAGCTCTGGCTGGCGCCCGACCTGCACTACCTGCCGGTGCGCATCCATCTGTCGCAGCCGGATGGCGATTTCGCCGACCTATCGCTGCAATCCGTCAACAAACTGCCTTGAGGGCAGAATCTGTCGGTTTTTTGGCGCGCTGGCGCGTTAAGAACAGGAAAGCCCGCCGATTTGGGAAAAACCGGCTGCAAAAGCTGCTACAAAGAGCTTGTGGCGCTTCTTGCAAACCCAGGCGGCGCCACCACCTGCGAAGCAAAGGAGGTTTGCCATGCAAATGATTTACGACTCGGATTCTTTCGCGGTGCTGCACCTCATGCCCGAAGTCCCCTTGTCTGCAGACGGCGCCACCATCCAGCCGCCCGTGACGGAGCCCGTGCGCACGCTGTTGCGCCAGGGCTTCGAGATCGTGGACAAGCGCAGCGGCAAGGAGCTGTACCTGGACGGCGTATGGGCCGAGATCTTCCAGCAGCAGCTGCAGGCCTGGCAGGCCAACGCCCCCACCGAAGAAGAGGTGGAGGCCGCCCTGGACCGCTACACCGGCCTGGCCCAGCAGCCCGTGATCATGCACTGAGCGCGCACGAATCCAAGCCAAATGAGCTTCCAGCGCAGGCCGCATCTGCGCGAGAAGCTCATTTTTTTATAGCAATTATTTCACCCGGCCCGCGCAGTCACCCCGGCGCATGCTCGTCCATGCAGGCCTGCGGGTCCTCGGCCTGCAGTACCCGCTGGGCCCAGGTTACCAGCGGCTGCGTGTTGGCCTGCAGCATGTGCTGCTTGATCGGCAGGATGCCCGCGGGCTGCATCGAGAAGCTGCGCAGGCCCAGGCCCAGCAGCAGGTTGGTCATCGCCGGATCGCCGGCCATCTCGCCGCAGATGCTGATCTTCTTGCCGGCCTCGTTGCAGGCGGCGATCACATCGGCAATCAGGCGCAGCACCGCCGGGTGCAGCGGGTCGTACCAGTCGGCCACGGCCTCGTCGGCGCGGTCGATGGCCAGCGTGTACTGGATCAGGTCGTTGGTGCCGATCGACAGGAAATCGAAATACTGCAGGAAGCTGCGCACCATGATGGCCGCGGCCGGCACCTCGATCATCGCCCCCAGCTTGACGGTGCCCTGGACCACGCCGCGGTCGCGCAGCTCCTGCGATGCCAGCTCCACCTGGGCCAGGATCTGCCGGATCTCGCTCAGGTGCGCCACCATGGGGAACAGGATCAGCACCGGCCCGTGGGCCGCCGCGCGCAGCATGGCGCGCAGCTGGGCGCGGAACATCTGCGGATCGGACAGGCTCCAGCGGATCGCGCGCAGGCCGAGCGCCGGGTTGAGCGTGGTTTCCTTGGTCTTGTCGAGCGGCTTGTCGGCGCCGACATCGACGGTGCGCAGGGTCACCGGCATGCCCTGCATGCCCTGCACCACCTCGGCATAGGCGGCGTACTGCTCGTCCTCGCCCGGTATCCTGCCTCCGCGCCCCATGAACAGGAACTCGGTACGGAACAGCCCCACGCCCACCGCGCCGGCGCGCACCGCAGCGGGGATGTCGCCGGGCTGCTCGATGTTGGCCAGCAGCTCAATGCGCTCGCCGTCGAGCGTGAGCGCCGGCGTGTCGCGCAGCCGCGAGAGGCGCTCGCGCTCGAGCTTGAGCTGGCGCTGGCGGAAGCGGTATTCCTCCAGCATGATGGGCGAGGGATTGACGATCACCTCGCCCGCGTCGCCATCGATGATGACCAGGTCGTCGGGCCGCACCAGCTGGCTGGCGCTGCGTGCGCCCACCACGGCGGGAATGTCCATGCTGCGCGCCACGATCGCGGTGTGCGAGGTCTTGCCGCCCACCGCCGTGACGAAGCCGGCGAACACGCTTTGCTTGAACTGCAGCATGTCGGCGGGCGACAGGTCGTGGGCGATCAGCACCATCGGTGCCTCGCGCTCGTCGCCCACCCAGTCCTGCTGCGCCTTGCCGGGGGATGGCGCCGGCGCCGTCACCGGGCTGGCCACGCCGCGCATGTGGCGCAGGATGCGCTCCACCACCTGCTGCAGGTCGTTCTTGCGCTCGCGCAGGTATTCGTCCTCCATCTCGTCGAACTGGTGGCACAGCACCTCGAGCTGGGCGGTCAGCGCCCATTCGGCGTTGTAGAGGCGTTCGGAGATCCAGTGGCGCACGCCGCTGCTGAGCATGTCGTCCTGCACCAGCATCAGGTGCACATCGAGGAGCGGCGCCAGCTCGTGCGGCGAGTCCGCGCCCATGCCGCTGCGCAGGCGCTGCAACTCCTCGATGACGGCCATGCGCCCGGTGCGCACCCGCTCCATCTCCAGCGCCACCTGGTCGGGCTCGATGAAGTAGTGCACCACCTCCAGATGACTCGATGCCGCCAGCACGGCACGCCCAATGGCGATGCCCCGCGCAACGGCGAGTCCATGGATGGCAAAGGTCATGACGGTATCCTGCGATGCACAACAAAGGCCGCACACGGGCGGCCTCGCTACTGTAGCGGATCAGCGCCCGCCGTGCGCGCTATTCACCTTCGCCGAACTTGTCATTGATCAAGGCCAGCAGCCCGTCCATGGCGGCCTGCTCCTGCTCGCCGTCGGTCTCCACCACCACCTCGGTGCCCATGCCGGCGGCCAGCATCATGACGCCCATGATGCTCTTGGCGTTGACGCGGCGCTCGCCCCGGGAGATCCACACGTCGCAGGGGAAGCTGCCGGCCAGCTTGGTCAGCTTGGCAGAGGCGCGGGCATGCAGTCCCAGCTTATTGCTGATGGTCACGTTGGTCTGGATCATGGTGCCTTGTGTTCTGGTTTTGGGGAGTGGCGGAGGTCACCTGCAGGATGCCCTGGGTGCCGCCGGCCACGGCGCGGGCGGCCAGGGCCTCCAGCGGCTCCTGCCCGTAGCAGATGCTGCGCAGCAGCATCGGGAGGTTCACGCCCGTGACCAGGCGCGTATCCGGCCGCTTGGCCAGCTCCTGCGCCACATTGTGCGGCGTGGCGCCGAACACGTCGGTGAGCAGCAGCACCGGCGCATCTCCCGCCTCGGCCAGCAGCGCACGGGCCTCGGCGAGGCTGGCCGCCGGATCGGCATCGGCCACGACGTCCAGCGTCAGCACCTGCGCCGCGCAGTCCGGAAACACGTGCCGCGCGCACTCGCGCAGGGCATGTGCCAGCGGAGCGTGGGCGATCAGGAAAATCCGGTTGTTCATGGAGGCTGGTCGAACGGGATAGCTACCGACCAAGTGTAGCGTTTATGCGGCACTGCAACATAGACGAAAACCACTAGGCTGTCACCTTGAAACATGTTCACGTTTTCGCCCCGGCCGGCTACTGCATGACCATACCCTGCAGGAAGGTGTCGCGCGCGGCCTGCGCCACCGGGCGCGGCGACAGCACCACCGCGTGGTAGACCCGTGCCTGCGGGCCTTCGAGCCGCGCAAACCAGACCGCGTCCACCGACACCGGCTGGCCGCTGTCGTCACGGCCCTGCCATTGCACGCGCTGCGACTGCGGCAGGCCCATCACGCCGGGCACGGCGAAAGGCGTGCCCGCGGGCGGCGAGCCCTCAAGGTGCAATTGCTTTTGCAGCGCCTCCTGCCAGCGCTGCAGCACCGCGGAGGCCTGGGCCGGCTGCGCCACGGGCATGTGCGAGACGGCAAAGGTCGCACCGTCCGCCTCGCAGCCGGCCATGGCCAGGCTGACCGGGCCCTGGCCCCAGTCCACGCTGCGCATGGCGTGGTCGGGCTTGCAGGGAAAGGTGGCTGTGACCGGCGCGCCATCGAGCGGCATGCTGCGCCAGTTGAGGCTGGGGCTGCAGGCGACCAGCGCGAGCCCGGCGGCGGCCATGCCGGCCGCATGCGAGAGAGAACGGAACATCGGCCGATTATCGCCATACCCTTGAACTTCTCCCGGGTCGGCGACTCTAGCTACACTGGACTCCCTCACCAATACCCGCCATGGCATCCAAAACCGCAAAATCCCTCCTGGCAGGCGTGGCCGTCGCGGCCGCGCTGGGCGTGGGCGCCTATGTCTACCTGGGCACAGGCCAGTCGCCGGCGCCGCAAAGCACCTTCGTGCTGCTGGACGGCTCGTCCAAGACCACGGCCGACATGCAGGGCAAGGTCACGCTGGTGAACTTCTGGGCCACCAGCTGCACCACTTGCGTGGCGGAGATGCCCGAGATCATCGCCACCTACAACAAGTACCAGTCCAAGGGCTTCGACACCATGGCCGTGGCCATGAGCTACGACCCGCCCAGCTACGTGGTGAACTACGCCGAGACCCGCAAGCTGCCGTTCAAGGTGGCGATCGACAACACCGGCAGCGTGGCCAAGGCCTGGGGCGACGTGCAGCTCACCCCCACGACCTACATCGTCAACAAGCGCGGCCAGATCGTGAAGAGCTACATCGGCGCGCCCAACTTCGACGAGCTGCACCGGCTGATCGAAAAACTGCTCGCCGAGGCCTGAGCGCTACACTCGGCTCCAGATCAACTCTGCCAACGGAACAGTGGACACGCCCGCGGTCACGCTCATCACCCCGACCACCGCCGAACAGCTCGTACTGACGCGCGAGATCTTCCAGGAATACGCCGACAGCCTGCAGATCGACCTGGACTTCCAGGGCTTTGGCGAAGAACTGGCCGGCCTGCCCGGCGACTATGCGCCGCCGCGCGGCGAGCTGTTCCTGGCCATCGTCGATGGCTCGGTGGCCGGCTGCTGCGCGCTGCGCCCCATCGACGACGTGGACTACGCCAATGCCTGCGAGATGAAGCGCCTGTATGTGCGCAAGGCCTTCCGCGGCTTCGGGCTCGGCCGCCTGCTGGTGGACGCCACGATGGGCGCGGCCGCCCGCCTGGGCTACGACTGCATGCTGCTGGACACGCTGGACTCGATGGAATCGGCGCGCGCCCTCTACGCCGACGCGGGCTTCGAGGAGATCCCGCCCTATTACCACAACCCCATCGTCGGCACCCACTACCTGAAGGCCGACGTCAAGATATAAATTGGGCTTCAGCGCTTTATCCATCAGCGCTGACAGCTCCATTTTCAATAGCTAACCCAGGCCGGAAATCCACCACACGAAACCGGCGCAGGCGCCCAGCACCAGCAGCGCGAGCAGGCGGGTCACCGCGGTGTCGGTGGAGTGCTCCACATGCTGGGCCAGCTCCTTGTGGCCGTGGAACATGGGCCGCAGCACGGTCTTGCGCAGCCGGATGATGTAGAACACGATGGCCAGCAGGTGCAGCGCGATCATGCCCAGCAGCAGGTACTGCCCCACGGCCTTGTGGTAGCTGGTGGCCTGGCCCACGACCTCGCCGGACACGAAGCGCGTCAGCGGCCCGGCAAAGGCGATCTCGTCGTCGCTCATCAGGCCGGACACCACCTGCAGGCCCAGCAGCAGCAGCATCGCCACCACCGCCCAGGCGCCCATGGGGCTGTGGCCCACGTCGTGCAGGTTCTCGCCCCGCCCCCGCATATAGGCCAACACCTTGCCCGGCCCGAGCGCAAACTGCCCGAAACGCGACCAGTAGCCGCCCACCAGCCCCCAGACAAAGCGGAACAGCAGCAGCGCCGCGATCGTATAGCCGCTGCGGAAGTGCCAGACCATGGCATTGCCGCCGATCTGGCCGCTGATGAACGAGCCCAGGAAGCACAGCACCAGGGCCCAGTGGAACAGCCGGGTCGGCAGATCCCATACGCGAACACGATAAGAAGTCGTCATAGGTGTCCCCACCTGGATATGTTACAAAGCCAATGCGCAATGCCCTGCATTGTGCGCCAGGGCCGCCGTCCTGGCCGAAAACTCCATACAGCCCACGACGAAGGATTTTGCATGACCCCGAAAAAAGCGCTCTGGACCAGCCTCGCGCTGGCAACCGCCCTGGCCGGCTTCGCCGCCCCCGCCTCTGCGCAGTTCGCCAAGGCCGAAGACGCCGTGAAGTACCGCCAGTCGGCGCTGTTCGTCATGGGCCAGCACTTCGGCCGCCTGGGCGCGATGGCCAACGGCAAGATCCCGTTTGACGGCAAGGCTGCCGAGGCCAATGCAGAGATCGTCGCCGACATGGCCAAGCTGCCCTGGGCCGGCTTCGAGGCCGCGCACGAGGGCGGCAAGGCCAAGCCCGAGATCTGGAAGGAGCAGGCCAAGTTCAAGGACCTGGCCGAGAAGATGCAGGCCGAGACCGTGAAGCTGGCCGCCGCCGCCAAGACCAACAACCTGGACAACCTCAAGGCCGCCTTCGGCCCCGCGGCATCGAGCTGCAAGAGCTGCCACGACAGCTTCCGCAACAAATAAAAAAGAGAGCTGCTCGCGCTTGCTGCATAGGCAATCCAAATACAAATGTATTGAGAAACGCCATATAGCAAGCGCCAACAGCTATTATTTTTGAAATCAAAAAAGGGCCCGCAGATCTGCGGGCCCTTTTTGCTGGAGGCGAGAGAAAGGATCAGGCCTTGGCTTGCTTCAGCAGCGTGTCGGCATCGCTGACCTCGAACTTGCCGGGGCCTTCGACGTTCAGCTGCACCACCTTGCCGTCCTTGACCAGCATGGAATAGCGGTTGCTGCGCAGGCCCAGGCCCTTGCCGTTCAGGTCCAGCGTCAGGCCGGTGGCCTTGGCGAACACGGCGTCGCCGTCGCCGATCATGCGCACCTTGCCTTCGGTCTTCTGGTCCTGGCCCCAGGCGCCCATCACGAAGGCGTCGTTCACCGACAGGCACCAGATCTCGTCCACACCAGCGGCCTTGAACTCGGCGGCCTTCTCGACGAAACCGGGCAGGTGCTTGGCCGAGCAGGTGGGCGTGAAGGCGCCGGGCACGGCGAACACGGCCACGGTCTTGCCGGCAGCTTCCTTGGCCACGTCGAAGGCGTTCGGGCCCAGGCTGCAGCCGTTGCCTTCCACGGCTACGAATTCGCTCAGGCTTGCCGCGGGCAGTGCGTCACCAACTTTGATCATCATGTTCTCCTTGTTTCAGTGCCACGAGGGCGGATGGCGGCCGTCGTGCCATGCGGCAAACGGCCATAAAAAAACGACCCACGCATTGTGGGTCGTTTTCGGGGTTGCAGTGGCAACAGCCTGAATAGGCTTAGACCAGGGCAGCCTTTTGCACCAGGTTGGTCACAACCCAGTTCTTGGTCTTCGAGAGCGGACGGCTCTCGGTGATTTCCACCGTGTCGCCCAGCTTGTACTCACCTTGCTCGTCGTGAGCGTGGTACTTGCTGGACTTGATCACGATCTTGCCGTAGATCGGGTGCTTCACACGGCGCTCGACGAGCACCGTCACCGTCTTGGCACGCTTGTCGCTGACCACCTTGCCAATCAAGGTGCGCTTGAGGGACTTTTTCTCTTCCGTCATGTCGGCTCCTTAGTTACTTGGCGGCTTGCTTTTCAGCAAGAATGGTCTTGGCACGGGCCACGTCGCGGCGGGTAGCCTTGAGCGTTGCCGTGTTACCCAGCTGTTGCGTAGCCTTCTGCATGCGCAGGCCGAAGTGGGCCTTCTGCAGGGACTTGATTTCAGCTTCGAGGCCAGCAACATCCTTTTGGCGCAATTCAGCAGCTTTCGTCATATCGATCTCTCCTGATTAAGCGCCAAGTTGGCGAGCAACGAACGTGGTGCGCAGCGGCAGCTTGGCGGCAGCCAGGCGGAACGCTTCGCGGGCCAGTTCTTCCGGCACACCCAGGATCTCGAATACCACTTTGCCGGGCTGAATTTCAGCCACGTAGTACTCGGGGTTGCCCTTACCGTTACCCATACGGACTTCGGCAGGCTTGGTCGAGATCGGCTTGTCGGGGAACACGCGGATCCAGATACGGCCACCACGCTTGACGTGGCGGGAGATTGCACGACGTGCAGCCTCGATCTGGCGAGCCGTCAGGCGGCCGCGGTCCGTGCACTTGAGACCGAAATCACCGAACGCAACCGTGTTGCCACGGGTTGCGATGCCGGTGTTGCGGCCCTTTTGCTCCTTGCGATATTTGCGGCGAGCAGGTTGCAGCATGTTTATTCTCCTTTACCGTCCGCTGCTGTAGCGGGCGCGTCAGTCTTGCGAACGCGCTTAACGGAATCGGCGCCAGCGCCGGCAGGCTTGTCGCTGCCATCCGCAGGTGCGCCACTGCCACCACGGCGGCCATCACGGCCACCACGGGGGCCACCACGACCATCACGGTCGCCACGGCCATCGCGGCGGGGGCCGCGAGGACGACGCTCTTCCTCGGGACGCGGCGTTTCTGCAGCAGGCAGATCGTTGCGGCCCAGGGTGTCGCCCTTGTAGACCCACACCTTCACGCCGATCACACCATAGGTGGTCTTGGCTTCGGACGTGGCGTAGTCGATATCGGCGCGCAGGGTGTGCAGCGGCACACGGCCTTCGCGGTACCACTCGGTACGAGCGATTTCGATACCGTTCAGACGGCCCGACGACATGATCTTGATGCCCTGGGCACCCAGACGCATGGCGTTCTGCATCGCGCGCTTCATCGCACGGCGGAACTGGATGCGCTTTTCGAGCTGCTGGGTGATCGAGTCGGCGATCAGCTGGGCATCGATTTCGGGCTTGCGCACTTCTTCGATGTTCACTGCAACCGGCACGCCCAGACGGGTCGAGAGTTCCTTCTTCAGGTTCTCGATGTCTTCGCCCTTCTTGCCGATCACCACTCCCGGACGTGCCGAGAAGATGGTGATGCGTGCGTTCTTGGCAGGACGCTCGATCAGAACGCGCGACACGGCGGCGTTCTTCAGCTTTTCCTTCAGGTACTCGCGCACCTTGATGTCTTCGGCCAGCATGCCGGCGAAGTCACGGTTGCTTGCGTACCAGCGGCTTGCCCAGTTACGGCTCACCGCCAGACGGAAGCCGGTAGGATGGATTTTCTGTCCCATAGTCTTCCTCTGGCCTCAGTTGCCAACCGTCACGTACACGTGGCACGTAGGCTTGCTGATGCGGTTGCCGCGGCCCTTGGCGCGCGCGGTGAAACGCTTGAGCGTGGTGCCTTGTTCGACGTAGATGGTTTTGACACGCAATTCGTCGATATCGGCGCCGTCGTTGTGCTCAGCGTTGGCGATGGCGGACTCGAGAACCTTCTTCACGATCACGGCAGCTTTTTTCTGCGTGAACTCGAGAATGTTCAGAGCCTGGTCGACCTTCTTGCCGCGGATCAGATCCGCAACCAGACGGCCCTTGTCTACCGACAGGCGAACGCCGCGGAGGACTGCACGTGTTTCAGACATGGTCTACTCCTTATTTCTTACCGGCTTTTTTGTCGGCAGGGTGACCCTTGAAGGTGCGCGTCAGGGCGAATTCGCCCAGCTTGTGGCCCACCATCTGGTCGGTAATGTAGACGGGCACGTGCTGCTTGCCGTTGTGCACGGCGATGGTCAGACCGATGAACTCGGGCAGAACCATGGAGCGACGCGACCAGGTCTTCACTGGCTTCTTGTCCTTGGTGGCGACGGCCTTTTCGACCTTTGCCAGCAAGTGCTGGTCAACAAACGGACCCTTTTTGAGAGAGCGAGTCATTTGCTACCTCTTACTTCTTGCGACGCGAAACGATCATCGTCTGCGTGCGCTTGTTGTTACGGGTACGGTAGCCCTTCGTCAGGTTGCCCCACGGGTCAACCGGATGACGGCCTTCACCAGTCTTACCCTCACCACCGCCGTGCGGGTGATCGACAGGGTTCATCACCACGCCGCGAACGGTCGGGCGGATACCCATCCAGCGCTTCACACCGGCCTTGCCCAGTTGGCGCAGGCTGTGCTCTTCGTTGGCGACTTCACCGATGGTGGCGCGGCACTCGATGTGGATCTTGCGCACTTCGCCGGAACGCATACGCACCTGGGCGTACACGCCTTCGCGGGCCAGCAGCGTAGCGGAGGTACCAGCGGAACGAGCGATCTGTGCACCACCGCCGATGTTCAGCTCGATGCAGTGGATGGTCGAACCCACGGGGATGTTGCGGATCGGCAGGGTGTTACCCACGCGGATCGGCGCCTCGGAGCCGCTGACGATGGTTGCGCCCACTTCCAGGTTGCGAGGAGCAATGATGTAGCGACGCTCGCCGTCGGCATAGCACACCAGAGCGATGTGGGCCGTACGGTTCGGATCGTATTCAATGCGCTCAACCTTCGCGGGGATACCGTCCTTGTTGCGCTTGAAGTCCACCACGCGGTAGTGGTGCTTGTGACCACCGCCCTTGTGACGGGTGGTGATGTGGCCGTTGTTGTTGCGGCCGGCCTTCTGGAATTGCGATTCCAGCAGGGGTGCGTAACCTTCACCCTTGTGCAGGTGACCACGGGTCACCTTCACCACGTGGCGCTGGCCAGGGGAAGTCGGTTTGAGTTTGATAACAGCCATGATTAAGCAGCGCCTCCTTCGAGGTTCAGCTCTTGACCGGGCTTGAGCATCACATAGGCCTTGCGCACGTTGTCGCGGCGGCCCACGGTCTTGCCAAAGCGCTTGGTCTTGCCCTTGGTGTTCACCACAGACACGGCCTTCACTTCCACCTTGAACATCAGTTCCACGGCGGCCTTGATTTCAGGCTTGGTTGCGTTCTGCAGCACCTTGAATGTCACAGCGTTGGACTTCTCGGCAACCAGCGTGGCCTTTTCGGACACGATGGGAGCGACCAACACTTGCATCAGACGACCTTCGTCAAACTTGAGCGTGCTCATGCGAACATCTCCTTGAGTTTGTCGATCGCGCCCTTGGTGACGAGCACTTTCTTG
>JBLZYV010000038.1:0-40589 GCA_050282565.1 Comamonas sp.
CCACGTAACCCAGGTCCAGCAGGCCGGCCAGGCCGACCACGATGTTCAGGCCCAGGCCCAGCATCACGTAGATCAGCGCCAGCGTGGCGATGTCCACCGCGTTGCGGCCCGAGAAGAAAGGCCAGATGACGGCCGCCAGCAGCACCAGCAGCATCAGCGCGCGCTGGCCGCCCGGCTGCACCTGCGGCAGCGCCGGCAGCCAGCCCTGCTTGAGGCGGCTGGCGAACAGCGGCTTGACCAGCTGGAACAGGAACACGATGACGATGGCACCGATCACGTAGTTCCAGTGCGGCTCCAGGAAGTTGCGGCCACCGCGGCGCTGCAGCTGCAGGCCGAAGATGGGCAGCACGACCAGGCCCGCCAGGATGGCGGCGATGATGGAGTCTTTGATCCTGGTTTTCATCAGACCTTCTCCACCTCGGGTTTGCCCAGCAGGCCGGTGGGCCTGAACAGCAGGATCAGCACCAGCAGGCCGAAGGCCACGATGTCCTTGTACTCCGACGAGATATAGGCCGCCGCCATGGTCTCGGCCACGCCCAGCAGCACGCCGCCCAGCATGGCACCGGGAATGCTGCCGATGCCGCCCAGCACCGCCGCCGTGAAGGCCTTGATGCCGGCCACGAAGCCGATGTAGGGATTGAGCTTGCCGATCGCCAGCGCGATCAGCACCCCGCCCACGGCCGCCAGGATGGCGCCGAGCACGAAGGTGAAGGACACGACCTTGTTGGTGTCGATGCCCAGCAGGTTGGCCATCTGCATGTCCTGCGCGCAGGCGCGCGACGCACGGCCCATGCGCGAATGGCGGATGAACAGCGTGAGCGCCACCATCAGCACGACGGCGACCACGATGATGAGCATGCGGGTATAGGGTACGTAGATCTCAAACCCTCCGTCGCCGCCACCGAAGGTGAAGGTGCCGGGGATCAGCGCCGGCACGGCCATGTCGCGCGCGCCCTGGCCCAGTGCTACCCAGTTCTGCAAGAAGATGGACATGCCGATCGCCGAGATCAGCGCGACCAGGCGCGGACTGCTGCGCAGCGGCTTGTAGGCCACCTGCTCGACCGCATAGCCATAGACGGCCGTGAGCGCCACCGCCACCAGCAGCATGGCGCCAACCACCAGATAGACCGGAATGCCGCTTTGCGTGCCGATCGCCGACAGCGTGACCAGGCCGATGTAGGCGCCGATCATGTAAATCTCGCCATGGGCGAAATTGATCATTCCAATGATTCCATACACCATCGTGTATCCAATGGCCACCATCGCGTAGATCGCGCCCAGCGACAGGCCATTGAACAGCTGCTGTATGAATTGAGGCAAAAAATCACTCATACGAAACCACTCGTCAACAAGAGGATTGGCCCATGTTGCGGGCCAAAACAAGAAGGCATGGCCCTATGTTTTAGAGCCATGCCTTGCGATGCGCAATCAGCAGTTACTTGGTGGCTGGCGACTTGCTGCCGTCCTTGTGCCACTGGAACACCTGGAAGTCGTAGGCCTTCAGGTCGCCCTTGGCATCCCAGGCCAGATTGCCCAGCGGGGTGTCGAAGGTAGCGGTGTGCATGTGCTTGGCCACCTTGGCGGAGTCGTTGCCCACGGCCTTGATGCTCTCGGCGATCACCTTCACGGCGGCGTAGGAGTTCATCTGGAATGCACCGGACGGATCGCGCTTCTTGTCCTTGAACGCCTTGACCACGGCCGCGTTCTTGGGGTTGGAGGCGAAGTCGGCCGGCAGCGTCACCAGCATGCCTTCGATGGCGGCGCCGCCGATGGCGTTGATCTCGGGGTTGCCCACGCCCTCGGGGCCCATCATGCGCACCTTCAGGCCCTGCTCGCCGGCCTGGCGCAGCAGCAGGCCCATTTCGGGGTGGTAGCCGCCGTAGTAGACGAAGTCCACGCCGGCGCTCTTGAGCTTGGTGATGACGGCGGAGTAGTCGCTGTCGCCGGCGTTGATGCCTTCAAACAGCGCCACATTGGTGCCGGCGGCCTTCAGCGTGTCGCGCACGGCCGAGGCGATGCCCTGGCCATAGGACTGCTTGTCGTGCAGCACGGCAACCTTCTTGGGCTTGATCTTCTCGGCGATGAACTTGGCAGCGAACGGACCCTGCTGGTCGTCACGGCCGATGGTGCGGAAGATGTAGGTGAAGTTCTTGCCTTCGGTCAGCGCGGGCGACGTGGCCGACGGGGTCACCACGACCACGCCTTCGTTGTTGTAGATGGGGGCGGCGGCGATCGACGCGCCGGAACACACCGGGCCCACCACGTAGTGGATCTTGGCGTTGACCACGCGGTTGGCGGCCACCGGGCCCTGCTTGGGCTCGCAGGCATCGTCCACCACCACGGCTTCGAGCTTGTTGCCGTTGATGCCGCCGGCGGCATTGATCTCCTCGACGGCGGTCTCCACGCCTTCCTTGACCATGTCGCCGTACTGCGTCACGGGGCCAGTGGCGGGCAGCACCATGGCGATCTTGATGTTCTGCGCATGCGCTGCACCGGCCAGCAGGCTGGCAGCGAAGCCGGCTGCGACCACGACAGAATTCAGACGAAACGGGACTTTCATGCTCATATCCTTTACACAAACAGGTGGGATCGCGTCATTATCGTTACGACAATAATGTTTTTCGCGAGTGACCGGCAGCATATAGGCAAAATTTTTTTGAACAACAGGGATGGCGGGTATTGCCAAGCGCATCCATTTGTGCAAAAGAGGCCACGCGGACCTGGACTCCGTGCCGGGCGCCTCGTGCGCTACTTCCGGGTCAGCTTTGCGACCCAGGTCCTCGACAGCGGCTCGGGGCTGGCTCCTTGCGGTATTTCCAGGCGCAGGAGCAGGCCTCCGCGGGGCAGCGGCATGAGCCTCAGCCGGGCACGGATGCACTTCGCGCGGTGGCGCATGCCAGCCAGTCCCCGGCCTTGGAGCTCTGCGCCATTGGTCGGGAAGCGCACCCCATCGTTCTCGATCTCCAGGACCCACTTCTGCCCCATCGCATAGGACCGGATGGAGACCTTGCGGGCCTGCGCATGCTGCAGCACATTGCACAGCGCCTCCTGGACGATCAGGTGGAAGTGCCCGACCGCCTCGCTGTCCAGCATCGGCGGCGGAGTCGATGCGCTGATCTGCCAGATCAGAGTGATCCTTCTGCTGCGCAGCAGCGGATCGATCCGGTGCCGCAGCTGTACCAGGCATCCCATGAGATCCGGGTTCTCCATCGCCATGGCATCCACGGAGGTGCGCAGGTTGAACAGGCAGGCCTCCAGATGCTGCACCAGGACCAGTGCAGGCACACCGAGGTGGCGGCTTTCGGCCACGGCCAGCACCAGCGGCCCACCTACGCCATCGTGCAATTGGCGCGCGATGCGCTGGCGCTCCCTGGTGATCAACTCGTGCTTTTCGCGGGATCTGTCGTTCCCCGCCCTGTGCTTGCAGCTACGCCACCATGCCCATCCAAGTCCGCCCTGGAGCAGGCCTGCCACGAACAGGATGGCAGCAAGCAGCCTGTCATCGGGTGCCGAAGCCTCGGACCACGCCAGTATCCTGCAGGCCCAGCCCAACTGCACGAGCGCCGCGCCGCCATTGGCCAGGAAGAGCGCCAGTCTCAAGAACGCGGGGTTGAGCATGCCCGGTCTCAGGCATTCATATCAGGCCGCGGACCAGTGCACTTTTCACAGCCTGGGCACGGGAGCGGACCTGCAGCTTGCGATAGGTATTGCGGATATGGGTGTTGACGGTCAGGTGGCTGATTTTGAGCCGCACCGCAATTTCCTGGCTGGTATAGCCGCAGGCGATCATGCGCAGAATATCCTGCTCGCGCTGCGACAGGTGGTCGTAAATCTTGCCCGTGGTCAAGGCCTGCTCGTGGGCATAGTGGGACCGGGTATCGAAATGCTGCAAAAGCCGCTTCGCAAGATGCGGGGTAATGGCTGCCCCGCCATTGGCCACCTGCAATACCGCCTGGGTATAGCCGCCGAACCATGAGTGCTTCACCAGATATCCGGATGCGCCCAGTTCGATGGCGCGCAATACGTTCTGCTCCAACTCCGTTACCGACACCACCAGGTATTGCGCGGCAGGCCGGTGGGCGTGTACATACTCGAGCAGTTGCATTCCCTGGCCATCGGGCAGGGTCAGGTCGATCAGCGCCACGTCGAAATCCTGCGCCTTGATGATGCGCTTGGCTTCCTTCACCGTTGCGGCCCGCCCCACCACGTGGATGCGATGGTCCGCAGAAAGCTCCTGGTGCAAGACATTGATGAAATGGATGTCGTCATCCACCAGCAGACAGCGAACGGGCCGGCTGCGCTGGCCGACGAGAAAGGACGGCCACATCGACGGAGGATTGGAATACATCTCGAACCCGCTGCCGCCCTGGAGATTCACCGCTATATCCTGAGATCCAGAATCCGGTATACCAGTAGCCATATTTTTGTAACTATTCATCACAAACCTCCGCACTGGATGTGCCCGCCACGGCTTCGTAAATGGAACAGTAAGTGATACGTATGCTCAAGCCTAGCAAGCTTCACATTGAATTACGTAATATTACAAAAAACATTTTGCGTTACTACCAGTTTTATTTTGCGTTTGCAACTTCATCCAGTTAGCCACTCGTCAGCAACCACGGGCATGGCAGAGCCTTTCGCTGGTTAACACTTGATGACAAAGCGGTAGCCGAATCGCGCGATTTCTTGAAACACCCGATCTCCGGACACTGAACCCAGGGCGAACGACATCGAACACCACATTGCGTGGCACCGAAGAAGGCGTCCTGAGCTTCACGGCAGGCCTTGGCCGCCGTGAAATTTTTCATCCGAGAACGAGGAGAGCATCATGAAAAGCCTTGCAGTACTGACCGG
Source organism: Comamonas sp. (assembly GCA_050282565.1). Taxonomy (GTDB): domain Bacteria; phylum Pseudomonadota; class Gammaproteobacteria; order Burkholderiales; family Burkholderiaceae_C; genus Comamonas. Next base: position 4,855 of record JBLZYV010000038.1, read on the forward strand.
TCTGTTCCTTGCCACTGCCGCCATGGCGCAATCGGCCGACCGGCACCCGCCTTCGCCTCCGCCAGCCCCCACGCCTGCCCCCAGCACCCAGAGCTGCACGACCTGCCCGGACATCCAGATCAACGCGCCGTTGACGCAGGTCACGTCGGTGAAGTCCGGCTCGATCAGCAACAAGGCCTACGACAACTCCACGGCGCGGCAGAACCTGTCGAGCAACACCGGCAACGTGACCATCAACAAGGAGACCGTGCAGTTCACCAGCGTGTCGAACGCCTCCATCTCGAACGAGTCGCATGACAACGCCAATGCGACGCAGAGCCTGGCCTCCAACCTGGGCAAGGTGACGGTCAACGGCAAGCTGTTCCAGATGGCCGCGATCCGCAATGCCAGCGTGTCCAACTACGCCAACAGCAATGCCACGGCCACGCAGAACATCTCCAGCAACAACGGCTGCACCGTCTGCAACAAGTAGTTCGCACGGATGAGCCTGCCCGCGCCGCCCCTGGCGCGGGCACCACCTGAGGAGCATGGCCATGATCCGTACCGTACTTCTGCCGCTTCTGGCGCTGGGCATCGGCGCCGCGCAAGCCGCTCCGGGCGAAGACCCCGTGGTGCTGAGCAAGCCCGTGGACCACCTGCAGCTGCCCATGGCGCAACCCGGGCCGTCGCAGGGGCTGGATGGCGTCAACGGCCTGCCGGCCAACGTGCAGGCCAAGATCGCGCGCCTGGAGGCCAAGGCGCTTTCGGACTCCACCTCCGGCATCTACACCGATGCGGACATCAAGACCACCGTCACCGGCAACCAGCAGAACAAGACCTGCATCCAGGACGTGGGCAGCAATTCCAGCCTGAACTCGCCCGTGCGCTATGGCCCGGGCAACCAGCAGCAGATCGTGGTGCTGCGCGGCGACCTGGTCAATATCTGCAAATGAAGGCATGGAGGGCAGCCGCACTCCCGCCCCCTGCCCCCGCATTGCGGCGGGGGTCTCCTCGCCCACCAACGGAGCTTTGCCATGACACACACTGCGCTCACCCTCGGCCGGGCCACGGCGGGCATGGCACGGCGCTGGTCCCGGGTGCTGGGGGCCGCCTGCGCCACGTCGCTCGTGGCGGGCTGCATGACCCCGCCCTACGCCAACAACGAGGCCGAATACCAGACCCATGCGCCGCTGGCCAACAAGCCTGTCGTGCGCCCGGTGCGCTCGTTCACGAGCTTCTCCGATTCGCTGATGTGCATGGACCACCTCTTCAAGGATGCCGGCATGTCCACGGTACTGGTGTCGAGCAAGTCCATCCCCGACTACTCCGGGCGCATCGCCGTCAGCACCAAGGACATGGTGATCACCGCGCTGTCGCAGATGTCGCGCATGAGCAATGCCTTCCGCTTCGTGGACTACGAGGTGGACATTGCCCGCCAGGACACGGTGCAGAACCTGACCACGCTGCTGCTCAACAACAACCAGATCCGGCTGCAGCGCCCGGCGCTCTACATCTCCGGCGCCGTGGCCTTCGTCGACCAGAAAGTCATCAGCAACAACAACGACATCGGTCTCTCCGGTCCGCGCATCGAGGCCGGCTACAGCCGCAACCAGAACGCCACGGTGATCGGGCTGGAGATGCACCTGGGCGACTTCCGCAGCCGCACCATCATCCCGGGCATGGACTCGGCCAACGAGATCGTGATCGGGGCCGGCGGCCGCGGCGTGGACCTGTCCGGCCGCATCGGCACCTACGGCGTGCAGTTCAGTGTGGGGCGCGACTATGCGCAGGGCTCGGGCCCCGCCATCCGCACCCTGGTCGACCTGGCGATGATCGAGCTGATGGGGAAATGGGCGCGGCTGCCGTACTGGCAGTGCCTCACGCTGGACCAGACCCACCCCGACTTCCAGCGCCAGATGCGCGAGTGGTACGACGAAGGCGATGCCGCAAGCCGCAACCAGCTGGTCAAGCGCGTGCTCTTCCAGCAAGGCTATCTGGCATCCGCACAGCCCGATGCCGACACGGCCGAGCTGCGCCCCGCGCTGGCGCGCTTCCAGGCCGACCACCAGCTCGTCACCACCGGCGTCATCGACTTTCCCACCTATGAGCGCTCGCTGCGCAACTATGTCAGCGTCTCGCCCGAAGGCAAGCTCGAACGCATAGGCTGGGCGCCCAAGGACGAAAGCAGTGGCAGCGCGGCGGCCACCAACATCCGCCTGAACATCGAGAACATCATGCTGGAGCGTACGTCCTTCACCGTCGGCGAGCAGATCTTCGTCTCGGCCTCGGTGTCCCGCACCTCGTACCTCTACTGCTACATGGCCGGCGCCAACGGCAGCGTGATCCGGCTGCTGCCCAACAACACCAACACCTCGGGCTGGATACAGGCCAACCAGACCATCCGCATCCCCGACTGGATGAGCCCCAACCCCGGCTTCGTGATGGACGCGGGCGCGCCCGGCCTCGAAGGCATGGCCTGCTTCGCCTCCGACGGCAACATCCTGGAACAGCTGCCCACCAACCTGCAGGCACCGCCCTTCACCCCGCTGCAGGGCATCTCCAACCTCGACGAACTCGAAGCGGTGTTCCGCAGTGTGCCGGCAGGCTCGCGGGTCGCAGCGCGCAAGCTCATGTGGCAGGTGACGCCGAAGGCAGCGCCGGAACCGGCGCCCCAGGCAGCGCCGCCCGCACCGGCTCCAGCGGCGGCCCGCACCGGCAAGCAGCAGACCAAGGCCGCAGGCCGCCCGGCGGCGGGGTAGCCTCCATGTCCAAGCAGGCCTTCCAACGCGGCATGCAGTGGCTGTGCTGGGCGCTGCTGGCGGTCATCCTGGTGCTCGACGTGGCGCTGCCGGTCGCCGAAGCCCAGATACCGTCCCGCAGCCACCACGCAGACCGGCTGAACGAGCAATACGGCACCCGTCCGCAGCTCGATGCCGAGCAACTGCGCGGCAACCAGCCCGTGCCCGGCGCCATCACTCCCGCGAATGCCGAAGCGCCCTACATCCGCGCGCTGGAACGGCTGGCCGCGCAACCCACCTCGGGCAGTGGCCGTACCGCGGTGGCCGGCGCGAGCACCCCCGCCGAAGCCGCCTGGCTGCTGGGCCTGCTGTACCTGCATGGCCTGGGCACCGGCACCCACCCGGCCAAGGCGCGCGAATGGTTTGCGCAGGCCCAGCGCCTGCGCCACCCGCTGGCCCCGGCCGGCCTGGCCTGGTGCCAGCTCGATGGCTGCGGCCAGCAGCCGCAACCGCAACAGGCCACGCCGTGGATCGAGCAATTGCGCAAGAGCGACGCCGGCCGCGCCGCCTACCTGGAATGGCTGCGCAACCAGAAGACCGCCCCACTGGAAGTGGCCACCCCGCAGAACCCGCAACTGGACGATGCGCCGCGCCAGCCCAGCGCCCTGATCCTGCGCAGCGCCAGGGCCGGCGACCCCTACGGGCAGAACGAGCTGGGCATCTTCTACGCCCAGACCGGCCGCAGGCAGGATGCGCGCCGGCTGTTTGCCGCCGCCGGTGCGCGATCGCCCGCGGCCCAGGCCAACCTGGACTGGCTTGAGCGCTCCGCCCAGGCCACGCGCACCGCCCTGCCCGCCCCTGCCGGCCAGCAAGGCGGCGAGGCGCTGTTCCTGCGCGCCCGCCAGTTCCACCGCGGCGACGGCGTGCCCGTCAACTACGTGGAGGCCATGCGCCTGTACCGGCTGGCGGCCAGCCAGGGCAACGCCCATGCGCAGCAGATGCTGGGGCTGATCTACACCCGCCCCACGCCCACCGGCGACATCAACATCGTCTGGATGCAGCAGCTGGCCAACGTGGACATCACCCGGGAAGGCGGCGGCACCCTGATGGAGCCACCGCCCTCGCCCCTGCCGCAGCACGACCCCACGCCGCTGTATGACTACGTGCCGCCCCGGCTGCGCAGCGGCCCATGAAGGCGGATCAGGACTCCAGCTTGATGCCGGTCTCGCGGATCACCTGGTCCCAGGTCTTGACCTCGCTCTCGATGCGGCGCTTGGCGTAGGCGGCGTCCTCGGTGACGATGTCTATGCCCAGGCCGCCGAAGCGGTTCTTGACCTCGGGGTCCTTCAGCACCGTGTTTAGGTCGGCGTTGAGCTTGTCGACCACGGCCTTGGGCGTGCCCGCTGGCGCGGCGATGCCGAAGATGGACACCACGTCGTTGTCCATCTTCACCCCGGCCTCGCGCAGCGTCGGCACGCCCGGCAAAGCCTCCACGCGCTTCGGGCCGGCGATGGCCAGCACCTTGATGCGACCGGTCTTGAGGTTGTTGATGGCCGTCGAGGTGTTCACGAACATGGCCTGGATCTGGCCGCCGATCAGGTCGGTCACACCCGGCGTCGAGCCCTTGTAGGGCACCGGCGCGATGTCGGTGCCGGTGGCGCGCTTGAGCATCTCGCCCGCGATGTGCTCCAGCGAGCCGTTACCCGTGGTGGCATACGACATCTGGCCGGGCTTGGCCTTGGCGAGCTGGACGAACTCCTGCACCGTGTTCGCCGGCAGGCCGGCGGGCACGATGAGCACATTGGGCAGGTAGCCGACGATGGCCACGTGCTCGAAGCCCTTGAGCAGGTCGTAGCCGGTGCTGCGCCCCATCAGCCGGGCATTGATGGCGTACGAGGTCAGCGCCGTCATCAACAGCGTGTTGCCATCGGGCGCAGCCTTGGAGACATACTGCGCGCCGATGTTGCCCGAGAAGCCCGGCTTGTTGTCCACGATGACCGAGTGGCCGCGCAGCACCGCGAGCTGCTGCGCGATCATGCGGGCCATGGCGTCGAGCGAGCCGCCCGGCGGGTAGGCGACGATGATGCTCATGTCGCGGGGCTGGGCCAGGGCCGGCCCGGCGGAGGCTAGCAGCGGCGCGGAGGCGGCGATCAGCCACTGGCGGCGGGAAATGCGGGGCATGTTACTCACTCCTTGGATCAAACCATCGTATCGGCAGGCAGAGCCGCCATGGCCCGGGCCAGCGCGCGCGCCGAGGCCGGCTGTGGCGCGTGCAGCAGCTGCCACAGCGCCACGGCGCGGGGCCTGGGCAGCGCCTGCAGCGCGCAATGCATGAATTTCGCCTCGTGCTGCGCGGCGCTCAGCGGCAGGCTCGGATGCCCCCGGGGCTTGGCCTGGCGCTGGCGGAACACCTCCACGCCATCGCACAGCACCACCAGCTCGGCAAAATCGCCATTGCCTACCGGGAAGTCCGCGCCCACCGACAGGCGCACCCGCCCGGCGCAGGCGCGCGCCTCGGGGCGCTGCACGGCCGCGTCGCTGAAATCCTCCACGCCCTGCGTGCCCCACAGCGCAGCCACCGCCACGCAGTACTCGACGTGGAACTTGGCCTCCAGCCCGCGCTGCGGCCAGGTTTTGCCGCGGATGGTGTCCAGCCGCTGGCTGATGCCGCCGCGGATCTCCACGCCGTCCATCGTGCCAAAGCATCCCTCTTGCCGGGCCTGCAGCACCAGGTCGACCAGGGCGTGCATCAGTGAGCAGGTCGGGTACTGCTTGTAGACGATGCCCGGCTCCAGCACCTCCCAGGCCTGGCCAAACGGCCGCAGGCCGCGCGCGGCGCTCTGGCTGCCGTCATCGCAAAAGAGCTGCAGAAAGCCTTCGCGGCCCTCCAGCGCCTGGGCGCTGGCCGTCATGCCACTAGCCGCGAGCTGCGCGGCCAGCACGCCGTGCTGGGCCGCCAGGCCGGCGTGCAGGGCCTTGGCCATGGTGCCGAAGTTCACCCGCAGGCCGCCCGCCATCGAGCTGGCCAAGCCCAGCGCATGGCAAGTACGTTCTTCGTCCAACCCCAGCAGCGAAGCACAGGCCGCCGCCGCGCCCACGGCGCCCAGCGTGCTGGTGGTGTGCCAGCCGAGCTGCGAATGCCGGTCGTTGACGCTGCGCCCCAGGCGCCCCGCCACTTCCACGCCGGCCACATAGGCGGTGACCAGCGCGGCGCCGTCGGCATCCAGCGCCTCGCCCAGCGCCAGCACCGCCGGCACGATGGGCGCCGATGGGTGGCCGCGCAGGGATTCGTGCGTGTCGTCCAGTGCATGGGCGTGGGCCGCGCAGCCATTGACCAGCGCCGCATCGCGCGCCGAGGCCTGGCCGGCCTGCGCCCACAGCGTGCATGGGCCAGGCGCCTGTGTCAGGGTCTGGGCCGCGATGCGCGCCACCGCGTCGGTCGTGCCGGCCAGGCCGCCGCCGATGCAGTCGCCCATGGCCATGCGCGCCTGTTCCTGCGCCGTCGCGGGAATCTGATCGAGGTGCAGGCCGGCGACGAACCGCGCCAGCGCCCGCGTCAACCCCAGTTCGCCGCTCATGCGGCATCTCCATCGAGCCAGTCGGCCACATGGCCATCCATCTCTTCGAGAAAGTGCTCGATGCCATGCCCGCCGCCACCGGCCTGCAGCGCGCGGGCCACGGCCGCCACGCTGGCGCGCGGCACCACGGCCACGCCCTCGGCGCTGGCACAGACCACGTCGCCGGGCTGGATGACCACGCCGGCGCAGGCCACCGGCACGTTCAGCTCGGCCGGGCCGAACTTGGGGCCCGAGTGCGGCGACACCGCCAGCCCGTAGACCGGCAGCCCAGCCGCCTGCGCCTCGGCGATGTCGCGCCAGGCGCCATGCACCACCAGGCCGGCCATGCCGCGCTGCTCGCAGGCGTACCTCAGCAGCTCGAAGCCGCCCATGCACCAGTGGGTGAAGCCCTGGCCGTCCACCACCAGCACATCGCCCGCTTCCACCGCGCGCACGGCAGCCATGACGCCGAGGTTGTCGCCCGGCGGGCACTTGGCGGTGAAGGCCGGGCCGCACACAGGTACCGCCGGCGCGACCAGCGAGTGCAACGCCGGCTGGCAGGTGTACATGCGGCCGACAAGGTCGCTCACGCGGGTGACGTCGGCCTGCGCCAGCACCGCCACGTCGGACGGCGCGGGCCGCTCGAAGCGGCGGTTGAATACAAAGGGCGGCAGGGGCCGCTTCCAGCGGCGGTCAGTGGGATGGGAAGACATGGGTACAGCGTTTCATCAACAATTCTGGTGACTGACGCTGGATTGTCTCGGCGATTCCTCTCTGGAGGAAACGATGTTTAGTGATCGGGAGGATAGAAAAACTCATCAACTCCGGATCACGGCCTCCAGCCACTCGCGGAAGGCCGCGACCGCCGGCGCAGCCTGGCGGGCCTCGGGGCAGACCAGGTAGTAGCCGCGCGTGCTGGGCAGCACCTGGGTGGACAGAAGCGCCAGGCTGCCCTGAGCCAGCCCCTCGGCCACCAGGAAGCGCGGCAGCAGCGCCGCGCCCAGGTGGGCCTGCACGGCTTCGAGGATCATGTTGAAGCTGTCGAAGCGCGGGCCCTGGAAGGCCTCGCCCGGCTCCACCTGCACCGCCGCAAACCAGTCTTGCCAGGCCGAGGGCCGCGTGAACTGCTGCAGCAAGGTCGCCCGCGCCAGGTCGGCCGACGCCTGCAAGCCCAGGCGCTCGCGGTACGCGGCGCTGCAGACCGGCAGCATCTCCTCGTCCATCAGGTGCGTGCAGACCGCGCCGGGCCACGAGGCCTCGCCGTAGTGGATGGCCGCGTCGAAGGGCTCGGCGGCAAAGTCGAAGGGCGCGCTGCGCGAGACCAGGTTCAGGTTGACCTCGGGATGCGCGGCAAAGAAGCCCGGCAGGCGCGGCACCAGCCACTTGGCGGCGAAGGTGGGCACGGCCGCGAGGTTGAGGATCTCCTTGTCGCCGCTGGCCATGGCCTGGTGCGTGGCCTCGCCCAGCTCGCGCAGCAGGCGCCGCACCTCGCGCAGGTAGCGCTCGCCGGCGCTGGTCAGCAGCACCCGCTGGCGCACGCGCGCGAACAGCGCCACGCCCAGTTGCGCCTCGAGCAGGCGCACCTGCTGGCTGACCGCGCCCTGCGTCAGGGGGCGCGCGGCGGACTCGAAGGCCGCCAGCGTGGCGGTGGATGGCAGGCGGATGCGCTTCATGGGGGTCAAATCAGCCTCCAGCGCCCATACAGCAAGCGCAGAAAGCTACCAAACAAATAGCAATCAAACCGCATGCTCAGAGGATGTCCAGCGGCTGCTTGCGCCGCGGCGGCGGCGACGCGGCGTCGATGGCGGCCAGGTCTTCGGCATCGAGCACCAGCGGCAGCGCCGCCGCATTGGCGCGCACATGCGCGGCCGAGCCGCTTTCGGGGATGGCGATCACTTGCCCGCTGCGCATCGCCCAAGCCAACGCCACCGCCGTGCCACTCACACCATGCTTGTCGCCGATCTCGGACAGCAGCGGATCGTCGACCAGCTCGCGGTGGCCCAGCGGGCAGTAGGCCATCACGGCCACGCCGTGCTCGCGGCACCAGGGCAGCAGGTCGAACTCGATGCCGCGGCTGTGCACGTTGTAGAGCACCTGGTTGACCACGCAGTTGCGGCCCTGCGGCACGCGCCACAGTTCCTGCATGTCGTCGGTGTCGAAGTTGGAAACGCCCCAGTGCCTGATTCGGCCCTCGGCCTTGAGCGCCTCGAAGGCCGCCACCGTCTCGGCCAGCGGCGTGCCGCCTCGCCAGTGCAGCAAGTACAGGTCGATGCAGTCCACGCCCAGGCGCTGGCGGCTGGCCTCGAAGGCGCGCTCCACGCCACGCCGGCTGGCGTTGTGCGGCAGCACCTTGCTGACCAGGAACGGCCGGGCGCCGCCCGCCGGCAGCCGGCGCAGCGCATCGCCGATCAGCTCCTCGGACAGGCCGTCGCCATACATCTCGGCCGTGTCGATCACACCCAGGCCCAGCTGCAGGCCGGTGAGCAGCGCGTCGATCTCGGTGTCCCAGTCGCGCCGGCCCTGGCCCAGATGCCAGGAACCGAGGCCCAGGGGCGCGCGCCCTTCGAGAAATCCCGGCGCCGGGGAATACGAGGTGGTGGACATGCGGAAATCTCCTGTTCTGGCGCAGCGGATCGGCCGTTGCGCTGATGATTTTGATAGCTGCTGGCGCTTGGCATATAAGGGTTTCAAATAGGAAAATATGAATAACCCATACCCATCAAGCGCCAGCAGCTACGATTCTTGAAATGGTGCCAGCTGGCTCTGGGCAAATCCTAACCCGCCTTTGCTGCGCCCGGACGTGATCCAATGCCCCGCCCACGCCTGCAGCCCTGGTAACATCCCCGCCCGTTACCACCTGTAAGCCAGCCATGTTCTTTGGAATCAGCCACCTCGTCCTGCCCACCACCAACCTGGAGCGCGCCGCCCTGCTGTGGCGCGATGTGATCGGCTTTGCCGAGGCCCGCCGCGACGAGGGCTATGTGGACATGGACTCGGGCAGCATCGTGCTGCGGCTGGCGCAGGTGGCGGCGGTGGAGTCACCCGTGTCGCTGCGGCTGCAGGTCAGCGACGTGGACCGCGCCTACGCCACCTTGCTGGCGGCCGGCGCCGCGTCGCGCTATGCGCCGATGCGCACGCCCGAGCTGGAGGCCATGGCCTGCGTCACCGATCCGGACGGCCACGCCATCGTGCTGTGGCGCCCGCTGACCGAGGACGAATGGGGCTTCGTGCCCGAGCTGCCCAAGCAGGGCGAATGGACGGCCGAAGCCGAAGACCTGCTGCAGCGCCTGCTGGCCCATGTGCCCGCCCTCTTTCGCATGCTGGCGCGGCGCAAGACCACGCGGGTGATCGAGCAATTGGCCGACGAGGCCCGCAGCGCGGTGACGCGCGAGCTGGTCATCAAAGGCTACATCACCGCCTCGGCCAAGGTGACGCGCTACCGCCTGGTCGAGCCGCTGCGCGCCGAAGGCATAGACCCTGGCCGCTACCAGACCGAGTTCGACTACGAGTGATTTGAATCAAATACGGCTTTAGCGCCTATACAGCAAGCGCCAGCAGCTATCAAAACCATAGAAAAAGGCAGCCGAGGCTGCCTTTTTTTGATGGGCGCCAGGAGCGCTTACTTCTTGCTCGGCGGCACGTCCGTGCACGAGCCGTGCGCCACTTCCGCCGCCATGCCGATGCTCTCGCCCAGCGTGGGGTGCGGGTGGATGGTCTTGCCGATGTCCACCGTGTCGGCGCCCATCTCGATGGCCAGCGCCACTTCGCCGATCATGTCGCCCGCATGCGTGCCGACCATGCCGCCGCCCAGGATGCGGCCGTGGCCGTGGGCCTCGGGCGAATCATCGAACAGCAGCTTGGTGAAGCCTTCGTCGCGGCCGTTGGCGATCGCGCGGCCCGAGGCGGCCCAGGGGAACATGCCCTTCTTGACCTTGATGCCCTGCGCCTTGGCCTGGTCCTCGGTCAGGCCCACCCACGCCACTTCGGGATCGGTGTAGGCCACGCTGGGGATCACGCGGGCATTGAAGGCGGCCGAGGCCAGCTCCTTGTTGCCCTGCAGTTCGCCGGCGATGACTTCGGCGGCCACGTGCGCCTCGTGCACGGCCTTGTGCGCCAGCATGGGCTGGCCCACGATGTCGCCGATCGCGAAGATGTTGGGCACGTTGGTGCGCATCTGGATGTCGACATTGATGAAGCCGCGGTCGGTGACGGCCACGCCGGCCTTCTCGGCGCCGATCTTCTTGCCGTTGGGCGTGCGGCCCACGGCCTGCAGCACCAGGTCGTAGGTCTGCGGCTCGGGCACCTTCACGCCGTCCTTGGCCGGCTCGAACGTGACCTTGATGCCTTCGGGCGTTGCCTCGGCCGCCACGGTCTTGGTGTTGACCATGATGTTGTCGAAGCGCGGCGCGTTCATCTTCTGCCAGACCTTGACCAGGTCGCGGTCCGCGCCCTGCATCAGGCCGTCCATCATTTCCACCACGTCGAGGCGTGCGCCCAGCGTGCTGTAGACGGTGCCCATCTCGAGGCCGATGATGCCGCCGCCCAGGATCAGCATGCGCTTGGGCACTTCCTTCAGCTCCAGCGCACCGGTGGAATCCACCACGCGCGGGTCGTTCGGCATGAACGGCAGGCGCACGGCCTGCGAGCCGGCGGCGATGATGGCGCGCTTGAACTGCACGACCTTCTTGCTGCCGGTCTTCTCCTGCGCCGTGCCCGTGGTCTCTTCGACCTCGAGGTGGTTGGCGCTGACGAAGTTGCCGTAGCCGCGCACCACCGTGACCTTGCGCATCTTGGCCATGCCGGCGAGGCCGCCGGTGAGCTTGGTGATGACCTTTTCCTTGTGGCCGCGCAGCTGGTCGATGTTGACCTCGGGCGCGCCGAACTTGACGCCGGCGACGTCGAGGTGCTTGACCTCGTCGATCACGGCGGCCACGTGCAGCAGCGCCTTGGAGGGGATGCAACCCACGTTCAGGCACACGCCACCCAGCGTGGCGTAGCGCTCGACGACCACGACCTTGAGGCCGAGGTCGGCCGCGCGGAACGCCGCCGAGTAGCCGCCGGGGCCGCCGCCGAGCACGACCACGTCGCAATCGACGTCGACCGTGCCGCTGAAGTTGCTGGCCACGGGAGCGGCCACCGCAGCGGCCGGAGCCGGGCTGGGGGCCGCGGCGGCCGGCGCGGGAGCCGGGGCCGGCGCGGGAGCCGGGGCCGGCGCGGGCGCAGCAGCAGCAGCGCCTTCGGCGGCTTCGAGGCTCAGCACCACCGAGCCTTCGGCAACCTTGTCGCCGATCTTGACCTTGAGCTCCTTGACCACGCCGGCATGGCTGGACGGGATCTCCATCGAGGCCTTGTCGGACTCGACGGTGATCAGGGACTGGTCCACGGCCACGGTGTCGCCGGGCTGGACCAGCAACTCGATCACGCCCACTTCTGCAAAGTCGCCAATGTCGGGAACCTTGATGTCGATGACTGCCATGTCAGTAGTCCTTTCAGAGCAGCACGCGGCGGAAGTCGGCCAGGATCTGGCCCAGGAAGGCGTTGAAGCGCGCGGCAGCGGCGCCGTCGATCACGCGGTGGTCCCAGGTCAGCGACAGCGGCAGCATCAGGCGCGGCTGGAAGGCCTTGCCGTCCCACACCGGCTCGATGTTGGAGCGGCACACCCCGAGGATGGCCACTTCGGGCGCATTGATGATGGGCGTGAAGTAGCGCCCACCGATGCCGCCCAGCGACGAGATGGTGAAGGTCGCGCCGCTCATGTCGGCCGGGCCGAGCTTGCCGTCGCGGGCCTTCTTGGCCAGTTCGCCCATTTCCTGGCTGATCTGCAGCACGCCCTTCTTGTCGGCGTCCTTGATGACGGGCACGACCAGGCCGTTCGGCGTGTCGGCCGCAAAGCCGATGTGGTAGTACTGCTTGTAGATCAGCGCATCGCCGTCCAGCGAGCTGTTGAACTCGGGGAACTTCTTGAGCGCGGCCACGCTGGCCTTGATCAGGAAGGCGAGCATGGTGACCTTGGCGCCGCTCTTCTCGTTCTCCTTGTTGGTGGAGACGCGGAAGGCTTCGAGATCGGTGATGTCGGCGTCGTCATGGTTGGTGACGGACGGGATCATGATCGCGTTGCGCAGCAGGTTGGCGCCGCTGATCTTCTTGATGCGCGACATCTCCTTGCGCTCGATGGGGCCGAACTTGGCGAAGTCGACCTTGGGCCAGGGCAGCAGGTCGAGACCCACACCGGAGCCACCGCCGGCAGGCGCCTTGGCGGCCTGGGCCTTGGTCTGCACCGCGCCTGCCATCACCCGCTTGGTGAAGCTCTGGATGTCTTCGGCGGTGATGCGACCCTTCTGGCCGGAGCCCTTGACCTCCTCCAGCGGCACGCCCAGCTCGCGGGCGAACTTGCGCACCGACGGCGAGGCATGCGGCAGCTGGCCGGAAGGCGCAACCGTCGGGTTGTGCGCGGGCACTGTCGCAGCGGCAGCCGCAGGAGCGGCGGCCTGGGCCGGAGCCGCTGCGGGAGCGGCAGCCGGTGCAGGTGCCGGGGCGGCGGCAGCCGGAGCCGCGGCCACGCCCTGGGCGCTCATCTGGCCGACCACGTCGCCCACGTTGACCTTGTCGCCGATCTTCAGCGTCAGCGCGGTGATGGTGCCGGCAGCCGGCGACGGGATCTCCATCGAGGCCTTGTCGGACTCGACGGTGAACAGCGACTGCTCGGCGGTCACGGTGTCGCCCACCTTGACCAGCAGCTCGATCACGGCCACGTCCTTGAAGTCGCCGATGTCCGGTACCTTGATGTCCAGCGGGCCGGCGGCGGCGGCAGGCGCAGCAGCGGCCGGTGCGGGCGCCGGGGCTGCAGCCGCGGGGGCTGCTGCGGCGGGCGCCGGTGCCGGAGCGGGTGCCGCGGCAGCGGCTTCGCCGGCTGCCTCAAGCTTCACGATGACCGAACCCTCGGCCACCTTGTCGCCGATCTTGATCAGGATTTCCTTGATCACGCCAGCGTGGCTGGACGGGATCTCCATCGATGCCTTGTCCGATTCCACGGTGATCAGCGACTGTTCCTGGGTCACCGTGTCGCCCACGTTGACCAGCAGCTCGATCACGCCCACTTCCGCGAAGTCACCGATATCGGGGACCTTGATGTCAATCAATGCCATTGTTGTGTCTCCTCGGTATCAGGCATACAGCGGGTTGATCTTGTCGGCCTGGATGCCGTACTTGGCGATGGCATCGGCCACCTTCTGCGCCGGCAGCTTGCCTTCCTTGACCAGGCTGGTCAGCGCAGCCACGACGATGTAGTGGCGGTCCACCTCGAAGTGCTCGCGCAGCTTGCGGCGGAAGTCCGAGCGGCCGAAACCGTCGGTGCCCAGCACCTTGAACTGGCGGCCTTCGGGGATGAAGGGACGAATCTGCTCCGCATAGGCCTTCATGTAGTCGGTCGACGCGATGACCGGGCCGGTGCTCTTGGCGAGCTGCTCGGTCACGAAGGCGACGCGCGGGGTCTCCAGCGGGTGCAGCATGTTCCAGCGCTCGGCATCCTGGCCGTCGCGGGTCAGCTCGTTGAAGGACGGGCAGCTCCACACGTCGGCGGCGATGCCCCAGTCCTTTTCCAGCAGTTCCTGGGCGAAGAAGGATTCGCGCAGGATGGTGCCGGAGCCCAGCAGTTGCACGCGCTCCTTGCCCTTGCCGCCTGCCTTGGACAGGTACATGCCCTTGAGGATCTGCTGCTCGGTGCCGGGCGTGAGGCCGGGCATCGCGTAGTTCTCGTTCAGCAGCGAGATGTAATAGAACACGTTCTCCTGGTTCTGCACCATGCGGCGCAGGCCGTCCTGCATGATCACCGCCACTTCGTGCGCGAAGGTCGGGTCATACGAGATGCAGTTCGGGATGGTGTTGGCCAGGATGTGGCTGTGGCCGTCCTCGTGCTGCAGGCCTTCGCCGTTCAGCGTGGTGCGGCCCGAGGTGCCGCCCAGCAGGAAGCCGCGCGCTTGCAGGTCACCGGCCGCCCAGGCCAGGTCACCGATGCGCTGGAAGCCGAACATCGAGTAGTAGATGTAGAACGGGATCGTGATGCGGTTGCTGTGGCTGTAGCTGGTGGCCGAGGCAATCCAGCTGGACATGCCGCCCGCTTCGTTGATGCCTTCCTGCAGGATCTGGCCCGCCTTGTCCTCCTTGTAGTACATCACCTGGTCCTTGTCGACCGGGGTGTACTGCTGGCCATGCGGGTTGTAGATGCCGATCTGGCGGAACAGGCCTTCCATACCGAAGGTACGGGCCTCGTCCACCAGGATAGGCACCACGCGCGGGCCGATGGCCTTGTCGCGCAGCAGTTGCGTCAGGAAGCGCACGTAGGCTTGCGTGGTCGAGATCTCACGGCCTTCGGGCGTGGGTTCGAGCACGGCCTTGAAGGTGTCCAGCGACGGCACGGTGAACTGCTCGTCGGCCTTCTCGCGGCGGTGCGGCAGGTAGCCGCCCAGGGCCTTGCGGCGCTCGTGCAGGTACTTCATTTCCGGCGTGTCGTCGGCCGGCTTGTAGAACGGCAGGTCGGCCAGCTGGCTGTCCGGGATCGGGATGTTGAAGCGGTCGCGGAATTCGCGGATCGCGTCGTCGTCGAGCTTCTTGGTCTGGTGGACGTTGTTCTTGCCCTCGCCGACCTTGCCCATGCCGAAGCCCTTGACGGTCTTGACCAGCAGCACCGTGGGCTGGCCCTTGGCCGTGTTGGCGGCGTGGAAGGCCGCATAGACCTTCTGTGCATCGTGGCCGCCGCGGCGCAGGTTCCAGATCTCGTCGTCGCTCATGTGCTCGACCATCTTCAGCGTGCGCGGATCGCGGCCGAAGAAGTTCTTGCGCACGTAAGCGCCGTCGTTGGCCTTGAACGACTGGTAGTCACCGTCGTTCACGTCCATCATCAGCTTGCGCAGCGCGCCGTCCTTGTCCTTGGCCAGCAGCTCGTCCCAGCCCTTGCCCCACAGCAGCTTGATGACGCTCCAGCCGGCGCCGCGGAATTCGCCTTCCAGCTCCTGGATGATCTTGCCGTTGCCACGCACCGGACCGTCCAGGCGCTGCAGGTTGCAGTTGATGACGAAGACCAGGTTGTCGAGGTTCTCGCGTGCCGCCAGGCTGATCGCGCCCAGCGATTCCGGCTCGTCCATCTCGCCGTCGCCGCAGAACACCCAGACCTTGCGGTTCTCGGTGTTGGCGATGCCGCGGGCGTGCAGGTACTTCAGGAAGCGTGCCTGGTAGATGGCCATCAGCGGGCCCAGGCCCATGGACACCGTGGGGAACTGCCAGAAATCGGGCATCAGCTTGGGGTGCGGGTAGCTGGAGATACCCTTGCCGTCCACTTCCTGGCGGAAGTTCAGCAACTGCTCTTCGGAAATGCGGCCTTCGAGGTAGGCGCGGGCATAGATGCCGGGGGACACGTGGCCCTGGATGTACAGGCAGTCGCCGCCGTGGTTCTCGCTCTCGGCGTGCCAGAAGTGGTTGAAGCCGGCGCCGAACATGTTGGCCAGCGAGGCGAAGGAGCCGATGTGGCCGCCCAGGTCACCGCCTTCGGGCGGGTGGATGCGGTTGGCCTTGACGACCATGGCCATGGCGTTCCAGCGCATGTAGGCGCGCAGGCGCTGTTCGATCTCGAGGTTGCCGGGGCAACGGGCTTCCTGGCCGGGCTCGATCGTGTTGACATAGCCGGTGTTCGCGGAGAACGGCATGTCCACGCTGCTCTGGCGCGCATGTTCGAGCAGATCCTCCAGCAGCGCATGGGCGTATTCCGCGCCTTCGCGGTCAATCACCGCGGATAGCGCATCCATCCATTCACGGGTTTCCTGGTCGTCCGTACGAGGCGCTTGGGCCTGGGGGTTTTGATCGGGCTGATTTGACATCGCTCACGTCTCCTTTTCGCCTTAAGTGTTACATCGAAAACTTGGGGTGAAGGCGAGTTTCGCACAGATTGGCAAAATTTCAAATAGCGATTTTGATTTTTATAATATGAAATTTTGTTGCGCTCGCACAATGAAGAACAGAGTTTCAAAGCGCCATGCTGGCTGGCGAGGATTCGCCGCTCATCTACACTTGCGGCCATGAACCCGCCGGAAAAACCCACTGCCACAGTTGACCTTTCGGCCGCGCCCCGCGCGCCCTGGTGGCGCACCTGGTGGCGCGGGCTGTCGCCGTCGCGCCAGGACCGGGTGGCCATGGCCGCGCCGCTGGTCGCCGTGGTGCTGTTTTTGATTGCCATGCTGGCGGTGTTCTGGTACCTGCGTTCGGAAGAGCTGGAGCGCGAGCACGACGCGCTGCGCCGCGACATGGAGTACGCCCAGCAACGCATCCGGCTGCGCCTGCTGGAGCGCCAGGACCAGGTGATGCGGCTCGCGCGCGACCTGAGCAACGAGGACATCGAACGCAACGGCTTCGTCGACCGCGCGGACACGCTGATCAGCCAGTACGCCGAGCTGCAGGCGCTGAGCTGGATCGACAACAAGCGCCAGGTCAAGGCCACGCAGTTCGGCCCCAGCGTGGCCGCCAGCGAGCTGTTGACGGTGGGCGAGATCGTGCGCAAGAAAGAGGTGCTCGACCTATTCGAGCAGACGCGCAACACCCAGCAGCCCATGTACTCGCAACCCACGGTGGCGCCCAACGCGGTGCCCATGCTGCTGCTCGAGGTGCCGATCTCGGACCAGGGCCGCTTTTCCGGCGTGATCCTGGCCGAGTTCTCCATCGACAACCTGCTGCGCTACGCCACGCCCACCGAGGTGCTGGCGCGCTACGCCGTCACCATGCTGGACGCGCATGGCCACATCATTGCCGGCACGGCACTGTCGCGGCGCACGGCCGGGCAGCTGTTGCCGTGGCGCGCCGCGCCCAACCACTACGAGGTGCCGGTGTCGCCTGTAGGCAACGGCCTGATCCTGCGCGCCCAGGCCTACCGCACCTCGCTGGGCCTGATCGGCAACGGCCTGTTCTGGGTCGTGGGCGTGCTGAGCCTGATGACGGCATGGCTGCTGGTGGCCACCTGGCGGCACACGCGGCGGCGCATCCGCACCCAGGCAGCGCTGCAGAACGAGATCAACTTCCGCCGCGCGATGGAAAACTCGGTGCTCACCGGCATGCGCGCACTGGATCTGCACGGCCGCATCACCTATGTGAATGCCGCGTTCTGCCAGATGACGGGTTGGAGCGAGCAGGAGCTGGTCGGCCAGCTGCCACCCTACCCCTACTGGCCCGAGGGCGACCACAGCACCTACCACGACATGCTGATCGACGAGATGAGCGGCAAGGTGTTTCCGGGCGGCTTCCAGCTGCGTGTCAAGCGCAAGAACGGCACGACCTTCGAGGCGCGGCTCTACGTCTCGCCGCTGATCGACGGCCATGGCCGCCAGACCGGCTGGATGACGTCGATGACCGACATCACCGAGCCCAACCGCATCCGCGAGCAGCTGTCGGCCTCGTACGAGCGCTTCACCATCGTGCTCGAGGCGCTGGATGCCTCGGTCTCGGTGGCGCCGCTGGGCAGCTCCGAGCTGCTGTTCGCCAACAAGCTCTACCGCCAGTGGTTCGGCTCGCAGACGGCCGGCCACCTGCAGCTGGTCGCGCAGGCCGGCGTGCTGCCCAATGCCACGCCCACCGGGCCCGACGACGAGGACGGCCTGATGGGCCTGCCCAGCGACTCCCTCACCACCAGCATCAGCGGCAATGCCGAGATCTACCTGCCCGAGCTGGACAAATGGCTGGAGGTGCGCTCGCGCTACCTCAACTGGGTGGACGGGCGACTCGCGCAGATGGTGATCGCCAACGACATCACCTCGCGCCGCCGTGCCCAGGAACAGGCCATGCGCCAGGCCGAAAAGGCCGAGACCGCGAGCCGCCTCATCACCATGGGCGAGATGGCCTCCAGCGTGGCGCACGAGCTGAACCAGCCGCTGTCGGCCATCAGCAACTACTGCAGCGGCATCATCTCGCGCGTGAAGAACGGTCAGATGACCGAGGAGACGCTGCTCGGCGCGCTGGAGAAGACCGCGCACCAGGCGCAGCGCGCCGGCCAGGTGATCCACCGCATCCGCTCCTTCGTCAAGCGCAGCGAGCCCAACCGCACCTCGTCCGACGTGGCCGAGATCGTCGGCGAGGCGCTGGAGCTGGCCAACATCGAGCTCAAGCGCCACAACGTGCGCCTGGCGCACCACATCGCCGCGCGCCTGCCCCGCATCATGGCCGACAGCATCCTGATCGAGCAGGTGCTGATCAACCTGATGAAGAACAGCGCCGAGTCCATCGCCAACGCCAACCGCCCGCCGCACCAGCGCCTGGTGGAGCTGCGCGTGCTGCCCAAGAAAATCAACGACATCGATGTGATAGAGTTTTCCGTCCAGGACACGGGGCGCGGCCTCTCGCCCGAAGTGCTGGAGCGACTCTTCCAGGCCTTTTTCTCCACCAAGAGCGAAGGCATGGGCATAGGCCTGAACCTGTGCCGCAGCATTGTCGAGTCCCACCACGGCCGGATGCAGGCCGAGAACCTCTACAATGGCGGCGACATCACGGGTTGTAGGTTCAGTTTCTGGCTCCCCGTGGGCAACTAGCTAGCCAGCCCCGGGCTGACTTGACCGAAGGAATAGTGCATGAGCTTGATCCCGAAGAAGGGCACCGTTTACGTAGTGGATGATGACGAGGCAGTCCGCGATTCGCTGCAGTGGCTGCTGGAAGGCAAGGATTACCGGGTGCGCTGCTTTGAATCGGCCGAATCCTTTCTGGCACGCTACGATCCCCGCGAGGTCGCCTGCCTCATCGCCGACATCCGCATGGGCGGCATGAGCGGGCTGGAGTTGCAAGACCGCCTGATCGAGAACCGGTCCCCGCTGCCCATCGTCTTCATCACCGGCCACGGCGACGTGCCCATGGCCGTGGACACCATGAAGAAGGGTGCGCTGGACTTCATCCAGAAGCCCTTCGACGAGGCCGCCCTGGTGTCGCTGGTGGACCGCATGCTCGACAAGGCGCGCGAAGCCTTCGCCGGCCACCAGCAGGCCGCCAGCCGCGACGCACTGCTGGCCAAGCTCACCGGCCGCGAATCGCAGGTGCTCGAGCGCATCGTCGCCGGCCGCCTGAACAAGCAGATCGCCGACGACCTGGGCATCAGCATCAAGACCGTGGAGGCGCACCGCGCCAACATCATGGAAAAGCTCAACGCCAACACCGTGGCCGACCTGCTGAAGATCGCCCTGGGCAGTGCAGCCAAGGCCTGATCGCCACGACAAACTACCAAATTCATAGCATCATGCGCTGATACCACCTACGGTACAGCGCATTTTTCATTCGGAACCGCGACCATGACTGCCCAACTCATCGATGGCAACGCCCTCTCCCGCCAACTGCGCGCCGACGTCAAGGCCCGCGCCGACCGCCTCAAGGCCCAGGGCGTCACGCCCGGCCTGGCCGTGATCCTGGTCGGCGACAACCCCGCGTCCCAGGTCTACGTGCGCAACAAGGTCAAGGCCTGCGAGGACTGCGGCCTGCACTCGGTGCTCGAGAAGTACGACGCCGGCATGACCGAGGCCGAGCTGCTGGCCCGCGTCGAGGCGCTGAACAACGACCCCAGCATCCACGGCATCCTGGTGCAGTTGCCGCTGCCCGCGCACATCGACGACCACAAGGTGATCGAGGCGATCTCGCCCGCCAAGGACGTGGACGGCTTCCACGTGGCCAGCGCCGGCGCGCTGATGGTGGGCGAGGTCGGCTTCAAGGCCTGCACGCCCTACGGCTGCATGAAGATGCTCGAATCCATCGGCATGAAGGACCTGCGCGGCAAGCACGCCGTGGTCATCGGCCGCTCCAACATCGTCGGCAAGCCCATGGCCATGATGCTGCTGGCGGCCAACGCCACGGTCACCATCACCCACAGCGGCACGGCCGACCTCGCCGCGATGACGCGCCAGGCCGACATCGTGGTCGCCGCCGTGGGCAAGGTCAACGTGCTGACGGCCGACATGGTCAAGCCCGGCGCCGTGGTCATCGACGTGGGCATGAACCGCAATGCCGAGGGCAAGCTCTGTGGCGACGTTCATTTTGACGGCGTGAAGCAAGTGGCCGGCTACATCACCCCGGTGCCCGGCGGCGTGGGCCCGATGACCATCACCATGCTGATGGTCAACACGCTGGAGTCGGCCGAGCGCACCGTGTAAGCCACACTGCCCGCTTCAAAATCAATAGCTGCCAGCGCGCATACAGTATGCGCTGGCAGCTATTTTTGTTTCAATTCTTTGCATTTACCCCAACAAAGGCCCATGGCGCCGCGTGACAATCGATTTGCCGTCACCATACCGGGAGCGCGAATATCTTCTGCAAGCAAGTTGATAGCAGAGCATTCGCCTCCAACTAACAGGCACCATGACCCAATCCCTGCCCGCCAATCCCCTGCTTGATTTCTCCGGTCTGCCGCTGTTTGACCAGATCCGCCCCGAACACATCGAACCCGCCGTCGACATCCTGCTCGCCGAGAGCGAGGCCGCGCTCGCGCAGGTGACCGAGCCCGCCTTCCCGGCCGAGTGGACCGCCATCGCGCAGGTGCTGGACGTGGCCACCGAGAAGCTGGGCCGCGCCTGGGGCATGGTGGGCCACCTGAATTCCGTCGCCGACACGCCCGAGCTGCGCGCCGCCTACAACGCCGAGATGCCCAAGGTCACCGCATTCTGGACGCGCCTGGGCGCCGACGAGCGCCTGTACGCCAAGTACAAGGCCATTGATCCCGCCAGCCTGAATGCCGAGCAGAAGCAGGCCCTGACCAATGCCATTCGCAACTTCGTGCTCTCGGGCGCCGAACTGCAGGGCGCTGACCGCGAGCGCTACGCCGAGCTGCAGGAGAAGATGGCCACCACCTGCCAGAAGTTCAGCGAGAACGCGCTCGACGCGACCGACGGCTTTGCCTACTACGCCGAGCCGGCCGAGCTGCAGGGCGTGCCGCAGGACGTGGTCAACGCCGCGCGCGCCGCCGCCGAAGCCGAAGGCAAGAGCGGCTACAAGCTCACGCTGCAGTTCCCCTGCTACCTGCCGGTGATGCAGTTCGCCGACAGCAGCGCGCTGCGCGAGAAGCTCTACCGCGCCTACACCACGCGCGCCAGCGAGTTCGGCGATGCCAAGCTCGACAACACGCCGCTGATCGTCGAGATCCTGAAGATGCGCGAGGAAGAGGCCCGTTTGCTCGGCTACGCCAATTTCGGCGAACTCTCGCTCGCGCCCAAGATGGCCCAGTCCGCCACGCAGGTGCTGGGCTTTTTGCAGGAGCTGGCCGCCAAGGCCAAGCCCTACGGCGAGAAGGACGTGCGCGACCTGCGCGAGTTCGCCCGCACCGAGCTGGGCCTGGCCGATCCGCAGCCTTGGGACTGGACCTACATCGGCGAGAAGCTCAAGGAGGCGCGCTACGCCTTCAGCGAGCAGGAGGTCAAGCAGTACTTCACCGCGCCCAAGGTGCTGGCCGGCCTGTTCCAGATCGCCGAGACCCTGTTCGGCATCCAGATCCGCCGCGACGAGGCGCCCGTGTGGAACCCCGCCGTCGAGTTCTACCGCATCGAGCGCCAGGGCCAGCTGCTGGCGCAGTTCTACCTCGACCCGCCGGCGCGCAGCGGCAAGCGCGGCGGCGCCTGGATGGACGACGCCCGCACCCGCTGGCTGCGCCCCGACAACGGCGAGCTGCAGACGCCCATCGCCCACCTGGTGTGCAACTTTGCCGCCGGCGTCGACGGCAAGCCGCCGCTGCTCACGCACGACGACGTGATCACCATGTTCCACGAGTTCGGCCATGGCCTGCACCACATGCTCACCCAGGTCAACGAGCGCGATGTCTCGGGCATCGCCGGCGTCGAGTGGGATGCGGTCGAGCTGCCCAGCCAGTTCATGGAGAACTTCTGCTGGGAATGGGAAGTGCTGCGCCACATGACGGCCCACGTCGACACCGGCGAGCCGCTGCCGCGCGCGCTCTACGACAAGATGATCGCCGCGAAGAACTTCCAGTCCGGCATGCAGACGCTGCGCCAGATCGAGTTCTCGCTGTTCGACATGCGCATCCACACCGAGCTGCATGGCGAGCAAGGCATAAGCGCCGCGTCGGTCTACGGCGTGCTCGGCGACGTGCGCCGGCAGGTCGCCGTGCTGCCCTCGCCCGCGTTCACGCGCACGCCCAACACCTTCACGCACATCTTCTCGGGCGGCTACGCGGCCGGCTACTACAGCTACAAGTGGGCCGAGGTGCTGTCGGCCGACGCCTTCGCCGCCTTCGAGGAAGCGGCCCGGGCCAAGGGCAGCGCCGACGTGGTGGACCCGGCCATCGGCCAGCAGTACCTGCGCGCCATCCTCGAGGCCGGCGGCAGCCGCCCGGCGATGGAGTCGTTCAAGGCCTTCCGTGGCCGCGAGCCGCAGCTCGAGGCGCTGCTGCGCCACCAGGGCATGGCGGAGCCCGTCGCGGCCTGATCCGGCGCACGCAGCGGCGTGCGGTAGCGGCATAATGCGGCCCCAGAGAGGGGCTCGCCACATGACCATTACCAGAATCACCATCGCCGCCTTGCTGCTCGGCGCCAGCGGCATCGCCGGCGCGCAGCAGGTCTACCGTATCGTCGGGCCGGACGGCAAGGTCACCTTCTCGGATCGCGCACCGACGGCCGATGCGGCGGGCAAGGCGGTTGCTTCCGCCCCGCCCTCCGCGGCCGACGCCAACGCCGGCCTGCCACTGGAGCTCAAGCAGGCCGCCGGCAAATTTCCGCTGACGCTGTACACCAGCCAGTCCTGCGCGCCCTGCGACATGGCGCGCCGCCACCTGCAGGCGCGCGGCGTGCCGTACACCGAAAAGACCATCACCTCGAACGAGGAGATCGCCGCGCTGCAGCGCATGAGCGGCGACGGCGCCCTGCCCTTCGCCACGCTCGGCGGCCAGAAGCTCAGCGGCTTTTCGTCCAGCGACTGGGACAGCTACCTCGATGCGGCCGGCTACCCCAAGGCCTCGGTGCTGCCGCGCAGCTGGCGCCAGCCGGCCGCGACCGCGCTGATCCCCAAGACCGTGGCGCCCGCCGCACCCCAGGCAGCCGCGCCGGCCCGGGAAGCCGAGGCACCGGCAGCGCCCAGCCGCGCCACGCCCGACAATCCCAACGGCATCATCTTCTAAAAAAGAGAGCTGCTCGCGCTTGCTGTACAAGCATTTCAGATGGAAAAACATCTGAAATGGCTATGTATCAAGCGCCAGCAGCTATGTTTTTAGAACTCCAGCGTCTGCACGCCTTGCTCGGTGCCGAGCAGGCAGACCGCGGCCTTCTGGTGCGCGAACACGCCCACCGTCACCACGCCCGGCCACTGGTTGACCTCGGACTCGAAGGCCAGCGGATCGGCGATGGCCAAGCCCGTCACGTCGAGGATGTGCTGGCCGTTGTCGGTGACCAGCGGCGCGCCGTCCTTCAGGCGCAGCACGGCCTGGCCGCCCTTGGCAGCAAAGCGGCGCGCGATCTGCGTGGCGGCCATGGGAATCACCTCCACCGGCAGCGGAAAGCGCCCCAGCGTCTGCACCTGCTTGGAGGCATCGGCGATGCAGATGAAGCGGTCGGCCAGCGCGGCGACGATCTTCTCGCGCGTGAGCGCCGCGCCGCCGCCCTTGACCATATGGCCCTGGCCGTCGATCTCGTCGGCGCCGTCGATGTAGACCGACAGGCGCTCGACCTCGTTGGCATCGAGCACCTTGACGCCGATGGCGCGCAGGCGCTCGGTGCTGGCCTCGGAGCTGGACACGGCGCCCGCGATCTGGTCCTTGATGGAGGCCAGCGCGTCGATGAATTTGTTGACCGTGGAGCCCGTGCCCACGCCCACCACCTCGCCGGCTTGCACATATTGCAGGGCTGCACGGCCCACTTCGGCCTTGAGTTCGTCTTGAGTCATAGGGTAATCGGCGAAAATTGACAAATACCGGCAATTATCCCATTCCCCATGTCCCTGATTCCCTACTCCCTGGCCCGCTCCGTCCTGTTCGGCATGGACCCGGAGGCCGCGCACGAGTTCACGATGAACATGCTGGCCTCGGGTCAGAACTCGCCGCTGGCCTGCGCCTGGCGCAACCCGCGCATCGCCGACCCCGTCACGCTGGCCGGGCTGCGCTTTCCCAACCGCGTGGGCCTGGCCGCCGGGCTGGACAAGAACGCGCGCTGCATCGACGGCCTGGGCGCCATGGGCTTCGGCTTTGTCGAGGTCGGCACCGTCACGCCGCTGGGCCAGCCGGGCAACCCCAAGCCGCGCATGTTCCGCATCCCCGAGAAGAACGCGCTCATCAACCGCCTGGGTTTCAACAACGAGGGGCTGGACGCCTTCCTCGCCAATGTGCGCAAGGCGCGCTTTCGCCAGCAGGCCGAGCCGCTGCTGCTGGGCCTGAACATCGGCAAGAACGCCGCCACGCCCATCGAGGACGCCACCAGCGACTACCTCAAGTGCCTGGACGGCGTGTACCCGCACGCTGACTACGTCACCGTCAACATCAGCTCGCCCAACACCAAGAACCTGCGCGCGCTGCAGAGCGACGAGGCGCTCGATGCGCTGCTGGGCGCCGTCGCCGAACGCCGCGAGCAGCTGGCCGCGCAGCACGGCCAACGCAAGCCGGTCTTCGTGAAGATCGCGCCCGACCTGACGCCCGAGCAGGTCACGGTGATTGCCGCGACGCTCAAGCGCCACGGCATGGACGGCGTGATCGCCACCAACACCACCATCGCCCGCGACGCGGTGGCCGGCCTGCCGCATGCCGAGGAGACCGGCGGCCTTTCCGGCGCGCCGGTGTTCGAGGCCAGCAACGCGGTGATCCGCCAGCTGCGTGCCGAGCTGGGCGCGGGCTTCCCGATCATCGGCGTGGGCGGCATCCTGAGCAGCGCCGACGCAGTGCGCAAGATCGAGGCCGGCGCCGACGTGGTGCAGATCTATACCGGCCTGATCTACCGCGGCCCCGCGCTGGTGCTGGAAGCGGCCCGCGCGCTGCAGGCCATGAAGCGCTGAGCCGGCGTCAACCGGCCTGGCTGCCGCTGCCGCGCAGGCCCAGCTTGCCCAGCAGTTGCCGGTCGGCCTCGACGTCGGGATTGCCGGTGACCAGCAGCTTGTCGCCATAGAAGATGGAGTTGGCGCCGGCCAGGAAGCACAGCGCCTGCACCGCGTCGCCCAGCTGCTGGCGGCCGGCCGACAGGCGCACGCGCGCCCGGGGCATCAGGATGCGCGCCACCGCGATCACGCGCACGAAGTCCAGCGGATCGACCGGCTCGCTGTCGGCCAGCGGCGTGCCCGGCACGCGCACCAGGCTGTTGATCGGCACCGACTCCGGGTAGGGATCGAGGTTGGCCAGCTGCGCCAGCAGGCCCGCGCGGTGCACCGGCGCCTCGCCCATGCCCACGATGCCGCCGCAGCACACGCTGATGCCCGCCTGGCGCACGTGGGCCAGGGTGTCGAGCCGGTCCTGGTAGGCGCGGGTGCTGACCACGTCGGTGTAGTACACGGGCGCGGTATCGAGGTTGTGGTTGTAGTAGTCCAGCCCCGCGTCGCGCAGGGCCTCGGCCTGGTGCGATTCCAGCATGCCCAGCGTGGCGCAGGTCTGCAGGCCCAGCCCCTTGACGGTGCCGATCAGCTCGGCCACGCGCTCGATGTCGCGGTCCTTGGGCGCGCGCCAGGCGGCGCCCATGCAAAAGCGGGTCGCGCCCGCATCCTTGGCGGCCTGGGCGGCGTGGCGCACCTCGTCCACGCTCATCAGCTTGTTGGCTTCCACGCCGGTATCAAAAGATGCCGATTGCGGGCAGTAGCCGCAGTTCTCGGGGCAGCCGCCGGTCTTCACCGACAGCAGCGTGGCCAGTTCGATATCGCCCTCGGGCCAGTGCTGGCGGTGCACCGTCTGCGCCTGGCACAACAGGTCGAGGAAGGGCAGGTCCAGCAACGCCTGCACTGCTTCGACGCTCCAGGGGCCTGCCACGATGGGCTGCGCCGGTTTCTCGAAAAACTGAATGGACTGCATCATCACTCCCTATGAATCGATGGGGAGTGATTGTGCCCGCAACCTTCTGGTGGGAAACGCAACCCAGGTTGCAAAAAACGCCAATCAGGCCGATTCCGTCTCTTCGAAGAAAACCAGCCGGTTGCCGAACGGGTCCTGCACCCGCACCTCGCGCATGCCCCAGGGCATGGTTTCGAGCCCGGGCCGGGCGTAGCCGTATTGCTGGTCGAGCAGCCGCTGGTGGAAGGCCGGCAGGTCGGCGCAGGCCAGCCGCACATAGGCGCCGGGACAGGCGTCGCCATGGTGCTCCGACAGGTGCAGCACCAGGCGCTGCCCCTGCCAGTCCAGGCTGATCTGCTGGTACAGCGGCAGCGCGGGCTCGAAGCGGTGCTGCCAGTCCTGCACAAAGCCGAGGAAGCCAAAGTAGAACTCCTCGGCCTTGGCCTGGTCGAAGCTGCGCAGCACGGGGATGACCGTGTTCATCGCGCCTGCCTCAGCCCAGCGCCGCGATCACTTCGGGCGGCGCCTGCACCAGCTCGATCAGCACGCCCTCGCCCGACACCGGGAACTCGTCGCTGCTCTTGGGGTGCAGGAAGCAGATGTCGTGCCCCGCCGCGCCCTTGCGGATGCCGCCGGGCGCAAAGCGCACGCCCTGGGCCGTGAGCCATTCGACCGCCTTGGGCAGGTCGTCGATCCACAGGCCGATGTGGTTCAGCGGCGTGGCGTGGACGGCCGGCTTCTTGTCGATGTCGAAGGGCTGCATGATGTCCACCTCGACCGCGTGCGCGCCGCGGCCCATGGCGAGGATGTCCTCGTCGACGTTCTCGCGCTCGCTCTGGAAGGTGCCGGTCTGCGCCAGCCCCAGCATGTCGACCCACAGGCGCTTGAGGCGGTTCTTGTCGGTGCCACCGATGGCGACCTGCTGCATGCCCAGTACCTTGAACGGGCGATCCGCTTGGCTCATGAAACTCTCCTTGTCTTGATGGATGGCGCATTATCGGCAATACGCCCTGCCCTCCCAACGTGCCGGTGCACCTAGATGACAGATGCGTATTCCATCTCAACCCGCCATTCATTCTTGAATCGAATGCCCTATCCGAGGATCGTCCCCCCAATGGAGGATCGTGGAGATGGTGGAACAATTGTTCAATGATGGGCGCCCGTGGTGGCGCGAGTACAGCGCCGCATTCAAGGCATCGGTGCTAGAGCAGACACGGCAATCTGCCGCCTCGGTGTCCGGTGTAGCTCCGCAACATGGTTTGCATCCGAGCATGGTGCACTACCGGCCGCATGAGCAGCGTCTGCAAGCTGTACCGCCCTAGCTACAAACAACAACGCCGGCATTCGAGGTCTTGCCATTGCCAAGCACCGCCGGTGACGTAGCAAGCCCAGCCTGAGTCCTGCGGCGCCATACGCATGTGAGCATTACTACCAGCCGCCTTACGCCGATTAGCGGCTGGAATCAGCTGGCCCTTTTATGAGCACTTGGATGACAGCTTGGTTTAGCATGCTTGTAAAGCTCCAGTAAGGAATTAAATTTATAAACAATAACCGATAGCAAATAGCTAATTGGTAAATTTCATTAATTTCTAAAATCAATGGAGAGTTTTAATGGGTGATTTCAGAAAAATTGCAATTGCGACCTTTATCTCGCTAACACTTTTCAATAGTGCCAAAGCCAATCAAGATGAAGCAGGATTTGGCATTGAAAAATACGAAACCAAAGAAGCTGCATTGAAAGCTGCTGGCTTAGATATTTATGACTCGGAAATCAATCGAGAGACAATTTTTAATGCCAACAAAAATGAACCGCAGCTAAGTAAGAATCTCGGAGATAAATATGCAGGAACATGGATTGAATATGACGAAAATAACCATGCGTATCAAGTCATCGCAACAACCTCGCCAGTCAATATCGATCAATCATTATTGACTAAAGGAAAAACAGTCTTTACGCTTGCGAAACATGGATACAAAAAACTGATAGCCACTCAAGAGAAGATGGCTGAATTACTTCTTGACAAAAATACGATCCCTGACAATAAACTGGTATTTAGTCTTGATATTGATATTCCTTCAAATATTATTATAATAAACGCGCAGCAAGAGAATTTTAAAAATATCAGTGATTTATTAGCTGAAAATGGATTTGATCTATCCATGATAGATCTCAGGACCCAAGAAATTTCAGACACATTAACTGGTGATTTGTGGGGTGGAACACGGGTTGTATACGGCCCGCCCAATTTACCACCAGGCCCAATTACTTACCCCACCTGCACTGCTGGCTTCAATGCTTTTGCGGATGACATCTACCCAGTAGTTATAACAGCTGGGCACTGCGCAAAAGATCCTGCAAACAATAATGTATATATGAATAGTGCGGTAGACAGCAACTACTCAAGAGTAGGGGATTACATTGGCGAATACTTGGCCATTGACTATTACAACGGTGTAGATGCCGCACTATTTGGCAATACAGCACTTCACACAACACATTCCAGAATTAGTCTATCTGCCTCTACAGCGGTTGATGTCAATGCACCAATAGCTATCACTCCTGCACTCGTGAATACTCAAGTTTGTGGCTTTGGTGGGAGATCAGGATGGAAATGCGCAAAATTAAGCTCCATCAACAACATTCGTACTCGTCCAGGAGTTGGTGCTCAATTCAGATTGGCGATTGTTGATTTTTGCTCTTTAAAAGGCGATTCGGGTGGCCCTGTAATTTCAGCAACCAACAATGCAATCGGCATGCTTTCTGCCACAGAAAACTCTAACGGAGATAACTGTGCCTCTATAGGAGGTACGCTTAGGACCTCATTTCAACCTCTGACAGATTATTTGGCAAGATATCCCAATGTTAAATTACTGCTGAATAAACCCTGAACTACTTGACATCCAGAATAATGCTGAGCTCTTTAGCTCAGCATTATTCTGCGATAAATTCCCAATAGCCCCCATCATCAAAATAGATGGTCAAAGAAGATGATTTTTTTGTTATCTTATCAATTTTAATTGCAGTGGACCTAGTTAATTCTCTCGCGAAATAATCTTCAAGCTCTCCGACATTTGGACTGCAACCACTTAAGGTACTCTCAATGAATTTGACAGAAATTTTTCCTTCTTTTTTTAAATTAAAATTCCATGTCAATGAATTACAAAGACTTGAAGTCCATAGATGATTGGGACTTTTGAACTCAAAAATCACCTTAGGTAGATTTTCTACCCTCCAGTCGATCCATTCAGTTTTTGGATTTTTGAAAATCCTCAACAATTCCCATCTATTTCCCGTCAATTGAGAATGAAGCGAAGTAATTTCTGATTTTTTTAAGTTACCGAAACTGCTTGGGGAAGCTAGCGACAACGATGTAAAAATGGTTATCAACATTGCCAACAATAAAGTTGAAAGAGTATTTGATTTTAAATTCATATGCTTTAGAGAAGTTCTTGCACTTTGAGGCACGCCAAGTATAAATGATAGATGCAATGGAGCCAGTTGTGAACTGGCAAAGACTATTTCATAATTTTAATCTAGTCATTCAATTCAACGGATGCCGATGTGAGCAGTGCGCCAGCGGTTCAACGCGTCCGTTGAGTTCAGCTGAGATTGACAGACCTACGCGCTAGCATTTGTAGGCTGCGATGATTTGTGAGCGCTTCAATGTGCTTCACTGCAGCACATAGAGCCACATCAACGCAGCAGCCCCCATAAACCAAAACGTTGCGACACCCAGCAGCCCAAACCACCATTTCCACTCTGGGGCCGTGGAAAACATCACCTGCTAAATCAGGCTGATGCAAAAAGCATTCAGAAGACAACGCTAGGACGGCCCAGCCGTCAAAGTGCCTAGACTTGCTGCGGCCAGCCCGCCGTCCTGCCCGCCTCGCGCGCCAGGTAGGCCCGGGGCGTGAGCCCGCACCAGCGGCGAAAGGCCCGCGCGAACACCTTGGGCGACTCGTAGCCGGCGCTCTCGGCCACCCGGCTCGACGGCAGGCCCGCCTCCAGCTGCTGGGCAGCGAGCGCCATGCGGTGCGCGGTCAGGTAGGCGATGGGCGCCGTGCCGACCAGCTCCTTGAAACGGGTGCTGAAGCGCGTGCGCGACATGCCGGCCTCGGCGGCCAGCGACTCGACGCTCCAGTCGCGCTGCGGCTCGCGGTGCATGCCGACGATGGCGCGCGCTATGGCCGGGTCGCCCAGCCCGCGCAGCCAGCCTTCGCCGATGGCGGTCTCGCGGGCCAGGTGCTCGCGCAGGATGTTGACCAGCAGCAGTTCGCCCATGCGCGCGGCCGACAGGCGCCAGCCCGGGCGCCGCGCCAGCGTCTCCACGGTCAGCGACTCCATGGCCATGGCCAGGCAGTCGGCCAGCGGTAGATCGCGCGCGCGCACATGGATCAGCGGCGGCAGGATGCGGAACACCGAATGCCGGCAGTAGGCGGAGAACCAGACCAGCGCCGTGAACATGTCGGTGCCGGGCCCGCCGCCGCCGTGGCTGAAGACCAGCGGGTTCTCGTCCCTCGCGCCCTGCGCGTGCCGCGCGATCATGCGCGAGAACGGCTCCGGCACCACGCCCAGGTCGGAGGCCACGGTGTGCGGCGCCCCGGCGGGCAGCATGACCAGGTCGCCGGGCTCGACGCGCACCGGCTTCCCGCCCTCGACCTGCAGCCAGTAGGGTTCGCCGCGCGCCATGCGGATCAAGGCGCCCGAGACGCCTTCGGAGCGCAGGCTCCAGGGCGCCGTCAGCGCGAAGCGCGCGGTCACAGCGCGCTCGGAGCGGCAGATGTCGAGAATTTCGCTGAGGGTGTCCATCGCATGTGGTGACGGGTGGTGGCGGGACCTGAACGGATAGTGCCCAAATCCGGCTTTTCGGCGGTAGAGCGCCAGGCGCCGTTGCCGAACAATCCGATCTTAACGATACCTACAGGAGACACCGCCATGCGAAAGCCCACGATTTCCCCCTGCGCCCCGGGAGCCCTCCATGCTTGACCGGCGCACCTGGCTGAAGACGGCCGCGAGCGGCGCCCTGCTCGCCGGCTGCGGCGGCATCGGCGCACAACCCGCCGTCGCATCCTGGGCCACGGGCACGCACCTCGTGCTGCTGGGCACCATGGCCGGCCCCGTGCTGCATCCGGCGCGCGCCATGAGCAGCCAGGTGGTCTTCGTCAATGGGCGCGGCCATCTCGTGGATTGCGGCTACGGCTGCCTCGGCCGCATGACCGAGATGGGCATGAAGCTGGGCGAGATCGGCAACGTCTACGTGACCCACCACCACTCCGACCACACGGCCGACTACCCGGCGATCGCCAACATGGCCTGGATCATGGGCATCCGCGGGCGCTGGGGCGTCTATGGCCCGCCGCCCATGCGCCGGGTGCACGAGGCCGCGCTGGCCGTCTTCGAGGAGGACGCGGAGATCCGCGTCCGGGCCACGGGGCGCGAGCCGCCGGCACGCTCGTTCGAGGTGCGCGAGATCCGCGCCCCCGGCGTGGTTCACGAGAGCGACGACCTCAAGGTCACGGCGGCGCTGGCCGAGCATGCGCCCTTCGAGGTCGCGCTGGCCTACCGCTTCGACACGGCCGAGCGCTCCATCGTGATCTCGGGCGACACCTCGCCGTCCGAGCATGTCGCGGCGCTGGCCAAGGGCGCCGACGTGCTGGTGCACGAGGCGATGTACGTACCGGGCATAGAGCGCATGCTCGCCAAGCGGCCCTATGTACCGCCCACGCTGCGCAGCTTCCTGCTCAAGGGCCATACGACGGCCGAGGACGCGGGCCGCATTGCCGCGAAGGCGGGCGTCAAGACCCTGGTGCTGTCGCACCTGCTGCCGGGCGACGAGCCCGTCGAGGACGAGGTCTGGAAGACCGAGGCCGGACGGCATTTCCACGGCGAGATCATCGTCGGCCGCGATCGGATGGTGCTGTGATGCGCAAGCCATCCATCCTCCATCCCGGCCTGGCCGCTGTCCTGTCCTGTTGCGCGGCCGGCGTCCAGGCCTCCAGCCAGGTTCAGATCTACGGCTTCCTGGCCCCCATGGTCGACTACATCTCGGTCAGCGGCGCCTCGGGCACGGCACCGGTCAGCCGGCCATCGATGCTGGGCGCGGCCGCCTATGGCGGCGCGGGCAACGGCTCGGTGCTGCGCATGCAGGGCTCGGTGTCGAACATCGGCTTTCGCGGCCGCGAGGACCTGGGCGGCGGCCTGGCCGCGCTGTTCCAGCTCGAAAGCGGCATCCAGGTCGACACCGGCGGCATCACCGGCAACGGCGCCTTCTTCAACCGCAATACGCGCGTCGGCCTCAGCGGCGGCTTCGGCACGGTGTTCGCCGGCAGCTGGGACACCCCCAACGCATGGTCCCACCTCGGGCACACCAATGGCGTGCGCAATCCCTACGCGGGCGACAGCTCGGTGATCTTCCTGACGCCGGGCTTCAACCTGCCGCACAGCGTCACCGTACAGGGCCGCTCCAACGGCCCGGCCGACGCGGGCTTCAACCGGCGCCAGGCAAATGCGCTGCAGTACTGGTCGCCGACCTGGGCCGGCTTCTCGCTGCGCCTGGCCTACGGGCTGGCCGAGGGCGAGAAGACCGCGGCCAACGGCGCGCGCTACTCGCCCACGGTGTATGGCCTGGGCACCGAGTACCGTTCCGGCCCCGTGCTGCTGCGCTATGTCCACCAACGGCAGCAGGACTACTTCGGTCTGGCATGGCTGGGCCCGAACTCCGCCGCCAACCCCGACACGGCCGGATCGGGCGCGCGCAGTTCCAGCGACCGCAACCACAGGCTGATCGCACGCTACAGCTTCAGTCCCCGCTGGGCCCTGCAGGGCACTTTCGACCGCCTGAGCTACAGCACCGACGGCGTCGCCGCCGGCGGCGTCGAGCACTACAGCCGCAACGCCTATTCCGCCCTGCTGCTCTACCGCGAAGGCCGGCACAGTGCCTGGCTCAGCGCGGGCATGGCTGCGAACGGGAGCTGCCGGCGCAGCGGCGCCGGCGCCTGCAACACCGATGGCCTGGGTGCCAGCACCTGGGCCGTTGGCTACCGCCACGACCTGTCCAAGCGCACGGACGTCTTTGCTTCGGCCTACCAGGTGCGCAACCGCGCCAACGGCCAGTACGGCGTGTTCCCCCGCTCCACGGCACCGATCGCACCCGGATCGCGCCAGAGCGGGCTGACGCTGGGCCTTGAGCATTCGTTCTGAACCGGCCCGAGGGCTGGTCCATCAACCGGGCCTCCGGGCCTATGAATACAGGAGAAAACACATGGTCGCATTGAAAATCGGCGTCGTCGGCGCCGGCATCGGAGGCCTCGCTGCCGCCAACGCCCTGCACCAGGCAGGGCATGACGTCACGGTCTTCGAGCAGAGCAAACAGTTCCTGCGCGTGGGCGCCGACATCAACCTCACGCCCAACGCCGTGCGCGCGCTGGACGGCCTGGGCGCCAATATCGCCCGCGACGTGCGCGCCTCGGCCGCGCGGCCCACACACCGCATCAGCCGTACCTGGGACAGCGGCGAGGAGACCTCTCGCCTGGCCATGGGCGACGAGGCCGAGCGCAAGTACGGCGCCCCCCAGCTCACCATCCACCGCGCCGACCTGCTGGCCGCGCTGGCCGATGCCTTTCCCGCCGAGCGGGTGCAGTTCGCCAAGCGCGCCCAGAGCATCGATGACGGCGCCGGCGGCGTCTCCATCGCGTTCACGGACGGCAGCCGCGCCGACGGCCTGGACGTGCTGATCGGCGGCGACGGCATCCACTCCGTGGTGCGCAACGCCATGTTCGGCGCCGAGAGCCCGCGCTTCACCGGCGTGGTCGCGTTCCGCGCCGTGGTGCCGACCGAGCGGGTGCGCGAAGTGCCCAACATCGGCGCCTTCACCAAATGGTGGGGCCCCACGCCCGAGAGCCAGATCGTGACCTTCCCGCTGAACCAGGGCCGCGACACCTTCATCTTCGCCACCACGGCGCAGGACTCGTGGCATGAGGAATCGTGGACCACGCCCGGCAGCGTCGAGGAGCTGCGCGGCTTCTATGCTGATTTCCACCCCGACGCGCGCGCGCTGCTCGACGCCTGCGACAGCGTGCTCAAGACGGCGCTGTACGAGCGCGACCCGCTGCCGCGCTGGTCGCAGGGCCACCTGACGCTGCTGGGCGACGCCTGCCACCCGATGATGCCCTTCATGGCCCAGGGCGCGGGCATGGCGATCGAGGATGGCGTGGTGCTGGCGCGCAACCTGGCTGCAGTCACCAGCGCCGAACAGGTCACGGCCGCGCTCGCTCGCTACGAGCGCATGCGCATGGAGCGGGCCAGCCAGATCCAGGTCGGCTCGCGCGGCAACAACTGGCTGCGCCAGGGCGGCAATGCCGACTGGGTCTACGGCTACGACGCCTGGCAGGTGCCGCTGGAAGCGGCCTGACCCCAGGCGCCTAGCGCGGCTTGCGGCCGGCGCCGGGTTTGGCCCCGGGCTTGCCCGCCTTGGTGCCGGCACGCGGCGGCAGGCCGATGTGCTGGGTCAGGATGCGGCCGGGCTTGGGCTCCTCGCGGCGGAAGCGCACGTCGCCCGTGGGCTCCTGCGACGGCCGGCGGGGCGCCAGCGCCACGGGCTTGCCATCCTTGTTGATGGCGTAGGCCTGGCCGCCCTTGGCCGCGCCCGGCGTGCTGTTCTTCTTGCGCGCGCTCTGGTAGCTGCCGTCCACCAGCGGCTGGAAGGTGGGGATCAGGTGGTGCTTGCCGTTGCCGATCAGGTCGGCCCGGCCCATGGCCTTGAGGGCCTCGCGCAGCACCGGCCAGTTGTTCGGGTCGTGGTAGCGCAGGAAGGCCTTGTGCAGGCGGCGGCGCTTCTCGCCGCGCACGATGTCAACGGTCTCCTCCTGCGCGTCGCGCATTTCGCGGCGCACCTTGGTGAGCGTGTTGCGGCCGCTGTGGTACATGGCCGTGGCGGTGGCCATGGGGCTGGGGTAGAAGGTCTGCACCTGGTCGGCGCGGAAGCCGTTCTTCTTGAGCCAGACCGCGAGATTCATCATGTCCTCGTCGCTGGTGCCCGGGTGGGCGGCGATGAAGTATGGGATCAGGTACTGCTTCTTGCCCGCCTCTTCGCTGAACTTCTCGAACAGCTGCTTGAAGCGGTCGTAGCTGCCGATGCCGGGCTTCATCATCTTCGACAGCGGGCCGGCCTCGGTGTGCTCGGGCGCGATCTTCAGGTAGCCGCCCACGTGGTGCTGCACCAGCTCCTTCACGTACTCGGGCGACTTCACGGCCAGGTCGTAGCGCAGGCCCGAGCCGATCAGGATCTTCTTGATGCCGGGCAGCTTGCGCGCGCGGCGGTAGATCTTGATCAGCGGGCCATGGTCGGTGTGCAGGTTCGAGCAGATGCCGGGGAAGACGCAGCTGGGCTTGCGGCAGGCGGCCTCGATCTCGGGGCTTTTGCAGCCCAGGCGGTACATGTTGGCCGTGGGGCCGCCCAGGTCGGAGATGGTGCCGGTGAAGCCCTTGACCTTGTC
>JBLZYV010000039.1:0-40239 GCA_050282565.1 Comamonas sp.
CGTCGTATGCGGAGTACGTGCGCAAGTCCCGCCGCGCGGAGGCCCAGTCGGTGCTCATGGACATTGGCACCCGCCAGCAGCAGCGGCTGCTGGATACACGCACCTATGCAGGCGCGACCCCGCCCAGCGACGCCGACACCCAGACGGCCCTGACGGCGCTCAACACCTCGGTCCCGCCTTCGGTGAGCGCCTCCTACACCCTCAGCATTGCCGCCGGCGGGACGCCCCCGACATTCACGGCCACGGCCACGCCCACCGGCAACCAGGCCCGGGACACCTGCGGCACCCTTTCGCTCACCCACACCGGCGCCAAGTCGCCCAGCACCTGCTGGTAATGGGGACCACCGCATGCATGTCCGCCATCGCACCGTCCCACACGGCTTCACGCTGATAGAGCTGATGGCCACCATTGCCGTGCTCGCCATCATCCTCACGTTGGCAGCCCCGTCGTTTCGCCAGTTGCTGGAAGCGCAGCGCATCCGGGCAACGGCTTTCGACGTGGTGTCCGACCTGATCTTGGCGCGCAGCGAAGCGCTCAAGCGCGGCGCCACGACCACGCTGGCCCCCGCGGCCGGCGGCTGGGCCAGCGGCTGGAGCCTGACCGTAGGCACCGAAGAGATCAGCAAGAAGAACCAGGTGGGCGGCGGCGTTTCGTTCGCGACGGCCCCCGGCTCCATCAGCTTCAACGGCAGCGGACGGGTCTCGTCCAGCGCCAGCGTCGTGCGCTTCGAGCTGAGGACCAGCGATGCATCGCGCCAGCGCTGCATTTCGCTCGATCCTTCGGGGCGGCCCAAGAGCACCACCTCCGCCTGCCCGACCTAAAGCCATGCAGACCTACTCTCCCCCATCCCGCGAGGGCGGCATCGCGCTTTTGGAGGTGCTGATGGCCATGCTCATCACCGCCTTCGGCATCCTCGGCTTCGTCGGCCTGCAGGCCCGCACCGCGGTCGCGAACCTGGAGGCCTACCAGCGTTCGCAGGCGCTGACCCTGGTCAACGACATGGCCCAGCGCATCAACCTGAACCGCAGCAATGCCGACGCCTACGTGGCGAACGACATTGGCACCACGTCCTGCGCCTCGGCCAGCGCATCCGCCCCGACAACGGCCCAGAACGACCTCTGCGAATGGGCAGGCAGCATCCAGGGCGCCGGCGAGCTGCAGGGCGGGACCAAGGTGGGAGCCATGCTGAATGCGCGCGGATGCATCACCAAGGTCGCCAACATCACCAACCCTGCCAATAGCCACTACCAGATCAGCATTGCGTGGCAGGGCCTACATGCCAGCGGCCCACCCTCGGTCGCCTGCGGCAAGAACGCGTTCACTGCCGAAGATCTTCGCCGCGCCGTTTCGATGGTGGTGCAGATAGCCAACCTCCAGGCCTCGCCATGATTCCCAGCCAGCATCAACACCCACAGCGCGCCCGCCTGCGCGGCTTCACGCTCGTCGAGCTGATGGTCGGCCTGGCGATCGGCCTCGTGCTGGTCGCCGGCCTGGCGCTGGTCTTCGCCAATGCCAGCCGGTCCCGCGAGGAACTGGACAAGAGCATCCAGCAGATCGAGAACGGACGCTACGCCATCGAGCTCCTTGAGGACGACCTCTCGCATGCGGGCTTCTATGGCGAGCTGCCGGCGGCCAGCTATGTCTACAGCACTCCTGCGGCCTGCGCCATCGCGCTGAACAGCCTGGGCTGGGACAAGACCGACCCCGCCCAACCCAAGGTGCCCGTCCCCATCATGGGACTGACGCCGACGCAGGCCCATGCCTTGTCCTGCCTGCCCAATCACCGCAGCAATACGCCGGCCGTGGTCATCCACCGCCTCAGCACCGACGCCGTCGCGCCGGCCGGCATTCCTGCCGGCAACCTGGCGGCCTACCTGCAGACTTCGCGTTGCGCGGCAGACCCCTCGGCCGAGCGCTTCAAGATTTCCATCGCCGCGGCTGATTTCACGCTCAAGACCTACAAGTGCGATGCCGTCAACGCCGTGCGCCAGTATGTCTCTCGGATCTACTACCTGGCGGACTGCAACGAATGCGGCCAGGACACCACGCCCACGCTCAAGATGGCGGAACTGCGCGACACCGACGCCGACCTCACCGTGGTTCCACTGGCCGAAGGCATCGAGAACCTGGAGCTCCAGTACGGCTTCGACACTGCCGGTACGGGCAATGCCGACAAGTTCCTCGCGGCATTGAGCGGCACCGCGGGCGCCGCCGACAACGCCTGGAGCAACGTCGTCGCCGTGCGCCTGTTCCTCCTGTCGCGCACGTCCAGTCCCTCCCCCGGCTTCGACGATGGCGGCAAGACCTACGACATAGGCCGGGCTGCAGCACTGGGCCCCTTCACCGACCATTACAAGCGCCGTGTCTACACGACCACCGTTCGACTCACCAATGTGGCCGGCCTGAGGGAGGTTCCGCCCCCCGCCGCCACGCCTACCCCGCCGGCTTCGCCATGACCAACCGCCGCCCCCTCCCCTCCCGCTCGCGCGGCGCGACGCTGGTCGTCGCCCTGATCTTTCTGGTGCTCATGAGCCTGTTCGCGGTCACCGCCTTCAACAGCTCCAGCAGCAACATGCGCGTCATCGGCAACACGCAGGCACGCCAGGAAAGTGCCGCCGCGGCCAAGATGGCCGTCGAGGAAACCATCAGCTCGTCTGCGTTCCACACCAATCCCGCAGGCGTCGCGGCGTCGCCGGTGCCCGTGGACATGGACGGCGATGGCACGCCCGACTACTCGGCCACCATCTCGCCCCAGCCATTTTGCTTCCGCGCCATCCCCACCATATTGCCCGCTGCCCCGAAGGACGATCCCAGCAAGGACCCCTACAAGAGCTGCCGAGGCTCCGACAACCCGGACCCGACCTATGTCGATGGCAGCGTCGCCGGCGCCGACCCGGCAGGCTGCGTGGACTCCGAGTGGAGCGTGCGGGCCGTCGTGGCCGATGCCACCACCCGCACCACGGTGGCCGAGAACCAAGGCGTCGCCGTCACCATCTTTGGCTACCAGGTGGCCGACTACTGCAAATAGCCCCAGACCTACCGGAGCTCTCCCATGCCTCACCAAGCCATCCACCACCTGCTCGCCTGGGCCGCCTGCTCCCTGGCCCTGGCCGCCGCTACGCCTGCGCTGGCGCAGTACACCAGCGACATCGATATCTACAGCGGCATATCGGCCTCCGATCCGCCCAATGTGCTGATCCTGCTGGACAACACGGCCAACTGGAACAACGCCTTCACCAATGAGATCGCCGCGCTCAAGAGCACCATCCAGGCGCTGCCGCCGGACAAGTTCCGTGTCGGCCTGATGCTGTTCACCGAGACCGGCAACCCCAACAGCAACGAGGATGGCGGCTACATGCGGGCCGCCATCCGCCCGCTCGACGCGAACTACAAGACCAAGTTCGTGAACCTGCTCGACAGCCTCCACGTCATCAACGACAAGTCCAACGGCGGCAAGGCCGGCAAGACCATGGCCGAGGCCTACTACTACTTCACCGGCGCCGCGCCCAACTCCGGCAACCGCAAAGCCAAGACCGACTACAGCGGCAACACCTCCGGCACTACCGCCTCCAACGCCATCTACCAGCTTTCGGGCAACGCGATCGGCTCCTTCGCCGGATCGCCCTACACCAGCCCCGTCGTCGCCGGCTGTGCGCGCAACTTCATCATCTACATCAGCAATGGCGCGGTCCAGGACAACAACAGCGACAACACCGATGCCAACAACCGGCTGAATGTGGCCTATACGGCAACCGGCCTGACGCGTCCCGAAACCATGATCTCGCTCACCCCCAATGGCTCGCAGACCAATGTCGCGGACGAGTGGGCAAAATTCATGAAGATGTCCCCCAGCGTCATCACCTCGTTCACGCTCGATGTGGACCGGGTCACCACCGGCCAAGGACCGGGCTGGTCGGCGCTGCTCAAAAGCATGGCCCAGCAAAGCGGCGGCGAATACTACGCCGTGAGCTCGCAAGGCTCCGAGCTGGCGGACAAGCTGCTCTCCACCTTCTTCAAGATCCAGGCCGTCGACAGTGTCTTCGCCTCAGCCAGCCTGCCCATCAGCACCAACGCACGCGGCACCTACCTGAACCAGGTCTTCATGGGCATGTTCCGGCCCGCCCCCGACTCCAAGCCCCGCTGGCGCGGCAACCTCAAGCAGTACCAGTTCAAGTACGACGTCGCCACCGATTCCCTGATGCTCGCGGACGCCAACGGCAATTCCGCCGTCGGCACCACGGGCTTCATCTCGCCCACGGCCGTGTCGTACTGGACCGCGCCCAGCACCTTCTGGGCCAACCAGCAGATGGGCACACCACCGTCAGGATCGGACTCGCCGGACGGCTACGTGGTGGAAAAAGGCGGCATCGCCCAATCGATCCGCACCGCGAACCTCACTTCGCAGGCCTCCCGCAACGTCTATACCTGCGTCAATTGCGCCAGCGAAACCAATCTGGCCACGAGCGCCAGCACCCAGTTCGCGGCCAGCAATGCCGCCAACCTCAACGCCTTGTCGGCCAACACCACGGAGCGCGACGCGCTCATCGAGTGGGTTCGCGGCCGAGACAACCGCGGCGATGAAGCCGGCCCAGGCGGCACCACCACCGTACGCCCCACCGTGCATGGCGATGTGCTGCACTCGCGCCCGGCCGTGGTGAACTACGGCAATGGCAACGTCGTGGTGTTCTATGGCGCCAACGATGGCTCGCTGCGCGCCATCAACGGCAAGCAATCGGGTACCGGCGCTGGCCAGGAATTGTGGTCCTTCCTTCCCCAGGAGCACTTCGGCAAGCTCAAGCGCCTGCGCGACAACACGCCCGAGATCCGCATCTCCACCACCCCGGTGCTGACGACCGACCCCACGCCTCCGCTGTTGCGCGACTATTTCGTCGACGGCCCCATCAGCGTCTACCAGAAGCTGCGGTCGGACCAGACCACCGAAAAGGCCATCCTGTACATGGGCATGCGGCGCGGCGGCAGGTTCATCTATGCCATAGACATCACCACGCCGGCCGAGCCCAAGTTCCTGTGGAAGCAGGCCGGCTCGGACAGCCCCAGCGATGACTTCTACAAACTGGGCCAGACCTGGTCCGACCCCCGCGTAACCAAGCTGCGCGGCCGCGACAACCCCGTGCTCATCATGGGCGGCGGCTACGACGCCACCGCCGAGGACGCCGCCACACCCGGGACCACGACCATGGGCAATGCCATCTTTGTGCTGGATGCCATCAACGGAACCCTCATCAAGCGGTTCGACACCACCCGCAGCGTCACGGCCGACGTTGCGGTGGTCGACTCGGACAAGGACGGCTATACCGACCGCGCCTATGCCGCAGACCTGGCGGGCAACCTCTACCGCATCGACCTCGAGAAATCCCTCCCCGCCAACCCGGCCACCGGCGCCGAGGCCACGACCTCCACGGCTGTCGCGGACTGGGGCATCTACACGCTGGCCGCGCTGCGCAGCGGTGGTACGCGCAAGTTCTTCTATGCGCCGGCCGTCACCACCACCCCCACCTTCACTGCGGTGCAGGTCGGCTCGGGCGACCGGGAAAAGCCCCTGCAGACCACGGGCACCGACGCCTTCTTCACCGTCTTCGACGAGCGCATGACCAAGGGCACGCCCGACAGCTTCACCGCCATCACCACGCTGGGCCAGGTCGGCACAACCGAGAGCAAGGCCAACGGCTGCTACATCCCGTTCGCCTCCGGCGAAAAGGCGGTGAACGCGCCCGCCGCCTTCATGGGCACCACCTACTTCGGCACCAACAAGCCCACCCCGCCCGGCAACACCTGCACGGCCAACCTGGGCGAGGCCAGGGCCTACGAGGCGCCGATGTTCTGCGGCGCCCCGGCCAGCGCGGTCTTCG
The DNA here is from genome assembly GCA_050282565.1 of Comamonas sp. Lineage (GTDB taxonomy): Bacteria > Pseudomonadota > Gammaproteobacteria > Burkholderiales > Burkholderiaceae_C > Comamonas. Next base: position 5,872 of record JBLZYV010000039.1, read on the forward strand.
CCGGCGGCGGCTTGCCGCCCAGCCCCGTCGTCGGCTACGTCCAGGTGCCTGTCGAACGCACGGGTCCGGACGGCCAGACCATCACGACCTACGAAACCAAGCCCTTCGTGACCGGCGGCATCAATTCGGCCCGCTCTCCCATCAGTCCCAAGGACCCGAAGGCGACCGTGAAGGTCCCGCGCAAGAAGCGCTACTGGTTCCAGGAGAAAACGCGCTGAGCCGGCAGGACTGCATAAGAATATGAGCCAAATCAGGCTCCAGCGCTTATCCATCAAGCGCTGACAGCTATCAAAACAAAAGCTCCCGGCGATGACCGGGAGCTTTTCGCTTCAGGTGTTGTTGGGGCAGCCGCCCCGGCCTCAGCCGGCCAGCGCCGCCCGCATCTGGTCGATCACCGACTTGTAATCCGGCTTGCCGAAGATCGCGCTGCCGGCCACGAAGGTGTCGGCGCCGGCATCAGCCACGCGGCGGATGTTGGTTTCCTTGATGCCGCCGTCCACTTCGAGGCGGATGTCCTTGCCCGAGGCCTCGATGCGCTTGCGCGTCTGCTCGATCTTGCGCAGCGTGCTGTCGATGAAGCTCTGGCCGCCAAAGCCGGGGTTCACGCTCATCAGCAGGATCAGGTCGATATCGTCGATCACCCAGTCCAGCACATCCAGCGGCATCGCGGGGTTGAACACCAGGCCTGGCTTGCAGCCCTGGGCCTTGATGGCCTGCACGCTGCGGTGCACGTGGGTGGACGCATCGGGGTGGAAACTGATGTAGTCCGCACCCGCCTCGGCGAAGGCCGCGGCCAGCGCGTCCACCGGCTGCACCATCAGGTGCACGTCGATGGGTGCGGCCTCGCCGTTGGGCCGCACGGCATGCGGCTTCAGGGCCTGGCAAATCATGGGGCCGAAGGTGAGGTTGGGCACGTAGTGGTTGTCCATCACATCGAAGTGGATCCAGTCGGCGCCGGCGGCCAGCACCGTGCGCACCTCGTCGCCCAGGCGGGCGAAATCGGCGGACAGGATGGAGGGGGCAATGCGGTAGGTTGAGCTCATGGCCATATTGTCGCAGTTACCATTGACAACATGCCGAAGTACCAGTTTGACGTCTCCGTGACCCCGGAGTACCTGCCCGGACATTCCGCGCCCGCGGCCGGGATCTACCAGTTCGCCTACACCATCGTCATCAGCAACGCGGGCGAGGTGCCCGCGCAGCTCATCGCGCGGCACTGGATCATCACCGATGCGAACGGCGAGGTGCAGCAGGTCAAGGGCCTGGGCGTGGTGGGGCACCAGCCTCTGCTGGCACCGGGCGAATCCTTCCGCTACCAGAGCAGTTGCCGCCTGGCCACGCCGCGCGGCACCATGGAGGGCAGCTATTTCTGCGTGGCCGAGGACGGCGAGCGCTTCGACTGCCCCATCGCGCCCTTCGTGCTGGACGCCGGCCAGCCGCCCGGGCTCACGCCCGAGGTTCCACAGGGGCGGGTGCTGCACTGATGGGCAAGGGCACATCCACCAACCCGCTGGCCGATCTGCTCGCCACGCTGGACCCCGAGGCGCCGCTGGCCGAGCGCAACCTGTGGCTGATCGACGTGGTCCGCTGGATCCGCGGCGAACAGAACTCCGCCGAAGGCGCCGTCAGCCGCGTGGTGCACCTGCTCGACGCCTTCGAGGCCCATCCGCAGGCGCTGGAGAAACTGCAGTCCTGGTGGGCCAAGACGCTGCAGACCATCGACCTGACGGCGCTGCTGGCCGACTTCGGCTTTGCGCCGCGCACCGCCTTCTTCAACGAGTTGGCCGAGCGCCTGCGCTGGAAGCTGCTGCCGTCCACGCCCGAGACCATCGATGCGTCCGAGCTGTTCTCGCTGGCGCTGCATACGCGCTTCGACGCGCAATGGCTCAACGCGCTCGACGAAGCCACGCTGGCCCGGCTGGCCCGCCTGCTGTCGCCGGGCTTCGTCGCCATCGAGGCGCCGGTGGTCGTGCCCACGCAGATCGCGCAGAGCGACGTGGCCGATACGGTCGCCGCGCCCGCCGGCACCGCGCCCGAACACTATGGCGCCCATATCTCGCCATGGCAGCTGCTGGTGCTCAACGCCGTCACCTATTGCGCCGGGCAGATCCTGGCCTCGGGCTTCACGCCCGAGCTGCGCCTGCGCATGAGCGAGACGGCCAAGAACACGCAGCCGTTCTACACGCTGATCAGCGATGTGGAGGCGCTGCGCAAGGAGATGCTGCACCACCGCCCGCAGGCTGCCGAAGTGCAGGCCGCCGAGGCCGCGGTGCGGGCCAGCCTGGACGATTGCCGCGCGGCCGTCGCCTCGATCTACGACCATTTCGAGGAGAACGGCATCTCGGTGGGCATGGTGTTCCGCCTGCGCCAGCTGCGCATGCGCATCCTGCGCGTGCGCGAGCTGCTGGACTGCCTGCTCACGCCCAACCCCGGCGTGATCACCGCCAAGTTCCTGGCCCACCTCGTCGTCGTGGGGCAGGAGCGCCTGAGCGTCAAGGCGCTGATCGCGACCAACTCGTCGCTGCTGGCCGCCAAGGTGGTCGAGCGCAGCGCCGAGACCGGCGAGCACTACATCACCCGCGACAAGGGCGAATACGGCCGCATGGTGCGCAAGGCCGGCGGCGGCGGCCTGGTGATGGCCTTCACCACGCTGGTCAAGTTCGCGCTGCACGCCCTGGCCCTGTCGGCCTTCTGGGGCGGCTTCCTGGCCGGCATCAACTACGCCGTCAGCTTCGTGCTGATCCAGCTGCTGCACTTCACCGTGGCCACCAAGCAGCCGGCGATGACGGCGCCCGCCATGGCCGCCAAGCTGCGCGACTCGGGCGACACCGAGGAAGGCGTGCAGTCCTTCGTCGACGAGGTGAGCTTCCTGGTGCGCTCGCAGATGGCCGCGGTGCTGGGCAACGTCTTTGTGGTGTTCCCGGCCGTGCTGGCACTCACGCTGCTCTACGCCCGCCTCATGGGCCAGCCCGCCATCAGCGCGGGCACGGCCGAATACACGCTGCAGTCGCTCAATATCCTCGGCCCGTCGGCGCTGTATGCGGCGTTCACCGGCGTGCTGCTGTTCGCCTCGAGCATCATCGCGGGTTGGACCGAGAACTGGTTCGTGCTGCGCCGGCTCGACTCGGCCATCCAGTACAACCCGCGTTTCACGCGCTGGCTGGGCAAGGCGCGCGCGGCGCGCTGGGCGCACTTCATGCGCGACAACATCTCTGGCTTCGCCAGCAATATCTCGCTGGGCTTCATGCTGGGGCTGATACCGGTGTTCGCGCAGTTCTTCGGCCTGCCCATCGACATCCGCCACGTCACGCTGGCCTCGGGCCAGATCGGCGCGGCCGCGGCCAGCCTGGGGCTGCCCGTGCTGCACCTGCCGGGCTTCTGGCTGGCGGTGGCGGCGCTGCCGCTGCTCGCCGCGATGAACGTATCGGTCAGCTTCTACTGCGCCTTCCGCCTCGCGCTGCGCGCGCAGAACGTGGGCACCGTGGAACGCCGCCACATCTACCAGGCGCTACTCGCGCGGATCGTCAGGCGCCCGTTCAGCTTCCTGCTGCCCATCCGGCCCCGCAAGGCGGCCCCCGGGGGCGCCGCCACTGCCGCGGTGGGTGAACATGGGTGAGTTCGATTTGATCGCGCGCTACTTCACGCGCCCGGCCCGCGAGGCCGTGCTGGGCGTGGGCGACGACTGCGCGCTGCTGGCGCCGCGGCCCGGCATGCAGCTGGCCATCTCCAGCGACATGCTGGTGCAGGGCCGCCATTTCTTCGCCGATGTCGATCCCGCCGCGCTGGGCCACAAGGCGCTGGCGGTGAACCTCAGCGACCTCGCCGCCTGCGGCGCGCGGCCGCTGGCCTTCACGCTGGCGCTGGCGCTGCCGCAGGTCGACGAGCCCTGGCTCGCGGGCTTTTCTGCCGGGCTGCTGGCGCTGGCCGACGCGCACGGCTGCGAGCTGGTCGGCGGCGACACCACACAGGGCCCGCTCAACATCTGCATCACCGTCTTCGGCGAAGTGCCCGCCGGCCAGGCCCTGCTGCGCAGCGGCGCCCGCCCCGGCGACGACCTCTACGTGAGCGGCACGCTGGGCGACGCCCGCCTCGCGCTCGAAGCGCTGCTGGGCCACATCCAGCTGCCGGCCGGCGCGCTGCAGGCCGCGCGCCAGCGGCTCGAGCGCCCCACGCCGCGCGTGGCACTGGGCATGGCGCTGCGCGGCATCGCCAGCAGCGCGCTGGACGTGAGCGACGGCCTCACCGGCGACCTGGGCCATATCCTCAAGGCGAGCGGTGTGGGCGCCACGCTGGACACGTCCATCACTTCGCAATTGATAGCTGCTCGCGCTTTATTCACGGGTTCTGGAGGCCAATTTTCGTCAAACCTCCTGCACCAGTGCACGCTGGCCGGCGGCGACGACTACGAGCTGGCCTTCACCGCCCCCACCGCGCAGCGCGAGGCCGTGCAGGCCGCGGCACTGCAGGCCGGCGTGCCGGTCACCCGCATCGGCACGGTGGACAGCACGCCGGGCCTGCGCGTGCTGGATGGCGCTGGCCAGCCGCTGGCCGCGGGCTACGCCTCCTTCGACCACTTTGGCTAGCCCCTCATGATCGTCCGCGACCGCCCCTCGCTGCTGCGCCTGTTCTTCATCGTGCGCGGCTCGGTGGTCGTGCGCATCTACCCGCAGCTGCTGCTGGTGTTCGCGCTGGCCTGCCTGGTGGTGGCGCTGCACCGCGGCTACCCCGGCTCGGTGCCGGCCATGTCCAGCGCACCGTTCTCGCTGCTGGGCATGGCGCTGTCGATCTTCCTCGGCTTTCGCAACAACGCCAGCTACGACCGCTGGTGGGAGGCGCGCAAGGACTGGGGCCAGCTCATCACCACGCTGCGCGACTTCGCGCGGCAGACGCAATTGCTGCCGGACACGCCCGAGGGCCAGGCGCAGCGCCGCGCGCTGCTGCAGCCCTGCATGGCCTTCGCGCACCTGCTGGTCGACCACCTGCGGCCCCATGCCCCGCGCGGCAAGGCCACGCCCTGGCTGCCACCCGAGCTGCAGCGGCAACTCGCGGCCAGCCGCAACGTGCCCGACCTGGTGCTGCGCCATATCGGCGCGCAACTCGCCCAGCTGCGCCGGCAGCAGTGCATCAGCGACATCGAGTACAGCCTGCTCGACGCCAGCATCGGCCGCATGTCGGCCGTGCTCGCCGCCTGCGAGCGCATCCGCAACACGCCGGTGCCCTTCGGCTACACGCTGCTGCTGCACCGCACCGCCTACCTGTTCTGCTTTCTGCTGCCCTTCGGCTTTGTCGACACGCTGGGCTGGGCCACGCCGTTTGCCGCCACGCTCGTGGCCTACACCTTCTTCGGCCTCGATGCGCTGGGCGAAGAACTGGAGGAGCCCTTTGGCCACCGGCCGAACGCCCTGCCCATCGGTACGCTGGCCGACGTGATCGAGATCAACCTGCGCGAGGCGCTGGGCGAGACGGACCTGCCGCCGCTGCCCGTGCCGGTGGACGACCTGCTGACCTAGCTTGCCCCGTCTGGCGCAGACGTTATGCCACGCGGCGCGTGGCAATGGGCCTATCATCGCCCCCATGAGTGAGCAAGTTTTCGAACTGCAGGAACCCAGCGCCGAGCCGCCGCCGCAAGGCCCGCGCCGCGCCACGGCGCGCTTCATGCTGGAGCACCCGCTGCACTGGGTGGCGCTGGGCTTCGGCTCGGGCCTGAGCCCCAAGGCGCCGGGCACGGTGGGCACGCTGTGGGCCTGGGTGGCCTACCTGGTGATGCAGCACTGGCTGTCCGCACGCACCATCGGCGTGGTGATCGCCGTCTCCATCGTGCTGGGCTGGTGGGCCTGCACCGCCACGGCGCGCCACCTGCGCGTGGCCGATCCGGGCAGCATCGTGTGGGACGAGGTCGTCGCCTTCTGGCTGGTGCTGTGGCTGGCCATGCCCATGGGCCTGCTCGGCCAGACCGTGGCGTTCGCGCTGTTCCGCTTCTTCGACGCCGCCAAGCCCGGGCCGGTGCGCTGGGCCGACCAGTTGTTCAAGGGCTTTGGCTGGCGCGGCGGCTGGGGCATCATCTGGGATGATCTGGTGGCCGCGTTCTGCACCCTGCTGGTCATCGCGCTGTGGAGGCACTTCGTATGAGCACCGCTTCATTGCTGCTGAAAGGCGAGCACCCTGCGCCCTTCTATGTAGCGCAGCTGGCCGAAATCCTGCCGCGCAAGGGCTGGATGCTGGCCACCGCCGAGAGCTGCACCGGTGGCCTGATCTCCGGCGCCTGCACCGAGCGCCCCGGCTCCAGCACCTGGCTGGACTGCGGCTTCGTCACCTATTCCAACCAGGCCAAGACGGCGCTGCTGGGCGTGCCCACCGACATGGTCATGGAATACGGCGCCGTCAGCGAGCCGGTGGCCCGCGCCATGGCGCAGGGCGCGTGTGCGCAGTCACGGGCCCAGGTGAGCGTGGCCGTCACTGGCGTGGCCGGCCCCGACGGCGGCACGCCGGCCAAGCCGGTCGGCACGGTCTGGTTCGGCTGGCAGGTGGCGGGGCAGACCTTCAGCGAATGCATGCATTTCGAGGGCGACCGTGCCGCCATCCGCCAAGCCACGGTGGTGCACGCGCTCAAGCGCCTGCTGGAGCACCTGGGCAGCGGCGGCTGACGCTGTCAGTCTTGGCCGACATGCATCGGCTCGATTGGCCGATGCCCGGCACCGCGCCAGCGGGCCATACTGGAACCATCCTCCTCGCCTCGGGTCTTACCCATGCGAGCGCACGATGCTCTGGAAAGGAGAAACCCCATGAAGCACAGCACCTGGATTCTTGCCCCGCTGCTTGCCGGCGTACTCGGCCTGAGCGGCTGCAGCAACCCACCCACCAAGGCCCAGATCGGTACCGGCGTAGGCGCCGTGGCCGGCGGCATCATGGGCGATGCGGTGTTCGGCTCCACGCTGGGCACCGTGGGTGGCGCCGCCGCCGGTGCGCTGATCGGCAACCGGGTCGGTGACAAGATGGATTGAGCGAGCCCAGGGCGGCTTGGCCGCCGCCCTGCTTTTGCTTACACGTCACCACACACCAAACACCTCGTTACCTTGAGGCGCACCCTCTCTCACGAGAGTTACACCTGAGGTGCTGCGCCGGGCTGCCAGGCCGCTTACGATAACGACCACACATCTGTTGCGCCAGGTGCGTCCGCCTTGAAGGCAAGCGCCGGGTCTTGGGGGTTCGAGACCGCAGCAGACTCTGTCAGGAGAAAAACTATGAAGAAATCCGTTTTTGTTATTTCCATGGCTCTGGCCGCGACGCTGAGCCTGGGTGCCTGCAGCACCCGTCCCACCAACGCGCAGATCGGCACCGGCGTAGGTGCCGTGGCCGGCGGTGCCGTGGGCCATGTGCTGTTCGGCTCGTTGATCGGTACCGTGGGCGGTGCCGCCGCCGGCGCCCTGCTGGGCAATGAAGTGGGCCGCCGCACCCGCTGACCGCCCCGCTTCCCCCACCCAACCGCGCCGATCCGGCGCGGTTTTGTTTTATCGGCCCTGCATCAGGCCGGCCAGGATGAAGGCGACGATCAGCGCCGCGATCACCGCCAGCGCGATCTTGACCCAGCTGTACGGCTGCTCGCCGGCGATCTGGCCGGTGTAGCCGTTGGCCACGATCTGGTAGCTCTTGGCCCCGTAGGTGTAGCTCACCAGCCACACAGGCACCAGCACATGCTTGAAGGTGCGGCCCTGGTACAGGCGCTGCACCTGCAGGCTGCGGTAGGTGTCGCCGGGGATCTGCCGGGCGCACAGCGCCTGCACCTGCTGGTCCATGTCCGATTCATTGAGCTGGGCGGCGCGGCCCAGGTCGACCTGGTAGCGCTCCACCGTCCAGCCGCGCACGAACTCGGGCGAGTACGGCTTGAGCTCGGTGGTGGTCGGGAAAGGCTCGACCTTGCGCAGCAGGTTCTGGTGGATGCCCACGGTGCCGGGCACCAGCTCGTCGTCGAAGAAGTGCTGCAGGCTGCCGGATGCGGGCTCCCAGCGCACATGCTGCACCTGGCGAGTCTGCACGTTGCCGTTGGCGTCGCGGTACTGCTCGGTGGTGTAGTAGTAGTAGCCGGCGTCGGCCCGCCACTCGGCCTGCACATGGGCATCGAAGGTCCAGTACGGCAGGTAGATGCCCTTGAGCGTGTCGGTGAGCGCGGCGCTCCTGAGCTTGTTCGGCGCGAACCAGCGCGAGCCGTACCACTGGCGGATGCGGTCGCGGATCTGCCCGTCGCTGACCTTGAACGGCAGCAGGCTCTGCGGCGTGATGGCGTCGTTGTTCTCCTCGTGCGCCTGGATCGCGGGCGAGCCGCAGAAGTCGCAGCGCTGCGCCACCCGCCCGTCGACGAAGACCGAGATGGCCCGGCAGTTCTGACACTGGTATTCGCGCCGCTCAGGGCCCCAGCCCCGGCCCGAGGCCGGGTTGGCCAGCGCGGCGGCCAGGTCCTGCTCCAGCACGGTTTCGCCCAACGCGGCCTGCTGCTCGTCCGTCCACGGCACGGTGGTTCCGCAGTAGGGGCATTTCAGCGACTGGGCCTTGGGGTTCCATTCCAGGTTGCCGCCGCACTCGGGGCAGGTGTGCCGCCCCACCATCCTGGCCTGGCTGGATTCGGCCGCGGCGAAAGCACTCGTGTCGTTCACAAGAAAAACCCGATCAAACGCTTATACAGAAAGCGCTTACAGCTATATATTATATAGCAATCAGCGCTTGGTGGCAGATCAGCCGCGCAGGAATTCGTTCAGCGCGTCCTGCGAGATGCGCCAGGCGGCGCCGATCTTGCGGGCCTTGAGGTTGCCGGCCTCGATCTCGGCCATCACGTCCTGCACCGAGACGCCCAGCGCCTGCGCGGCCTGCTCGGGCGTGAGCACCTGCACGCCGCCCGCGGGCGCGGCCGCCTGGGGAGCTTGCGCCGCCTGCGCGGCCTGGGCCGCGGCGGGCGAGAAGGGATCGGCCGCCGGCTGGCCCGGCTGCTGCATGCCCTTCATCATCTCCTGCGCCATGCCGAAGCCCATGGCCATGGTGGCGGGGATGGTCGCGGCCGCCGCGCCCTCTCCGCCATTGGCCATGGCCTGGCCCATCTGGTACTTGACGTAGTCGTTCAGGTTGCCGATGGCGCTCATGCTGGAGCGCTTGTCGATGGCCTCTTCCACCTCGGGCGGCACCGACACGTTCTCGAGCATGAAGCTGGTGATCTCCAGGCCGTACTTGTCGCGCACCGCGGGGTTGATGAGTTGCAGCAGCGCGTCGCCCATCTCGGAGTAGCGCTGCGCCACGTCCAGCACCGGCACATGGGCCTTGGCCAGCGCCTCGCTGAAGATGCTGACGATGCGCGAGCGCATGGTGTCGGCGAACTCGTCGAGGCGGAAATTCTGGTCGGTGCCCGCCACTTCCTTGAGGAACTTGGCGGCCTCGACGATGCGGAAGTCGTAGGTGCCGAAGGCGCGGATGCGGACCACGCCGAAGTCCTGGTCGCGCAGCATCACCGGATTCGACGTGCCCCACTTGTTGCCGGTGAACAGGCGCGTGTTGACGTAGTACACGTCGCACTTGAACGGCGACTCGAAGCCATACTTCCAGCCGCGCAGCGTCGACAGGATCGGGATGTTCTGCGTCGTCAGCTGGTGGCGGCCGGGATTGAACAGGTCGGCGAACTGGCCCTCGGAGACGAACTGCACCTGCTGCGACTCGCGCACGATGAGCTGCGCGCCGTTCTTGATTTCCTTGTCCTGGTCGGGCCAGCGGTAGGACAGCGTATCCCGCGAGTCGTCCGTCCACTCGATGACTTCGATCAGTTGCTTGGTGATGATGTTCATGAGGTTCATGACAGATCCTTTGGACAGAAAAAAAGCGGGTTCCGAAAACAGCGGACTATTCTATGCGCCGCAGCATTTCTTGTATTTCTTGCCGCTGCCGCAGGGGCAGGGGTCGTTACGGCCGGGCGTGTCGCCCTTGACGATGGTGACTTGGCGCGGGCCCATGCTCTTCCACAGCCGGCGCAGGTCGTAGACCGCCCAGATGGCCTCGCCCAGCGCCTCGATGCGCTCCTGGCTGACGCTGGGCTCGCCGTCCTCGTCGTACAGGTTCAGCGTGGGCGCGGCGTTGTCGTCCTCGCTCAGCAGTTCCACCGCTTCGAGCGCGTCGGCCAGCCAGGCGGCGTTTTCCTTGTCGCGCGGCGGCTGCCAGTCGTCGGCCCAGTGCTCCACCACGAACATATAGCCCAATGCCCACATCTGCGCCAACGAAGGCACCTCGCCCTCGCTCACGGCCTCGGCGCGCTCGGCCTCGTCCATGCCGGCGAGCGCGCCGCGCATGTCGATGAATTCGGGCTGGTAGGCATCGTCATCGTCCAGCGCCTGGGCCTGGCCGTCGAGCTGCTCGGCCGCCTCGTCCCAGCGCTGCTGCCACAGCTCCAGGAAGCGCGCCTGCTGCGCCGCATCGGCAAACACCGGCAGCACGGGCAGGCTGCCGTCGGCCGCCGGCACCAGGGCCTCGCCGTCGCCCAGCAGCACGGGCAGGAACTCCGCGGCGGGCACGGGGCGGCGGGTGCAGACCAGCGCGGCCAGGAAGCCGTCGCAGAACTCCCACTGCGGCACGCCGTCGTCGCGCGAGTGCAGGTCGTTGAGCAGATCGTCCAGTTCGGACAGGCGCAGCGACGACGGATCGTCGTCCAGGGACAGGTCAGGAGCAGTCATGGGGTATGGCGGTGCAGAAAAATGGATGGGGGCGGCAGACCCTATGATGGTCTCCCGCGTCAAGGTACGGCAGTGTAGCCGTGGGACCATTGCATGATCCATCAGCTCAACAAACTCTACCCGGTGCGCTACACCGTGTTCATCCTCTGCATGCTGCTGCTGGCGTTCAGCCTGGCGGCGCTGCTCACCGACGGCCCGGCCTGGTGGTGGCTGGGCGTGCTGGCCGGCGCGACGCTGGTGGCCCTGGGGTTCTACGACCTGCGCCAGACCCGCCATGCCATCCTGCGCAACTACCCGGTGATCGGCCACATGCGCTTCTTCCTGGAGTTCATCCGCCCCGAGATGCGCCAGTATTTCATCGAGAGCGACACCGAGACGCTGCCGTTCTCGCGCGCGCAGCGCTCGCTGGTCTACCAGCGCGCCAAGGGCGAGCCGGACAACCGCCCCTTCGGCACGCTGATGAATGTGAGCGCGCAGGGCTATGAGTGGGTGAACCACTCGCTCGCGCCCACCAAGCTCGATGGCCACGACTTCCGCGTCACCATCGGCGCCAGCCCCGACGCGCCGGCCGGCTCCGACTCGGCCTGCACCCAGCCCTACGAGGCCAGCGTGTTCAACATCTCGGCGATGAGCTTCGGCGCGCTGTCGGCCAACGCCATCCTGGCGCTGAACCGGGGTGCGAAGATCGGCGGCTTCGCGCACGACACCGGCGAGGGCTCGATCTCCGAGCACCACCGCGTGCACGGCGGCGACCTGATCTGGGAGATCGGCTCGGGCTACTTCGGCTGCCGCAACCCCGACGGCACGTTCAGCGAGGAGAAGTTCATCGCCAACGCCACGCAGCCCCAGGTGAAGATGGTCGAGCTCAAGCTCAGCCAGGGCGCCAAGCCCGGCCACGGCGGCGTGCTGCCGGGCGCCAAGGTCACGCCCGAGATCGCGGCCGCGCGCGGCGTGCCGGTGGGCGTGGACTGCATCTCGCCGGCCAGCCACAGCGCCTTCTCCACGCCCGAGGAGATGATGCACTTCATCGCCCGGCTGCGGCGCCTGTCGGGCGGCAAGCCCACGGGCTTCAAGTTCTGCGTGGGCCATCCCTGGGAATGGTTCGGCATGGTCAAGGCCATGCTCAAGACCGGCATCACGCCGGACTTCATCGTGGTCGACGGCGCCGAGGGCGGCACCGGCGCGGCGCCGGTGGAGTTCAGCGACCACATCGGCGTGCCGCTGCAGGAAGGCCTGCTGCTGGTGCACAACACCCTGGTGGGCGTGAACCTGCGCGGGCGCATCCGGATCGGCGCGGCCGGCAAGGTCATCAGCGCCTTCGACATCGCGCGCATGATGGCGCTGGGCGCGGACTGGTGCAACGCCGGGCGCGGCTTCATGATGGCGCTGGGCTGCATCCAGGCGCAGAGCTGCCACACCGGCCACTGCCCCACCGGCGTGACCACGCAGGACCCGCTGCGCCAGCAGGCCCTGGTGGTGCCCGACAAGGCGCTGCGCGTGGCTCAGTTCCACAAGAGCACGCTGCATGCGCTGCAGGAGATGGTGCAGGCCGCCGGGCTGCAGCACCCGGGCGACTTCAGCGCCCACCACATCGTGCGCCGCATCAGCGACACCGAGGTGCGCCTGCTGTCCAACCTGCTGATGCAGGTGCAGCCCGGCGCGCTGCTGAACGACATGGAGCGCCAGCACCAGGTCTTCCGCACCTACTGGCCGCTGGCCAGCGCCGAGAGCTTCCAGGCCGCGACGCCGGCGATCAAGCCGTCGGCGCCGCGCGCCCGCAAGGCCGAGGAGCGCCAGAGCCCCGGCACCAGCGGCGACAATGCAGCCCTGATCTGAAACCCCGCCTTCCCGCCCCGACGCCTTGAACAACGCCCTCACCGCCACCGACTACGCCGCCTTCCTGCGGACGCACCTGCCCACCCAGGACTTCAACGTGGTGCGCTACGAGCTGCCCGGCGAATCGGTCTGGCTCAAGCGCGCCGGCCCGCCGATCGCCGCCTGGCGCTACCGCCTGCTGGGCCTGCTCGCGCGGCTGCTGAAGGTGGACGTGCTGCGGCCCGTGGTCAACCCCGGCGGCCGCGAGGCCATCGCCACCGAGGTGCAGCGGCTGCGCGACCTGGCCGCGCGCGGGCTGCGCGTGCCCACGGTGCTGGCCGCCCAGGAGGACGGCTTCCTGATGCGCCACCTGGGCGCACCGGACCAGGCCACGCCCTCGCTGGCCGACGAGATCGAGAGCGCCGCCCGCCATGCACCGCAGCAGGCGCTGTGGCTGTGGCGGCGCGGCTTTGCCGCCATGCAGCGCGTGCACGGCAGCGGCACCTGCCTGAGCCAGGGCTTTGCGCGCAACATGGTGCGCTGCCCCGACGACGTGATCGGCTACATCGACTTCGAGGACGATCCGCTCGCTACGCTGCCGCGCGAGCTGTGCATCGTAAAGGACGCGCTGTGCTATGCCCATTCCACCGCGCTGTTCCTGCGCCAGGCCGGCATGCTCGATGCGGCGCGCCAGCACTGGCGGCAATGGCACGGCCAGCTCGACGCCGCGACGCGCGAGGCGCTGGACACCACGCTGCGCCAGATGCGCTGGGTGGGCCGCCTGCCCGACAGCCGCCGCCTGGGCCGCGACACGCAACGCCTGCGCGCGGTGTACGACCTGCTGGCCGCCTAGGCTCCCGCCCCCAGCTGCCGGCTGGCATCCGCCGCCGCGGCGATCACGGCCTGCGCGATCGCGCCGCGCGGATCGGGGTCGAAGCCACCGCTGGCGCCCAGCGTGCACAGCACGGCCGCCACGCGGCCGGTGTAGTCCAGCAGCGGCGCGGCCACGGCGCTGATGCCCGGCAGGTTGGTGTCGCACACGCTGGCGCAGCCGGCGGCGCGGACCTGCTCGCGCAGCCGCCCCAGCGGATCGTCCGCATCCAGCTGCGCCCGGCGCGCGGCGGGCGCCTCGCGCCACTCCTGCTGCAGCAGGTGGTCGTAGCCGTCATCGGGCGCAAAGGCGAAGAAGGCCCGGCCGGTGGCCGACCACAGCATCGGCAGTACCGAGCCCACGCGGGCATTCACCGTCACCGGCAGCGCCGGCTCCTCGATGCGCACGATGGTCGGCCCCAGGTTGCCCATCACCGCCACCAGGCAGGTGACCGACAGCGCATCGCGCAGGTGCAGCAGCGCCGGCTCGGCCACGCGCACCGGATCGCACTGGCGCATGGCGGCCAGGCCGACGCGGATGGACTCCAGGCCCAGCGCGTAGAGCTGGTTGTTCGGGTCCTGCGCCACCAGGCCCTCGTCCATCAGGCTGGCGAGGTAGCGGTGCACCTTGGCGGGGTTCTCGCCTATCGATTGCGCCACCGCCGTGAGGCTGGCGCGGCCGCCCAGCTGCGCCAGCGCCTTGAGCACCACCACGCAGGTCTGCGCCGCCTGCACGCGCTGGCGGCGCCCGGGGGCTGGCTCGGCGGGCATGGCCGGGTCGGCAGGGTTGGAATGCTTCTTCATATCAATTCAATAGCAGCTTGCGCTTGATGCATAAGGGCCAGCCGCCATTTTTGCACCAAATCTAGGTGAAACCCGAATTCAATATTACGCTTTGCGTATCAGAATTACGCTTCTCGTTTACCAGCACCATACCCGGAGACCTTCATGCACAAACGCGCTTTCGCCGCCAGCCTGCTGGCCCTGTCCGCCCTGGCCGGCACGACCACCACCGCCTGGGCCGACGACGCTTATCCCAGCAAGCCGATCCACTGGCTGGTGCCCTACGCGGCCGGCGGCGGCTCGGACTTCCTGGCCCGCACCATCGGCCAGGCGCTGTCGGTGCAGGCGAAGCAGCCGGTGGTGGTGGACAACAAGCCCGGCGGCAACACCGCGATCGCCGCCGCCGAGACCGCGCGCGCCGCGGCCGACGGCTACACCGTGCTCTCGGCCGACAACGGCACGCTGATCTACAACCCGGTGCTGTACAAGACGCTGAGCTACAACCCGTCCAAGGACCTGGCGCCCGTCACGCTGATGGGGCGCTTTCCGATGATCCTGGTGGCCAACCCGAATGCCGGCTTTGCCGATGCCAAGGACTTCATCGCCAAGGCCAAGGCCAACAAGCAGGGGCTGAACTACGCCTCGGCCGGCGCGGGCAGCCCGCACCACCTGGCGATGGAGCTGCTGAAGGTGGAGGCCGGCCTCACGCTGGTGCACGCGCCCTACCGCGGCGCCGCCCCCGCGCTGGCCGACGTGGCCGGCGGCCAGGTGCCGGCGATGATGGTCGACCTCGCCGCGGGCGCGGGCTTCATCAAGGGCGGCAAGGTCAAGCCGCTGGCCGTGGCCAATGCCAAGCGCCTGCCGCAGCTGCCCGACGTGCCCACCTTCGCCGAGCTGGGCCTGGCCAAGGTCGAGGCCGCGGCCCTGGTCGGCATGGTGGCACCCGCCAAGACGCCGGCGCCGGTGATCGTCGCGCTGAACAAACAGGTGGTGGCCGCCATCAACGAACCCGCCGTCAAGCAGAAGCTCATCGACTTCGGCGTCGAGCCCGTGGGCAACACGCCCGAGCAGTTCCAGGCCCTGATCACCAGCGAAAGCACCCGCTGGCAAAAGCTCATCAAGGACCTGAACATCACGCTGGACTGACCATGACCCTACCCACGGCCCTCCGCTGCCCCATAGACCACAGCCAGTTCACCCAGCCCACGGGCCAGCGCGGCCCCACCGGCTGCCCGGTGAGCCACGGCGCCGCCGCTTTCGATCCCTTCAGCGACGGCTACCAGCAGGATCCGCCCGAATACGTGCGCTGGGCACGCGAGCAGGAGCCCGTGTTCTACAGCCCGCAGCTGGGCTACTGGGTGGTCACGCGCTTTGACGACATCAAGGCCATCTTCCGCGACAACCTCACCTTCAGCCCGTCGATCGCGCTGGAGAAGATCACGCCCACGGGCGACGAGGCCAATGCCGTGCTCGCCAGCTACGGCTTTGCGCTCAACCGCACCCTGGTCAACGAGGACGAGCCGGCCCACATGCCGCGCCGCCGCGCGCTGATGGAGCCGTTCACGCCCGAGCAGCTGGCGCACCACGAGCCCATGGTGCGCCAGCTGGCGCGCGAGTACGTGGACCGCTTCATCGACGACGGCCGCGCCGACCTGGTGGACCAGATGCTGTGGGAGGTGCCGCTCACCGTGGCCATGCATTTCCTCGGCGTGCCCGAGGACGACATGGACACGCTGCGCCAATACAGCATCGCCCACACCGTCAACACCTGGGGCCGCCCCAAGCCCGAGGAACAGGTGGCCGTGGCCCATGCCGTGGGCAACTTCTGGCAGTACGCGGGCCAGGTGCTGGACAAGATGCGCGCCAACCCCGAGGCCGACGGCTGGATGCAATACGGCATCCGCAAGCAGAAGGACCTGCCCGAGGTCGTCACCGACTCCTACCTGCACTCCATGATGATGGCCGGCATCGTCGCCGCCCACGAGACCACGGCCAATGCCACGGCCAATGCCGTCAAGCTGCTGCTGCAGCACCCCGAGGCCTGGCAGGCCATCTGCAAGGACCCGTCGCTGATCCCCGGCGCGGTGGAGGAATGCCTGCGCCACAACGGCTCGGTCGCCGCCTGGCGGCGCCTGGCCACCCGGGACGTGACGGTCGGCGGCCAGCCCATTCCCGCGGGCTCCAAGCTGCTCATCGTCACCTCGTCGGCCAACCACGACGAAGGGCATTTCGTCGACGCCGACTTCTTCGACATCGAGCGCGACAACGCCAGCGACCACCTGACCTTCGGCTACGGCTCGCACCAGTGCATGGGCAAGAACCTGGCGCGCATGGAGATGCAGATCTTCCTGGAGGAATTCACGCGCCGCCTGCCCCACATGCGGCTGGCCGAGCAAGAGTTCAGCTACGTGCCCAACACCTCGTTCCGCGGCCCCGAGCACCTGTGGGTGGAGTGGGACCCGGCGCACAACCCCGAGCGCGGCAACCCCGCCGTGCTGCAGCAGCGCCAGCCCGTGCGCATAGGCGAATCCTCGCACGGCCAGACCAGCCGCAGCATGCGGGTGGACGGCGTGGAGGCCATCGCCGAGGACGTGCTGCGCGTGCGCCTCACGGCCACCGACGGCCGCCAGCTGCCGCGCTGGACGCCGGGCTCGCACATCGACCTGCAGTGCGGCGACACCGGCATCTCGCGCCAGTACTCGCTGTGCGGCGATCCGCAGCAGGCTGGTGTCTACGAGATCGCCGTGCTGCGCGAGGAGCACAGCCGCGGCGGCTCGGCCTGGGTGCACAGCCAGCTGCAGCCCGGCATGCCGGTGCAGATGCGCGGCCCGCGCAACCACTTCCAGCTCGACGAAGGCGCGCAGCACCTGATCCTGGTGGCGGGCGGCATAGGCATCACGCCCATCGCCGCCATGGCCGCGCGCGCCAAAGCGCTGGGAATTTCGTATGAAATCCACTACAGCGCCAGGCAGCGCAAGCGCATGGCGCTATTGAATTCATTGCAAACCCAGCATGGCGTTCATCTGCATGTCTATGCGGGCGAGGAAGGCCATCGCGCCGACTACGGCGCGCTGCTGGCCGCCGTGCGCCCCGGCGCGCAGATCTATGCCTGCGGCCCGCAGCGCATGCTCGACGGCCTGGAGCAGGCCAGCCGCCACTGGCCGGAAGACAGCCTGCGCGTGGAGCATTTCTCCACCACGCTGGGCGCGCTGGACCCGGCCAAGGAGCACGGCTTCGAGGTCGAACTGCGCGAATCGGGCATCACCCTGCAGGTGCGCAACGACCAGACCCTGCTGGATGCGCTGCGCGGCGCCAACATCGACATCGAGAGCGACTGCCGCGAAGGCCTGTGCGGATCGTGCGAGGTGCCCGTGCTCGAAGGCGACGTGGACCACCGCGACATGGTGCTCACGCGCCCCGAGCGCGCGGCCTGCACCAAGATGATGAGCTGCTGCTCGCGCGCCCGGGCCAAGGACGGAAAGATCGTGCTGGGGCTGTAGCCTGCGCGGCACAGGCACCGCGGCTGCCTAGAATCGCGGCCCATATGGGCTTGTTGCAAATACTGCTGATCTTCGTCTGGGCGCCCTTGGCGGCGCTCATTGCCTTTGTGGCCGTCTCCTGGCTGGGCCATGGCGCGCAAGCCGCCTGGAACGCCTTGCGCCGCACCCAGGCCGATGCGCACTCGACCTGGCCGCTGGCTATGGGCGGCGCGGCGGGCATGGCGGCCCTGGTGGGCGCGGTCATCACCTTTCCCGATCAGGCGGTCCTGCGCCATGCGCTTGACAAGCTGCTGGGCTATGGCTCGACCCGCATCGTGCTCACGCTGCGGCAGGACGATCCCGCCACCCGCGAGGCCCTGGTGGAGACGCTGCGCCCCTTCATGGAGATCGGCGGCCGCGAGATCCGCTACCGCGTCTCCACCCGGCATGGCAGCTACACCGAGACCGACGAGGTCCCCAGCCATTACCGCTTTGCCGACGGCACGATGGAGATCGCGGCCGGCGGCATCGTAGCCGGCGACCGGCTGGCCGTGCTGCAGCCCGGATTTGCGGCGCTGGCGCAATTTCCCACCGTCGATGCGATTGCCGCCAGCGTGCCGGCCACCGTTCACCTCGGCAAGGAGCGGATCGCGGTGGACATGCTGCCGCGCACCACGCAGCTGGTCGACCCAGGCAACTCCGCGGACGGGCTGGGCAGGCTGAGCCGCTCGGCCCCGGGCCGCTGCCACCTGGAAGTGCAGGCGCTGTTTTCCTCCGATGCCTTCCCGCTGCTGCTCCTGGGCGGCCATGCCAGCGGCGAGGTCGAAATCCAGCCCGGCCCCGGTACCGCGCTGCGCGACAAGCACTACCGGCTGGCCGGGCTGGGCCTGGTGCGCGGCGAGCGGGGCCGCATGGTCAAGGAGCTGGCCTCGGACCGCACCCGCATCCATGGCGTACTGCGGCTGCTGCCGCCGGGCCTGGATCTGGCCGTCATGGACTGCGACACGGCCCTGGGGCGGCTGGCCGATCCGGCCCTGGCGGCCGCCGCCATGCTGTCGACCTTTCCGGCGCTGGCTGGGCGCATACGCGGTATCGCGATCACGCCTTCCGCCTCGTTCTCGCCCTGGTACCAGCGCGGCTGGACCGCCGTGCCCTCCCAGTCGCGCGCCGAGGCCGGCACGCGCCGCTGCGAACTCGAAAGCCACCGGAGCACCCGCGCGCTCGTCGCCGCGCTGGATGCCCATTGCATGGACAACGACCCGGACCGCGGCAATGCCGAGACCTGCGCGCCCGTGCGCGAGCGGCTGCGCTGGACCCGGTCCGAGCTGGGCCGCTGCATGGGCCCCCAGGCCGGCCCCTGATGCCTTCCCACCATCCGTACTGACAGAAAAGCACTTTGCATATGTGGTTATCCACATATGGAAAGCACGAAATAATCGTTCTATTCATATGCAGGCTCGCCTACAGTCGCGGCCATGCAGGAATTTGCGTTTGTTTTCGCGGGCTTTGGCGTGGGCCTGATCGTGGGCCTGACCGGCGTGGGCGGCGGCTCGCTGATGACGCCGGTGCTGATCTTCTTCTTCGGCGTCAAGCCCTATATGGCGGTGGGCACCGACCTGCTGTTCGCCGCCTTCACCAAGCTGGGCGGCACTGTCAGCCTGGCCCGCCAGCGCCTGGTGCCCTGGCCGGTGGTGGCACAGCTGTGCGCCGGCAGCATCCCCGCCGCGCTGGTCGCGCTCTGGGCCCTGCGGCACCTGGGGCCGGAGAGCGCCCGCGTGCAGCACCTGATGACCACCACGCTGGGCGTGGCCCTGCTGCTCACCGCGGCGGCCACGGCCTACAAGGTGCTGGTCTTTTCGCAGCCGCGCCGCCCCGAGCCGCAGGGCGCAGACGCCGCCGCGGCCTTCAAGGCCCGCCACTGGAGCCTGCCCGTGCTGCTGGGCGCGGTGATCGGCACCCTGGTCACCTTCACCTCGGTGGGCGCCGGCGCGATCGGCGTCTCGGTGCTGCTGCTGGTGTTTCCGCTGCTGCCGCTGCCGCGCATCATCGCGGCGGACATCGCCTATGCCGTGCCGCTGACGCTGGTGGCCGGCCTCGGCCATGCATCGCTCGGCTCGGTCGACTGGCCGCTGCTGGCGCAGCTGCTGGCCGGCTCGCTGCCTGGCATCTGGATCGGCTCGCGCCTCGTGACCCGCGCGCCCGAGCGGCTGATCCGCTCGGCGCTGTCGGTGCTGCTGGCCTGGGCGGGCGCGAAGCTGGTGCTGGTCTGATCTCTCAGGCCGCCACGGCGGCTTCGGCGGTATCAGGCAGTTCCTCGCCATCCAGCGCTGCGTTCAGCTTGTCGTAGTCCAGCGCATTCTCCCAGCGCGAGACCACCACGGTGGCCACGGCGTTGCCGATGAAGTTGGTCAGCGAGCGGCATTCGCTCATGAAGCGGTCCACGCCCAGGATCAGCGCCATGCCGGCCACCGGCACCTCGGGCACCACGGCCAGCGTGGCCGCCAGCGTGATGAAGCCCGCGCCCGTCACGCCGGCCGCGCCCTTGGACGACAGCATCGCCACCAGCAGCAGCGCGATCTGGTGGCCCAGCGTCAGGTGCGTGTCGGTGGCCTGGGCGATGAACAGCGCCGCCAGCGTCATGTAGATGTTGGTGCCGTCCAGGTTGAACGAATAGCCGGTGGGCACGACCAGGCCGACCACCGACTTGCCGCAGCCGGCCTTTTCCATCTTCTCCATCAGCGAAGGCAGGGCCGACTCGGACGACGAAGTGCCCAGCACCAGCAGCAGCTCGGCCTTCAGGTAGCGGATCAGCTTGATGACCGAGAAGCCGCACAGCCGCGCCACCAGGCCCAGGATGACGACCACGAACAGGATGGAGGTGATGTAGAACGAGCCCACCAGCCAGGCCAGGTTGACCAGCGAACCCAGGCCGAACTTGCCGATGGTGAAGGCGATGGCACCGAAGGCGCCCAGCGGCGCGGCCTTCATCAGGATGCCGACCAGGCGGAACACGGGCACCGTCAGCGACTCGAGGAAGCGCAGCACCGGCTTGCCCACGTCGCCCGACAGGGCCAGCGAGATGCCGAACAGCACGGCCACGAACAGCACCTGCAGGATGTTGTCGCCAACAAAGGGGCTGAGCAGCGTCTTCGGGATGATGTCCATCGCAAAACCGGTCAGCGTCAGCTCGTGCGACTTGGCCACGTACGACTTCACGGCCTCCTGGTCCAGGTCGGCCGGGTTGATGTGCATGCCCGCGCCGGGCTGCACCACATGGGCCACCACCATGCCGACGACCAGCGCCAGCGTGGAGAAGAACAGGAAGTAGGCCATGGCCTTGATGAACACGCGGCCCACGGTGCGCAGGTGCGTCATGCCGGCGATGCCGGTGACGATGGTCAGGAAGATCACCGGCGCGATGATCATCTTCACCAGCTTGATGAAGGCATCGCCCAGCGGCTTGAACTTGGCGGCCAGCTCGGGCTCGAAGTGGCCGAGCAGCGCGCCGACCACGATGGCGACGACGACCTGGAAATACAGCTGGCGGTAGAAAGGCAGCGGCGCGTGGCCGCTGGCTGCTTGGGGAATGGCTTGCATGGTGGGTCTCCGGAAGGCGGGAAAAGCGTCGCACCTGGGCGGTGCGCGGCTGGTTCCGGTTGTACTGCGCAGGCTTTCCGAAGCCGATAACCTATTGGTATTAGAAGGGGCGGTTTCCGTTGCGGAAAACGCCCAAACCAAGGGAAACTCCCAGGGTCGCCCACCCCGCCCCATCCCCGCCATGGCCTCTCCGCGCCGCAGCCTGCTCTGGACCGCCCTGCTCATAGGAGCCGGCATGCTCGCCTGCCTGCTGCTGGCCCGCGAGGTGGTACTGGAGCGCAGCCTGCGCGAGGAAAGCCAGAGCGTGCAGCGCCAGCTCACGCTCTACGCCCAGGCCCTGGGCCAGCGCATCGACCGCTACCGCACGCTGCCCGAGGTGCTGGCGCTGGACACGGAACTGCACGCCGCGCTGGCCCGCACGCCGTCGGCGGCCGAGGTCGGCGCGCTCAACCGCAAGCTTGAGCAGGCCAATGGCGCCAGCCAGTCGTCCACGCTCACGCTGATCGACCGGCAGGGCAAGGCGCTGGCCGCCAGCAACTGGCGCGACGCGCACAGCAACGTGGGCGAGGACTACAGCTTCCGCCCCTATGTGCAGCAGGCCCTGGCCACCGGCCACGGGCGCTTCTACGGCATCGGCATGACCACCGGCGAGCCGGGCTATTTCCTGTCGCGCGCGATCCGCGACGACGCCGGCCATGCCCTGGGGCTGATCGTCATCAAGATCGCGCTGCAGGAGCTGGAGAGCGAGTGGCAGCAGTCGCCCGACATCGTGCTCGCCTCGGACTCGCACGGCGTCGTCTTCCTGGCCAGCCGCGGCGCCTGGCGCTACCGCCTGCTCGCGCCGCTGTCGACCCACGACGCCAGGGAGCTGGAAGACACCCGCCAGTACGCCGACCAGCCGCTCATGCCGCTGCGCTACCGCCTGGACCGGCAGGCCGCCGACCGCGCGCCGCTGGCCCGCATCGACGAGCCCGCCATGCCCGGCCGCGTGCTGTGGCAGAGCCTGACGCTGCCCGACACCGGCTGGCAGCTGCACCTGCTGCACGACACGCAGGCCAGCATCGCCGCCAGCCGCTGGGCCGCGCTGGCCGCGACCGGGCTGTGGCTGGCGCTGGCGCTGCTGGTGCTGTTCCTGCGCCAGCGCCGGCGCCTGGCCCAGCTGCGCCAGCGCAGCCGCGCCGAGCTGGAGGCCGTGCTGCGCCAGCACGCGCAGGAGCTGCGCACCGCACAGGACGCCATCGTGCAGGCCGCCCGGCAGGCGGACACCGGCCTGTCGCGCAACCTGCAGCACCTGCCCCAGGGCGTGGTGGTGGTCGATGCCGGGCTGCGCCTGGTGGCGTGGAATTCGCGCTATGTGGAGCTGTTCCGCTTTCCGCCCGGCCTGATGCGCGTGGGCCAGCCCATCGAAGACCTGCTGCGCCACAACGCCCGGCGCGGCCTGCTCGGCCCGGACAGCAGCGATGCCGCCATAGCGCGGCGGCTGGAGCACCTGCGCCAGGGCACCCCGCATCTGCACGAAAGCTCCAAGAGCGACGGCCAGGTGCTGGAGATCCGCGGCAACCCGCTGCCCGACGGCGGCTTCGTGACCAGCTATGCCGACATCACCAGCTACAAGAACGCGGCGCGCGATCTGCGCTCGCTGGCCGACGCGCTGGAGCGGCGCATCGCCGAGCGCACCCGCGACCTCGCCGAAGCCAAGCGCGAGGCCGAGGAGGCCAACCGCTACAAGACCCGCTTCGTGGCCGCCGCGGTGCACGACCTGCTGCAGCCGCTGAATGCGGCGCGCATGTTCGGCTCGCTGCTGCGCAGCCAGCTGCACGACGCAGCCGCACTGGGCGCGGCCGACAGCATCGAGGGCGCGCTGGCCGCGCAGGACGGCATCCTCCACAGCCTGCTCGACATCTCGCGCATGGAGTCCGGCCAGCTCGAAGTGCATGTGCGCGACTTCGCGCTGGGGCCGGTGCTGCAGGTCATGCGCCACAACTTCGGCATCATCGCCGAGAGCCGGAGCCTCAGCCTGGCCGTGATGGACTCGCGCTGCACGGTGCGCAGCGACGAGGCGCTGTTGCGGCGCATCCTGCAGAACCTGCTGTCCAACGCGCTGCGCTACACGCCCCGGGGCCGCGTGCTGGTCGGCTGCCGGCGCCAGGGCGAGCAGCTGCGCATCGAGGTGCACGACCAGGGCCCGGGCATTCCCGAGAGCCTGCAGCGCGAGATCTTCGAGGAGTTCCGCCGCCTCGACGAAGGCCACGGCGAGGATCGCGGCGCCGGCCTGGGCCTGGCCATCGTGGAGCGGCTGGGCCGGCTGCTGGGCCACGAGATCGGCCTGCGCTCGGAACTGGGCCGCGGCAGCGTCTTCTGGGTCTGCGTGCCGCTGGCCCCGGCCGCGCCGCCGCTGGCGCCCAGCGTCCCGGCCTCTGTGCAGGAGCCCGAACCGGACGCACCGCTGCAAGGCGCGAGCGCCTGGTACATCGACGACGATGCGCCCAGCTGCACGGCCACCGCCGCCCTGCTGCGGCGCTGGGGCTGCGAGGTGCAGCTGGCCGGCGGCCCGCAGGCGGCGCTGGACGCAGCCACACCGCAATCGGCGCCGCAGCTGGTGCTGCTCGATGTGCACATGGGCCCGTTCAACGGCCTGGAGCTGTACCCGCAGCTGTGCGAGCGCTGGCAGCAGTCGCCCCAGGTCATCCTGGTCACCGCCGAGCACCACATCGCGCTGCGCCGCCAGGCCGCCGAAAAAGGCTGGGGCCTGCTGCTCAAGCCCGTGCGCCCCGCCGCGCTGCGCGCCCTGGCCAGCCAGATGCTGCTGCGCCGCGGCGATGGCGGTTGATATATCAATTTGATAGCTGCTCGCGCTTACCACATAAGCGCTAGAGGCCAAAAACACCCAAAACCGATAGCTAGGCCGTGTGCTCCGGCTCCAGGCTCTTGACCAGCACCGCCGCCTGGGTGCGGCTGTAGCATTCGAGCTTTTTCAGCACCGCCGTCACATGCACCTTGACGGTGTTCTCGGCCAGCCCCAGCTCGTGGGCGATCTGCTTGTTGAGCAGGCCATCGGCCAGGTACAGCAGCACGCGGAACTGCTGCGGCGTGAGCTGGGCCAGCCTCGCGGCCAGCGCCGCGTCGGCCTCGGAGCGCTCGGCCGCCATCGGCGGAAACCAGGTGTCGCCCGCCAGCACCGCCTCGATCGCCGCCACCATGTCCTCGGCCGGCGCCGACTTGGGGATGAAGCCCGCCGCGCCGAACTGCTGGGCCCGGCGGATCACCCGCGGGTGCTCGTTGGACGAGATCACCACCACCGGAATCCCGGGATGCTCGCCGCGCACATGCAGCAGCGACGAGAAGCCGCGCGCGCCGGGCATGGCCAGGTCCAGCAGCACCAGCTCGACCTCGGGATGCTCCTCCAGCGCCTTGCCCAGGGTCGGGGCGCTGGCCGCCTCCAGCGTGCGGAAGCTGGCGAAGCGCCCATGCAGCAGCTGGACCAGGGCCGAGCGGAACAGCGGGTGGTCGTCGGCGACCAGAAGCGTGGGGGCGGACATGCCCCGCAGTCTGCCACGATCGGGAGCCCCGCGGCGAAGCGGCGGCGGGGGTCTTTAGCGCGACGGGTCGGCGGCCGTGCCCAGCAGCGCATCGATGTCGATGGCCGCGGCCATCGCCCGGTAGCCCGCATCCCCGGGGTGCAGGTGGTCGCCGGAGTCCATGGCCGGCAGCATGCGCGAAGGATGGGCGGGATCGCGCAGCACGGCGTCGAAGTCCACCACGGCATCGAAGGCGCCGCTTTCGCGGATCCAGCGGTTCACCTGCTGGCGCACCTGGTCCTTTTCCGGCGAGTAGTGGCCTTCCAGCGGCGTGCCCTGCAGCGCCCGCTCGGGCGGCGCGATGGTGCCGGCCATGATGCGCACGTTGTGGGCATGGGCCAGCGCGATGAGCTGGCGAAAGCCCTGGATCAGCTCCTCGGCCCGCACCGCGGGTTCGCCGGGAGCAAACGGGCCGCCCGGCCAGCCGATGTCGTTCGTCCCCAGCAGGACGACCATGGCCCGCACCCCGGGCTGGCTGAACACGTCGCGCCCCACCCGCTCCAGCCCCGCGCGGCCCATGCCATCCCGCAGCAGCCGGCCGCCGGAGATGCCGGCGTTGAGCACAGCCACCTGGCGGTCCGCCAGCCGCTCGGCCAGGGCATCCGGCCAGCGGGTATTGGCGCCTGGCGTCGAGCCGTTGCCATCGGTCAGCGAGTCGCCCAGGGCCACGACGGTGCGGGGTGCGCGGGGGGTTTCCACGATCAGTCCGCTGACGTAGACCCGGGTGCTCCATTGCGAGGCCTGCGCCGGCAGGTGCGCGGCTGCGGTCAGGTCGCCGTCGGCCACGTAGGCCGTCTGGCGCGCATCGAAATGGAAGCCGGCCGGCTGGCTGGGGCGCGGCAGATACAGGGAAACGGCGACTTCGCTGAGCGCGGGCAGCGCCAGCTCCACCGGGTCGCTGACGAGCCGGGCGCCGGGCGGCAGGCTCACCTCCGCCTTGCCGCCGAAGCGCAGCACCTGGGCACTCTCCGCGACGATGGCCGAGCCCTGGGCATGCCGCGCGATGCTGGCCGCCCCCACGTGCAGCGGCGCTGTGCCGCCCTCGTTGCTGATCACCACCCGCACCTGCCGGCCGCCGATGCTCAGGCGCGCCACCTGGCGCACGGTCTGGCGGTTGAACTGGAAGGGAAGCCCCGCCGGCAGCACGAAATCACCGTTCCAGATGGGCTGCGTGCTGGCCATCCAGCTGGGGCTCCAGAAGGAAGGCCGCGCCGGCTCTGCGCTGGCCCACGCCGCGGCGCCGGCCACCGCCAGGGCGATGGCGCCCTGGCGAACGATGGAAGTGAGTGAGGTCGTATTCATGTCGGGCTCCTGAAAGCAAGTGAGGAAGGGCTTCAGTTTCTGTATTTCCAATTCGATGGGGTAGACGGCAGAATGGCATTCACAGCATTCCAAATCTGAATACCCCATGGATACCTTGCGCGCCCTTGAAGCCTTTGCCCACAGCGTCGAGCTGGGAAGCCTGTCGGCGGCCGCACGCGCCCTGGGCACCACGCAGCCCACCGTCAGCAAGCTGGTGATGCAACTGGAGCGGGAGTTGGGCGTGCGCCTGCTGCGCCGCAGTGCCACGGGCCTGAGCCCGACCGATGAGGGCCAGCGCTTCTACGAGCGCGGCAGGCGCCTGCGGGAGGACTACGACGAGGCGGTGGCCGATGTGCGCGCAGGCATCCAGCAGCCGCAAGGCCTGTTGCGCGTGAGCGCGCCGGTCACCATGGGCCAGCGGCACCTGAATGCCATGGCCATAGAGTTCCTGGGCCGGTACCCGGACATCCGGCTGGAGCTGCTGCTGGACGACCGCTTCGTCGATCCGCTGGAGGAACGCATCGACGTATCGCTGCGCCTGGGCGGAACGCTGCCGCAGAACCTGGTGGGCCGCCATCTGGCCACCTGGCCGCGCGTGCTCGTCGCATCGCCGGCCTATGCCGCCGCGCGCGGCCTGCCGGCCACGCCCGGGCAATTGC
This sequence comes from Comamonas sp., assembly GCA_050282565.1. Taxonomy (GTDB): domain Bacteria; phylum Pseudomonadota; class Gammaproteobacteria; order Burkholderiales; family Burkholderiaceae_C; genus Comamonas. Next base: position 32,655 of record JBLZYV010000039.1, read on the forward strand.
TCGAACACGATTACCTGAGCTACGCGGCCGGTGGCGACGGCCTGCTGCTCCAGGGGCCGGACGGCCTGGCGGCCGTGCCGACGCAAAGCCGCTACCGGGTGAACAACGCGGTCGCGCTGTTCGACAGCGTGCGCGATGGCGCGGGCATTTCGCTGCAGCCCACCTGGATGGTGGCCGAGTCGCTGGCGCAGGGCCAGCTGGTACGGGTGCTCCCCCACCACACCGGCCCGGCGCAACAAGCGCATCTGCTGTATGCACCGCGCCGCCACCAGCCGCTGCGCGTGCGGGTGCTGGTGGACTTTTTGAGCGAACAGATCGCGCGGCTCCCTGGTGCCGAAGGATGAATGCGGTGCGGAAATGAAAAAAGCCCTGGGAATATCCTCAGGGCCTCTTCCATTCCGCACCGCCACCCAGGGCGGCCGCGGCACCGCGCAGGCGGGCGGTTTTACTGCTGTGCCACGGCGAGATGGGCCTCGCGTGCTTCGTGGATGAAATTGATCAGCGATTCGAATGCGTGACGCATGGTGGCTTTCCTTGGCTAGGAGATGCACTGCAAGCGGTGGATGGCACGCATCTCGATGCGCCATCATCACCGGGCTATTCTCTAAGTGTTAACCCTATATAAGTATAAACCACAATACGATCGCCTGCACGCCGGAATGTCATCAACGGTCATCCGCCTTTCAGAACCGGTGGCGAATGCCCACGCGCAGCGCCACCTGGCGGCCGCTGGTGGACGGCCCGCCCAGCACGGGCGCGACCTGCGCGGCAAAGGCGCTGTCGCGGCCGAAGGCGGCCACCGTATACACATCGGTGCGCTTGGACAGCAGATAGTCCAGCGAGGCGGTGAGCTGGCTCGCATGGCCCAGGCCATTGTTGCGCCACTGGAACTGGTAGCCGCCACCCAGCCGCAGGAGCGGCAGCAGGAGATGGCTCGCGCCCAGGTCGAGCGTGGTGGCGCGCGGGCCCACGGCATCGTGGATGCGGACATCCGACACCATGCCGAAGAGGCGGGTCGGCCCCAGCTCATAGGCCGCGCCGGCGGCGGCAATGCTCTTGCGGGCATCGTTCACCGCATTGCGCTGGCTGTAGTACGCCACGGATGCGCTGAACGGGCCGCTCGCGTAGTTGACGACCAGGTCCGCCGTGCTCTTCCTGGCGGGCGAACCCGCGATTTCGCCAAAGCCGTACTGCACGGCGGCATTGAATCCCGCGACGGTGGGCGTGAGGTACTTCACCGAGTTCGACACCCGGGCGCCCCAGACGCGGTTGTCCAGCGCATAGCCGCCCGCGGCATAGGCCGGCAGGCTCCACGCGAGCAGGCCCGCCGGCGTGTTGGCGGCGATGGCATAGGCCGGAAAATACCAGCCCAGGAAGTCGTACTGGTGCCCCAGCGTCAGCTCGCCCCAGCGGCCCGACAGGCCCACGAAGGAACCCCGGTTGAATCCGCCGCTGCCTGGCGTCGGGCCGCCGTTGGCCAGCATGAAACCGGACTCCAGCGTGAACAGGGCCTTGGTTCCGCCGCCGAGGTCTTCGCTCCCCCGAAAGCCTATGCGGTCGCCCTGGGAGCCGCCGCCCATGAACTGCACCGCGGCCCCGTGCCCACCGCCCACGGTCGAATTGTTGGTGTAGGTGATGCCGGCATCGACATTGCCATACACCGTGATGGCGCTCTGCGCCCCGGCCACGCCGCACCCGGCCATGGCGGCGGCCACGGCAAATTTGCCCATCATCATGGAAGTCTCCTTTTCTGCTGTCCCTGCGGACTGGGTGGCCCTTTGAATCCGTTCTCGGGGCCGGTTTCAAGAACCAGTACTTGCTGCCGCCCCCGCCTGGCGCTGCACGGCGGGCGGCCACGGCCAAGCCGGGGCGTCGGACGGCCCCAGGGCATTGGCGATGGAATGTCGGCGAGGCCGACGGCGGTCGGCTACCGGGCGCCGGTCAGCCCTGTCAGCGCCTGCAGCAGCGCCACGCGGGTCTGCGCCCACACGGCGCCCTTCCAGGCATCGTTGTCGCTGTAGAAGGCGTCACGCACCTGCCGGCGAATCTGCTGCTGCAGTGGTGCCGGGGCCTCGGGGTGGCGGATAAGCCAGTGGGAGCCGCGCAGGCTGCCGATCATTTCCACGAAAGGCCAGGTGCCGAACTCCATGGCCAGCAGCGCCTTCTCCGCCTGCGGGCACTCGTCATACAGCGTGGAAGCCACCGGCCCGGAAACGACCGGCGATTCGGAATTGCCCTCGAATGGCGCGAAGACATCCGCCCCCCACCAAGCGCGGGCCCGGGCCAGGTCGGCCGCCTCGTTGCGGCCGGCGTAGATCTTCTCGCCATGGCCATTGGGGCCAAGGCCGGTGTGCACGTCGATCCAGCCGATGTGCGTGGCCTGGGCGGCATACCGGCGCAGGAGGTGGCGCACCGTCCGGTTGTTCCAGGTGGGCTCGCGGCCACCGAAGAACATGCCGTCGGGCACGCTGTACTGGCCACGGCCCAGCGTCGAGTGGTAGGCAGGCAGGCCGTGCTGCGCCACATAGTCCGCCAGCGCCTGCTCATCGGCGGGCGTGGGCGGCCAGGTGGCGGGAATGGCGAGCGGATCAAGGTCGAAGTAGCCGGCGTTGGAAGGCAGGCCGGCACCGAAGTCGATGTGGTTGCGGTTCAGGTCGACGTTGTCCTGGTTGGTGCGCTGCAGGTACGAGAAGCCATAGGGGTTGACGGCATGGACCATCAGCAAGGCCAGGCCAGAGCGCTCCAGCCGCCCCATCAGGTCCGCATCGTGCAGGGCAGCCACCTGGCAGCCCGAGCCGCAGAAGCCCTCCGGTCCATGGGTGCCCGAGCTGAGGATCAGCACACGCCCGGCCTCGCGCGCCCCCAGGCTGGCGACGTCCATCGCCAGCGTTTCGCCCTCGGCGCCGCGGTAGCCTGGCAGCTCGAAGGTCTCGATGGCCGCGCCGCGGCCGCGGGCGGCATCGAGGAATTTGCGGCGCGCCTCGGCGTAGGTGCCGGCGAAGTGGTGGCTGGTGTGTTCCATGGCGGTGCTTTCAGATCGGGTTGGCGGCTGCGGATACCGGGGCCGGACGGCTGCTGGGCTGGTTGATGTCTTCGCCGGTGCGGTCCTTGAGGTTGCGCAGCCCCAGCAGCGAGACCAGCGCCACCGCTATCAGGTACCACGAGGGCGCCTCCTTGTGGCCGCTGGCATTGACCAGCCAGGCGCTGATGAGCGGGGCAAAGCCGCCGAACACCGCCACGCCTATGCCGTAGACCAGCGACATGCCGCTGGCGCGCACGCGCTCGGGAAACATCTCTGGCAGGATGGTGATGGCGGGCACGGCCTGGACGGCCAGGATCACGGTCAGCCCGCCGACGATGGTGAACAGCACCGCCGGCGTGGGCGAGGCCTTGAGCCAGGCGAAGGCCGGGTAGACCAGCAGGATCAGCGCGACGCGCGCCCAGACGATCAGCGGCTTGCGCCCGACCCGGTCCGTCCAGTGGCCCACGAGCGGCGCCAGCACGAAGATCAGCAGGCCCGTCAGCGTGGCGCCGGCCAAGGCCACCGTCGGCGACATGCCCAGCTCGCGGATGGCGTAGGTCGGCATGTAGAAGGTCACGACATAGGACCCGCCCGTGCCGCCCATGGTGATGACGATGGCGGTCAGCACCGCCCGGCCATGCTCGCGGCACACGATGGAGAAGGCGCTGCGCCGGCGGGCCCGGGGCGCCGGCGCCATCGCTTCCTCGGACAGCGTTTCCTCGAGGTGCCGGCGCAGGTAGGCGCCCACCGGGGCGATCACCAGGCCCAGCACGAACGGCACGCGCCAGCCCCAGCTCTCCATGGCCTGCGGCGTCAGCCAGTAGGACAGCGCGGCCACCACCAGGGCTGCCAGCATCACGCCCAGGCCCTGGCTGGCGAACTGCCAGCTCGCCATGTAGCCGCGGCCGGACGGCGTGGCGTGCTCGACCAGCAAGGTGGTGGAGGCGCCGAACTCGCCGCCGGCCGAGAAGCCCTGCAGCGAGCGCGCGACCACGATCAGGATGGGCGCGGCCACGCCGATCTGGGCGTAGGTGGGCGCGGCCGCGATCATGGCGCAGCCCAGGGCCATCAGGAAGATGGTCAGCACCATGGCCTTCTTGCGGCCGGCGCGGTCGGCATAGGCCCCGATCACGATGCCGCCCAGCGGGCGCATGACGAAGCCGACGCCAAAGGTGCCCACCGCCAGCAGCAGCTGGCCATAGGCGTCGAAGGCGGGGAAGAACAGCTTGCCGATGGTCAGGGCCAGAAAGCCGTAGACGGTGAAATCGAAATACTCGAGCGCATTGCCAAGCGTGGTGGCAACGATGGTCTGGCGCCGGCGTGCGGCGCCCTGGGATAGCGTGGACATGGTGGTTCGTGTCTCCAATGGGTGCGTGGTTTTTCGCCAATGGTAGGAAGGCAGATGTAAACTGAAAAGACAAAAATTTGTTTTTCACGTTGCCATCTGGTTAACACAAACCACCACCAACGCGAGCCCATCGATGAAGCCGAACCAGCTGAAAGCCTTCGTGGCGGTATCCACGCACCTGAGCATCCGCGGCGCCGCGCAGGCGCTAGGGGTCTCGCCGCCGGCGGTGACGAAGATCATGCGCGAGCTGGAGCTGGAGCTCGGCGCGCCGCTGATCGAGCGCAGCGTCAAGGGCGTGGAGCTGACCGAATGCGGCACCGCGCTGGTGCCGCGCGCCCGGCTGCTGCTCGACGACATGCGGCGCACGCGCGAGGAGATTGCGCAGATCCGCGATGGCACGACCGGGCAGCTGCGCATCGCCATCAGCGCGGCGTTCGCGCAGACACTGCTGGTGCCGGCCTTCCGCGCGCTGCGCGCACGGCGGCCGGGGGTGGCGGTGCACCTCAGCGAATCCGGCCTGTCGGGCATGCTCGCGCGGCTGCGCGAGGCGCAGCTCGACTTCGCGATCACGCACATCGACCCCGAGGTGCTCGATGGCGAATTCGAATGCCTGCCACTGTTTCCCGTGCGGCTGGTGGTGGTGGCGCGCAGCCGCCACCCGCTGCGCAAGTGCCGCCATGTGCGCGACCTGCTGCAGGCCGAATGGGCGCTGCCGGGCGACGGCAGCGCGCAGTGGGCCGCCTCGGTCAAGCTGTTTTCCTCGCTGGGCCTGCCCATGCCAGCCCGGGTGGTCCACGGGGACTCGGTCACGGCCGCACTGGCCCTGATCTCGCAGATGGATCTGCTGGGCTTCTTTGCCGAGACACTGGCGAACCAGGTCGCCAAGACTTACGGCATCCGCGCGCTGGAGCTGGACGACACGCTGCCGACGCTGCAGGTCTGCGTGATCCACCGCCGCGGCAGCGCGCTGACGCCGGCGGCGCTGGACTTCATACGCTGCGTCCAGGACTTGGCCTGAACCGCGCGCCTCAGCTCGGCTGCACGCCCGCCGCCTGCAGCAGCCGGCCCCAGACCGGGCCTTCGTGCGCCCAGGCCTGGGCAAAGCGCGCGGGCGTGTCGTCGTCCATGGGCACGAAGCCCGCGGCGATGATGCGCGCCGTGCCCTCGCGGCTGGCCACCGCGCGGTTGGCGACCTCGCCCCACTGCTTGGCCACGCCAACCGGCAGGCCCTTGGGCGCGGCCATGGCCAGCCAGCCCACCAGTTCGAGCGCCTCCTTGCGCAGGCCGGCCTCGGCAAAGGTCGGCACCTCGGGCAGCAGCGGCACGCGGCGCGGGCCGGTCACGGCCAGCGCGCGCAGCTTGCCGCTGTCGATGTGGGGCTTGAGCGTGATCATGCTGCCCATGCCGATCTTGACCTGGCCGCCCAGCATGTCCTGCACCATCGGCGCCTCGCCGCGGTAGGCCGCGTGCGACATGTCGGCGCCGGCCACCTCGCTGAGCGTGGCGCAGGCCAGTTGGCCGTGCGAGCCGATGCCATACGAGCCGTACGAGAGCTTGCCGGGGTTGGCCTTGATCCAGGCCATGAACTCCTGCAGGTTGGCCGCCGGCACGTCGGCCGTCACCACCAGCGCGATGGGCGCCGTGCACACGCGCACCAGCGGCAGCAGCTCGGTCTGCGGGTCGTAGGAGGTCTTCTTGTACAGGTACTTGTTGGTGAGCATCGATGAGGTCGTGCCCAGCAGCACGGTCAGGCCGTCGGGCGCGGACTTGACCACCGCCTCGCCGGCGATCAGGCCGGCCGCGCCCGGCTTGTTGTCCACCACCACCGGCTGGCCCAGGCTGGCACCCATGCGCTCGCCCAGCGCACGGGCGATCACATCGGTGGCGCCGCCGGCCGCGAACGGCACCACCACCCGCACCGGGCGGGTGGCGAAGCTGGCGGGGGCCTGGGCCCATGCGCCCAGGGGCACTGCTGCGGCACCCGCCGCCAGGGCCAGCAGCTCGCGCCGGCTCCAGGTCTTCTCGCTCAGGGTCATCGCTTGTCTCCTTGTCATGGTGAGGGGGCCTGGTTCGCCCCCATGGTCAGCGTGAGCAGGCACCCGGCCTTGCGCATCAGTCCATCGAGATCTTGGCCGCCTCGACGATACCCTTCCAGTGCGCGGCATCCTTGTCCAGCACGGCCTTGAACTCGGCCGGCTGCGAGCCCACCGGGATCAGGCCCATGTCGAGCAGGCGCTTGTTCATCTCGGGCGTCTTGACGATGGCCGCCGCCTCGGCGCCGAACTTGTCCACGATGGCCTGGGGCGTGCTCGCGGGCAGGAACAGGCCGAACCAGCCGTTGGCCTCGAAGCCCTTGTAGCCGACCTCACCCATGGTGGGCACGTTCGGCAGGCTGGGATGGCGCTGCGTGCCGGTGATGGCCAGGATGGTCAGCTTGTCGGACTTGATGTGCGGGTAGGCCGCCGTCGCATCCACCAACGCCGAGGCCACCTGCCCGCCCAGCAGCGCGGCCATCTCCGGCCCCGAGCCCTGGTAGGGCACATGCACCATCTCGATGCCGGCCTTCATCTTGAACTGCTCGCCGTTCAGGTGCGACGAGGTGGCGTTGCCGTAGCTGCCGTAGTTGAACTTCTTCGGATCGGCCTTGGCCTGCGCGACGAAGTCCTGCAGCGTCTTGATGCCCGAGCTGCTCGGCACCATGAACAGGTCGGCCGACTTGGCGACCTGCGACACCGGCGTCAGGTCGCTGAGCTTGTAGGGCACCTTCTTGTACAGCGACGGGATCTGCACCACCGTGGTGATGCCCATCAACACCGTGTAGCCGTCGCCGGGGGCCTTGGCCACCGTGTCGTTGCCCAGGATGCCGCTGGCGCCGGGCTTGTTCTCCACCACCACCGGCTGGCCCCAGCGGTTGGTGAGCTGGGTGCCGATCAGGCGCGCGATGGTGTCGGTGCCGCCGCCCGCCGGGTAGGGCACGATGATGCGGATGGGCTTGTTCGGGTAGCTGTCGGCGGCCTGCGCGCCGCCGATGCCGCAGGCGGCCGCCGCCAGCGCGATGAGTGGCAGCATGCGGCCGAATACGGCCTTGCGTCGGGTCGGTTGCATGGTGTGGTCTCCTTCGGTGCGCCCGCTCACAGGGTGCGGGCGATGATTTCCTTCATGATCTCGTCGCTGCCGCCGTAGATGCGGCCGATGCGCGCATCGGTCCAGGCGCG
>JBLZYV010000040.1:0-39751 GCA_050282565.1 Comamonas sp.
AGTGAGTTCCACGGCGCACCCCGCAAACGCCACGCCACAGGTTGCCCCAACGCCTTGGCGTTGGGGTCGCAGACAGCAGGGGCATGTTCTTTGCCTACTTTCTTGCATGCGCAAGAAAGTAGGTCGCCCGCCGGGGCGAGTCCCGGCCTCCGTCAATAAAAAGATAGCTGCTAGCGCTTATCTCATAAGCCTCAACAGCCAAAAACACCCAAAATCACTTGGCAAACAGCGACTCCATATTCTTGAACGCCTTGAACTCCAGCGCATTGCCTGATGGATCGAGCAGAAACATCGTCGCCTGCTCGCCCACCTCGCCCTGGAACCGGATATAGGGCTCGATCACAAAGCGCGTACCCGCCGCCTTCAGCCTGCCCGCCAGCGCCTCCCACCGCTCCAGATCCAGCACCGCCCCGTAATGGCGCACCGGCACCTCGTGCCCATCCACATCGCTGGTGTGGCGGTGGCCGCACTCCTCGGGCGCCAGGTGGGCGACGATCTGGTGGCCGTAGAAATCGAAATCCACCCAGGCGTCGGAACTGCGCCCCTCGGGGCAGCCCAGCAGCTCGCCGTAGAAGCGGCGCGCCACGGCCAGGTCGTGCACCGGAAAGGCAAGGTGGAACGGGGGGATGGACGTTGACTGGCTCATCGGAAACTCCTGCTTCGTTGGTCGATGGCAGCGACTGTAGGCTCAGGCACAAATAAAGAAAAATGATATATTTTTCGCCTGAGCACGCAAAATTTCGATGATTACCGAACTGCGCACCTTTCTTGCCGTCGCCCGCCTGGGCACCTTCGCCGGCGCGGGCGACGCCATCGGCCTCACGCAATCCGCCGTCAGCAGCCAGATGCGCCGGCTCGAAGCGCATTTCGGCCAGTCGCTGTTCGACCGCACCGGCCGCTCCTCCGCCCTGAACGCCGCCGGCCAGGCGCTGGTGCCGCAGGCCGGGCAACTGCTGCGCCAGTTCGATCTGCTCGGCCAGGACGATCCGGCGCACAGTGCCCCGGCGCGCCTGACCATCGGCGCCATCGCCACCGCGCAATCGAGCCTGCTGGTGCCCGCGCTGCTGCGGCTGCGCGGGCAGCACCCGCAGACCCAGGTGCAGGTGGTGCCGGGCACCTCGATGGAGCTGCTGGACCAGCTCGACACCGGCGCGCTGGACGCGGCGCTCATCATCCGCCCGCCCTTCGGCGTGGACCCGCAGCTGCTGTGGCAGCCGCTGGTGCAGGAACCCTACGCGCTACTCGCGCCCGCACGGCTGCCGCGCCAGGGCTGGCGCGAGTTGCTGCAGACCCAGCCCTTCATCCGCTACGACCGCCGCTCGTTCGGCGGCCGCATGGTGGACCGCTTCCTGCGCCAGGCGCAGCTCGCGCCGCACGAGATCACCGAGCTGGACGACCTGCCCAGCCTGCTGGCTCTGGTGGCGCAGGGCGCCGGCGTGGCCATCGCACCGCTGGCCGCCGCGCTGCAGCCGCTGCCCGAGGCCGTGCGCGTGCTGCCGCTGGGCGAGCCGCCGTTCCACCGCGAGGTCGGGCTGCTGCGCCAGCGCCAGGCCGCGCCGCCGCCGGCGCTGCAGGCCCTGGCGCAGGCGCTGGAAACCCTGGCAAAACCTGGGTTCCCCGCCTGAAAAAATGCCGTAGCATTGCCGGTGCGCCGGAGGGGGCGCGTCCATTCGACTCCAATAGAACAACATGGCTCTTTACCGGTGCATGCATTGCCATTTCGTGGCGGAAGAAGGGCTCACGCCTGCGGGGCAACAGGTTGCCTGCAGCAAGTGCGGCAAACCGGCCACCGTCTACCCGACGGTCTTCTACGTGGAAAAGCTGCTCGAGCGCTACGCTGCCGTCTCGCGCGAACTCGAAACCCTGAAGGCCCGCCAGGCCGAGGCAACCCGCCCGGCAGCAACACCAGCGCCCGGGGCGCAGGCCGGGCCGCTGCAGCACGCGCCGCTGGAGGTCTGGCTGCGCCAGCGCCAGATCGCCGCGGAATTCGACGCCGGCAAGGTCAACACCACGGGCTACTTCGACGAGGCGGCCCAGCAGTTCGGCACGCAGTACGAGCTTTTCGGCGACCTGCTGCGGCGGGTGCAGTGGAGCTACAAGAAGAGCCATACCGGCCTGAACATCGAGCTGGCCCCGCTCGACCAGAAGGCCGGCCAGGCGCTGCAGCGCCTGTGCCGCGACCTCTACAGCCACACGCTGTTCTCGCGCTACCACTACCAGAAGCCGGAAAAGGTGATCCGCCTGAGCCTGCAGCCCGCGACCGCCGTGCGCCAGTTCTTCGACGGCGAGTGGCTGGAGTGGTTCGCGCTCGGCGAGGTGCTGCAGCTCGGGCAGCAGGCCGGCGCGCAGCCGATCTCGGTGGCCCGCGGCGTGAAGCTGACCTTCCCCAACGAGGACCTGCACGAGATCGACGTGATGGGCATGACGCTGGGCCAGCAGCCCTTCTGCATCGAGTGCAAGTCGGGCGAGTTCCGGCGCGACATCGACAAGCTGCTGCGCGTGCGCCGCAAGCTGGGCCTGCCGCGCGAGCGCTTCATCGTCTGCGCCACCGACCTGGACAGCGACCAGGCCAGCAGCCTGAGCGCCATGTACGAACTCAGCTTCGTCCACCTGCAGGGCCTGCAGGCGCACCTGGCGTCGCTGCGCTGAAATCTTAGAACGTGTTCATGATCTTTTCGGGGTCGCGCCAGTGCCTTTGCGGGATGGGATGCTAGGCGCGATACCGCAGCCATAGCCGTGCTATGGCGAGGCTTCGCAACGCCGCAGACCGCCCGCAAAGCCGCTGGCCCGAAGGGTTGGCCCGCTCTCGGGCGATTGCTTCGCGCTGCGGCTGGCATGCACAGGAGTGCATTGCCAGCCCCATCGACTCGCACTCATCCCGAGAGCGGACCAACGCGATCCCCGAAAAGATCATGAACACGTTCTCAGCCCAAAGGCTTGGGCTCGGCCGGAGTCCAGGGCAGCGCCAGCATCTCCTGCAGCAGCAGGGCCAGCTGCTCGCCGGCCGCGCCGACCAGCGCCGCGCCCTTCTCCGCCGTCGCGCCCGCGGCATTGCCGACGGCGCCGCAGGGGTGGTAGTCCTCGATCGCCCAGCCCATCTTGGCGCTCTTGCCGTTACCGAGGATGGCGAAGCGCGCCGCGCGGTCCTGCGAGCTGGAGTGGAAGCACCCGGCATGCTCCATGCGCACCTGCTGCGGCGCGAGGTGCAGCATCATCGAGGTCTCGATCTCGCCGCCATGGATGCCGAAGCGGTGCTCGTCGGCGCTGAATAGCCCCGTCACCGCCGGCGGCAGCGGCAGGTTGCCCCAGCTGCTGCTGTAGACCAGCAGGCCGTGGCGCAGGCGCAGCTCGCGCGCGACGATGTCCATCACGCTGACCTGGCCGCCATGGGCGTTGAACAGCAGCAGCTTGCGCACGCCGGCGCGCGCCACGGCCTCGCCCAGCGCGGTCCATAGCTCGATGATGAGCGCGGGCGGCAGGCTGATGGTGCCGGGAAAGTTCAGGTGCTCGGTGCTCAGGCCCACAGCCTGCGTGGGCAGCGCCAGCACCGGCGCATCGGGCGGCAGCAGCGGCAGCGCCGCGCGCACGATGCCGTCCACCAGCGTCGCATCGACCGACACCGGCAGGTGCGGGCCGTGCTGCTCGATGGCCGCCACCGGCAGCACCGCCACGCTGCGCGCGGCCAGGCCCGAGGCCTCGCCTTCGGCGAACTCGCGGGTGCTGATGTCCTGCCACCAGCGCGACGACCAGGCGGCGGCTGTCATCTATTGCTGCTGTTGTTGTTGTTGCTGCGGCGCCTCGCGGTCGCTCCACAGGCGCCCGCCGGTGGACCAGTCGTGGCGCGGCACGTCGAAGAACAGGATGTCCACGCTGTCGGGCGAGCCGCCCAGCGTGCGCACGGTGGCATCGGTCAGGGCCTGGGCCAGCGCGCGCTTTTGCTCCACGGTACGGCCTTCGAACAGTTCTACGCGAATGGTTGGCATGCAAGTCTCTCCGTTTGAAATTCAGTGGCGGTAATCAGGCGCGCTGCGCTCCAGCCGGCGCAGCAGCGAGGGCCATTCCAGGTCGCCGTCCCACTCGCTGCCGTCGCCCACCCACTGGTGGTGGGTCAGCGCGGCCAGCTCGGGCGTGGCGACCAGCAGCTGGCCGCCGGTGGCGGCCATGGCGCGCAGCTGCGCCTGGGCGGCGCGCTCGAGCATGTGCATCAGCATCCAGGCCTCGGCCACGGTGCGGCCCACGACCAGCGGGCCGTGGTTCTCGAGCAGCAACCCGTCGAGGCTGCCCAGCTCGGCCACCAGGCGGCGCTGCTCGTCGGCGCCCAGCGACAGGCCTTCGTAGGGGTGGCGCCCCAGCCGGCCGTACAGCCGCATCGCCCACTGCGAGGTGGGCTGCAGGCCCTGCGGCAGCATGGACAGCGCCACGCTCCAGGGCGTATGCAGGTGGATCACGCACTCCACGTCGGGCCGCGCCGCGTGCACCGCGCCATGGATGGCGAAGCCGCTGGGGTTGACGCGCGCGCCCGAGCCGTCGACCACCTGCCCCGCGACGTTGACCTTGACCAGCGACGAGGCGGTGATCTCATCGAAGCTCGCGCCGAAGGGGTTGATCAGGTAGTGCCCCGGCTCGCCGGGCACGCTGGCTGACAGGTGGGTGTAGATGGTGTCGTCCCAGCCGTTGGCGGCCGCCATGCGGTAGGCGGCGGCCAGGTCGGTGCGCACCTGCTGCTCGGTGCGCGGCGGTCGGTCGGGGCGGGTGGCGGTCATGGGGCTTGCGGGCTGGGATGGGTTTCGTGCGATTCTGACATGGCCCGCACGGCGCGGCCCGGCATTTCAGTTATCCCGGCGGCAGGGCCTGCCAGCATTGTTGAGTGTTCACTAACAATTTGCGCCAGCCAGCAGAAACCGGTTTCTTTAGAATCGGGTCTGCGTCATCCACTGAGAAAGTCCACCCATGTCCATTTCCCGCCGCACCTCCAGCGCCCAATCGCTGGCCGCCAAGAGCCTGGAGCTGTCCTGGGCCGCGCCCCAGGTGGTCGCCCAGCGGGTCGGCCGCATGATGGCCGCCGGCGCCAGCCCGTCGGCGCGCGACCAGCAGGAATTCATGCGCATGGGCAACGAGAAGGTCGTGGCCTTCTACGAATCCTGGGCCGCGATGTGGGGCCAGGCGGTGTCGTCGTACTGGCAGACCGCCGCCAAGATGAGCGTCACCCCCCTGCTGGCGCCCACGCTGCAGAACCCGTTTGCGCCGTTCGCGCTGGGCTCGGCCTCGGAAAAGCTGGTCAAGCAGCAGATGCGCAGCGTTACCGACGTGCTGCACGCCGGCCTGTCGCCGGTGCACGCTAAGGCGGTGAGCAATGCCAAGCGCCTGTCGCGCAGCGGCTCGCGGCACAGCTGATTTATCAAAAACAATAGCTACTAGCGCTTACTCCATAAGCGCTAGATGCCAATTTCACCCTTATCCTTCTCATGCTGCTGCAGCGCCCACATGCGCGCGTAGCGCCCGCCCTGGGCCAGCAGCGCGGCGTGCGTGCCGCGCTCGACGATGCGGCCGGCGTCCATCACCAGGATCTCGTGCGCATCGACCACTGTGGACAGGCGGTGCGCGATCACCAGCGTGGTCTTGCCCGCGGCGGCGCTGCGCAACTCGCGCTGGATGGCGCGCTCGTTGGCCGAATCGAGCGCCGACGTGGCCTCGTCGAAGATCAGGATGGGCGGGTTCTTCAATAGCGTGCGGGCGATGGCCACGCGCTGCTTCTCGCCGCCCGAGAGCTTGAGCCCGCGCTCGCCCACGCGGGTGGCGTAGCCGTCGGGCGTGGCTGTCACCATGTCGTGGATGCGCGCGGCCTGCGCGGCCGCCACCACCTCGGCGTGCGAGGCGCCGGGGCGGCCGTAGGCGATGTTGTATTCCACCGTGTCGTTGAACAGCACCGTGTCCTGCGGCACGATGCCTATGGCCTGGCGCAGGCTGTGCTGGGTGAGGCTGCGGATGTCCTGGCCGGCGATGGTGATGCGACCCTCCTGCACGTCATAGAAACGGAACAGCAGCCGCGACAGCGTGGACTTGCCCGCGCCCGATGGGCCGACCACCGCAACGGTCTTGCCCGCCGGAATGGCAAAGGACACGCCCTGCAGGATGGGCCGCGCCGGGTCGTAGGCGAAGCGCACGTCCTCGAAGCGCAGCTCCGGCTCGCCGTGCAGCGCCAGCGGCACGGCGCCGGGCGCGTCGGCGATCTCGCGCTCGGTGTCCATCAGCGTGAACATGCGGTCGAGGTCGGTCAGGTTCTGACGGATCTCGCGGTACAGCGTGCCCAGGAAGTTCAGCGGCAGGTAGAGCTGGATCATGAAGGCATTGATCATCACCAGGTCGCCCAGCGTGAGCTGGCCGGCGACCACGCCCGCGGTAGCGCGCCACAGCATGGCCACCAGCGCCACGGCGATGATGAGCTGCTGGCCGGTGTTCAGCAGGCTCAGGCTGCTCTGGCTCTTGAGGCGAGCCATGCGCAGACGCTCCAGGTCCTCGTCGTAGCGCCGCGCCTCGAAGGCCTCGTTGTTGAAATACTTGACGGTCTCGTAGTTCAGCAACGAGTCGATGGCCTTGGAATGCGCCGACGAATCCAGCACGTTCGCCTCGCGCCGAAAGCGCGTGCGCCACTGCGTGACCGACACGGTGAACGTGATATAGACCACCAGCGCCGCGCCGGTGATGATCGCGAACCAGCGGTCGTAGCGCCAGGCCAGAATGCCGAGCACCAGCGCCAGCTCGATCAGCGTGGGGATGATGCTGTAGAGCGAGAACGAGATCAGCGACTCCACGCCGCGCACGCCGCGCTCGATATCGCGCGTCATGCCGCCAGTCTGGCGCTCGAGGTGAAAGCGCAGGCTCATGCCGTGCAGGTGCTGGAAGGTCTGCAGCGCGATGCTGCGCGCCGCGCCCTGCGTGGCCTTGGCGAAGACCAGCTCGCGCAGCTCCGAGCACAGCGAGGTCACCAGGCGCAGCCCGCCATAGGCCAGCAGCAGGCCGGCGGGCACGACCAGCAGCGCCTGCGGGCTGCCCGCCGGGATGCCGAGCGCATCGACGATGTGCTTGAGCAGCACCGGCACGCCCACGTTGGCCAGTTTGGCGCCCACCATGAACAGCAGCGCCGCGATGACGCGCCACTTGTACTGCCACAGGTAGGGCAGCAATCGCCTCAGCGCCGCGCCATCGCGAGAAGGGGCCTCGGTGGCGGGAGTGGGCATGGCGTCAGGAAAGCGTCGCATCGGAGACAATCACGGATTAGCAAAACCTTTCCATTGTGCCCTTCCTACCCATGCCTAGCCCTCGAATCACCTCCACCGAACTGCCCGCCGACATGGAGCTGGTGCTGCGCGTCATTCCCATGCCCGGGGACTGCAATGCCAACGGCGACATCTTTGGCGGCTGGGTCATGTCGCAGTTCGACCTGGCCGGCGCCGTGCTGCCGGCCCGCCATGCCCACGGCAGGATCGCCACCGTGGCGGTGAAGGAGTTTGTCTTCCGCCAGCCGGTGCGCGTGGGCGACATCGTCTCGTTCTACGCCAAGCTCTCGCGCGTGGGCACGACCTCGATGACCGTCGAGGTCGAGGCCATCGCCGAGCGCATGCACCGGCCCGGCGAGTACGTGCTGGTGACGCAGGCCACTGCGACCTACGTGGCCATCGACGACAACGGCCAGCCGCGCAAGGTGCCGCCGCTCGGCGCCTGAGCCACCGCCATCGCGGCATAAAAAAACGCCACCGGCTCCTAGAGAAATGCCGGTGGCGCTACAAAGTGGGCCGTCAGCGGGGCGACGGCCAGGGCGGCTTGGCCGCCCCAGGGATCAGGCGCAGTCGAACAGGCGGCCCCAGCCGCGCACCGTCTTCGGGTCGCGGCCTGCCGCGCCCAGCATGCCCCAGACCGTCGTGCTCACGGTGTCCAGCAGCGTGAAGCCGAACTCGGCCTCGGCCGCCGTGGCCAGCTGCGCGGCGCGCAGGTTGGTGCAGTAGGTCACCACGCCGTCGGGGCGGGCCTCTGCCACCTCGCCCATCAGCTCGTAGAGCTTCTCGGGCGTGACCAGCGCGAAGTCGTGGTTGACGGTGATGTCCAGGTGGCGCTCGGCCACGATCTCGACACCGATCGCCTCGTAGTTCTTGACGATGAGGTCCTGCACGTCGCCGGTGTAAGGCGACACCAGCGCCAGCTTGCGGATGCCCATGCGCTCGACCAGCTCGTTGAGCGCCAGGATGGCCGTCGTGGCCTTGATGCCGGTGCGCTCGGTGATGCGCTCGCACAGCCGCAGGTCGGCGTCGAAGCCGCGCCAGCCGGCGGCGGTGCCGCTCCAGCCGATCACATCCACCTTAGCATCGGCCAGCAGCTCGGCGGCGGCCAGGATCTTGCTGTCGTCGAACTGGCCCAGGGCCTGCTGCGACAGCGAGATCTCCGTCACCGTAAAGCGCGAGAAGTGGGCACTGCAGTCCGGCACGGAAGCGGCCAGGGCCGAGGTCAGCGGCTCCAGCGCGGTGTTCGAGGAAGGCGTGAGCACGCCCATGCGCACAGGTTTGGTCATTGATGTCTCCTAGGGTTTGAGGGGTTGGTGCCTGCCCGCCTCGCAAGAGGAGATGCGTTGGCCGCCCCTGGGGGCGAACGCCGGGCGCATTCGGTGCGGCAGCACAGCGCCGCGCACCAGGACCCATAGCCATGACCGAGCCAACGCCCCTCGCCCGGCTTCATCCCTGCGCTTCCATACATCAGATGGACAGACCCGGCGATTCTGCACCGGATCCGGACAAACCGTCAACACCTCTGTAAACAATCAACCCAAAGACAATCAAAAGAAATTTGGCCATAGCCAGGAATTTCTCACAAATACTCAAACATTAGTGAAAACTCTAATGTCTACAATCTTGTCTACACTTAAATTTGCGCCACTGCAGAAACCTCTGCAGATCCGACAGGCGCAACCGGAAGCAGCCTGCGGACCCCGAATACCACCCGGCATGCCCACGCCGCATGCCACGCGCAAGGAGACTGCACATGCAAAACCCAACGACCACAGGCGCCGCCGCCATGAGCGCGACGGCCGCACCGACGAAGGTGCGATGGAAGATCTTCCTGATGATGCTGTTCCTGATCGCGATCAACTACATCGACCGCGCCTCGCTGTCGGTGGCCATGCCCATGATCGCCAAGGAGTTCGACCTCAGCCCCGCCGTCCAGGGCCTGCTGATGAGCTCCTTCTTCTGGACCTATGCCTTCATGCAGATCCCCGGCGGCATGCTGGCCGACCGCTTCGGTCCGCGCATCGTGATCGTCTGCTCCACGCTGGGCTGGGGCTTCTTCCAGGCCATCGCCGCCGCCTGCACCGGCTGGGTCTCGCTGCTGGTCACCCGGCTGGGCCTGGGCGCGTCCGAAGCGCCGATCTACCCGGCCGGCGGCAAGCTCAACGGCATCTGGATGACCCAGAACGAGCGCGGCCGCGGCGCCACGTTGCTGGACGGCGGCGCCCCGCTGGGCGCGGCCCTGGGCGCGCTGATCATCGCGGGCCTGCTGACCCACTTCGACTCCTGGCGCATTTCCTTCGTGGTGGCCGGCGTGGGCACCATGATCGCCGGTGTCTTCGCCTGGTGGTACATCCGCAACCATCCGCGCCAGCACCCCGGCGTCAATGAGGCCGAGGCATCCTTCATCGAGCAGTCCCACGCCGCCGACCTGGCCGCCGAACCTGCCCATTCCAGCGGCAAGGTGATGGACTTCTTCAAGTACCGCTCGGTCTGGGGCATGTTCTTCGGCTGGATGTGCTTCAACGCGCTGTTCTACGGCCTGCTGACCTGGATGCCCACCTACCTGTCCAAGGTGCACAACATGGACATCAAGCAGATGGGCGGCGCAGTGTTCATCATGTTCTTCTCCGGCTTCGTCGGCGAGATGGTCGGCGGCTGGATCGCCGACAAGTGGAAGGCCGCCGGCGCTTCGCAGGCCAAGGTGCTGCGCACGCTGTTCGGCATCGCTTCGGTGATCGCCACCGTGGCCATCTACAACGTGGCCCGCTTCAAGGACCCCATGACCATCGTGATCCTGCTGTCGGTGACGCTGTTCTTCCTGCGCTGGTGCGGCCTGTTCTGGTGCGTGCCCTCGATCCTGGGCACCCGCAAGCGCGTTGGCTTCCTGGGCGGCGTGATGAACCTGGGTGGCAACTGCGCCGGCATCGGCGTGCCGATCCTGGTGGGCGTGATCGTCCAGGCCACCGGCTCGTACGACATGGCCATGATGCTCTTCGCCGCCGCCGGCGCAGGCCTCTTTATCTGTTCGTCGCTGCTGATCGACTACAGCAAGAAGATCCCGGTCTGATCGCTACCACCCCCCGCAACCATCCGTTCCCACGGAGCGCTTCATGAAAACTCCTGTTCAACGCAGCTTGTCCCTGGCCTGCGCCTCGGCCCTCGTATCGACCCTGGCAGCATGCGCCGGCACGCCGGCTGCCACGGGTAGCGCGGGGGCCGCACCGGCAGCCTCTGCCCCCGTCGCCGCCGCGGCGGCTGACTTTCCCGCCGCCGCGCCCGAGAGCGTGGGCGTCGATTCGGCACCGCTGGTACGCATGTCCGAGTGGATCCGCAAGGACCAGCTCGACGTGCGCAGCCTGCTGGTCATCAAGGACGGCAAGCTGATCTACGAGCGCTACAGCAACGGGCTGACGCGCGACCACAACTACGAGCTGTATTCGGTCACCAAGACCATCACGGCGCTGACCTTCGGCGTGCTCGAAGGCCAGGGCAAGATCGCCACCAGCGACAAGGCCGCGGGCTGGATCGCCAAGACCCATCCCGAGTTCAAGGCCCAACTGGCCGACAAGCAGGCCATCAGCCTCGGCAACCTGATGGCCATGTCCAGCGGCCTGCTCTACCAGCAGGTCGAAGGCTCCGACCCGCTGTACTTCCAGGCGCCCGACCGGCTGAAGGTGGCGCTGTCCACCACGCCGCGCATCCCGCCGTCCACGCGCTTCGAGTACACCGATGCCAACCCGGTGCTGGTCGGTGCCTCGATCGCCGCGGCCGCCGGCCAGCGCGAGGATGCCTACGCCGAGCAGCACCTGTTCAAGCCGCTGGGCATGCGCAACTACCGCTGGACCGGCGCCGACCAGACCGGCACCGTCTCGGGCGGCTGGGGCCTGCGCCTGCGCGCCATCGACATGGCCAAGCTCGGCCAGCTGATGCTCGACCAGGGCCGCTGGCAAGGCAAACAGGTGGTTCCGGCCGCCTGGATCCAGCGCATGTCCAAGCCGCAGGCCGGCGCCACGGCGCAGGACTATGGCTACTACACCTGGATCAACCACATCGTCGAGTCCGAGCCCGAGTTCGGCGCGATGGGCTTCAAGGGCCAGTTCATCACCGTGCTGCCCCAGCAGAACGCCGTGGTCGTGATGACCGGCATCCTGCCCACCGATGGCGGCCTGCGCACCGGCACCTACCTGAACCAGTACCGCCGCATGGTCAACGACTACATCCTGCCGGCGATGCAGACGCTGCCGCGCCCGCAGCCCAGCCAGGCGACCCAGCAGGCGCTCGGCCAGGAACTGGCGCTGGCACTGCAAAGCCGCGGCAAGCCCGGCACCGACCTGGCCTTCAACGACGGCCCCGAGCGCTGAGCCGCGAGCCCCGCCCCAGGAGAACCACCACCATGACCAACTTCCGCCTTTCCCGCACCGCCGGCGCCCTGTCCCTCGCACTGGCCGCCGCTGCGCCCCTGCTGGCCCAGGCCACGGACCTGCCCACCGCCTCGCCCGAGAGCGTGGGCGTCGATTCGCGCCCTCTGGTACAGCTGTCGCAGATGATCCGCAAGGAGAACCTCGACGTACGCAGCTTCCTCGTCGTCAAGGACGGCAAGCTGATCTACGAGCGCTACAGCAAGGGCCTGACGCGCAACCACAACTACGAGCTGTACTCCATCACCAAGAACGTGACGGCGCTGGCCGCCGGCGTGCTGGTCGATGAAGGCCGCACCAGGCTCGACGAGAAGGTCGCGCCCATCCTGGCCAAGGCACGGCCCGACCTGGAGAAGGCCTTCGCCGACAAGCAGGCCATCGAGCTGCGCCACGTGCTGTCCATGTCCACCGGCCTGGTCTACAACTTCAAGCCCACCGACGATCCCATCTACTACGGCGCGCCCGACCGTTTGAAGCTGGCGGCCGAAACCACGCCCAAGGTCACGCCCGGCACAGCCTTCGACTACACCGACGTGAACCCCATCCTGGCCAGCGCCACGCTGGGCGCCGACGCCGGCATGCCGCTGCAGGACTTTGCCGCGGCCAAGCTGTTCAAGCCCATGGGCATGGCGCACTATGCCTGGGAGCGGGCCGACGACAAGGGCCTGGTCTCCTCCGGTTGGGGCCTGCGCCTGCGCGCCGTCGACATGGCCAAGCTCGGCCAGCTGGTGCTGACCGGTGGCCGCTGGGACGGCAAGCAGATCGTCTCGCAGGCCTGGATGCGCACCATGACCGCGCCCACCTCGGCGCCGTGGTATGGCTACTACTGGTGGATCAACGACATCGTCGCCACCGAACCCGAGACCCACGCCATGGGATTCAAGGGCCAGTTCATCGTGGCCCTGCCCGAGCGCAACGCCGTGGTGGTCATGACCAGCATGCTGCCCATCGAAGGCGGCCTGCGCGAATCCCAGAACGTGCTGGCCATCCGGCGCATGGTCAAGGACTATGTGCTGCCAGCCCTGGACAACCAGGCGCATGCCAAGCCCACGCCCGCCAGCCAGAAGGCCCTGGCGCAGGAGCTTGCACTCGCGTCGCGCCACCAGGGCAAGTCCGGAGCGCCGGCCGACCCCACCGATACCCCAAAACTTTGACATTCAGCATGAGTTCCAGCGAATTTGATCTGGTGGTGCGCAATGCGCGCGTCGCCACCGCCAGCGACATCTTTGACGCCGACATCGGCATCCGAGGCGGCCGCATCGTCCAGCTCGGCCTCGGCCTGCCTGCGGGCAAGCGCGAGATCGACGCCGCGGGCCGCACGGTGACGCCCGGCGGCGTCGATGCGCACTGCCACCTGGACCAGCCCATGGAAGCCCCGGCCAGGATGGCCGACGACTTCGACTCGGGCACGCGCGCCGCGGCCTGCGGCGGCACAACCACGGTGATCCCCTTCGCGGCCCAGCACAAGGGACAGTCGCTGCGCGCCGCGGTGGAGGACTACCACCGCCGCGCCGAAGGCAAGGCCCACATCGACCATGCCTTCCACCTGATCGTGAGCGACCCCACCCCCGAGGTGCTGACCAACGAGCTGCCGGCGCTGATCCAGGAGGGCTACACCTCGTTCAAGATCTACATGACCTACGACGACATGAAGCTCGACGATGGCCAGATCCTGGACGTGCTGGAGATCGCGCGCAAGCACGATGCGATGGCCATGATCCATGCCGAGAACGCCGACTGCATCGAGTGGCTGACCAAGCGCCTCGAAGCCGCCGGCCGCACCGCGCCGCGCTACCACGCCCATTCCCGGCCCATGCTGGTCGAGCGCGAGGCCACGCACCGCGCCATCGCGCTGGGCGAGCTGGTGGACACGCCCATCCTCATCGTGCACGTATCGGGCCGCGAAGCCGTGGAGCAGATCCGCTGGGCGCGCGCCCACGGCCTGCATGTGTTCGCCGAGACCTGCCCGCAGTACCTCTTCCTCACTGCCGAGGACCTGGGCATCGACGACAGCTACCACGGCGCCAAGTGCGTCTGCAGCCCGCCGCCGCGCAACCGCGAGAACCAGGAAGTGATCTGGAACGGCCTGGCCGACGGCCTGTTCACCGTGTTCAGCTCCGACCACGCGCCCTTCAACTTCGATGCGCCCGAGGGCAAGAAGCCGAACGGCGAGGAAGTGGCGTTCAAGCACATCCCGAACGGCATTCCGGGCCTGGAGACGCGCATGCCGCTGCTGTACACGCACGGCGTGCTGCAGGGGCGCCTGACCCTCAACCGCTTCGTCGAGCTCACGGCCACCAACCCGGCAAAGACCTACGGGCTGCACCCGCGCAAGGGCACCATTGCCGTGGGAGCGGACGCCGACATCGTGATCTGGGACGAGAAGCCCTGCACCATCCGCAATGCCGACCTGCACCATGCCGTCGACTACACGCCCTACGAGGGCATCGAGCTCCAGGCCTGGCCGGCGCTGACGCTGTCGCGCGGCGAGGTGGTGTGGGACGGCGAGTTCCACCCCCGCCCCGGACAGGGCGAGTACCTGCGCCGCGGCCGCCCCAGCCTGCTCCCCATCCGCTCCAAGGAATCGACATGAAACTGCTGCTCATCAACCCGAACATCTCGCAAAGCGTCAGCGACCTGATCGAGGCCGAGGCGCGCCGCGCCGCCGCGCCCGGCACCGAGGTCACCGTGATGACGGCGCAGTTCGGCATGGCCTACATCGAAACGCGCTTCGAGTCGCTCATCGGCGCCTATGCCACCGCCACCATTGCCGCCGAGCAGTGCGGCAACTATGACGCCATCGTCGTCGCGGCCTTCGGCGACCCCGGCATCGACGGCCTGCGCGAAGCCCTGGACATCCCCGTCGTCGGCATGACCGAATCGGCGCTGATGAGCGCCTGCCTGCTGGGCAAGCGCTTTTCCATCATCGCGATCTCGCGGCGCATCACCGCCTGGTACCGCGAAGTGGTACAGGCCAACGGCCTGGAAGGGCGCCTGGCCAGCATCCGCTGCCTGGACACGCCGCTGCGCAGCATCGGCGCGGTGCAGGAGGACCACGGCGAGACGCTGCGCGCGCTGTGCCAGGCTGCTGTCGACGAGGACGGCGCCGATGTGATCATCATCGCCGGGGCGCCGCTGGCCGGCTTGGCGCGGTCCATCAAGGGCCAGATCCCGGTGCCGGTCGTCGATGGCGTCTCGAGCGCGGTCTGCCATGCGCAGACCCTGGCGTCGCTGAACCCGTCGCCGGCGCAGCGCGGCAGCTTTGCGCGCCCGCCGAAGAAGGACCACAAGAACCTGCCACAGGGCATCGCCAAGCTGCTCTACGGGGAGCCGTCGGCCTGATAGGCGGTACAGACCGAACCAGAGGGGGCGCTTGGATAAAATCGCCCCCATGACAAGCAAAGTGAGCAAGAAGAAAACCACCGCCTCGCCGAAACGGGAGTTTTCCGCGGACGAGATCGTGGAAAACATCTCCAACGCCATCCTGGAACACCGGCTGGTGCCCGGCACCAAGCTGGGCGAGGACCGGCTGGCGACCATCTATGGCACCAACCGCCCCCGGATCCGCGAGGTGCTTGCCCGCCTGTCGCACGAGCAGGTGGTGGAGCTGATACCGCAGCGCGGCGCCTTCGTCGCCAAGCCCACGGTGGAGCAGGCGCGCGACGTGTTCGAGGCCCGGCGCACCGTAGAACCGGGCGTACTGGAGCGCCTGGCACGCCATTTCGACGAGGAAAAGTACCGCCGCCTCGAAGACCATCTTGCCCACGAGGAAGAGGCGCGTCGCACCAACGACAAGCACGCCGTGGTGCGCCTGTCCGGCGAATTCCACACGCTGCTGGCCGAACTGGCGGGCAACTCGCTGCTCATCCGGGCGATGAAGGAGCTGTCGACGCTCACCTGCCTGACGATCTCTCTCTACGACGCGCCCACCGCGATGAGCTGCCGGGTCGACGAGCACCGGCAGATCGTCGAGGCCGTCAAGGCCAAGGACCTGCCGCTGGCGCGCAAGCTGATGCTGGCGCATCTCGCCCACATCGAGGACAGCCTGGAGCTGACCAACGAGAGCGAGGGCATCGACCTGGAGTCGGTGCTGGGCTAAGCCCTCGGAGGCCTCAATCGACCTTCGCCCCAGTGGCCTTGACCACCTTGGCCCAACGGACGATCTCGCTGTCGATATGCGATTGCAAGGCCTGCGGCGTCGAGCCGACCGGATCGTAGCCGCTCGCGGCCAGTTGCGACTGCACCGCCGGCTGCCTCAGCGCCGCGGCGATCTCCTCGCTGAACTTCTGCCGCACGGCCAGCGGCGTGGCCGCCGGCGCGATGATGGCGTACCAGCCCGTCACGTCGAAACCGGCTACCCCCTGCTCCTGGATGGTCGGCACCTCGGGCGCCAGCGCCGAGCGCTTCGGGCTGGTCACGGCCAGCGCATGCATGCGACCGCTGCGGATGTGCGGCATCGACGTGGAGATGCTGTCAAACGTGAGGTCGATATCGCCCGCCAGCATGGCATTGACCACGCCGGCGCTGCCCTTGTAGGGCACATGGGTCATCTGGATGCCGGCCATGCTGCTGAAATACTCGGCTGCCAGGTGGCCGGTGTTGCCGTTGCCGGCCGAGCCGAAGGTGAGCTTGCCAGGCGCCGCCTTGGCCGCCTGGATCAGCTCCGGGATGTTCTTCGCCGGCAGCTTGGCGCTGCCCGCCACCACCATGGGCAGCGTGGCCACCAGCGAGACCGGCGCGAAATCCTTGCGCGTGTCGTACGGCAGCTTGGGGTACAGGCTGTCGTTGATCGCATGCGCGGCCAGCACCATCAGGAAGGTATAGCCGTCGGGCTTGGCCCGTGCCAGGTACTGCGAGGCCAGCGTGCCGCCCGCGCCGGGCTTGTACTCCAGCACCACCGGCTGCCTGAGCTGCTGCTGCAGCTGCACGGCCAGCGGCCGGCCCAGCAGGTCGGCGCTGCCGCCAGGCGGATAGGGAATCACCAGCTGAATGGGCTTGTCGGGCCAGTCCGCGGCCTGGGCCACCGGTGCCAGCATGGCAGCGCCGGCCAAGGCCAGGCAGGACAGCAGCGCGCGGCGGAAACGAAGTGGGTGCATCGATGGTCTCCTGGTTTATTCGAGCGACAGCCCGGCCGCCTTCACGATCTGCGCCCAGCTCTTGCGCTCCTGCGCGATGAAAGCGTCGTACTCGGCCGGGGTCTCGCCGCCGGGCACACCGCCCAGGTCGGCAAAGCGCTGGCGCACCTCGGGCGTCTGCATGGCCTTGCGCGCGGACTGCTGCAGTTGCTGGACGATGGCGTCCGGCGTGCCGGCGGGCGCCAGCAGGCCGAACCAGGCCGTCACCTGCATGGGGATGCCCGACTCCGCCATCGTCGGCACCTCGGGCAGTTGCTCGGCGCGGTCCTTGCTGGTGATGGCCAGCGCGCGGAACTTGCCCGACTTGATGTGCGGCATGGAGCTGGGCAGGTTGTCGATCATGAAGTCCACCTGCGAACCCAGCAGCGCCGTCACCGCGGGCGCGGCGCCGCTGTGCGGCACCAGGGTCACGTCGATGCCCGCCTTCTGGCGGAACATCTCGGTGGACATGTGCGGCGACTGGCCCACGCCCGAAGTGGCCGCGGTCAGCGGCCGGGTCCTGGCCAGGGCCACCAGGTCCTTCACGCTCTTGACCGGCGAGTTCGCGTTCACCACCAGGATGTTGGGCACCGAGATCACGTTGGTGACGCCGCGCAGGTCCGTCTCCTTGTAGCTCAGCTGCTTGTACAGGCTGAAGTTGATCGCCACCGGGCCGATGTTGCCCATCAGCAGCGTATGGCCGTCGGGCTTGGCCCGCGCGACCTGCGCCGTGCCGATGCTGCCGCCGCCACCGCCCTTGTTCTCGACCACGATGGAGGTGCCGAGGTCGCGGCCCATCTTCTCGGCCAGCACGCGCGCGGCGATGTCGGTGGTGCCGCCCGCCGCCGCGGGCACGACCATGGTGATGGGCCGCTCGGGCCACGCGGCGGCGGCCGACAGCGGCAGTGCCACGCAGGCGGCCCAGATCATCCGTTTCATGCGCTCTCCTTCGAATCAAAGCGAGGCATCACCATACGGGGCCGCCGCCGATCGGCGCCTAGGGTTAGGCTGTAGAGACGCTTTGTGCTTGGAAAACCCATGCTTAGCCCGCCGCGAAGCAATCGCCATGAAAAAAGGCATGGCGCTCGGCGCCATGCCTGGGAGATCCTGCAGGGGGTGCGCCGCAGGGGTACGGCGCCAGGAGGGATCAGACGATGCTGGCCGCCTCGGCCTTTTCGGCGGCGTGGCTCGCCACCGGCTTGCTGGCGGCAGGGCGGCTGCCGGCCGAGCACTCGATCTCGCCGGTGAGCTGGCCGCCCTCTTCGATGATGACCTTGCCGTAGCGGATCTTGCCGTGCACGCGGCCCGAGCCGAAGATCACCAGCTTGTCGCGCACCGTCAGGTTGCCCTCGAACTCGCCATGGATCTCGGCGATGTCGATCTCGGCCGAGCCGCGGAATGCGCCCTGTGCGGCGATCTGGATCACGCGCGAATTCATCGTGGCCTCGACCGTGCCCTCCACCACCAGGGTGTCGCAATCGGTGATCTCGACGCCCTTGAGCTTGATATTGGGGCCGACGGTCAGCTTGCTGCCGGCCGATTCGGAGGAGGAGGACGCTGCCTCGGTGTCTGCGCTCTTGCTGGTGTTCATGACGCCTCCGAGAACCGAACTGGCCGATCCCGCGGCCGTGCTGGGCAAGCTGCTGCCCGATGCCGAGGCCGGTGAGGCGCCCAGAAACTTGGATGCGCCAGACTCGCTCTCGCGCCGCCCGCCGAAAAAGGGATTTTGCACAGCCATCGGTTCTCCTTAGGTTAAAAAATCGAATGCTATCCAATCCACAGCCACGCACCCTGCCACATTTGAAAAGGCTCGTAACAAGAACCTCTGTTGGGAGCGGCTGCTATCAATATTTTCATTATCAGCACAAATCACACGTTTGCAAACAACTGTCTTTCCGCACGGCCGGGCAAGGGCTTGCGATTGCTCAGCCTGGCTTCAGCATCCGTCCCTACAATAGCGCGCTACTTCCCGATACCGCTTCCTTGCCTTGACCGCAGCCTCTTTCGATCACGCCCTGACCGGGCCAGCCAGCCTCCGGCGCCAGTTGTGGCTGTGGATTGCCGTCTCCGCGACGGTGTGGGCCGTGGTGGGCTGGCTCGCCAACGGCAACCTCGACGGCTATTTCGACATGCTGGAAAACTACGCCTGGTCGCAGTCATTCCAGTGGGGCACGCACAAGCACCCGCCGTTCTTCTCGTGGACCACCGGCCTGTGGTTCTCGCTGTTTCCCACGGGTGATGCCTCGTACCGCGTGCTGTCGTATGTGAACGTGGCCGTGGGCCTGGCGGGCGTGGCCTACCTGGCGCGGCGCCTGCAGCTGCAGCGCTTTGCGCCGGTGGCCGTGCTGCTGCTGCTGTGGAGCTTTCCGTACACCACGCTGGCGGGCAAGTTCAACGCCAATGCGCAACTGCTGTCGCTGTGGCCCTGGACGGCGGCCTTTCTGCTGGCCAGCTTCCAGGAAGTGCGCTGGCGCGGCGCGCTGGCCAGCGTGCTGCTCGGCGTGCTGGCGGCGGCCTGCATGCTCACCAAATACGTCAGCGGCGTGTTCCTCGCCGGCTTTCTGCTGCCCACCTTGCTCACGCCGCAGGGCCGCCAATGGCTGCGCACGCCGCGGCCCTACCTGGCGCTGCTGGCCTTTGCCGCCACGCTGGCGCCGCACGTGGCCTGGGTGGCCAAGCACGGCTGGATCACGCTGAGCTACGCCACCGACCAGGGCGACGGCCGGGTGGAGTGGAAGCACATCGTACGCTTCCTGGTCTCGCCGGTGCTGTACTGGTTGCCGGGCTGGCTGGCCGTGACCGGCGTCTATGCCTGGCTGGGCCAGGGCGGCGGCTGGCTCGGCCGCTGGCGGCGCGCCATGGCCACCAGCTGGCGCAGCCAGGGCTGGGGCGACACCCTGTTCTGGCTGGCCCTGTCCACCTGGCTGGGCATGCTGCTGTTCGGCCTGTCCAGCGTGGTCACGCTGTCGATCCCGTGGGCGATCCCGATCGGCTTCGCCTTCAGCCTGCTGTGGCTGCGCAACCTGGACGCCGCCGACCCGGCCGCGACCGCGCGGGCGCTGCTGCGCCTGGCGCGCGCCTTCTGGCCGGCGCTGGCGCTGGTGGTGGCGCTGGGCTTCGTGCAGATGCGCCGCGAGGCCGCCGACCAGGACAGCGACTACTACCGCCCGAACGAAGCCGCCGGCCAGGCCGTGGTCGCGCACTGGCGGCGCACCCACCCCGATGTGCCGCTGCGCTGGGTGGGCGGCGACTGGGCGCAGAACGCGCTGGTAGCCTTCTATGGCGACCCGTCCGTCCGCACGCTGCCCGGCCTGCCCGACAGCCCCGAAGCCAAGATGTACGACTACCCCGACTGGGCCCGCCAGGGCGGCCTGCTCTTTTGCGGCCGTGGCCCGGTGGATGCCGACGGCAAGGCCCCCGCGCCCGCAGCCGAATGCGAAGACGCTGCCGCCGCGTGGCTGGCGCGCCAGGGCCAGGCCGGCGGGCCGGTGCTGCTTAAGGTGCGCAAGCCCATGGACTGGCGCTTTCCGCACCCCCAGCCCTACGTCTACGCGATTTTCGAGTACCTGCCTGCGCAGGCCCGCTGAGCGGAGAATCCCCCCATGTCCTCCCTGAATCCATCCCCCCCGGGCCGCGAGCGCCTGGTCCTGAGCTGCGTGGTGCCCGCCTACAACGAGGCCGGGCACCTCGAGGACTTCCTGCACGCGCTGCATGCGGCCGTGGCGCCGCTGGCCGCCGAGTGCGAGATTGTGCTGGTCGACGACGGCAGCCGCGATGCCACCGCCGCCATCGCGCAGCGGCTGGCGCCGCAGTTTCCCATGCGCTTTCTGAAGCTGTCGCGCAACTTCGGCAAAGAGGCCGCGCTGTCCGCCGGCATCGAGCACGCGCGCGGCAATGCCGTGCTACTGATCGATTCGGACTTCCAGCACCCGCTGTCGCTGGTGCCCGAGATGGTGCGGCTGTGGCAGTCGGGCTACGACATGGTCTACGGCGTGATCGCCGATCGCGCCAATGAAGGCCTGGCCAAGCGCTGGGGCACCGGTGTGTTCTACCGGCTGATGAACCACGACAACGCGGTGCAGATCCCGGCCAACGCCGGCGACTTCCGGCTCATGGACCGCAAGGTGGTCGATGCGCTCAAGCGCCTGCCCGAGCGCAACCGCTTCATGAAGGGGCTGTACGCCTGGGTCGGCTTCCAGTCGGTGGCCCTGCCCTTCGTGCCCGACGTGCGCAAGAGCGGCACCTCCACCTTCAACCTGCACCGGCTGGCCAAGCTCGCCATGCAGGGGCTGACCTCGTTCACCACGCTGCCACTGCAGATCTGGAGCGGCATCGGCGCGGTCATCTCGCTGGCGGCCATCGGCTACGGCATCTTCATCGCGGTCGACTATCTGCTGCACGACAACGCGGTCGACGGCTGGCCCACGCTGGCCGCGGGCCTGATGCTGTTCTCGGGCGTGCAGCTGCTGTCCATCGGCATCCTGGGCGAGTACATCGGCCGCATCTACGCCGAGGTCAAGCGCCGTCCGGTGTACGTGGTGGCCGAGGACGAGAACCACAGCCCCCTGCCGCCGCTGCCCGACGATGCCCATGACGCAAGGCGCTGATCCGCTGCCGCTGCGCGTGCTGGCCCCGCTGCTGGCGCAGTTGCGCCGCCTGCCGCAGCCGCTGCAGTTCCTGGGCGTGGGCGGCTGCGCGGCCGGCACCCACCTGCTGGGAGTGGCGGCGCTGGTGCAGGGCCTGCACTGGCCGCCGCTGCTGGCGAATGTGCTGGCCTTCCTGGTGGCCTTCTGCGTGAGCTACGCGGGCCATGCGCTGCTCACCTTCTCCCAGCACCAGACACCTCATCTGCAGGCGATCCCGCGCTTCTTCGCCGTGGCCTGCCTGTCGTTCGCGGTGAACGAGGCGCTCTACCTCGTGGCGCTGAACGTGCTGCACCTGCACTACTTCTGGAGCCTGGCCGCGGTGCTGCTGATCGTCTCGGTGCTGACCTTCGTGGCCGCCAAGTTCTGGGCCTTCGCCCGGGTGGACGCATGAAGCCCATCGTCCTGTGCGCCGACGACTACGCGCTGCACCCGGCCATCGACGCGGCAGTGCAGGCGCTGGCCGGCGCGGGCCGCCTGTCGGCCACCAGTTGCATGACCACGGCGCCGCGCTGGCGCGAGGCCGCGCAGGCCCTGCCCGCGCTGCGCGCGCGCCTGGCCGTGGGCCTGCACTTCAACCTGACCGAAGGCTTTGGCCAGCAGGCCGCGACCGGCATCGGCCAGCGCATCGCCCAGGCCTACACCGGCCGGCTCGACCGCGACTGGCTGCGCACGCAGTGGCGCATGCAGCTCGACGCCTTCGAGAACGCCCTCGGCACGCCGCCCGACTTCATCGACGGGCACCAGCACGTGCACCAGTTGCCGGCGGCGCGCGCCGTGATGCTGGACGAATTGCAGCGCCGCTACGGCGACGCGCCGCCGCTGTGGGTGCGCTCCACCGCGCCTGCGGGCCGGCTGGCCTGGCAGCCCAAGGCCGCGGTGATCGCCGCGCTGGGCGGCTGGGCGCTGTCGCGCCGGCTGCGCCGCCAGGGGCTGGCGCGCAACCGGGGCTTTGGCGGCGTCTATGGCTTCGATGCGCCCACGCCCGAAGCCTACGGCCGGCACATGGATGCGTGGCTGCAGGCCTGCGGCAGCGGCAGCCTGCTGATGTGCCACCCGGCCGATACGGTGGTGCAAGGCGATGCGATCGGCGCGCAGCGGCCAGTGGAGTACGGCTACCTGCGCTCCGAGGCCTTCGGCGCGCTGCTGCGGGCGCGCAATTGCGCCATCGTGCAAGGGCCGGCGGAGATCCTGCAGCTGCTGCGCTGACGGCAGCTGCGCTCTACGAACAGCTCCTGAAAAAGGAGCTGTTCGCGCTCACTCTTAAATGACTTCAATACGAAAACCATTTGAAATCAAGAGTGGATGAGCGCTAGCAGCTCCTATTTTTGAATCTGACGCGGATCGTGCGAATGGATCTGCAGCGCCTCCAGAAAGCGCGACACCATGTTGTAGGCCGCCACCGTGGCGGTCAGCTCCACCAGGCGCGGCGGCTCGAAGTGCGCGGCCACGGCGGCGAAGACCTCGTCGGCCACCTGCACCTGGCGCGTCATGGCGTCGGTATAGGCCAGCACGGCGCGTTCGCGTGCATCGAACAGCGGGCTGTCCTGCCAGGCATCGAGCGCATCCAGCTTCGCTTGCGACACGCCCTCGGCCAGCGCGATGGGCGCGTGCTGGTCCGCCTCGTAGGGCGCGCGGTTGAGCAGGGCCACGCGCATGATGACCAGCTCGCGCAGGTCGCCCGGCAGCCCCGACTTCTGGCGGATGGCGGTGAGGTACTGCAGCCAGCCCTCGGCCACGGGCGCGCTGTGCATCAGCATCTGGTACAGGTGCAGGATGCTGCCGCGCTCGGCGACGATGCGCTCGGCCAGCGGGCGCACGGCCTCGCTGCCGCAGTCGGCATAGGGAATGCGGGCCATGCCGCGCTCAGCCGAACAGCGCGGCCAGCGCCTCGCCCGGCTCGGGCGCACGCATGAAGGCCTCGCCGACCAGGAAGGCGTTCACGCCGGCGTCGCGCATGGTCTTCACGTCGGCCGGCGCGAGGATGCCCGATTCGGTCACCAGCAGGCGGTCGGCGGGCACGTCCTTCTGCAGGTCCAGCGTGGTCTGGATGCTGACCTCGAAGTTGCGCAGGTTGCGGTTGTTGATGCCCACCAGCGGCGTCTTGAGCCTGAGCGCGCGCTGCAGTTCCTCGGCATCGTGCACCTCGACCAGCACGGCCATGTCGAGGCTGCGCGCAATGGCTTCGAGCTCGGCCATCTGCGCGTCTTCCAGGCAGGCGGCGATCAGCAGCACGCAGTCGGCGCCCATGGCGCGCGACTCGTAGATCTGGTAGGGATCAATCATGAAGTCCTTGCGCAGCACCGGCAGGCCACAGCTCGCGCGGGCCTGCTTGAGGTAGTCCACCGAGCCCTGGAAGAACTGCTTGTCGGTCAGCACCGACAGGCAGGCGGCGCTGGTCTTGCCATCGCCCCCGGCATAGCTCTGCGCGATGTCGGCGGGGATGAAGTCGGCGCGGATCACGCCCTTGCTGGGGCTGGCCTTCTTGACCTCGGCGATCACCGCGGCCTGGCCCCTGGCGATCTTGGCGCGCAGCGCGCCCTCGAAGTCGCGCGTGAGCACGCGGCTTTCGGCATCGGCGCGCATGGCCTCCAGCGGCACCTTCTTGCGCGCCGCGGCCACTTCCTCCACCTTCACTTCACAGATTTTTTTCAGAATATCGGACATACGGTTTCTTTCTCATGCATTCATCAGCCGCCTGCCGCCATCAGCGGCGCGCGGTACACAGCGGTCGCCGCTCTGGCGCAGATCCAGGCGCTGCGCCATCTCGTCCACCAGGGCATCCAGCGCCAGCAGGTCCGCCTCGGCGCGGCCCATGTGCAGCACCGTGCACAGGACGGCCACCGGCCCCTTGCGCGCATGCCGCAGCTCGACGCGCCAGCCGTGGCGCTGCCGCGGACGGTCCTGGAAGGCCACACGGCCCAGGCTCCATTCGGCGGCGGGCTCCAGCAGCCACTGTACCGAAGGCTCCATGCCCGTGCTGCGGATGCGGCGCTGCGCCACATCGGCGACGCAGCCACGCCCGCCATCGACCAGCCCTTCGCCCAATGGCGCACTACGCCGCCTGCGCCAGCGGTGCAGACCCAGCCATGCCAGCGCCACGACGGCCAGTGCAGCCAGCGCCTCGCGCCCGCTGGCGGCCTGCCAGAACGACAGCGCGATCACCACCGCCATGGCCCAGGCCAGCCCCCGCATGGCATCACCCCACGCGGGGCGCCCCAGGTCGACGAACTCGGGTAGCGCCCACTGCGGCTGCGTGGAGACTGCCTGCAGCAGCGGGGCCAGGGCTTGCTGGGCGGAAACCGTCATCGGCTGCTCCCACGGGCGGCGGCGCTGCGCACCCGCTTC
Organism: Comamonas sp.; assembly: GCA_050282565.1. GTDB lineage: Bacteria > Pseudomonadota > Gammaproteobacteria > Burkholderiales > Burkholderiaceae_C > Comamonas. The sequence goes on from JBLZYV010000040.1 coordinate 24,801, forward strand.
AGGCCGCGAGCGCGTGCGTGCGCTGCACCAGCTGTTCCAGCTTGGCCTTGGCCGCGCCGCTGTCGATGGCCTGGCGTGCGCGCTCCAGGCCGTCGGCGATGGAGTCGGCCACGTTGGCCGCATACAGCGCCGCGCCAGCGTTCAGGCACACGATGTCGCGCGCCGGGCCCTGGGCGCCACCCAGCACGTCGAGCAGCATCTGGCGCGACTGCTCGGGCGTATCGACGCGGAAGGCCCGCGTGCCCACCATGGGGATGCCGAAGTCCTCGGGATGGACCTCGTACTCACGCACCACGCCGTCCTTCAATTCACCCACCAGGGTGCCGGCGCCCAGGCTGATCTCGTCGAGCCCGTCGCGGCCGTAGATCACCAGCGCATGCTCGGCGCCCAGACGCTGCAGCGCGCGCACCTGGATGCCGACCAGGTCCTCGTGGAACACGCCCATCAGGATGTTGGGCGCACTGGCCGGGTTGGTCAGCGGGCCGAGGATGTTGAAGATGGTGCGCACGCCCAGCTCGCGCCGCACCGGCGCCACGTTCTTCATGGCCGGGTGGTGGTTGGGCGCGAACATGAAGCCAATGCCCACGTCGGCGATGCACTGCGCGATCTGCTCGGGCGCGAGGTCGATGTGCACGCCCAGCGCCTCCATCACGTCGGCGCTGCCGCTCTTGCTGGAGACGCTGCGCCCGCCGTGCTTGCTGACCTTGGCGCCGGCCGCCGCGCACACGAAGATGGCGCAGGTGGAGATGTTGAAGGTGCTGGCGCCGTCGCCGCCGGTGCCCACCACGTCGACCATGTGCGTGCTGTCGGCCACATGCACCTTGGTGGAGAACTCGCGCATCACCTGCGCGGCGGCGCTGATCTCGCCGATGGTCTCCTTCTTGACGCGCAGGCCGGTGGTGATGGCCGCCGTCATCACCGGCGACAGCTCGCCGCGCATGATCATGCGCATCAGGTGCAGCATCTCGTCGTGGAAGATTTCGCGGTGCTCGATGGTGCGCTGCAGCGCTTCCTGGGGGGTAATCGACATGGGAATCCAATCTCCAAAAATCAGGCCAGGGGCAGGGAACGGTTGGCTTTGCTCAGATCATCGTGCAGCGCGACCACGCCGGCAATCGCTGCATCGGTGCGCTCCGGCCCCAGCGCCTGCACGAAGCGGCAGGCGGCGTAGCCGGCGCTGCGCTGCTCGTAGCGGGCCACCCAGGCCTCGCGCTCGGGCAGGCGCTCGGGGTTGATGGGCCACACGCCCGGGCGCGGGCGCATGTGCTCGGCGATGTCCATGCGCCAGGGCTTGCCGGTCAGGCGGGCGCGAAAGCACCGCTGGTTGCGGCACATGCGCGCGTACAGCCGGTCCACGCCGATGGCGTCGAAGAAGCGCTGCACCTCGGGCTCCAGCGGATCGAAGGGGCGGTGCGTCGCCAGCACCCGCATGCCCGCGGGGGTCTGGTACAGGCGCAGCGACCAGTCGGGGTGGGCCGCGGCAAAGTCCTGCACCCGCTGCAGCGCCTGCTGCTGGATGCCGGGGGCCGCCACGGCCCGGGCGCGCGCCTCGGCGCGGCCCTGCAGGCTCGACACCACCACCAGTGCAACCAGGCTGGCCACCAGGGCCGCCGCCACGCCAAACCCAGTGCCCGCCACCCGCTGCACGGCCGCAAAGGCCAGGCCTGCCGCGAGCGCGATGGCGACGAGGTAGACCTTGCCCCAACCAGAGGTATAGCGGGGCTGTTCGTAGTCCACATCGGCGAACAGCGCGCGCGGCGTGTTCAGGCAGTGCGCGCCATAGCTGTTGCGGGTGACGACCTCGGGCCCGGCACGCTGCAGTACCTCTTCGCGGATAGGCACGCCGTCCGCGCCGTTGTAGGCCACCTTGCGCTCGAAACCGGGCTGCGGCACGCCGGCCAGCACCTGCGCCATCGCCTCGTGGGCGCGCGCATCGGCCATCGCCTGCGCATCGAGCTGGCTCATGTCGGACCAGCCGAAGCGCCGCATCGTGACCTGCCGGCCGCGCACGCGCTGCTGCACCCTGCCCTGCGCCCAGTACTCGGGAATGATCATGCGCGCCCCCTGCTTCGATCGGCCGGCACGGCCGCGCTATGCGCCATCGAGAAAGTTCTTCAGCATGGCGTGGCCATGCTCGGTGAGGATGCTTTCCGGGTGGAACTGCACGCCCTGGATGGGCAGCTCGCGGTGGCGCACGCCCTGGATCTCGCCGTCGCCGCTGGTGGCAGTGATCTCCAGCACCTCGGGGCAGGTGGCGCGCTCGATCACCAGTGAGTGGTAGCGGTTGACGGTGAACTGCTGCGGCAGGTGGGCGAATACGCCCTGCTGCGTGGTGGTGATGACGCTGGTCTTGCCATGCATCTGCTGCACCGCGCGGATGATGTTGCCGCCAAAGGCCGCACCAATCGCCTGGTGGCCCAGGCACACGCCCAGGATGGGCAGCTTGCCGGCAAAGTGCTGGATCGCGGGCACCGAGATGCCGGCCTCGGCCGGCGAGCACGGGCCGGGCGAGATCACCAGCCAGTCGGGCCGGTGGGCAGCGATTTCCTCGAGCGAAGTCTCGTCGTTGCGCACCACGACCACCTCGACGCCCAGCTCGCCGAAGTACTGCACGATGTTGTAGGTGAAGCTGTCGTAGTTGTCGACCATCAGGAGTTTTTTCATGGCCTGCTTTCTAGTCTGTGCCGGCCTGCAGCCGGGCGAGTTCGCGGTGCTCGTAGGCGATGTACGCCTCCATCATGCTGCGGTAGATGGCCTCGATCACGTCGGGCTGGCCACCCTCGGCCGCAGCGCGCTCGCGCACGCGGGCGACGATGGTTTCGATGCGGTCCTCGTCGCGCACCAGGTCGGGGTCGTTCTTGACCTTGGCGGCCTGCGTCATGTAGCCACCGCGCGTGACCAGCAGCGGCACGAGGATGTCGTCCAGCGCATCCACCTGGCGACGCACCTCGGCCATCGTGGCGCAGTCTTCAACCTTGTCGATGGCGCGCATCATTCCAGCCCCTCCTCCACCAGCTCGGCCGCGCGCAGCAGCGCGCGTGCCTTGTGTTCCGTTTCCTTCCATTCCAGCTCGGGCACCGAATCGGCCACCACGCCGGCCGCGGCCTGCACGTAGAGCATGCCGTCCTTGATCACGCCGGTGCGGATGGCGATGGCCAGGTCCATGTCGCCGGCATAGCTCAGATAACCCACGGCGCCGCCGTAGATGCCGCGCTTGGTGGGTTCGAGCCGGTCGATGATCTCCATCGCATGCACCTTGGGCGCGCCGGTCAGCGTGCCGGCCGGGAAGGTGGCCTTGAACACGTCCATGCTGTTCATGCCTTCCAGCAGCGTGCCTTCGACGTTGCTCACGATGTGCATCACATGGCTGTAGCGCTCGACCACGAAGGCCTCGGTCACCTTGACGCTGCCGGTCCTGGCGATGCGGCCGATGTCATTGCGCGCCAAGTCAATCAGCATCACGTGCTCGGCGCGCTCCTTGGGGTCGTTGACCAGCTCGACCTCGGCGGCCTTGTCCTTCTCGGGCGTGGCGCCGCGCGGGCGGGTACCGGCCAGCGGGCGGATGGTGATCTTCTCGCCGCCTTCCACGCGCTCGTGCCGCACCAGGATCTCGGGGCTGGCGCCCACCACATGGAAGTCGCCCATGTGGTAGTAGTACATGTAGGGGCTGGGGTTGAGCGAGCGCAGCGCGCGGTACAGGCTCAGCGGGCTTTCGGTGTAGCGCTTGTGGATGCGCTGGCCCACCTGCACCTGCATGAAGTCGCCGGCGGCGATCAGCTCCTTGGCCTCGTCCACCGCCTTCAGGTAGTCGGCCTTGGCAAAGCTGCGCTGCGCCGGGTGGCTGTCGCCCGCCTTGATCTGCGGCACGCTCACCGAGTAGCGCAGCCGCTCCTTGAGCTGGCGCACGCGCTTCTTGGCGCGCGAATAGGCCTCGGGCTCGGCCGGGTTGGCGTAGACGATGAGGTAGAGCTTGCCCGAGAGGTTGTCGATGACCGCCACCTCCTCGCACTGCAGCAGCAGGATGTCGGGCGTGCCCAGACTGTCGGGCGGGCAGGAGTGCTCCAGCTTCTTCTCGATGTGGCGCACGGCGTCGTAGCCGAAGTAACCGGCCAGGCCGCCGCAAAAGCGCGGCAAGCCGGGGCTGACCGCCACCTTGAAGCGCTGCTGGTAGCTGGCAATGAAATCGAGCGGATTGCCCGGCGCCGTCTCCACCACCACGCCGTCGGTCACCACCTCGGTCTGGGCCGCGGCGCCGAAACCGGTGGCACGCAGCAGGGTACGTGCAGGCAGGCCGATGAAGCTGTAGCGCCCGAAGCGCTCGCCGCCCACGACGGATTCGAGCAGGAAGCTGTACTTGCCGTCGTCGTGCGTATGCGCCAGCTTCAGGTAGAGGGAGAGCGGTGTTTCCAGATCGGCGAAGGCTTCGGCGACGAGTGGAATGCGGTTGTAGCCTTGGTCGGCCAGACTTTTGAATTCGAGTTCGGTGATCACGAAGTCGTCCCCAGCTAGGGCAGCGCACGCTGGAAGTGTGTGTCTCGTGCGCTGCAGTTCATCAAAGAGAAGGCCATGCCACAGGGCATGACCGGAGGGCGCACGCTGGGGCGTGTCACCCAGCGGCAATCAAACGGTCACGTGCGCAGGCTTACGCCAGGGCCAAGCTCCCCGGTGCGAACGACCTGCAATGACTGCTTGATGGATGAACATGGCGGCTAGTGTAGCAAACGAAACCGGCGCGCCGGCAAAAGCCGGGCATTTCCGCGCGGCCGGCGATCAGCGGGTGCGGACCAGCTGGACGACGGCCAGTTGCCGGCGGATCGCCTCCTCGTCGGCCGGCACCAGGCAGTAGGCCAGCCCGATACGGCTGATCAGCGCGATGAGTTCGTCCAGCGGCTGCACTACCGGGCCGTGGAGATCGGCATAGCGCTGGTACGGCGCCGCCAGCAGCTCGCGCCACATGGGGGCGATGTTCTCGAAGATCAGGCCGAAGACCTCGGCCGTTCCGCTCCGGGCCAGGTAGGTGTGGTGGAACCCGCCGTTGTGCCGGTCGAGGTAGCGCACGGCAAAGCAGATGCACTCCGGCAGGTAGCGCTCGAAGTCGTCCTCGATTGCACTCAGGTTGCGCCGCATTTCCTCGAAGAAGGCGGCGTTCTCGGCGCTGATCACCGCCTGGATCAGTTCCTTCTTGCTGCCGAAATAGCGGTACAGGGTGCGCCGCGAGATGCTGGCCCGCTGGGCCACGTCGTCGATGGCAAAGCCCTCGACCCCCTGGGCAATCATCGCCTCCAGCGCCGCACGCAGGATCAGCGTGCGGCCGTCGCTGGCGTTCTCCATTCTGCTGGCGCCATCCCAGCGCAACTGTCGGCTCATGTGCACCTCTTGCATCCGGTGCCGGGCCCCTGCCCGGCCAGCGCGCCATTTTCGCATGCGTGGCACAACATCCAGATTTGTGCCATCATTTGGCACATTTCATTTAATATGTGACATAGCAAGATCAAAAGGTTGCCATGAGACAAAACCAAAGCCATCCAGAAAGCCATCCGCTGTGGGATGCCGAATACGACGTGGTCGTCGTCGGCTCCGGCGCCGGGGCCCTGACCGCCGCGCTGCGCGCGCACGACCAGGGCCTGTCGGTGCTGGTCATCGAGAAGAGCGAGGTCTACGGCGGCACCACGGCGGTGTCCGGCGGCGGCATCTGGATTCCCTGCAACGGCCAGATCGAAGGCCTCGGGGGCAGCGATTCCTACGAAGAGGCCACCACCTACCTGCGCGAGGTAGTGGGCACGGAATACGACCCGCAGCGCATGGACGCCTATCTGGAAAACGGCCCGAAGATGGTCCAGTACCTGGCCGCGAACGCCGATGTCCACTTCCTCGCCGTGGCGCGCTACCCCGACTACTACCCCGAGCGCCAGGGCGGCAAGCCCGGCTACCGCACGATGGAGCCCAAGCCCTTCGATGCTCGCAGATTGGGGCCGCATTTCGACGACATGCGCCCGTCCTCCCCGGCCACGCAGATCGCCGGGCGCATCTCCATGTCCCAGGTCGAGGCCCACACCATCGTCGCCAAGGAGCGCGGCTGGCTGGGGCTGACTGCCAGGCTGGCCCTGCGCTATGCACTGGATGTGCGCTGGCGCCTGCGCACCCGCCGCGACCGCCGCCTGACGCTGGGCAACGCCCTGGTCGCCAGCCTGCGCGCGGCGCTGGAGCAGCGCGGCATTGCGCTGTGGCTGAGGACGGCCATGCTGTCGCTGCAGTACGCCGGCGGCCGGGTTGCTGGCCTCGCCGTCGAGCGCCAAGGCCAGCGCCTGCAAGTGGGCGCGCGCCGCGGCGTGGTCCTGGCCTGCGGTGGCTTCGAGGCCGACCAGGCCATGCGCCAGCAGTACCTGCCCGCGCCCACGCGCGCCGAATGGACGGCCGCGCCGCCCATCAACACCGGCGATGGCATACGCGCCGGCCTGGAGCTGGGGGCCGACACCCACCTGATGGGTGACACCTGGGGCGTGCCCACGGTGCATGTGCCGGGCGAGGCCAGCCAGCGCGGCCTGTTCGTGGAACGGGCCTTTCCGCGCTGCGTGATGGTCAACCGCCTGGGCCTGCGCTTCATCAACGAGGCCGCGCCCTATACCGACATCATCTACGCCATGTACGCCGACCAGCAGGCCAGCGGCGCCAACACGCCGGCCTGGCTGGTGTTCGACGCCGAATACCGCAAGAACTACCCCTGCGGCGTGCTGCTGCCCGGCAGCGTGCAGCCCGACAGCAAGATTCCCGACGGCTGGCTGGACAAGGTCATCTACCGCGCCGACACGCTGGACGCGCTGGCGCAGAAGATAGGCGTGGACGCCGCGGGCCTGGGCCGCACCGTGGCGCAGATGAACCGCTTTGCCGCCGAAGGCATGGACCCCGAGTTTGGCAAGGGCAACAGCCTGTTCGACCGCTACTACGGCGACTCCAACTGCCAGCCCAACCCCTGCCTGGGTCCCATCGAGAAAGGGCCGTTCTATGCGCTGCGCATAGATCCGGGCGAACTGGGCACCAAGGGCGGGCTGCGCACCGATGCCTTCGCGCGGGTGCTGCGTCCCGACGGCTCGGCCATCGCCGGCTGCTATGCCGTGGGCAACACCTCGGCGGCGCTGATGGGCAAGACCTACCCCGGGCCCGGCTCCACCATAGGCCCGGCCATGACCTTTGCCTATATCGCGGCCAACCACATCGCGGCCACGGCGGCGGCCTGAAAGAGAAACATCCATGGCAGACCTCACGGAAGACCTGTGCCTGGACGCCAGCGCAGTCACGACCTGGGACGACGAAGCCGAGGTGCTGGTCGTGGGCAGCGGCATGGCCGGCGTGTGCGCGGCGCTGGAAGCGCGGGCCGCCGGCGCCTCGGTGCTGGTGGCCGAGCGCAGCGGCGGCGGCGCCAGCACCACGGCGGCGGCCTCGGGGCACTTCTACCTGGGCGGCGGCACGGCCGTGCAGCGCGCCTGCGGCTTCGAGGACAGCGCCGAGGACATGGCGCGCTACCTCACCGCCACATCCCTCGCACCCGATGCCGAAAAGATAGAAGCCTACTGCCGCGGCAGCGTGGCCCACTTCGACTGGCTCGAAGCCCAGGGCATTCCCTTCGAGCGCAGCTACTACCCGCACAAGAACGTGATCCAGCCCGGCAAGGAATGCCTGATCTGGACTGGCAACGAGCAGGTCTGGCCCTACCGCGATCAGGCCCGGCCCGCGCCGCGCGGCCACAAGGTGGCCTTCGTCGGCGAGGACAGCGGCGCGGCCCTGGCGCTGAACCTGCTGGCGCAGCGGGCCGAGGCCCAGGGCGTGCGCACCAGCCTGTACAGCAAGGTCGATGCGCTGCTGCGCGAAGGCGAGGGGGCGCACTGCCGCATCGTCGGCGTGCGCGTGCGGCGCTTTGACGAGACGCTGCACCTGCGCGCCACGCGCGGCGTGGTGCTGGCGGCGGGTGGCTTCGGCCAGAACCCCGAAATGGTGGCGCAGCATGTGCCGGTGCTGGGCAGTTCCTACATCCAGGGCGGGCCCCACGATGACGGCCTGGGCATACGCCTGGGCCAGGCGGCCGGCGGCGCGGTGCAGCACATGGACCAGGCGTTTCTGACCTCGCCCTTCTACCCGCCCGAAGACCTGCTCAAGGGCATCCTGGTCAACCGCGACGGCCAGCGCTTCGTGGCCGAGGACTCCTACCACGCACGCTCCAGCATCGCCAGCGTGCGACAGCCCGAAGGCAAGGTCTACCTCATCGTCGATGCCGAGATCTTTGCCTACCCGCGCTTTGCCGAGCTCACGCGCCAGCGCCTGGTCGACGGCTTCGAGACCGTGGCCGAGATGGAGGCCGGCCTGGACCTGCCGGAAGGCGCACTGCAAGCCACCCTGCGCGACTACAACCAGCATGCGGCGCAGGGGCAGGACCCGCAGTTCCATAAATACCCGAAGTGGCTCAAGCCCTTGAGCCAGGGCCCCTACGCGGCCTTCGACCTGTCGTTTGGCCAGGCCGTGTACACCGGTTTCACGCTGGGCGGCCTGCGCGTGAACGCCGTGGGCCAGGTGCTGGACGACAACGCACAAGCCGTTGCCGGCCTGTATGCGGCCGGGGCCTGCGCCTCCAACATCGCGCAGGACAGCAACGGCTATGCCTCGGGCACCTGTCTGGGCGAAGCCTCTTTCTTCGGCCGCCGCGCCGGCCGGCACGCGGCCCAGCAGGCACTTGGATGATGACCATGACAGACAACCTCGCCCCCTGGCTGGGCCCCATACGCCAGATCAGCTTCACCACGGCCAGCCTCGACCAGCTGATGGGCTTCTGGGAAACCCAGGTCGGCATAGGCCCGTGGACGGTGTTCCGCGGCCTGCGTCTGAACCTCACCCACGAGGGCCGGGCCATCTCCCTGCCCTTCGACGTGGCGCTGTGCATGCATGGCGACATGCTGTTCGAGCTGATCCAGGTGCGCGGTGACGGGCCTTCGCCCTTCCACGATGCGCTGGGCCGCCCCGTCATCGGCCTGCAGCGGCTGGCCGCCTTCAGCCAGAACTTCGATGCCGACGTACAGCGGGCCGAAGCCCATGGCATGGAGCATTTCGCCCAGGGCCGCGACGCCACCGGCCAGCGCTACAGCTACTTCCGCAGCGCCGCCGCGCCCGGCGTGCTGCTCGAGCTGCTGGAGCTCACCCCCGCCTTCGCCGGCTTTGTCGACGCGCTGCACGCGCGGGCCCGCCGCTATGGCGCGCCGCAACCTCTTCCCACCCCATCCATGAAAGCCTCTTCCATGCCAGACGCCCCTACCCCCTCCTCCATGCACGCCGCGCAATTGCGCGCCTATGGCGACGTCGACCAGTTCGAGCTGGCCCAGGTGCCCGTGCCCCAGCCCGGCCCCGGCCAGATCCGCGTGCGCGTGGCCGCGGCCGCCATCAACCCCGTGGACGTGAAAGCGCGCAAAGGCTGGCTCAAGGACTGGATGCCCATGAGCTTTCCCGCCCAGCTGGGTGGCGATGTGGCCGGCATCGTCGATGCCGTGGGCGAAGGCGTCAGCGACTTCCAGCCCGGCGACCGCGTCATGGGCATGCTCAACCCTTTGAGCGACGGCGCCTATGCCGAATACGTGGTGTTCCACGCGGCGCAATTCGCCCAGGTGCCGGACGGCATGGACCTGGCCGAAGCCGCCGCCCTGCCCACGGGCGGCCTCACGGGCACGCAGCTGGTGGAAATCGGCGTGGCGCCCCGCCAGGGCATGAAGGGCCTGGTGACGGGCGCGGGCGGATCGACGGGCCGCGCCGCCGTGCTGGCCGCGCTGGATGCGGGCGCCCAGGTCTATGCGGGCGTGCGCAAGGGCAGCGAGGCCCTGGTGGCCGATCTGCCGGTAGCCGGCGTCATCGACCTGAGCGATCCCGCCGCGCTGGCGGCCGCCGGGCCCTTCGACTTCATCGCCGACACCGTGGGCGGCGCCGTGGCCGAGCAGCTTTTCGCTTACGTACGGCCCGATGGCGTGGTGGCGTCCACAGCCTTTCCGCCGCCGGCGGCGCCGGCCGGCTCCACCCAGCGCAGCACCTCGCTGATCGTGCACTTCGACGGCCCGCGCCTGCAGCGCTTTGCGCGCGAGCGCATGCGCCAGTACCCCATGCCCATCGCCCGCCGTTTTGCGCTGGCCGAGGTGGCCGATGCGCACCGGCTGATGGAGCAAGGCGGCGTGGGCGGCAAGATCGTGCTCATTCCCTGAGGCCAGTGCCATGCCCGTCCTCCCACGCTACCCCCACCTTCTGTCCTCCGGCCGCATCGGCACGCTGGAGCTGCGCAACCGCATCGTCGTGACCGCCATGGGCGCCAGCCTGGCCGAGCCCGATGGGCATTGCGGCGAGCGCCTGGTCCGCTACCACGAGGCCCAGGCCCGCGGCGGCGCGGGCCTCATCATCACCGGCGTCGCCGGCGTGGCCTGGCCGGTCGGCGGCAACCAGACCTGCCAGATCGCCATCTCCGAGGACCGCTTCCTGCCCGGACTGGAAAAGCTGACGCAGACCGTGCATGCGCAGGGCGCGAAGATTGCCGCGCAACTGCACCACGGCGGCCTGGTCGGCATGGAAGACATGCTCGCGGGGCGGCCCATCTGGGGGCCGTCCTACCCCGGCATGCCTTCGGGCGACTTCACCGCCACTTTCCTGCCCGAGGAGCTGGCGCGCGCCCCGTTCAGCCGCATCCGCGAGGTCAGCGTGAAGGTCATGGAGCCAGCGGACATCGCCACCGTGGTGGCACAGTTCGCGGCCGCCGCGCTGCGCGCCCGGCGCGCCGGTTTCGACGGCGTGGAAATCCACGGCGGCCACGGCTACCTGCTCGGCTCCTTTGTCTCGCCCCACAGCAACCAGCGCACCGACGCCTATGGCGGTCCGCTGGAAAACCGCCTGCGACTGCTGCTCGAAGTGCTGCGCGCCGTGCGCCAGGCCGTGGGCGCGGACTTTCCCGTGTGGTGCAAGCTCGACTCGCGCGAGGAAGGGCAGGCTGGCGGCATCACCATCGAGGACGCCGTGCGCAGCGCCGCGCTGCTCGAAGCCGCCGGCGCCGACGCCATCACCGTCACCGCCTACCACGACGCGGGCCAGCCCCTGCTGCACTCGGCCTCGCACACACCGCACGCGCCTGGCCTGAACCTGCCCTTTGCCGCGCGCATCAAGGCCGCCGTCACCATTCCGGTGATTGCCTCAGGGCGGGTGGAGCCCGAGGTGGCCGACGCCCGGATCGCCGCCGGCGAACTCGACTTCGTCGCCATGGGGCGCAAGCTGCTGGCCGACCCGGAGCTGCCGCGCAAGCTGGCGCTGGATCAGCCCGAGGCCGTGCGGCCCTGCGTGTACTGCTACACCTGCATCAGCGCCATCTACCTGGGCGAGCCGGCGCGTTGCGCGGTCAACCCGGAGCTGGGCCGGGAGCACCTGCAGCGTCCGCCGGCAGTGAGCGGCCGGCACGTCGTCGTGATCGGCGGCGGCCCCGGCGGCATGGAAGCCACGCGGCGCCTGGCGGCCGCTGGCCACCGCGTGACGCTGCTGGAGCAGGCCGACCGGCTCGGCGGCACGCTGCGCTTCGCATCGCTGGGCTACCCCGCCAACGAGCGCCTGCTCGACTGGCTGCAGCGCGCCGTGGCGCAATCCGGCGCCGAGGTGCGGCTGCGCACGCCGGCCACGCTGGCGCTGCTGCAGCGCCTGGCGCCCGATGCCGTGGTGGTGGCCACCGGCGCCCGGCGCGGCCTGCCCGACATTCCCGGCAACGACCTGCCCCACGTGCTCAGCGGCGACGACATGCGCCAGCTGGTGCTGGGCGGCAGCTCGCCGGAGCTGGCGCGCAAGCTGAGCTGGAGCACCCGCCTGGCCGCGAAGGTCGGCGCCGCCACCGGCCTGACGGCCAACCTGGATTTCCTGCGCCAGGCCACGCGCCAATGGATGCCGCTGGGCCGGCGCATCGCCATCATCGGCGGCGAACTCGTCGGGCTGGAGCTGGCCGAATTCCTGGTGGAGCGCGGCCGCACGGTGGCGGTCGTCGACGCCGCGCCGCGCCTGGGCGCGGGGCTGACCGTGGTGCGCCGCATGCGGCTGCTGGCCGAGCTGCAGGCGCATGGCGTGCAACTCTTCGCGGGCGCCGCCGACATCCGCATCGGCGCCGCGGCAGTGGACTTCCGCGACGCCGCAGGCCAGGCCCGCGCCATCGAGGCCGACCAGGTGATCGTCGCCCAGGGCGCCAGCGGCGACCTCACGCTGGCCGACCAGCTGGCGCAGGCCGGCTTTATGGTGCATGCCGTGGGCGACTGCCAGGGCGTGGGCTACATCGAGGGCGCCATGCGCGATGCGGCCCAGGCAGCCGAGCGCATCTCGCAGGGAACAGCCACGGTGGCGGAGACCATGGCGGCCAGCGCCTGAAGCCTCACAGGGCATCAAAAAGCAGAGCTGCCAGCGCTCTCTACACCTTATTTCCAAATGGTTTTCAAAGGAAAACCATGGTGTACCAAGCGCTGGCAGCTATCTTTTTTAAAAGCTTTCTCCCGAAGGCTCACTGCGCGAGATCGATCTCCTGCACGGGGTTCAAGCCGTCCCAGTCCCGCGCCGCGGCAATGCCCTGGCGGATCATCTCGCGCATGGCAGCGCCATGAATGACCTCGTACAGCACGCCGGGCTCGGCCGGGTCTTCCAGGTAAGCCACCTTCGACGCGGCATTCGCGGCCTCGAACACCACCTGCAGGCCGCCGGCCTGCAGGCGTGCCACGGTCTGTTCCAGGTCCTCGACCACCCAGGCCATGTGGTGCATGCCGTTCAGGGCGCGGCCCTGGGCATCGCGGTAGGGCGAGGGCGAAGCGTTCGTCACCTGGATGAGCTCGATCTGCACCGAACCCTGGTAGGCCAGGCCCACGTCCATGGTCACCGTCACCGGCTCGCCGCGGTAGCGGCCCTGCATGCTGACGTTGCGGAACACCGTCCACGGCCCCAGGCCGAAGTGCCGCTGCCAGCGCTGCACGCCGGCTTCGAGGTTGTCAACGAGATAACCGATCTGGTCCAGCGGACCCAGCCACGCCCTGCTCATGGGATTGTTCCTTGCCATCGAATTTCAGCCAAAAGGAGGCGCCGCTCCGAAGGGGCGGCACCACTACGGCACAAATAACAGAATTTGCGACATATGCATTGTCACAGCTTATGGTTTTTGTGCCAAGCCAATCTGGGTGAAATCCGATCCGGTCCGGTCCGGTCAAAGCGCCGTCGCGCCGGCCTCCAGGGCCATGGCGCCCCGCTGCAGTTGCTGGCGCAGCACCCGCTGCGGCTGCAGCAGTGCCAGCAAGGCTTCCAGCAGGCCGTGCGCCTTGCCGGTGTTGTCGCCCGAGAAGTTGCAGACATAGATGTCCAGCGTGGCGTTGCCCGCCTCGGGCCAGGTGTGCAGCGCGAGGTGCGACTCGGCCAGCAGCACCACGCCGGTCACGCCGCCCGCGCCAGGAAAGCGCACCCAGCGCTCGCCCACCGCGGTCAGCCCCGCCGCTGCGACCTGCTGCTGGCACAGACGCGCGAGTTGCGCCTCGTCACGCAGCCAGGCGGGATCGCACCGGCAGCCATACAGGTCTGCCGTCAGGTGCAGGCCGTCCATCACACGTTGCCGGGCACCGGCTCTGCCATCACCCCATCCAGCTGTGCCAGCGAGTCCACGTAGGCGCGCGCCGGCACCTCGCGGATATCGCGGCCGTGGTTGTAGCCGTAGGTGACCAGCACCACCGGGCAGCCCGCCGCCTGCGCGGCCTGCGCGTCGTTGCTGGAGTCGCCGATCATCAGGGTGCCGGCAGGCTCGCTGCCCAGCGCCGCGCAGGTCCGGACCAGCGGCAGCGGATCGGGCTTCTTGCGCTCGAACGAGTCGCCGCCGAACACGCATTCGAAGTACCCGCGCAGGCCCTTGGCCTGCAGCAGCGGCTCGGCGAAACCCAGCGGCTTGTTGGTAAGGCAGGCCAGCTTCAGCCCCTGGGCTCGCAGCTGCGACAGCCCCTGCTCCACCCCGGCATAGACGCGGGAGTACTGGCCGTTGATGGCGAGGTAATGGTGCTGGTAGCGCTCCCAGGCCTGGGGATACAGCGCCTCGATGGCCTCCGCCGTCGGCTCCGAGCCTTCCTGCGCCAGCACATGGCGCAGCACCGAGCGCAGCAGGTGCTCCGAGCCCTTGCCCACCATGTCCTCGATCGCCGCGGGCGCGATCGCCGGCAGCCGCAGGTCGGCCAACATGCGGTTCAGCGCCTCGGCAAAGTCGCCCATGGTGTCCACCATGGTGCCGTCCAGGTCAACGATGGCGGCGTGAAATCGGTGCGGGTTCTGTGTCATGGATGTGCCGCGCGGCCTTCATGCCCCGCTCTTGCCTTTGTTGTTTCCATTTCCATTGTTGCTGCCGGCATTGGGATTGCCATTGCCGTTGGTCGTGGAGTTGCCGTTTCCGTTGGTAGCGCCGTTGGCATTACCGTTTCCGTTGCCGCCGCTGTTGTTGTTTTCACTGCCGCTGTTGCCGTTGGTTCCGGAATTGCCGTTGCCAGTGTTTCCGGTTTCGCCATTGGCGTTGCCATTTCCGTTTCCGTTTCCGTTTCCGTTGGCATTGCCACCGCTGTTGTTGTTTTCATTGCCGCTGTTGCCATTGGTTCCGGAGTTGCCGTTGCCGGTGTTTCCGGTTCCGCCATTGGCGTTGCCATTGCCATTTCCGTTTCCGTTGGCATTACCGCCGCCGTTGTTTCCATTGCCGCCGTTGCCGTTGGCTCCGGAGTTGCCGTTGCCGGTGTTGCCGGTTCCGCCATTGGCGTTGCCATTGCCATTTCCGTTGGCATTGCCACCGCTGTTGTTTCCATTGCCGCTGTTGCCATTGGCGCCGGAGTTGCCGTTGCCGGTATTGCCGGTTCCGCCATTGGCGTTGCCATTGCCGTTTCCGTTGGCATTGCCACCGCTGTTGT
>JBLZYV010000041.1:0-38559 GCA_050282565.1 Comamonas sp.
TGGCCTGCCCGACAGGGATCGAACCTGTGACCCACAGCTTAGAAGGCTGTTGCTCTATCCAACTGAGCTACGGGCAGTCATGAAGAGGCCGCATTATCGCTGAATTCGCGGCCCTTCCTGGCTCGGCTGGCTTGGCCGGATCAGTGCTGGTGGCCGGCGTGGCCGCCCGCGGGAGCGGCCGCCGTGGCCGCGCGCACGGGCACGTCGATGGTGCGCTCGCGGCGCTGGCCCTTGGCGTCTTCCACCGTCAGGGTCAGCGGAATGCTCTGGCCGGCCGTCAGTGGCTGCTTGAGCTGCATCAGCATGATGTGGAAGCCGCCGGGCGTGAGCTGCACCGGCTGGCGCGCGGGCAGGTCCAGCTTGGCGATCGGCCGCATGCGCATCACGTTGTCTTCCATCTTCATCTCGTGCACCTCGGCGATGCCGGCGGCGGGCGTTTTCACGGCCACCAGCGAGCCGCCCAGCGGCGCCTGCAGCGTCATGAAGATACCCGAGCCGCTCTGGCCGGGCACGGTCGCGCGGGCCCAGGGGTCGCCCGCGTCGATGGCGGCGACGTTGGCGGGCAGCACGTCCAATTTGGCGGCGGGCTGCTTGGGGGCAGGCTGGCCGGCCTCGGGGATCTGCGTCCACGCGGCCTCGCCCACGTCGCAGACCTGGCGCACCGGGAAGTACAGCGTGCCCGGCTTGTCGGGCAGGGTGCCGCGCAGCACGAACTCGGCGGCGGCCTTGCCGCGCAGCGCCGTGTCGGCCGATTCGGCGGTCCACACGACCTCGCCGCTCTGGCTGCCGGCGGGCGGGGCGCTGAGCTTCCAACCGGCCTTGGGCAGGGCTTCCTGCAGCCGGAAGCCGGCCGGCAGCTGCACGCGGATGGCCGTGGTGGCCTGGGCGCCTTCGCAGGCATGGCCCACGCGGAAGGCGGCGTCGTAGTTGGTGCCTGCATTGGCGCCGCCCTTGGGCAGCGTGACGTGGCTGTGCGCGGGCAGGCTGGCTAGCAGCAGGGCGCCGAGCAGGGAGAGAGAAAGATGTTTCATGTCAGGCTCCTGTGAAATATGAGTGAAATTGGCTTGCAGCGCTCATGCAGCAAGCGCGGATAGCTATCTATTTTGAATGTCAAAGATCCCACTGCAGCGATGCATGGTAGGTGCGCTGCGGGTAGGGGTGGAAGTTCCAGTACTGGTAGTTGTTGGCGTTGTCGATGCCGACGGCGGCGCTCCACTCGCGGTTGATGCGGTAACGGGCGCGCAGATCGACGGTGAAGTACTTGCTCGCGCCCATGTAGGCGAAGCCGTTCACGTCGCTGTTGTCCAGCGCCGAATACTGGCGCCCGCTGTAGCGCGCCGCCACCGTGAAGGCCCAGTGCTCGTCCGGCTGGTAGGTGGCGTAGGCGGTGGCGCGCCAGCGCGGCACGCGCGGCTGCCATTGGCCCACGCTGGCGGGATTGGCCGCGTTGGCCGCGATCCTGGAGTTGGCGTAGGTGAGGCTGGCGCCCAGGTCGAGCCCGCGCATGAAGACCGACTGCCCGGTGTAGGCCAGCTCCAGCCCCCAGGTGCGCACGCGGTCGACATTCTGCACGCGCGAGGTGGTGGTGCCGGGCACGAGCTGGCTGTAGAGCGCGTCGCGGGTGGTTTCGTGGAACAGCGTGGCGCGGGCCAGGCCATTGCCCAAATCCTTCTCGGCGCTGAGTTCGCCGGTCCACGACTGCTCGGGCTTCAGGTTCGGGTCGTTGACGAAGGCCAGCGCGCCGCCCGAGGTCGCGCCGTACAGCTCGCCCACGGTGGGAAAGCGCACGGCCCGGCCCACCGAGCCTTTGAGCACGGTGTCGGCGCTCCACTGGTAGGCCAGCGCGGCCTTGGGCGAGGCATGCGATTCGCTGCGGCGGGCATAGGCCAGCTCGCTGCCGGTGTTGCGCGAGTAGCCGTCCTGCGCGCGCCAGTGTTCCCAGCGCAGGCCCAGCACCGTGGTCCACGCGGGGGCGAAGCGCCAGGTGTCCTGCGCCCAGAGGTAGCGGGTGCTGCTGCGGCCGCCCACGCTGCTGACCGGCGCCGCCGGGTTGGCCACGCCGCCCTGCCAGTCGCCGACGGTGGCGAACTTGTCGATCAGCAGCTTGTAGGCATCCTGCCCGGCGCCGAAGTCGACGATGTGCGCGCCGCCGGTGCCGTCGGGCCGCCAGGTGCCCTGGGCGGCCAGCGTGTGCCAGCCGGTGCCGTCCTGGCGCTGCACGGTGCCGGGGCCGCCTTGCAGCGCAGCGGGCAGCGCGGTGGTGGGGGCGGTCTGGCGGTCCTGGCCATAGTCGTAGAGGCTGGCCTTCAGCGCCCAGTCGAACACGCCGTTGGTGCGGCTTTGCAGCGCGAAGCCGTGCATGGTGTGGATCTGCGCGTCGTTGGTGGACGGGAAGGCCGTGGGGCCCAGCGTGTAGCGGCTGCCATCGATGTTGACGTTGCCGCTGTACACCGGCTGGCCATCGGGTCCGCGCAGGTAGCTCTCGGAGCGGCCCTGGGCATCGTTGCGCCACCAGCCCAGCGTGTAGCTGGCGCGCAGCGTGGCG
Organism: Comamonas sp.; assembly: GCA_050282565.1. Lineage (GTDB taxonomy): Bacteria > Pseudomonadota > Gammaproteobacteria > Burkholderiales > Burkholderiaceae_C > Comamonas. The sequence goes on from JBLZYV010000041.1 coordinate 2,546, forward strand.
TTGATGTCGTAGGCCAGCTTGAGCTTGGCCTGTTCCTGCACCGTGCGGTACTGCGTGCCGGTGCCCAGGATGTACCAGGGCTTGTTGGTGGTGTTGAGCCCCGGCACCGTGCCGCTCACCGGCGTGCCACCCGCGCCCGGCACGCCCGAGGCCGCGGTGGCCGTGGCGAAGGTGAGCGGCTGGCTGTCGCTTTCCGAGCGGTTCAGTGCCAGCCACCACGACCAGTCGCCGCTCTTGCTGCCCACGGTGGCGCTGGTTTGCCAGCTGTTGAACGTGCGGTGCGTGCTGTATAGGTCGTTGGGCTGCGACGAGAAGCCGGCCTTCACATGGGCCTCGAAGCGGCTGGGCATGCGAGTCACGTAGTCAACCACGGCGCCGGCGGAGTTGCCCGGGTAGGCGGCCGAGAACGGCCCGTACATCACGTCGACGCGCTCGATCTCCTCGGGGCTGACCATGCCCCAGCGCGGCGCGTAGTTGGTGCCGTTGGCGATGCCGTTGCCCAGGTAGTTGGACAGCAGGATGCCGTCCGCATACACGGCCGAGCGCGCGCTGTTGCCGGTGCCCGAGGCCCGGGTGGACAGGATGGCGTGGTTGTAGTCGCCGATGTAGCGCTTGCGCACCAGCAGGCTGGGCAGGTACTTGAGGGCGTCCTCGCTGTCGGTGGCGTTGATGCGGGTGTCGACCTCGTCCTTGGTCACGCTCTCCATCGTGGTGGGAATCTGCGTGGGCAGCGAGCTGGGCTGGCCGCCCCGCACGGTGACCACGCCCAGCGACTTGCTGCGCTCCTCTTCGCCATCCGCGGCCGCCCAGGCCGGGCCGGACAGGCAGGGCAGCAGCGCACTGCCGCACAGCAGTGCTCCATAAAGCTTGCTCATGAAAATCCTCGCGGCGCCTCGCTCGGCGCCTGGTCGTTCGGGTCGCGGGGCACGGGCCCCACGGGGAATCAGACGGCGAGGAAGGCGGGCGGGGCGCGCGCCGACAGCGGCGCGGCGGTGGCGGCCGCGATGTGGGCCGCGCGCGCCGGCTGCAGCGCATAGGCCAGCGGCGAGGGAAGGGGAAGGGAAGACGCCTCGAACGGCGGCGGCGCCAGCATGGGCAGGCACAGCGCGCAGTCGAGGTGGCCGGCGCCCAGTTCGGTGGCGGCGCCGTCGTCGGACGTGGCGACGAGCTTGATGCTGCCCGCCGTGGTGCAGACCACCTGCATGGCCTGCGGCTGCACCAGCGGCGCCGCGGTGGCCACGGCCAGCGACAGCATCCACCATGCCAGCACCCAGCGGCCTAGGCGCAGAAGAATGGTACTGGTGGTGGATCGGTGCATGGCTGGGCAGCATACCATGCAGGGCAGGTATCAAAAATGAGAGCTGCCCGCGCTTACTAGATAAGCAATTGCAATAGAAATTCTATTGAATTGCTCTTGCAGCAAGCGCTGGCAGCTCTTGCAGCAAGCGCTGGCAGCTCTTGCAGCAAGCGCTGGCAGCTCTTGTTTTAAGAGTGCGTCGGAATCAGTCCGTCTCTTCGTACACCAGCGAGGGGTTGTTCATCGAGCGCGCCACGTCCTGCAGGCTGTCGACGATGTGGTTGGCGAAGAAGCTGCTCTGCGTGTCGGGCTCCAGCGCGGCGATGGCCAGGTTGGCATTGGACTGGTTCAGCGGCACGTAGTAGCTGCCGGCCGGCACGTCGACCGAGCTGCGCACCAGGTTGACCGTGACCTTCTCGACCGGCCGCTCGGTGGTGGTGGCGCCGCGCACGTCGTCGCGGGACGCGCTCTGGCGGCTGGTCTCGTGGTAGGTGTCGGCCAGCAGCGAGCCCGGCTCGGCCACGCGCAGCACCTGCAGGCCCAGCTGCCTGAGCTTGTCGGCCGCGTCGGACGACGAGGCCGACAGCCAGTAGCCGCAGGGGCGCGGGCGGGTGTTCAGCGTGCGCAGCTTGACCGACGAGTTCCAGTTCACTTGCTGCGGGCGGTCCTCGCCGGTGGTGGGGTCGAGGAAGATGATGCGGCGCTGCTCGGGCGTCTGGGCCACATCGACCGCGAACTGGCCCTTGCAGGCCTGCGAGCTGATGTCGCGGCTGACGTACGAGCGCACCTGCATCAGGTCCTTGGAGCGCTGGGCCGTGGTCTGCAGCGCGCTGGTGATGGCCAGCACATGGCTGTGCACGCGGCGTTGGATGTGGGCGCGGCCGATGCCGACGCCGCGGGTCTCGATCAGCAGGCTGGCTGAGTTGCGCAGGCCGTTGACGTTGCGGCCGGTGTCGGGCCGCACGCCGCCCATGGACAGGCTGCGGTCCTCCGTCTTGGCCGTGGTGGTGTAGTACCAGTTGGTGCTCTGGCCCTGGTCGGTCAGCGCCTTCTGCATGGGCAGCAGGTACCACTCGTTCGAGGCCTTGGCGATGAACTCGTGGATGTTGCCGGTGGTCGGGGTCTGCAGCAGCGCGTCGTAGCGCTGCACGCCCTGGAACTTCTCGACATAGCGGCCCGCGACGGTGAACTCGTGCGAGTCGAAGCTGGCGATGGGGCGGTACGAGCGCACCAGCTCGGCCAGCGCCTGCGCCTCGGGCGTCTTGAGCAGCAGGTGGTCGCGGTTCATGTCGATGCCATTGGCCGTGGTGCGGCGGTTGGCGGCGGCGCCGTCGGGGTTGGCGCGGGGCACGATCAGCACATTGACCTGGTCGAGCAGGGCGCGCAGGTTGCCGGTGCTCAGCTCGCGCGCCACCACCAGCAGGGCCTCGCTGCCCGCCGGTTCGTTGCCGTGCTGCTGGCCCACCAGCATGACGGTGGGGCGGCCGCTTTCGTCGAGCTGCTGCAGCGAGGTGCCGGCGGCGCGGGTCAGCAGCAGCGCCTGGATGGGCGCGCCTTCCTGCGAGGTGCCGGCCGTCAGCAGCTCGGCCTTGCTGCCGGTCTGCCGGGCGCTGTTCACCAGCTGGCGCAGCATCTGGCTCAGTTCGGCATTGGTGGTGAAGGTGTTGCGGCCGTCGGCGAGGCCGGGCGTGTCGTAGCGCACGGCCGGGTCGGGAAAGCGGGCGGCGACGCCGGGGCTCTCCTGCCAGCTGCCCAGCGGGCTGGCTTCCAGCGGCACGGTGCCGACCGGGCTGCTGACCACATCGGCATTGCCGGACACGCCGGGAATCTGCACCGGCGACGTGCCGCCGGCGCGCGGCGCGGTGGCGACCGTGCCGGGCCTGGCGCCCGACGTGGGCCAGGGCGGCAGCGGGGTGCTGGAGCAGGCGCTGAGCAGGGCGGCCAGCGCCACCGCGGTGAGCACACCCGCGGAGCGCGTGGAAACGAGATGGTCTGCCGCCTGGAGGTCGGCGGACAGGAACGATGCAGTGATTTTTGTGCTACGGATCACAAAACCCTCCGGAAGTAGGCCATTGGCGGGATTATGCGGGAGCCCGCTGGCCCCTGCGCGTAGGAAGCGGACGTAAGAATGACAACAAGCTATGCCTGCGGCGCATCGCTGGCGGGCTCGGTCGCGCCGTTGCCGTTGCGCGGCGAGCGCAGGCGCAGCAGCGCGCGCACGAAGCCGTGGTCCGAGCGCGTGCGGTCGTGGCCCTCGTGCAGGTGGTCGTTGAAGTAGTCCACGCGGCGCACGTCGCCGATGGCATGGCGGCTGGCGGGGTCGAATTCCTCGCTGACCAGGATCTGGTCCAGCACCGCCGGCGCGCCCTGGTGGATGTGCGAATAGGCCACGTCCTTCTTCAGCGCCACGGCGCCCAGCAGGTCGCTGGCGTTGAACAGCGCCGAGTCGCGCGCCGCGCGGTCGTAGGCCACCTCGGAGGTGGCGGCCACCATCTGGGTGGTGACGCTGTCGGGCGTGTCGTTGAAGTCGCCCATCACCACCACCGGCATGCGGGTGTTGCGCAGCAGGTCGATCACCAGGCAGCGCAGCGCCGTGGCCTCTACCCCGCGCATCATCAGCGAGCGCAGCGAGGCCAGCGCGGCGATCTTGGGATTGTCGCGGTCTTCGAGCGGCTCGCCGTTCTCGGCCTGCAGGAATTTGGGGCGCTTGGACTTGAGGTGCGTCACCAGCACCGTGACCTGCTGGCCGCGCTTGAGTTCCAGCGTGGCCACCAGCGGCGGGCGCTCGAACCTGGCATGCACGCCTATGCCCGGCACCGCCACGCCCAGGTTGGCCGGAAAGTCGGTGAACGACTGCGTGGCCAGCACCTTGAGTCGCGTTGCCAGGCCCACGCGCGGCGTGCCCTGGGCGCCGGGGGCGCCATCGCCGTCCTCGGCGCCGGGGGCGATCACGGTCGGGTAGTGCAGCCCGCTGGCCTTGACGGCGCCCTGTAGCGCCGACAGGTCCCAGACCTCCTGCACGGCGAGGATGTCCGCGTTCAGCGCCCGGAAGCGGTCACCCAGCCACAGGATCTTGCGCTCGTACTGCTGGGCCGTGAACGGCTCCTGGTTGGGGTAGAACTGGCGCTGGGGGCGGGCCAGGTTCAGCAGGTTGCAGGTGGCCACGGTGAGCGTGTCCAGGGGCAGGGGTGGTGCAATGGGGCGCATGCAAACGAGGATATCAGGTGCTGTCGCGCACGAGCAGTTCGTAGCCCAGGTCGAGCTGGCGGCGCTCGGGCAGCTGCTGGCGCATCAGCTGCAGCAGCAGGCGCGAGGCCTCGGTGCCTATGGTGCCGCGCGGCGTGCGCACCGTGGTCAGGGGCGGCACCATCTGGTCGCTGCCCGGCAGGTCGTTGAAGCCGGCGATGGCGACCTGGCTTGGCACCGCGATGCCGCTGCGGTTGGCCTGCAGCAGCGCGCCCTGGGCGATGTCGTCGTTGCAGAAGAAGATGGCATCCACCGCCGGCATGCCCTGCAGGATCTGCATGAAGAGTTGCGCCCCCAGCGCCATCGACGAGTGCTCGGGGCACAGCAGCTCGCGCTGCGGGTCGTACAGGCCCTCGGCCTGCAGCACGCTGCGGTAGCCCGACAGGCGCTGCAGCACCCGCGCATCGAGCTGGGCGCCGCAGAAGGCGATGCGGCGGTAGCCGCGCGCCAGCAGGTGGCGGGTCATGGCCGCGCCCGCCTCGGCCTGCGAGAAGCCCACGGTGCAGGCGGCGGCGTCATCGCCGCCCAGCTCCATCAGGTGTACGCAGGGCACGCTGCCCTGGTCCAGCAGGGCCTGGGCGGCCGGGCTGCGCTCGAAGCCGGTCAGCAGCAGGCCGGCGGGGCGCATGGGCAGGTAGCTGCGCAGCAGCTGCTCCTCTTCGGCCGGGTCGTAGTGGGTCACGCCGATCAGCGTCTGGTAGCCCTGCGGAAAGAGTTCGCGGTGCACCGCGTCGAGCAGCTCCACGAACAAGGTGTTGGACAGCAGCGGCACCAGCACCAGCACCTGGTTGCTCTTCTGCGAGGCCAGCGCGCGCGCGGCAGGGTCGGGCACGTAGCCCATCTGCTGGGCCACGGCCTGCACGCGCTCGACCAGCTCGGGCGCCACGCGCCGCTCGCCGCGCAGCGCGCGCGACACGGTGATGGGGCTGACGCCGGCGGCCTGGGCCACATCGCTCAAGGTGACGCGGCCGCTGGCGCGGGAAGGGCGGGCCTTTTTCTCGGTGGACAGGACGGCTGGAGCAGGTGCGCGATGCGGGTCGGGCAAGGGATTCTCCTAGGTGGAATCGGCTTGAAGCCGGACTATGATAGCGCTATCCAAATGCTTGTGAACCGGTTTTTTCCGCTACCGGTTCGCAGGTGGAAAACCGCGGCAGAGCGTGCTCTGCCTTATTTTTGGCCTCTATAGGATAGCGCTGTCCCATGATGAAACCGACTGCTCTCGTTGTGATGGGTGTTTCCGGCTGCGGCAAGTCGAGCGCCGCGGCCGCGGTGGCCGAGGCCCTGGGCTGGGAGCTGCTGGAGGGCGATGCCTTCCACCCGGCCGAGAACGTGGCCAAGATGCACCAGGGCATTCCGCTGACCGACGAGGACCGCAGGGGCTGGCTCGCCGAGCTGGCGCAGCAGCTGGCGCAGGCCAGCGAGGCCAGCCCGCGCGTGCTGACCTGCTCGGCACTGAAGCAGAAGTACCGCGACCAGCTGCGCGCCGCCCAGCCGCGGCTGGGCTTCGTGTTCCTCGACCTGGACTACGACACCGCGCTGGCGCGGGTGCAGACGCGCCCCGGCCATTTCTTCGGGCCCGAGCTGGTGGCCAACCAGTTCCAGACGCTGGAAAGCCCGGTGGGCGAGCCCGGCGTGCTGCGCGTGGACGCCACGGCCAGCCTGGCGCAGATCACGGCCCAGGTGCGCGAGTGGCTGCACGCCTGAAGCGGACAAGCCACAGGCCTTCATTTCCCGGCCCCATCGCACCGTTACGATAGGGCCTATTCCTCGCAGAAATCAGGAAGACCCCCACATGAAACTCCACACGACTATCGATACGGTCACGCGCCGCATCCGCGAGCGCAGCGCCGCCACGCGCAGCGACTACCTGGCCCTGGTGGACGAGATGGCCTCGCGCCCGCCCGGCGCGCAAAGCCTGGGCTGCGCCAACGTAGCCCACGCCTTTGCCGGCCTGCCGGGCGCGGACAAGTTCCGCATCGTCGAGCAGAAGGCGCCCAACGTCGCCATCGTCACCGCCTACAACGACGTGCTCTCGGCCCATGCGCCGCTGGCGCGCTACCCCGACATCCTGAAGGACGAGGCCCGCAAGCTCGGCGCCACGGCCCAGGTGGCCGGCGGCGTGCCGGCCATGTGCGACGGCGTGACCCAGGGGGCGCCGGGCATGGAGCTGTCGCTGTTCAGCCGCGACGCCATCGCCCAGGGCACGGCCATCGCGCTCACGCACGATGTGTTCGACGCCGCGCTGATGCTGGGCGTGTGCGACAAGATCGTGCCGGGCCTCTTGATCGGCGCGCTGCACTTCGGCCACCTGCCCACGGTCTTCGTGCCCGCGGGGCCGATGACCTCGGGCCTGTCGAACAACGACAAGGCCAAGGTGCGCGAGCAGGCCGCCCAGGGTCTGGTGGGCCGCAAGGAACTGTTGGCCGCCGAGTCGGCCGCCTACCACGGCCAGGGCACCTGCACCTTCTACGGCACGGCTAACAGCAACCAGATGCTGCTCGAGGCCATGGGCCTGCACGTGCCGGGCACGGCCTTCATCAACCCGGGCGATTCCGAGCGCGAGCTGCTCACGCGCGAGGCCATGCACAGCGTGCTGTCCATCACCAAGGCTGGGCGCTTCGCGCCCATCGGCCGCGTGGTGGATGAGCGCTGCATCGTCAACGCCATGGTGGCCCTGCTGGCCACGGGTGGCTCGACCAACCACCTGATCCACTGGGTGGCGGTGGCGCGCGCGGCCGGCATCCTCATTGACTGGAACGACTTCTCCGAACTCTCGGGCGTGGTGCCGCTGCTGGCGCGCGTCTACCCCAACGGCAGCGCCGACGTGAACCAGTTCCAGGCCGCGGGTGGCCCGGGCTATGTGATCGGCGAACTGCTCCAAGCCGGCCTCATGCACGGCGATGTGCTCACGGTGCGCGAGGAAGGCCTGCAGGCCTTCGCGCGCATCCCGCGCGTCGAGGGCGGCCAGCTCGCCTGGCACGACGCGGGCGAGTCCGGCGACCTGTCGGTGCTGCGCCCGGTCGGCGAGCCGTTCAGCCCCACCGGCGGCCTCAAGCTGCTCACGGGCCAGTTGGGCCGCAGCGTGATCAAGGTCAGCGCCGTGCCCGAGGACCGGCACCTGGTCGAGGCGCCGGCGCGCGTCTTCGACTCGCAGGAGGCGCTGCAGCAGGCCTTCAAGGCCGGCGAGCTGGACCGCGACGTGATCTGCGTGGTGCGCTGGCAGGGCCCGCGCGCCAACGGCATGCCCGAACTGCACAAGCTCACGCCGCCGCTGGCCGTGCTGCAGGGCAAGGGCTTCAAGGTGGCGCTGGTGACGGACGGGCGCATGAGCGGCGCCTCCGGCAAGGTGCCGGCGGCCATCCATGTCTCGCCCGAAGCTTGTGTGGGCGGTCCGCTCGCGAAGGTGCAAGACGGCGATATCATCCGTCTCGACGCCCAGGCCGGCACGCTGGAAGTGCTGGTGGACGCGGCCGAATGGGGCCGGCGCCCCCTGGCCGAGATGCCGCAGGCCCTGCGGCAAGCCAACGGCCGGGGTTTTGGTCGTGAATTGTTTGCCGGATTCCGGCGCCACGCGCTCAGCGCAGAAGAGGGAGCTTGCACATGGCTGGACAACTGACAGCGTTGTCGATCATGCAGGACGCACCGGTGATCCCGGTGATCGTGTTGCACAAGGTGGAACACGCGGTGCCGATGGCCGAGGCCCTGGTGGCCGGCGGCATCCGCGTGCTCGAGGTGACGCTGCGCACGCCGCAGGGCCTGGCCAGCATCGAGGCGATTGCCAAGGCCGTGCCCGGCGCCATCGTCGGCGCGGGCACGGTGCGCAATGCGGCGGATGCCAAGGCCGCCGCGCAGGCGGGGGCGCGCTTTGCCGTCAGCCCCGGCTATACCAGCGCGGTGGGCCAGGCCTGCCGGGATATCCAGCTGCCGCTGCTGCCCGGTGTGGCCACCGGCAGCGAGATCATGATGGCGCAGGCCGACGGCTTCAGCGAGCTGAAGTTCTTCCCGGCCGTGCAGGCGGGCGGGCTGGCCATGCTCAAGGCCTGGCAGGGGCCGTTCGGCGACGTGCGCTTCTGCCCCACGGGCGGTATCTCGCCGGCGAACGCGCCCGAATTCCTGGCGCTGAAGAACGTGGTCTGCGTCGGCGGCTCCTGGCTGGTGCCCACCGACACGCTGGAGCGCGGCGACTGGAACCATGTCACCGCCCTGGCCCGCGAGGCGGCCGCACTGCCGCGCAAGGCTTGATGCTAAATTGATAGCTGCTCGCGCTTGATGGTATTGGCCTAGAGGCCAAAAAACCATAAAAAAACGGCTGCCGAGGCAGCCGTTTTTGTTATGGAGAGGCGTGCGCTACGCGGTGCGCAGCACGCGCCGGGCCATCAGCGCGCACACGGCCGCGAAGAAGGCCAGGCCCAGCCACTGCGCCGTGGGCTCGAAATGCTCGCCCACCAGCGCCAGCGGCGCGCCCTGGCCCGACAGGCCGATGGCCGCGGCCAGCACGATGCCCATCAGGCTCTCGCCCACGATCAGGCCCGAGGCCACCAGTACGCCGGTGCGCTGCGCGCGCTCGGCCCAGGCGGCGCCATCGGGCCGGGTGGCCTTGGCGCGCGCGATGCGGCCCTCGATCCACCAGCCCAGCATGGCGCCGATGAACAGCGTCACGCCGATGGTCGGCGGCAGGTAGATGCCCAGGCCCACGGCCAGCGGCGGCATGGCGCCGCGCCCACTGCGGCGCAGCGCCTGGTCGGCGACGATGAACACCGCGCCGATGGCCACGCCGGTGAGGATCATGTTCCAGTCCAGGCTGCCATCGAAGATGCCGCTGGCCACGGCCGTCATCAAGGTGGCCTGCGGCGCGGCCAGCGCCTGCTGCGGGTTCATGTCGGCACGCGGCAGCGCGCCCATGAAGCCGTAGGCGTGGTAGAGCAGCTCCAGCACCGGCGGGATCACCAGGGCGCCGACGATGCAGCCGATCACCAGCACCCACTGCTGCGTGGCCGGCGTGGCGCCCACGAGGTAGCCGGTCTTCAGGTCCTGCAGGTTGTCGTTGGAGATGGCGGCAATCGCCACCACCACCGAGGTGGCGAACAGTGCCAGCGCCACCAGCGGCTTGCCGGCCAGGCCTTCGAGCGCGCCGGGCGCGAGCCAGCGCACCAGCAGCAGCAGCAGCGAGATCAGGATCACGCCGATGATGCCTATGCCCGAGATCGGGCTGCTGGACGAGCCCACCAGGCCGGCCATGTAGCCGCAGGCGGCCGCGATCATGAAGCCGAAGACAAAGGCGAACACCACGCACAGCAGGCTCAGGCCCCAGTGCGCGGCCACCGACAGGCCCGGAGCGCCTGCCGCGAGGAAGTGGTGGAACACCGCCAGCAGCACGATGAACACGCCGGCGGCCAGCGCCGCGATCGCGCCCACCGGCATGTCGCGGTCGGCCTGGGCCGAGCCGGTGGCCGTCGGCGCCGCCGTGCTGCGCGCGCTGGCGCGCATGGCCTGGGCGATGGGCTTGAGCAGGCTGAGCACCGTCCAGATGGCGGCGACGCCGATGACGCCCGCGCCGATGAAGCGCACCTGCTTGCTCCAGACCTGGGTAGACAGGTCGGCCAGCGCCTGGCCCGCGGCGGGCGTGGACAGGCTGGCCAGGTAGGGCACCAGCAGCCACCAGCACAGCAGCACGCCGGTGATGATGGCGAAGCCCGCGGCCGCGCCCATCAGGTAGCCGGCTGCCAGCAGCGCCGGCGAGAAGCCGGTGGCCACGCGAAAGACCATGCCGCCCGCGCCAATCCAGCTGGAAAAGCCCTCGCCGAGCACGCGGAAGCCGGAGCTGCACAGGCCATAGAGCCCGGCCACCAGGCTGCCGCCCAGCAGGGCCTTCATGCCCTGCGCGGCTTCGCCGCCACCGGCCTTGCCCGCGTCATGCTGGTGGCCGATCTTCAGCACCTCGGCCGCGGCCACGCCTTCGGGATAGGGCAGGGTGCTCTGCACCACCATCACGCGGCGCAGCGGCACGGTGTAGAGCACGCCGAGGATGCCGCCGGCCGCGCAGACCAGCGCGGTCTGCCAGAACGGAAAGCCGGCCCAGTAGCCCAGCATCAGCAGGCCCGGCATGATGAAGATCACCGACGACAGCGTGCCGGCCGCCGAGGCCTGGGTCTGCACGATGTTGTTTTCGAGGATGTTGGAGCCCGGCAGCTTGCGCAGCAGCGCCATCGAGATGACGGCGGCGGGGATGGCGGAGGCGAAGGTCAGGCCGACCTTGAGGCCCAGGTAGACGTTGGCCGCGGTGAAGAGCAGGGTGATCAGCGCACCGAGGACAACGCCGCGCAGCGTGAGTTCACGCCCGGAATGGTGGTTGTGCATGGAGTTAGGGGAAAAGAGAACGGCGCCCGGGTGCGGGCGCCGACGGTGTTGCGAGGGCCGGGGGCTGCGCCCGGGCCATCAACGAAAACAGGGAGGCTGGATCAGCGCAGCCCTTGGCCGCCGTCGTCATCGGCGCGCTGGATCAATTCGATTTTATAGCCGTCGGGATCGGTCACGAAGGCGATCACCGTGCTGCCGCCCTTGACCGGGCCGGCCTCGCGCGTGACGTTGCCGCCGGCGGCCTTGATCTTGTCGCAGGCAGCATAGGCGTCGGGCACGCCCAGCGCGATGTGGCCGTAGGCCGTGCCCAGCTCGTAGCTGTCCGTGCCCCAGTTGTAGGTCAGCTCGATCTCGGCCTGGTTCGGGTTGCCGCCGTCGAAGCCGAGAAAGGCGAGCGAGTACTTGTACTCGGGGTTCTCGGAGGTGCGCAGCAATTGCATGCCCAGCACCTGGGTATAGAAGTCGATGGAGCGCTGGAGGTCTCCAACGCGCAGCATGGTGTGCAGGAATCTCATGGGGTGTATTGTGCCCGGGCTATCGATAGGTAGGTAAAAGCCTGGATTTGTCAGCGTCTCAATACCAGCCAGGTGAATGCGGCCAGCGACAGCATCGAATAGATGAGGCCCGGCGCCGCGGCGGTGATCATCGGCGACCAGTTCTGCAGGTTGCCCGCATAGCCGAATACGTTGTTCAGCATGAAGAAGCTGATGCCCGCCATCACTCCGGCGAACACGTAGCCGGCGATGCCACCAGAGCGGAAGTGCAGATAGGCGAACGGCAGCGCCAGCACCACCATCACTAGGCAACTGATGGGGTAGAAGACCTTGCGCCACAGCTCGATCTCGTAGCGCTGCGTGGTCTGGCCGTTGGCCTGCAGGTGGCGCACGTACTGGAACAGGTCGTAGGTGCTCATCTGGTCGGGCTTGAGCACGGCCGCGGCCACCATGTTGCGGGTGATCTGCGTGGGCCAGTCGAGCTGGGGCAGCGTGCGCGTCTCTACGCGGGCCTCGCTGCGGCCGTCGATGTGGTAGACGCGCTGCGTGACCTCGCTCAGCTGCCAATGGGTGTCGTCCAGGAACGAGCCTGCCTTGGCGCTCCACTGCATGGTCAGGCGGCCCTGGTCGTCGAAGCGGTAGGCGCGCAGGTTCTGCAGCCCGCCATCGGTGCCGATGGCGCCCACGTTCACGGCGACCATGCCGCCGTCGTGCTTCTCGCGCAGCCAGGCGCCGGTGCGGCCGGTGGAGAGCTGGCCCAGGCGCTGGGCGCGCACCAGCTCCGAGGTCTTCTCGCCCAGCGGCGAGATGTAGTCACCGATTACGAAGGTCAGGGCCACGAAGGCCACGCCTATCGATGCCAGCAGCCCCAGCGCGCGCCACGGCCCCAGGCCGCTGGTGCGCATGATGGTGAACTCCGAGGTCTGTGCCATGCGCGCCATCACGAAGATGGTGCCGATCAGCACCGTGATGGGCAGCAGCTCGTAGATGTGCGATGGGATGTCGAGCGCCACCGCCAGCACGGCATGGCGCGCGGTGTAGGTGCTGCCCGTCCAGCGCAGCTCGTCCACCAGGTCGAAGAAGAAGAACAGCGCCAGGAAGGCGAGCGTGACGAAGCCGACCGCGACGGCGATGTCGCGGTAGATCATGCGGCGCAAGGTGTTCATGCGCGCCTCCAGAGGCGGCCGAGCAGGCGGGCCGCACTGAGCTGGCGGCTGCGCGCGGCCAGCAGCAGCAGCGCCACGGCCGATGCCGCGCCATGCAGCAGGATGAAGGACGTGGCCAGCGAGGTTCTTTCAGCGGCGATCCAGTTCTGGGCGAACGTCATCAGGTTGTAGTACACGATAAAGGCGAAGAGGGCGAACATCAGGCTGCTGCTGCGGCCGGCGCGCGGATTCACGCTGGCCATGGCCAGCCCGAGAATAACAAAATTGATAGCAGCCACGACCAGCCCCAGGCGCCAGGCCAGCTCGCCCATGAAGGCAGGCGAGGGCTTGGCGATCAGGTCCATGGTGGAGACCACCTTGGTGACCTCGTCGCTGGAGTCGCTGGCCGAAGCGCTGCCCACGCGCGTGCCGTATTCCTGGAACTCGCTGATCTTGAGGCCGGGCTTGGCGGCATCGGTCTCCATGCGCTGGCCGTTGTTGAGCACGGCCATCTTCACGTCCTTCTGCACCTCCAGGTGCGCCGATTGCGCGCTGGTCACAGTGTCCTTGCCGCGCTCCGAGGTCACGATGAAGACATTGCTGGCCTCGGTGTCGGACGAGCGCTCGCGGTCGATGAAGAACACGCGCGAGCCGTCGGCCGATTCCTGGAATTCGCCGGGGGCGATGCGGTCCACGTCGCTGCGTTGCTCGTACTGGGTGCGCAGCTGCACGATCTGCTGGTTGGCCCAGGGCCAGACCACCAGCGACAGCACCGCGATGACGGCCAGCACCGGCCAGGCAAAGCGCATCAGCGGCCGCAGGAACTGCGTCAGGCTCTGGCCGCCGCTGAACCAGATCACCATTTCGCTGTCGCGGTACATGCGCGACAGCGTCGCCACCACGGCCACGAACAGGCACAGGCTCAGGATGGTCGGCAGCTGGCCCAGCACCGTGTAGCCCATGACCAGCAGCACGTCGGACGGGTCGACGCGGCCCTTGGAGGCCAGCCCGAGCACGCGGATGAGCATCATGGTCATCACGATGGTCACAATCACTACCAAAGTGGCGCCGAAGCTGCGGGAAAGCTCTTTGCGAATGGACGAATCGAATAACATTGGCGGGAAGGATGACCTCGATGACGAATTTTGATCTGAAAAACCTGGACCTGGCGGCCGCCGCATCACAAGCCTGCGATCTGCTGCTGGTATTGGTTCCGGCCAACGCACCCAAGAGCAGCGATCCGCTCTCCGTGCTGGCGGCGCATGCGCAGAAGAACGGCGACTTCGATGCCAAGGCCGGCCAGACGCTGCATCTCTACCAGGTGCCCGCCGTCGCGGCGCGCCGCGTGGTGCTGGTGGGCATTGGCGATGGCAAGGCCAAGGGCATGCGCCAGGGCCTCGGCGCGGTGGCGTCATTATTGCAGTTGGAAAGCACCAAGTCGGTCTTGATGGCCGCAGCCTCCGCTCTGGTACCCGAGGCCGTGCAGGCCGCGGTGCAGTGCGTGGGCGAGCTGCTCTATGTCTACCGCACCAGCAAGCCGTCCGCCAAGGCCGAGAAGGAAGTGCTCTGCACGCTGGGCACGCCGGGTGCCGATGCGCTGCGAGCGACGTTTGACCTGGCCTGCGCCACCGTGGCCGGCGTGGGCTTGGCGCGCGAGTGGGCCAACCGCCCCGCGAACTACGCGACGCCCAAGATGCTGGCGGCAGCGGCCGAGGAACTGGCCAACGGCAAGCGGCTGCGCTGCAAGATCCACAAGACCGAGGACATCGAGAAGCTGGGCATGGGCGCCTTCCTGGCCGTGGCACAGGGCTCGGCCGAGCCGCCGCGCTTCATCGAGCTGCACTACGAGGGCGGTGCCAAGGACGAGGCGCCCTATGTGCTGGTCGGCAAGGGCATCACCTTCGACACCGGCGGCATTTCGCTGAAGCCGGCCGCCGAGATGGACGAGATGAAGTTCGACATGAGCGGCGCCGCCAGCGTGCTGGGCACCTTCAAGGCGCTGTCGCTGCTCAAGCCCAACATCAATGTGGTGGGCCTGATCCCCGCTTGCGAGAACATGCCCGATGGCCGCGCTGTCAAGCCAGGCGACGTGGTCACCAGCATGAGCGGCCAGACCATCGAGATCCTGAACACCGACGCCGAGGGCCGCCTGGTGCTGAGCGATACGCTGACCTACGCGCAGCGCTTCAAGCCGGCCGCCATTGTCGACATCGCCACGCTCACCGGCGCCTGCGTGATCGCGCTGGGCGCGCAGCGCAGCGGCCTGTTCGCCAACGACGAGGAACTGGCGGCCGCGCTGCAGCAGGCTGGCGACGCCGCGCAGGACGGGTGCTGGCGCATGCCGCTCGACGACGAGTACGGCGAGGGCCTCAAGAGCAATTTCGCCGACATGGCCAACGTGGCCGGCCGGGCCGCGGGCGCGGTGACGGCGGCCAAGTTCCTGCAGCGCTTCGTCGAGAACACCCCGTGGGCGCACCTGGACATCGCCGGCACGGCCTGGAAGAGCGGCGCCAGCAAGGGCGCCACGGGCCGGCCTGTCGGCCTGCTGGTGAACTACCTGGTGGCGCGTGCGAACCCGGGCAAGGCATGAGTGATACGGCCGTCGCCTTCCACTTCAACGTTCCGGACAAGCTGCTGTACACCTGCAAGCTGGTGCGCAAGCTGCAGCGCATGGAGGTGCCGCTGGTGGTGACCGCGGATGCCGATGTGGCCGCAGCGCTGAGCGACCGGCTGTGGGCCTTTGGCGGCGGCTCGCAGTTCCTGGCGCACTGCCTGGCCGATGCTGCGCCCGAGGTGCTGCAGGCCTCGCCCACGGTGTTGGCGCAGAAGCTCGACGAGCGCCTGCCGCACCATCAGGTATTGCTCAACCTGCAGGCGGCGACGCCGGCGGGTTTCGAGCGCTTCGAGCGCGTCATCGAGGTGGTGAGCGCCGAGGACGAGGCAGACCGCAGCGCCGCCCGGCAACGCTGGCGCGCCTACCAGGCCGGTGGCCATGCCATCGAGCGGCACGACCTGGACATGCGCCCGGACGCGCAGGAGTGAATCGCATGGAGCCGAGGATTCCACCGAAATTCGTCCCGACCCTGACCGAGGTGGTGGCTTTCGACGAGGGCGCGGAGGGCGACGAACCCGAAGCGGCCTTGGGCGCCAGCAGCCTGCCGGCGGACGAGGCGCTGGCCCAGACCCGTACCAGCCGCGCCGGCTGGGCGGAGCCCGCCGAGGTGCCGGCACCGCTCGCTGCCGAGGATTTGCAGCCAAATATGCCTCCAGCCCAGGAGGAACAAGCGCCAGCAGCTATCAATTTGGCAGAGGACTTCGAGGGGCAGCTTACGCAGCGCGTGCTGCAGCGTGTGCAGGCCGCGCTACAGGCGCAGCTGGCAGGCGCCATCGAGGACTTGGTGCGGCAGCACACACAGGCTATGCTTGCGCCCCTGAGTGAAAAAATAGAAGCAGTCGTGCGAGACACCGTGGGGGATGCCGTGCAGCAGGAGCTGAAGGACGGCCGATGAGGCAGGCGCCCGGACGGCGCCGCCCGCATGACGCGACAACCATTCTTTAACCATAACGGAAAGCGGAGAGTTCCATGCAGATGAAGCACAGTATCGTGGCCCTGGCAGCCTTGGGCGCCTTGGTGGGCACCGTGTCGGCCCAGGACGTGGTGGTGAAGATCGGCCACGTGGGGCCGGCCTCCGGTCCGCAGGCCCACTTCGGCAAGGACAACGAAAACGGCGCCCGCATGGCCATCGAGGAAGCCAACGCGCAAGGCGTGACCATCGGCGGCAAGAAGGTCAAGTTCGAGCTGGTGGCCGAGGACGACGCCGCCGATCCCAAGCAGGGCACCGCCGTGGCGCAGAAGCTCTGCGACGCCAAGGTGGCCGGCGTGGTCGGGCACCTGAACTCGGGCACGACGATCCCCGCGTCCAAGGTCTACAACGACTGCGGCATCCCGCACGTGACCGGCGCGGCCACCAACCCCGACCTGACCAAGCCCGGCTACAACACCACCTACCGCATCATCGCCAACGACAATGCGCTGGGCGCGGGCCTGGCCCTGTACTCGGCGCGCACGCTGGGCGTCAAGCGCGTGGCCGTGGTGGACGACCGCACCGCCTACGGCCAGGGCGTGGCCGGCGTGTTCAAGAAGGCCTCGGCCGAGCTGGGCGTGAGCGTGGTCAGCGACCAGTTCACCACCGACAAGGCCACCGACTTCATGGCCATCCTCACCGCCATCAAGGCCCAGAAGCCCGATGCCATCTTCTACGGCGGCATGGACGCGCAGGCCGGCCCCATGCTGCGCCAGATGCAGCAGCTGGGCCTGTCCAAGGTCAAGTACTTCGGCGGCGACGGCATCTGCACCACCGAGCTGCCCAAGCTGTCGGCGAACTCCAAGGCGCTGGACAGCGTGGTCTGCGCCGAGGGCGCGCTGTCGCTGGCCAAGATGCCCGGCGGCACGGCCTGGAAGGCGCGCTACGACGCCAAGTACCCCGGCCAGTACGTGCTGTACAGCCCCTACACCTATGACGCGACCATGCTGCTGATCGACGCGATGAAGCGCGCCGGCTCGTGGGACCCGAAGGTCTATATCCCCGAGCTGAAGAAGTCGCACTACAAGGGTGTGACGGCGAACATCGAGTTCGAGGCCAACGGCGACCTGAAGAACCCCGCGATCACGCTGTACGTGTACCGCGACGGCAAGAAGACGCCGCTGAACTGAGTCCGCGGCGCTTCGTGACGACGGCAATCCGGAGGCTTCGGATTGCCGTTTTTGCTTGCGCGGTGCGGCAAAATCCCTTTGCCTCATAACTCAAAGTACCAAAGAACTAAAATTTCATTCTTTGGTACCGGGGCCGCAGTGGCTTACAGTGCCGCCTTGCTTTTCTTTTGAAGGCGCCGTCCGCGGCGCCTTGTTGTTTGTTTCCATGATCGAATTAAAAGGTATCACCCAGACCTACCCGAGCCCCCACGGGCCGGTGCATGCGCTGCGCGGCATCGACCTCGCGATCGGCGCGGGCGAGGTGTTCGGCATCATCGGCCGCAGCGGCGCCGGCAAGAGCTCGCTGGTGCGCAACATCAACCTGCTCAACCGCCCGACCACCGGGCAGGTGATCGTCAACGGCCACGACCTGACACAGCTCGGCGACGCCCGGCTGCGCGAGGCGCGGCGCGACATCGGCATGGTGTTCCAGCACTTCAACTTGCTGTCGTCGCGCACCGTGTTCGACAACGCCGCCCTGCCGCTGGAGCTGGCGGGCATGGACAAGGCCGCGATCCGGCAGCGGATCGAGCCGCTGCTCGACCTGGTGGGGCTGGCCGCGCTGCTCGATCGTTTTCCGGCGCAGCTGTCGGGCGGCCAGAAGCAGCGCGTGGGCATTGCCCGCGCCCTGGCCAACCACCCCAAGGTCCTGCTGAGCGACGAGGCCACGTCGGCGCTGGACCCGGAAACCACGCGCGCCATCCTGGCGCTGCTCAAGCAGATCAACCGCGACATGGGCCTGACGGTGGTGCTCATCACGCACCAGATGCAGGTGGTCAAGCAGATCGCCGACCGCGTCGCGGTGATGGAGGCCGGGCGCGTGGTGGAGCTGGGCTCGGTGATCGATGTGTTCACCCGCCCGCAGCAGCCCATCACCCGGAGCCTGATCGACGAGATCGTGCCGCAGGAACTGCCCGCCAGCGTGATGGATCGTGTGAGGGCGCTCGAGGCGCAGCGCACCCACGGCAGCGGGAAGCTGCTGCGTCTGTCCTATGCCGGCGAACAGGCCTACCAGCCCATCCTGTCGCGGCTGATCCGCGATTTCGGGCTGGACCTGAGCATCCTCAACGGCCAGGTCGATGAGATCCAGGAGCAGACCTTCGGCTTTCTGGCGGTCTACGCCAGCGGCGACCAGCAACAACTGGAGGCAGCCATCGTGGCGCTGCAGGCCAGCGGCGTGCAGGTGCAGGAAGTCAACCACTGAGGGCGGAGGCAAGCATGTTTGAGAATTTTTCGGAAATGATGCTGGAGCTGTTCGCCACCTCGCTGTGGGAGACGCTCATCATGGTCGGCATTTCGGGCATCGCGGGGGCGCTGATCGGCATTCCGCTCGGCGTGTTCCTGCGCCTGACCGACCGCGGCGGCGTGCTCGAGAACGGCCCGCTGAACCGCATCGTGGGCTGGCTGGTGAACGCCGTGCGCTCCACGCCCTTCATCATCCTGCTGGTGGCCATCATCCCGTTCACGCGCTTGATCGTGGGCTCGTCGATCGGCACGGCGGCGGCGATCGTGCCGCTGACGCTGGCGGCCGCGCCCTTCGTGGCCCGCCTGGTCGAGGCCTCGCTGCGCGAGGTGGACAACGGCCTGATCGAGGCCGCCCAGGCCATGGGCGCGACCTCGTGGCAGATCGTCTGGAAGGTGCTGCTGCCCGAGGCCATGCCCGGCATCGTCGCGGGCCTGACGATCAGCTTCGTCAGCCTGACCGGCTACTCGGCCATGGCCGGCGCGATCGGCGGCGGCGGCCTGGGCGATCTGGGCATCCGCTACGGCTACCAGCGCTTCCTGCCGGACGTGATGCTGGCCGTGGTGCTGATCCTGATCCTGTTCGTGCAGGTGATCCAGAGCCTGGGCGACTGGGCGGTGCGCAGGCTCAGCCACAAGTAGGGCGCAGGGCGGGGATTGGGTGGATTTCCTGGACAATCCATCCACATCTATCGTCTTTATCGCATCGATAGTGCTGCGTAGACTCCGGCTTTTAGCAACCGAAGCAGGAGATACCCATGGCAGACCATTCGATTCGCGGCAAGGTAGCCTTGATCGCCGGCGGCGCCAAGAACCTCGGCGGCCTGATCGCCCGTGACCTGGCGGCCCAGGGTGCCAAGGCCGTGGCCGTGCACTACAACAGCGCTTCCTCCAAGGCCGATGCCGATGCGACGGTGGCCGCCATCGAGGCCGCCGGCGCCCAGGGCGTGGCGCTGCAGGCCGACCTGAGCAGCGCCGCCGCGATGGAAAAGCTGTTCGCCGACGCCATCGCCGCGGTGGGCCGGCCCGACATTGCCATCAACACCGTGGGCAAGGTGCTGAAGAAGCCACTGGTGGACATCACCGAGGCCGAGTACGACGACATGGCAGCCGTCAACAGCAAGTCCGCGTTCTTCTTCCTGAAGGAGGCCGGCAGGCACGTCAACGACAACGGCAAGGTCGTGACCCTGGTGACCTCGCTGCTGGGCGCGTTCACGCCGTTCTATGCGTCCTACGCGGGCACCAAGGCGCCGGTCGAGCACTTCACCCGCGCGGCGGCCAAGGAGTTTGGCGCGCGCGGCATCTCGGTGACCGCCGTGGGCCCAGGCCCGATGGACACACCGTTCTTCTACCCCGCCGAAGGCGCCGATGCCGTGGCCTACCACAAGACGGCGGCCGCGTTGTCGCCGTTCTCGCCCACCGGGCTCACGCACATCGAGGACGTGGTGCCATTTATCCGCCACCTGGTGAGCGATGGCTGGTGGATCACCGGCCAGACCATTCTGATCAACGGCGGCTACACCACCAAGTAAGCCGCGGGCGCCGCCGGCGCTGCACAATGGCGCGCATGGATCGATTCGACCAGTACCGCATCTTCGTGCAGGTGGCCGACCAGGGCAGCTTCATCCAGGCCGCCCGGGTGCTGGACCTGCCGCGCGCCAGCGTCACCGCCGCCGTCCAGCAGCTCGAGGCCCACATGGGCGTGCGCCTGCTGCACCGCACGACGCGCAAGGTCAGCCTCAGCGCCGACGGCGCGCGCCTCATGCAGCGGCTGCAGCCCCTGCTGCAGGAGCTGGAGGACGTGGACCAGCTCTTTCACACCAGCCGCAGCCAGGTCAGCGGTCAGCTGCGCGTGGACATGCCCAGCCGCATCGCGCGGCGGCTGGTGGCGCCGGCGCTGCCCGGCCTGCTGGTGCAGCACCCGCAGCTGCAGCTGCATGTGGGCTCCACCGACCGGGCCATCGACCTGGTGGAGGAGGGCGTGGACTGCGTGGTGCGCATCGGCGTGCTCGAAGACAGCAGCCTGGTGGTGCACCGGCTGGGCTGCATCGAGCTGGTCAACTGCGCCAGCCCGGCCTACCTGCAGGCGCATGGCGAGCCCCGGCACCCCGACGAATTGCATGACGGGCACCTGGCCATCGGCTATGGTGCACCGCAGGCGGGCCGTCGCGCGCCGTGGGAGTGGGTCGATGGCGCAGGGCGGCTGCAGGCGGCCGAGGTGGCCAGCCGGGTCGCGGTGAACAATGTCGAGACCTATATCGCCGCCTGCCGCGCCGGGCTCGGGCTGATCCAGATCCCCCGCTACGACGTGCAGCACCTGCTCGATGCGGGGCGGCTGGCCGAAGTCATGCCCGGGCACCGCGCCGCGCCCATGCCGGTGTCGCTGCTGTACCCGCACCGCCGCCATCGCTCGCGCCGGCTCGCGGCCTTCATAGACTGGTTCGGCGCGCTGATGGCGCCGCACCTGTGCGGCTGAATCTCCTGACATGTGGATACAGCCTGGTGCCGTCACCGGATTGACATGTTGCAACTGAACAATGCAGCATCTTTCATTTTCAATACCTGTGTCATGGCCCATTCAAAATCCCTAACAGCACGTGGCCTGAAGCTGGCCGGCCCCGCCGTGGGCGTATCGCTGCTGCTGGCCGCCTGCGGGGGCGGCGACGGCAGCAGCCCGCAATTGCGCACGCTGGACGGCAAGCCGCCGCTGGTCGTCGGCCACCGCGGGCTGCCGGGGCTGTACCCCGAGCAGACCCGGCCGGGCTACGAGGCTGCGGCCGATGCCGGCGCCGACTCGCTGGAAGAGGATCTGCACCTGAGCAAGGACTGCGTGCTGGTGGCGCGCCACAATCCCTGGCTCAGCGACAACACCAATATCGCCGAGGTCGCCAAGACCAATGCCGCGGTGGCGGCCCGCAAGCGCACCGTGCCCGGCGTCGAGGTGCCCGTCAAGTATTCGCTGGTCACTTATGGCGGCCCCGCCACCTACCTGAGCGACCGCACCGATCCGAACGATCCCAAGTCGGTGCTCAAGTCGCTGGTGGTGGACGGAGAGGACCACACCGGCGACTGGTCCATCACCGACTTCACCGCGGCCGAACTCAAGCAGTGGATTGGCGGTACCACGTACGACGCCCGCAACGAGCGACCGACCGAGCTCAACGGCAAGTTCCCGGTGATGACCATGCAGGAGATCATCGATATCGCCAAGGCCAAGAGCGCCGCCACCGGCCGCACGATCACGGTCTACCCCGAGGCCAAGAACCCCTACTGGAACAACCAGCAGGCCATCGCCAACGGCTGCGGCAGCGGCGAGCACCCCTTCGAGGATGCCATCGTCAAGCTGGTCAAGGACAACAACCTCAACCGCAAGGATGCGCCCATCCTGGTGCAGAGCTTCGACCCGGCCAGCCTCAAGTACATGCGCTCCATCGGGCTGAACACGCGCGTGGTGCAGCTGGTGGATGGCAACGACGTGGACTACCGCAGCGGCGCCATGGTCTACAAGACGGACGACCAGTACAACTTCGTCAGCGCACGTCCCTACAGCTGGACGCTGGCTGGCGACGGCCGCTACTTCGGCGAGATGCTCACGCCCCAGGGCCTGGCCGAGATCAAGACGTATGCCGACGGCATCGGCCCCTGGAAGCCGCAGGCCATGCGGCTGCGTGCCGTGCCTTACAAGGAGGGCGCGGGCCTGGCCGACGTGAACACGGTCGAGCCCACCAGCCTGATCGCCGATGCCCACAAGGCCGGGCTGTTCGTGCATGTCTTCACCTTCCGCAACGAAAAGAAATACCTGGCCGCTGCCTACCAGGGCGATCCGGTGCAGGAATACCTGGCGTTCTACCGCGCCGGCGTGGATGGCGTGTTCACCGATTTCGCGAACACCGGCGTGGCCGCCCGCACGCGCTACCTGGATGAGCTGAAGCGGCCGCTGGGCGCGCCCTGATCCGTCATCCGCATCCAATGCCCGCTGACATGGCGGCTGCCCCCCAGGCCCTTTAATATGCTTGCTGGCCCGGACGACGACCGGGCAGGGAAGCGAGGGATAGATGCCATTGGAGCCGGGCAGC
Organism: Comamonas sp.; assembly: GCA_050282565.1. GTDB lineage: Bacteria > Pseudomonadota > Gammaproteobacteria > Burkholderiales > Burkholderiaceae_C > Comamonas. The sequence continues at coordinate 25,156 of JBLZYV010000041.1, forward strand.
CAGGAAACCGAGGATCGTGCCGCTGTGGGCGACGGCGCGGCGCAGCCGCGCCAGCAGCAGGTGCTGGCGCAGCTGTCGTCGCTGGTGCCCGGGGTGCGCCTGATGGTGGGCCTGGTGATCGGGGCGCTGGTCATCCTGGCGCTCTATGTGGGGCGCGACCTGCTCATCCCGCTGGCGCTGGCCTCGCTGCTGGGCTTTCTGCTCGATCCGCTGGTGCGGCTGCTGCGCCACCTCTGGCTGCCGCGCATGGCGGCCGTGCTGCTGGTGGTGGCGCTGGCCGTGGGCAGCATAGGGGCGGGCGTGCTGTATCTGGGCAGCCAGGTCACCCAGCTGAGCGAGGAGCTGCCCACTTACCAGAACACCATCCGCCAGAAGCTGCGCCACCTGCGGGTCTACGCCCAGGGCCCCGGCGTGCTCGATGGGGCGCGGCAGGTGTTCAACACCGTCGAGACCGAGATCGCCAAGGTGGCGCCCGCCGACGCCTCGGGCCGCGCCGCGCCAGCGCGGCCGGCGCGCGTGCAGAAGGTGGAGATCCAGCCGCCGGCCAACCGGCCGCTGGAGCAGGCCGCCGAGATGCTGGCCCGGCTGGGCGAGCCCGTAGCCATGGTGGGCATCGTGCTGCTGTTCGTGATCCTGATCCTGCTCGACCGCAGCGACCTGCAGGACCGCCTGATCCGGCTGATGGGGCCGAACATGCACATGGCCACCGACGCGCTGGACGAGGCCTCGACCCGCATCGGCCAGTACCTGCGCATGCAGCTGGTCGTCAACGTGAGCTACGGCATCCCGATGGCGCTGGGCCTGTGGTGGATAGGCGTGCCCGGCGCCGTGCTGTGGGGCGCGCTGGCGGCGGTGATGCGCTTCGTGCCCTACATCGGGCCCATGGTGTCGGCGGTATTCCCGCTGCTGCTGGCCTTTGCGGTCGACCCGGGCTGGAACCTGCTGCTGTGGACCCTGGCGCTGATCGTGCTGCTCGAGCTGCTCAGCAACAACGTGATCGAGCCCTGGCTGTACGGCGCGAGCACCGGGCTGTCCACGCTGTCCATCATCCTGGCGGCCACGTTCTGGACCGCGCTGTGGGGGCCGATCGGCCTGATCCTGTCGACGCCGCTGACCGTGTGCCTGCTGGTGCTGGGGCGCTACATTCCAGCGCTGGGCTTCATGGAGGTGCTGCTGGGCAGCAAGTCGGTGCTGGACCCGGCGCACAAGCTCTACCAGCGGCTGCTCAGCGCCAATGTGGAGGCGGCGGTGGACGTGGCCAAGGAGTCCATCCGCGCCCATCTGCCGTCCCGCGCCGAGCCGCAGCAGAAGGCGGCCGCGGTCACGCAGTTCTACGACGAGGTGGCAATCCCCGCCCTCACCATCGCCAGCCGCAACAACAGCGAGTACATCACCGCCGAGCACCGGCTGCGCCTGTCGCTGGGCACCTCCGAGCTGATCGAGGAACTGCAGCAGCGCTTTCCCGCGCGGCCGGGCCAGGCCGGCCCCGTGGTCCACTGCGTGGGGTTGCGCTGGGAGATCGACGCACTGGCCGCCGCCATGCTGGCCCACATGCTGGGCGTGCAGGGCTACGACGCCGGCTGCTCCGAGTACGCGCTGCCCCACCTGGCGGCGGACGGCGACTTTGCCGACTGGCGCAACCCGCAGCTGGTGTGCCTGTCCACCTTCAGCCCGCACCCCCAGGCGGCGGTGCGCCAGATGTGCCGCCGCCTGCGCGGGCGCTGGCCGCAGGTGAAGATCGCCGTGGCCGCCTGGAACGCCGGCGACGAGCTGCGCCAGCCCGGCGCCGCCGAGGCGCTGGGCGTGGACGTGGTGGTGAACAGCGCGCGCGAGCTGGCGCTGCGCGTGGAGCATGTGCTGCAGGCCGCGGGGCCGCTGCCCTACCTGCCGGCCGAGCGGCCCCGTGGCGATGCGCAGCGCGTGGCGGCGCTGCATGCCAGCGGCGTGCTGCAGGCCGCCGGCGTGGACGCCTGCCAGGAATGCGCCGTGCAGGCCATGCACGCCTTCCAGGTGCGCTGGGCCCATGTGGCCTGGGTGGATGCGGACTGGGTGCACACGCCGCGCAGCCTGCTCGTCAGGAGCCGCACCGACGCGCCGCAGGGCGGGCTGCCGCGCGACGAGTCCGTCAGCGCCCACGTGGTGGCCGAGAAGGGCCTGGTCGTGGTGGGCGACGTGCAGCGCGATCCGCGCTTTGCGCAGCACCCGCTGCTGCTGGCGCATGGCATACGCAGCTTTGCCGCGGCGCCGCTGGTGGACCGCAAGTCGCACATCCTGGGCGCGCTGGTGGTGTTCGACGACCGGCCACGCACGCTGCAGGCCGACGAGCTCGAACTGCTGCAGGGCATGGCCAACCGGCTGATGCAGGCGCTGCTGCATTCCGATGGCGGGGCATCGGGCGGTTGATCAAAAACAGGAGCTGCTGGCGCTTGCTCTACAAGGATTTCGAATATGAATGTATTTGAATTCCTCATGTATCAGGCGCTGGAAGCTATCATTTTTAAAACGATACCTCAGAAAGCACAAAGCCCCTGGCGGCTGCCAGGGGCTTTGTTGTAGGGCGGGCAGGGCCGGCGGCTTATTCCACCTTGGCCTTTTCGCGCAGTTCCTGCTGGTACTTCTGGAGGCTCTCCTGGCGCAACTTCTGCACGACCTGGGGCTTCACGTCCTCGAACTTGGGCGCCTGGGCTTCGCGGATGTCGTCCACGCGGATGATGTGGTAGCCGAACTGGGTCTTGACGGGCTGGCTCGTCATCTCGCCCTTCTTCAGCTTGGTCATGGCTTCCGAGAACTCGGGCACGTAGCTGGAAGCATTGGCCCAGTCCAGATCGCCGCCGCGCTGGCCGGATCCGGGGTCCTTCGATTCCTTCTTGGCCAGGTCGGCGAACTTGCCACCCTTCTTGATCTGGGCGATCAGGGCCTTGGCCTTGTCCTCGGACTCGACCAGGATGTGGGCGGCGTGGTATTCCTTGCCGCTGTTGGCGGCGACCAGCTTGTTGTACTCGGCCTTGGCCGCCTCGTCCGTGACCGGATGGGACTTCTCGTACTTGGCGAACAGCTCCTGGGCCAGCAGGCCCTGGCGATTGAGTTCCACCTGGTTCTTGAACGACTCGGTGGCATCCAGGCCCTGCTTGCGGGCTTCCTGGGCGTAGATCTCGCGCTCGATCAGGGCGTCCTTGAGCTGGGCTTCCTGTTCGGGCGGCACCGGGCGGCCGTTCTGCTCGAATTGCTGCTTGATCGTGCTCAGCAGCGACGCGGGAACCGGCTTGCCATTGACCACAGCCAGGTTTTGCGCCAATACGGCGGTGCTCATGCCCAATGCAGCGGTAGCAACGAGGGCGCTCAGGAGCTGTTTTTTCATGCGGATTCCAAACGGTTTATGAAAGTGGTGTGAGTACGATGCGCATGCCGGAGTTCCGTCCGCCCGGCAGGGCATCACAGAATTTCGATGGCCAGGGCGTGCAGCCCCGCATCCAGGAATTCTTGCAGCGCATCATACACAAGGCGATGCTGCGCCACTCTGGAACGAGCCGTAAAAATCGGTGAACCGATGCGTACGCGGAAATGCGTGCCGAAGCCTGATCCGTTGGCGCCGGCGTGGCCGGCGTGCTGCCAGCTTTCGTCGATGACTTCGAGCTGCGTGGGCTGGAATGCGCTGCGCAGGGCCGCCTCGATGGCGGGCGCGGTGATGTCCTGGGGTTGCATACGGGTCACTCGTGGGCGGACGAGCCGGTGTCGCTGTCCTTGAGGTAGCGGCTCAGGTAGATGGCCTGCACGATGACGAAGGCAACCATCAGGCCCAGGCCGCCGAACATCTTGAAGGTGGCCCAGGTATCCAGGTCGAAGTTGAAGGCCACCCACAGGTTCAGCACGCCCATGGCCGCGAAGAACACGGCCCAGCTGTAGTTCACCGTGTTCCAGACGGGGGCGGGCAGCTGCATCTGCGCGCCCATGAGCTTTTGCATCAGGTTCTTCTTGAACAGCCACTGGCCGCCCAGCAGCACCACGGCCATCACCCAGTACAGCACCGTGGGCTTCCACTTGATGAAGGTGTCGTTGTGCGAGATCAGCGTGGCGCCGCCAAACAGCACGATCACGCCCAGGCTGATCCATTGCATGGGCTCGACCTTGCCGTGCTTGTAGCGCAGGTAGGCGATCTGCACCACGGTGGCGGCGATCGCGACGGCCGTGGCAACGAAGATGCCCCACAGCTTGAAAGCCGCGAAGAACAGCAGGATCGGGAAGAATTCAATGAGCAGCTTCATGGCGTGGGATTGGCCTTGGCAACAATGAGGAAAGGGGGGAGTTTAGGGCTGGCCGTCGGCCTCGAAATCGAGCGAAGCCGAATTCATGCAGTAGCGCAGGCCGGTGGGCGCCGGGCCGTCGGGAAAGACGTGGCCCAGGTGCGCGCCGCAGCTGGCGCACACCGTCTCGACGCGCACCATGCCGTGGCTGCGGTCCACATGCTCGGCGATGGCGCCGGGCACAGCCTCGGAAAAGCTCGGCCAGCCGCAGCCGGCGTCGAACTTGGTGCTCGAGTCGAACAGCTTGGCGCCGCAGCAGATGCAGTGGTAGCTGCCGTCGGCCCAGTGCGCCTCGTACTTGCCGGTGAACGGGCGCTCGGTGGCCGCATGGCGCGTAACCTGGAAGGCCTGCGGCTCGGCATGCTTGGCGGCCAGCTCGGCCTGCCATTCGGCGTCGGTCTTGGTGATGGGATGGGTCATGATGAACAGCTGATCTCGATGTGCCGCGCCCAGTCGGGCGGCGGTTGGGCCCAGTCCTCGAAGGCCGGGTGTTCTTCATAGGGCGATTGCAGCACGGCTTGCAAGTCGTGCAGCGGTTGCCAGTCGCCCTGCTGTGCCGCTTCGATCACCGATTGGCCCAGGTAGTTCCGCAGAATGTACTTGGGATTAATCTTCAGCATCGAATTGGCCGCTTGCGCAGCATCCATGAGCGCAATGCGCTCTTGATACTGTAGCAGCCAGTCCTGCCAGCCGCTGCTACCGCCGAACAGGCTGCCGACTGCATCGTAGCCGCCGTCGGCCACGGCATGCGACAGCCGGCGCCAGAAGAGCGTGTAGTCCACCGTATGCGTCTGCAGCAGCGACAGCAGCGGGCCGATCAGCGCCTCGGCGCCGGCCAGATCCAGGCCCAGCTTGGGCGCCATGCGCTGCGCAAAGGCCTGCTGCAGCCGGTCCTTGTAGACGTCGATGGCCGCGACGGTGGCCTTCTCGTCCTCGATCAGCGGCAGCAGCGCCTGGCCCAGGCAGAACAGGTTCCAGTAGGCGATCTGCGGCTGGCGCGCAAAGGCGTAGCGGCCGCTGGTGTCGCTGTGGTTGCAGATGTGGTTGGCGTCGAAATGGTCGAGGAACTGGAAGGGGCCGTAGTCCAGCGTCAGCCCCAGCATGCTCATGTTGTCGGTGTTCATCACGCCATGGCAAAAGCCTATGGCCTGCCAGTGGGCCAGCAGCCCGGCGGTGCGCAGCGACACTTCGCGCAGCAGGCCTGCATAGCGTTCCTGGGCCGTGCCCGGCTGGGACTGCAGCGCGGGATAGTAGCGCTCGATGACATAGTCCGCCAGCGTGCGCAGCGCATCGATCTGGTCGCGCGCGGCGAAATGCTCGAAATGGCCGAAGCGCACGAAGCTCGGCGCCACGCGGGCCACGACGGCGGCGGTCTCCACCGTCTCGCGGTAGACCGGCTGCGGTGAGGCCACCAGGCTCAGCGCCCGCGTGGTGGGCACGCCCAGCGCGTGCATGGCCTCGCTGCACAGGTATTCGCGGATGCTGGAGCGCAGCACGGCGCGGCCGTCGCCCATGCGCGAGTAGGGCGTCTTGCCGCTGCCCTTGAGCTGGATTTCCTGGCCCGTGGCCGTTTCGCCGAGCATGATGGCCCGGCCGTCGCCCAACTGCCCGGCCCACTGGCCGAACTGGTGGCCGCTGTAGACCGTGGCGATGGGGTCAATGCCGGGGCGCAGTGCGTTGCCGCCCAGCACCTGCGCGGCCTCATCGCTGGCGAACCAGGCGGCATCCCAGCCCAGGCTGGCCGCCACCTCGGGCGACCAGGCCCGCAGCACCGGTTCAGGCAGCGGGGTGGGGCGCAGCCGGGTGTAGAACGCCGGCGGCAACTGGGCAAAGCCGTTGGCCCAGTCCGATGGCTGCCCGCCCGCGGCGGTCTCGCTGTCCGCCTGGAGATCGTTGTCGGTAAGAGACATCCGGGCATTGTCACCCAGTGGCAAAAACCTTATCCCGGATGCTCCTGCACGGCCAATGCGGATTCCGCGGCCCATTCCACCAGCACCTGTTCTGTGTGCTCGCCCAGGTGCGGCGCCTTGGCGCCGGCGCGCAGCGGGGTGCGCTGCCAGCGGATGCTGGGGTTGATACCGCGGTAGGCCCGGCCCTGCGCGTCGTGGTAGCGGCCGATCAGGCCCTGGCCGCCTTGCTCCAGTTCTTCGATCAATCCGCCCAGCCGCGCCACGGGCGCGACGGGAATGTCCGCCTCGGCCAGCAGGCGAACCCAGGTGGCCGTGTCGCGGCGCGCCAGCTGTTCTTCGACATAGGCGTAGACCGCATCGATGTGCTGCGTGCGGCTGGCCATGCTGCGAAAGCGCTCCTCGGTGCGCCACAGCATCTCGTCGCCCATCAGGCGCAGAAAACTTTCCCAGTGCTTGTCGGTGTAGACGATGGTGCTGATCCAGCCGTCCGCCGTCTGGTACGGCCGCCGGTAGCGCGACAGCAGCCGTGGATTGCCGGCCTGGCTGGCGGCTTCGTCGGCGAAGGTGGCTGCGCCCAGGTGGTCGGACAGCATGAAGCCGGCCATGGTCTCGTACATGGGCACCTCGATGTACTGGCCCTCGTCGGACGCCATGCGCTCCAGCAGCGCGGCCAGCACGGTCTGCACGACGAACAGGCCCACGGTCTTGTCGGCGATGTTGATGGGCAGGTAGCCGGGGCGCTCGCCGGTGGCGGTCTGCACCAGGTCGGGCAGCGCGGCCATGCCCTGGATCAGGTCGTCGTAGGCCGGCTTGCCGGCATGCGGGCCGTCCTCGGCAAAGCCGGCCAGGAAGACATAGATGAGCCGCGGGTTGTGCCGCGACAGCGTTTCCCAGTCCAGCCCGAGCTTCTTCAGCGCCTTGTGGCGCATGTTGGTGACGAAGACGTCCTGGTGGCGCACGGCCTGGGCCACGATGCCGTGCGCCTCGGGCTGCTTCATGTCCAGCACCACGCTGCGCTTGCCGCGGTTCAGGTTGAGGTAGACCGGGCCCATCTGCGGTTCGCGGTGCGGGCCCATGTTGCGCATGATGTCGCCCTCGGGCGGCTCCAGCTTGACGACGTCGGCGCCATATTCGGCCAGCATCTGCGTGGCATAGGGGCCCATGATGACGCTGGTGAGGTCGAGGATGCGGATGCCAGCGAGCGGCAGCCGGCGGGTGGTGCCTGCCATGCTCATTGGGGCTCGATCCCGGCCTTCTTCACGATCTCGCCCCACTTGCGGATCTCGCCCGAGACATAGCTGCGGATCTGGGCCACGTCCATGGTGCCTGCCGTGGTGGCCTGCTCGTCCAGGGTCTTCTTGAAGGCGGGCTCGGTCATGGATTCGAGCGCCAGCTGGTTGAGCTGGTCGAGGAGGGCGGGAGGCGTGCCGGCGGGTGCATACAGGCCGATCCAGATTTCCGTCTCGTAGCGGGGCACGCCTTGCTCGGCGATGGTGGGCACGTCGGGCAGCATGGGGTTGCGCTCCTTGGTCGAAACGCCGACGGCGCGCAGCGAGCCAGCCTTGACGTAGCGCAGCGCGCTGAGGCCATCAACGAAAGAAGCCTGGATTTGCCCGCCGAGCAGGTCGTTCACCGCCAGTGCCGTGCCCTTGTAGGGCACGTGGATCAGCGGCGCGCCGGTCTTGCCGGCCAGCAGTTCGCCCGAGAGGTGGGTGGTGCCGCCGGTGCCCGAGGAGCCATAGCTCACGCCGTTGTGCTTGCGGGCATAGTCCAGCAGTTCCTGCACGGTCTTGACCGGCAGCGACGGGTTCACCAGCAGCACATTGGGCGTGCGCGCCAGCATGGCAATGGGGGCGAAGTCCTTTTCGGTGTTGTAGGGCAGGTTCTTGGTGATCGACGGGTTCACCACGTGCGCCGTGGTGGTGATCAGCAGCGTGTAGCCGTCCGGCTTGGCGCGGGCCACGCGGGTGGCGCCGATGATGCCGCCGGCGCCGGGCTTGTTGTCGACCACGGCGGGCTGGCCGCTGCGGGTCTGCAGGGTCTTGGCGAACTGGCGTGCCAGGATGTCGGTCATGCCGCCGGCCGCGAACGGAACGACCAGGGTGACGGGCTGCGAAGGGTAGTCCGCTGCGAGGGCGCCGCCGGCAGCGAGTACCGTAGCCAGCACGAACAGGCCACGTCGGAATGTCTGGAATGTCATGTTTGTCTCCTGGGTTGGCTGAGCTCAGTCGGCGCGGCGCTTGCGGCTGGCTAGGAAGGCTTCCATGTAGCGCTTGGGCTCGTCGGTCTCGTAGGCCGAGACCAGGCCCTCTATGCCGATGTTGATGGCCTCCTGCAGCGGCATGCGCTCCCAGTCGCGGATCAGCTTCTTCTGGATGCGCATGGACACCGGGCCGTTGGCCAGGATCTCGGCCTTCCAGTGCGCGACGGCGGCATCCAGCCCCGATTCGCCGGCCACGTCGGTGACCAGGCCCCAGGCCTGCGCCAGGCCGGCCGGGATGATGCGGCCGCTGAGCAGCAGGTCGCGCGTGTGGGTCCAGCCAATCATGCCCGGCAGCATGGCGCCGTGGATCACCGAGGGCACGCCCAGCTTGACCTCGGGCATGCCGAACTGCGCATCGGCCGCGGCGATCTTGAAGTCGCAGACGGCGGCCACCTCCATGCCCGCGCCCAGGCAGTAGCCCGAGATCACCGACATGGTGGCGTAGGGGATGTCGCGAATGGTCTCGCACAGCCGGTAGACGCTGCGGATGTAGGCGTCGATGTCGGCCTTGCCGGCATCCTTGAGGAACTTGATGTCCGCGCCGCCCAGGAAGGCCGAGGCGCCGCCCTGGATCACGAGCAGGCGGATGTCCTCGCGCCGGCCCAACTCGCCCAAGGTCCGGGCATAGATGTTGGCGGCATCTTCGGTGAGCAGGTTGAGGCGGCCGTTGTCGAAACGTACGGTGGCCACGCCGTCATCGGAGTGGGAGACATGGCATTGGGGAGCGGAAGTTGGGGTGTTCATGGGCATGCTTTCAAGGGAATGCCCAAATTATTCAAGCCGCCATCTCATGACACAATGGAATTCTTCTAATCCATTGAGTAGTTGAAGGAATGAATATCACCTTCCGCCAGCTGGAGGTCTTCCTCGCGGTGTTCCGCTCGGGCAGCTTCACCGAGGCGGCGAACAAGCTGCATGTCACGCAGTCGGCGGCCAGCAAGATGATTGCCGAACTCGAAAGCCAGCTCGGCCTGCCGCTGTTCGAGCGGACCACGCGGCGGGTCGTGCCCAGCACGGCGGCGACCGAGTTCTACCATTTCGCGCTGGATGTGACCGCCACCATGGAAACGGCCAAGCGCAGCGTGCAGGAGCTGATCACGCTGGAGCGGGGCAAGGTCAGCATCGCGGCCTCGCCGCTGATGCTGTACGGCTTTCTGTCACCGGTCATCGCCGGTTACCGGCGGCGGTATCCCGGCATCGATTTCGAGATATTCGAGTATTCGACCGACGAGACCATCGACAGCGTCATGGCGGGCACCGTGGATTTCGGCTTCTGCGCGGCCGACGCTGGGCTGCCCGACATCCAGCGCTCGGTGATCCTGGAGGACGCCATGCATGCCATCGTCCACCGCGAGCACGCGCTGGCTGGGCGCCAGCAGGTGCGGCTTGCGGAATTGGCGCCCTACAACTACATCTCGCTGCGCGGCTCCTACAGCATCCGCCGCAGCCTGGACCAGATCTTCGCCAGCACCGGCATAGCCTACGAGAGCCATCTCGAGGTGGGCACGCTGACCGCGGCCCTGGGGCTGGTGAAGGAGGGGGCGGGGTTTCTGATCGCGCCCGGCTACACGGCGGCGATTGCCGGCCAGTGGGGCATGCAGGCGCTGGACATTGAGGACCTGGCGCCATTCAGGCACAAGGTATCGCTGATCCGCAGAAACGCACAGCGCCTGTCGGTGTCGGCCCGCAGCTTTCTGGCCCATTTGCAGCAGAGTTTTTCGCTGCTGGGGCCGGACGCTGCGTAAGCCTGGAGGGCTGCCTTACTTGATCTGCGACAGCAGGGTCTTGAACTCCGGGTGCTCGCAGGTGCGCAGCCACTCGAAGGTCACCATCTCGGTGGTGACCAGCTCGGCACCGGCACCGGCCAGGCGGTCGAAGGCCGCATCGCGGTTGCGCTCGGTGCGCGAGCTGCAGGCGTCGGTGACCACCCAGACGTCGAACTCATCTTCCAGCAGCTCGAGCGCGGTCTGCAGCAGGCAGACATGGGCCTCGCAGCCGGCGATCACGATGCTGTTGCGCTGGGCCTCCGGGGCCGCGGGCTTCTGCAGGTGCCGGGGCAGGCTGCGGGCGTTGCCCGAAGGTGCCTTGGCGGGCGGGCGCAGCCATTCGTTCAGGCCTTCGGGCACGGCGCTGAAATACAGCTTGCGCAGCGTGCGGTCGCACAGTTCCTTGAGCGCGGCATCGTTGGTGCCGAGCCGGTCGGGGTTCTGCTCGGTGCCGAACACGGGCACCTCGACCGCCTTGGCGATGCGGGCCAGGCGCAGCGCGTTCTGCAGCGCCTGCTCGCCTTCGAAAATGGCTGGCATCAGTTTGGCCTGGTAGTCCACCAGCACCAATTGCGAATCTTCAACGTCCAATAGCATTCCGGTACCCAATCTCAAATGGCATCAGGAGCCGGCCGCCGGCGGCAGCGCCAGGCCTGCCGCATGGGCCACCTTGACGCAGTCGCGCAAGTGCTGCTCCCCAAGGTAGCGTAGTGTGGCATAGCCCAGGGCCGCCGAAACGGCTTGCCCCGCAATGGGCACGTATTTGGAGGCCTGCTGCGCCGTCAGGCGCACGCCCAGCTGGCGCGCCGCGCGCAGCACGACGTCCTTGGTGATCAGCTTGCCGATCAACACGCCGCCCAGCATGCTCACGGTGCGCTGCACCTTGTCGCGCCGCTCGGGCGTCAGTTTGGCGATCTGCGCATCACTCAGCCCGAAGTGGGTGTTGATCTGCGGAATCAGCCGCGACAGCAGCGCGGCGTCCACGGCCATGTCCAGCCCGGGCAGCGGGGTGGCACTGGCCACGGCTGCCAATAGCGCCTTGCGGTGCAGCAGCTTGCGCGATGCCTGCACGGCATCGACCAGGGCGGCATTGCCGCTGGCATGGGCAAGCTCCAGTGCATCGGGTTGGCGAGGTCGGTGGCGCAGCTTCATCGGTTACCGCTTTCAGGGAGGGAAAAGAAAAAGCCGCTTGCGCCATGCCATCGTGGCTGGTGCAAGCGGCCGCCGGTCGGGAGTGGATCAGCGCTTGCTGCGCACCAGCCCGTAGATGAACAGCAGGATGACGGCACCGACGATCGAGGCAATCCAGCCGGCGGATTCGCCTTCGCGGTACCAGCCCATGGCCACGCCGGCATAGGTTGCCAGCAAAGAGCCGGCGATGCCCAGCAGGATGGTCATGATCCAGCCCAGCTTGTCGTCGCCAGGCTTGAGCGCGCGCGCCAGCAGGCCGACAACCAGACCTACAAAAATCGTAACGATGATGGACACTTGGTTTCTCCCAGAGAGTGAAGGACAGGGCTCAGGCTCTGCTGCGAAGCAGCTTAGCCGCCTGATTGCAGCGGGAGTGTAGGACTATTCATCGTCCTGTCCGCACGGGTCCAACAAAATTCACAAACCGGCGGATACGGGGTGGCTTGCGGGCTACGGGTCCCGCGGTGAGGAGGGCGGCGCGCTGGCCTGCTGCTCTTCGAGCTGCTTGCGGCGCAGCGCCCGTTTGCGGGCCGGCGTGCCGACCACATACAGCACGATGGACAGCGGCAGCAATCCATAGAGCAGCAGCGTGAAGAACGCGCCCAGCAGGGTGCCCTGCGAACTGGTTGCTTCCACAACGGCCATCATCACCGCGACATAGAGCCATGCTATGGCTATCAGGTACATTTTTTAAACAGGCGTATTGGGGGAAATATGGCGTAAATACGGCTTGAGGACCCCTTTTTTGCATCTAAGATGGTTCCCGGGAATGTGCAGGGGAGACACATGGACCATGGCCTGCCGTCCTTGCCGTATCGTTTCGGCCATACGGCGATCATTGTCCACCAGATAGAGCAGAGGCTATGAATCAGCAAGCATTTTGGGGCGCCGGAAACGAGCAGATGATGCAGATGTTGAGCAACGGTTGGGCGCAGGCGCTCAAAGCGTTCCAGAATGTGCCAGGCGCCCCCGCAGGCACCGCTGCGGACATCCCGGCGCCGGTTGCCTTCGACCAGGATCGCTTGCGGGAGCTGCAGCAGCAGTACCTGCAGGAAGCCATGGAGTTGTGGAAGCAAAGCTCGCAGGGCGTGGTGGGCGGCATCAAGGACAAGCGCTTTGCCGCCGCCGCCTGGCAGCAGAACCCGCTGGCGGCGTTTTCCGCGGCCAGCTATGTGCTCAATGCCCGGACCATGATGGGGCTGGCCGACGCCGTGGTCGGCGACGAGAAGACGCGGGCGCGCATCCTTTTCGGCGTGGAGCAGTGGATGGCGGCGATGGCGCCGAGCAACTTCCTGGCCTTCAACGCCGAGGCCCAGCAGAAAGCCATTGACACCAAGGGACAGAGCCTGGCCCAGGGCATGCAGAATTTGCTGAACGACCTGCGCCAGGGCCATGTCTCGATGACCGACGAGTCGAAGTTCGAGGTGGGCAAGAACGTGGCCACCACCGAAGGCGCCGTGGTCTACGAGAACGAGCTGTTCCAGCTGATCGAGTACAAGCCGCTGACGGCGCAGGTCTACGAGCGGCCGCTGCTGTTCGTGCCGCCCTGCATCAACAAGTTCTACATCCTCGACCTGCAGCCTGACAATTCGCTGATCCGCTATGCCGTCAGCGAGGGGCACCGCACCTTCGTGGTGAGCTGGCGCAACCCGGACGAGGGCCTGGGCAACCAGACCTGGGACGACTACATCGAGAACGCTGTCATCCGCGCGATTGAGGTCGCCAAGGAGATCAGCGGCCAGCCGCAGATCAACACCCTGGGCTTCTGCGTGGGCGGCACCATGCTGGTCAATGCGCTGGGCGTGCTGGCCGCGCGCGGCGACGATTCGGTGGCGAGCACCACGCTGCTCACGACCCTGGTCGACTTCTCCGATACCGGCGTGCTCGATGTCTTCATCGACGAGGCCTTCGTGCGCTTCCGCGAGATGTCCATCGGCAAGGGTGGCCTGATGCGCGGCCAGGAGCTGGCATCG
>JBLZYV010000042.1:0-37290 GCA_050282565.1 Comamonas sp.
CGTTCCAGGAAACGACCCGCGTGCTCACCGAGGCTGCCATCATGGGCAAGCGCGACGAGCTGCGTGGCCTGAAGGAGAACGTGATCGTCGGTCGCCTGATCCCTGCCGGTACCGGCCTGGCCTACCACCAGGCCCGCAAGGTCAAGGATGCGATGGACGAGGCCGAGCGCCGCGCCATCGCCGACGCCGAAGCCGCCGAGCTGGCTGAGGCCGAAGCCGTGACCAGCGCTGGCGACAGCGTCGCCGATCCGGCCGCGGACTGATCCGCAGGCGCCAGCGGCAGGACGCCTAGTCCGCGCCGCTGACGGATCCATCCCGCCCCTTCCGATCCGGAGGGGCGGGATTTTTTTTGATCAAATTGGCATCTAGCGCTTATGCAATAAGCGCTAGCAGCTATAAAATACGTAGTATCTGCTGCAGCCTGCCACCGCGGTGGCGCTCGCTGCGGCCGTGTTCGCCCAGGACGTGTCCACTGCGGCAGTGTCCGCTGCGGCAAAATAGACGCCACATGAATCGACCCTCCCGCCACACCGCCCTGCCCGCCGGCGCCGCGCCCGCGCTGGCGAGCCAGTTGCTGCCCGTGGCCGATGCCCTGGCCGCCGTGCGCCAGGGCCAGTCGGTCCGCACCGCGCTCGCGCGCGTCGATGCGGCGCAGCGTCCCGGCGTACAGGCCCTACTGTTCGAGGTGCTGCGTCACCTGGGCACGGCCGAGGCGCTGCGCGGCCGGCTGGCCGCCCGCAAGCCCGCCGCCCCGGCCGATGCCCTGCTGTGCAGCGCGCTGGCGCTGCTGCTGCCCGAGCCGCCGCGCTACGATGCCTTCACGCTGGTGAACCAGACCGTAGAAGCCGCCAAGCGCCGCCCGGCCACGCGCGCGCAGGCGGCCTTCATCAACGGCTGCCTGCGTCGCTTTCTGCGCGAGCGCGATGAACTGCTGGCGGCGGTTGCGGATGATCCCGCGGCCCGCTGGAACCACCCCCGCTGGTGGCTGCAGCGCCTGCAGCACGACTACCCCGACCACTGGCAGGACATCCTGCAGGCCAACAACGCCCAGGCGCCGCTGGCCCTGCGGGTGAACGGCCTCCAGGTCTCGCGCGATGCCTATCTGGCGCAGTTGGCCGACGCTGGCCTGGATGCCGTCGCGGGCATCGGCCCGGCCGCCATTCTGTTGCGCCAGGCCGTGCCCGTCGACCAGTTGCCCGGCTTTGGCGAAGGCCGGGTGTCGGTGCAGGATTGCGCCGCGCAGATGGCGGCGCCGCTGCTGCTCGATGGCTTGGCCAAGCCGGCCGGCCGGCCCTGGCAGGTGCTCGACGCCTGCGCGGCGCCGGGCGGCAAGACCGCGCACCTGCTCGAGCATGCGGGCGGCAGCGAGGCCGCCCAGGTCGTGGCCATCGAGGTCGATGCGCGGCGTGCCGAGCGCATGCAGGACACCTTGTCGCGCGTGGGCGTGCAGGCTGAGATGCTGGTGGCGGATGCATCCGACGTGCCGGCCTGGTGGCCCGCGCTGCAGGCGCGCCAGGGCATTGCCGGCTTTGACGGCGTGCTGCTCGATGCGCCGTGCTCGGCCTCGGGCATCGTGCGGCGCCAGCCCGATGTGCGCTGGCTGCGCCGTGCCACCGACATCGACCAGCTGGCCACCATCCAGCAGCGCCTGCTGCAGCAGCTGTGGCCGCTGGTGTTGCCGGGCGGGCGCTTGTTGTATTGCACCTGCTCGGTGTTCCGGCAGGAGGGCGAGGACCAGATCGAGCGCTTCCTGGCGGCGCATGCCGATGCACGGCGCCTGCCCGCGCCCGGCCACCTGCTGCCGCAGCGCCTGCTGGACGGCGGCGAGGCCGCCGACCTGGCGCGCGATCACGACGGCTTCTACTACGCGCTGCTGGAGCGGGTGGCGCCGTGATGGCGGGCGGCGTGCGCAACCTGCTGTGGCACCGGCTCGTCGCGGTGTGCATGGCATGCGCGCTCTGGGCCGGTTTGGCCCAGGCAGCGCCCAAGGTGGAGATGCAGCTCGAGCGCACGGCGGAGGGCGCGTTCACCAATATCGCGCTGCAGTTCGAGCTGTCGGAGCAGATCGAGGACGCGCTGAACAAGGGCGTGGCCGTCTATTTCGTGCAGGAGGCCGAGGTCATCGCCGAGCGCTGGTACTGGCGCGACCGGCGTGCGGCCAAGGCGGCGCGCTATCTGCGGCTGAGCTTCCAGCCGCTGACCCGGCGCTGGCGCCTGCACCTGTCGTCGTCGCCGTTCGCCGAATCCGGCATGGCGATGTCGCTCGGCCAGAGCTTCGACAGCCTGGAGGAGGTCATGGCCGTCATCAAGCGCGTGCGGCACTGGAAGATCGCCGATGCTGCGGAGATTGCCGGCGGCAGCGACTACCTGGTGAAGTTCAGCTTCCGGCTCGACATGACGCAGCTGCCGCGGCCCTTCCAGATCGGGCCCTTCGGCGCCAGCGGCCTGAACCTGCAGCTGAACACGCAGCTGCCGCTGCCTGAACTGGAGACTCCATGAAGGGCGACAAGGCTTCGTCGCTGCGGGCGGCCCATCCGTCGCGGCGCGTGCGCTGGTCCGTCATGGTGGGGTTGGCCGCGATCGCGGCGCTCGCGCTGCTGCTGCTGTTCCTGCTGTCCTTCGCCACCAACAACCGCGCGCTGTACGAGCGCAATTTCGGCTGGCTGCTCGGTGTCAACGTGGCGGTGGCTGTGCTGCTGCTGCTGGTGGTGCTGTGGGGCGCGGGCTATCTGCTGCGGCGCTTTCTGCACCGGCGCTTCGGCAGCAAGCTGCTGCTCAAGCTGGCGGCCACCTTCGCGCTGGTGGGCGTGGCGCCGGGGCTGGTCATCTATTTCGTGTCGTACCAGTTCGTCTCGCGCTCCATCGAGAGCTGGTTCGACGTCAAGGTTGAGGGCGCGCTCGATGCCGGCGTGAGCCTGGCGCGCGTCACGCTCGACACCACGGCCAATGCCATGGCCGATCGCACCCGCACGGCCAGCACGCAGCTGGCCCAGGTGTCCGATGCCTCGGCCGGCGTGGTGCTCGAGCGCATCAAGGACCAGCTGGGCGCCGACGACGTGGTACTGTGGGGGGCGAACGGCCAGGCCATTGCCAGCACGGGCCAGTCGCGCTTCGTGCTGAATCCCGATCGGCCGCCCAGCACCTTGCTGCGCGCGGCAGCGCAGCAGCAGCGCAGCTTCCAGATCGAAGGGCTGGACGACATGACGGCTGCGGCAGACGCCGAGCCCAAGGCTCGCGTGAAGACGCTGGCGCTGGTGGCCAGCAACGACCTGGGCCTGGTGCCGGATGCGCGCTTTCTGCAGGCCACAATGGCGCTGCCGCCGGCACTCGTCTCCAACGCGATCAAGGTGCAGGAGGCGAACCGCGAATACCAGGAGCGGGCGCTGGCCCGCGACGGCCTGCGCCGCATGTACATCGGCACGCTGACCCTGAGCCTGTTCCTCGCCGTGTTCGGTGCCATCGTGTTGGCGGTGCTGCTGGGCAACGAGCTGGTGCGCCCGCTGCTCGTGTTGGCCGAGGGCGTACGCGAAGTGGCCTCGGGCAACCTGCGGCCCAAGCCGGCCCTGCACAGCAAGGACGAGCTCAGCGGCCTGACACGCTCGTTCGCCGAGATGACGCAGCAGCTGCTCGATGCGCGCCGGGCGGTGGAGCGCAGCATGCGCCAGGTCAACGAAGGCCGCCAGAGCCTGCAGGCCATCATGGACAACCTCACGTCCGGCGTGATCGTGCTCGACGAGCGCGGCGCCATCCTCACCTCCAACCCCGGCGCGACGCGGATCCTGCGCGTTCCCATGGCCGCCTACGAAGGGAAATTGTTGCCAGATGTGCAGGGGCTGGAGGTGTTTGCGCACGAGGTGTCGCAGCAGTTCGCGCAACTGCACGAGGCTTCGTCAGAGCGCCGGCTCGACCACTGGCAGCGCGCCTTCGATCTGCATGCCGAGCCGCACCACCTGCACAGCCAGGACAGCATCAACCTCATCGCGCGCGGCGCCATGCTGCCCGACAACCGCCGGCTGCTGGTGTTCGACGACATCTCCGAGATCGTCTCTGCGCAGCGTGCCCAGGCCTGGGGCGAGGTGGCGCGCCGCCTCGCGCACGAGATCAAGAACCCGCTGACGCCCATCCAGCTGTCTGCCGAGCGGCTGCAGATGAAGCTTGAGGCCAAGCTCGACGAGCCGGGCCGCGCGGTGCTGAACAAATCCGTGGCCACCATCGTCGACCAGGTGGACGCGATGAAGCGCCTGGTCAACGAGTTCCGCGACTATGCGCGGCTGCCCGCCGCGGACCTGCAGCCGCTGGACCTGAATAACTTGATTACAGACACGCTGCACCTCTATGGTGTAGAAAACGCAACCGTGCCCATCGAAGCCGATCTGGACCCGACTGCGCCGCGCGTGATGGGCGATGCCCAGCAGCTGCGGCAGGTGATCCACAACCTGTTGCAGAACGCGCAGGACGCCACGCAGCAGGCCGGCAAGCCCGATGCGCCCGTGGCGCCGGTCCGGATATCGACCCGGTGGGGCGGGGGCGAACGGGTGCGCTTGACCATTGCTGACAGTGGCAGCGGCTTTGCGGACCCTATATTGCAGCGGGCTTTCGAGCCCTATGTGACCACCAAGTCCAAAGGCACGGGGTTGGGGCTGGCGGTGGTCAAGAAGATCGCCGACGAGCACCACGCACGCATAGAAATTTCAAATCGAACGGAGGGAGAAAAAATCCTGGGTGCCCAAGTGTCGCTATCATTGATGGCTGCTGTTGCCGCATAGGCGCGGACTCAAGCTGCGTACCGGATTCTCGAAAAACTATGGCAAATATTCTGGTTGTCGACGACGAATTAGGCATTCGGGATCTTCTGTCGGAGATCCTCAATGACGAAGGGCATAGCGTGGACGTGGCGGAGAACGCGACCCAGGCCCGGGCGGCGCGCAACGAAGGCCAGTACGACCTCGTGCTGCTGGACATCTGGATGCCCGACACCGATGGCGTCTCGCTGCTCAAGGAGTGGTCCATGTCCAGCATGCTGACCATGCCGGTCATCATGATGAGCGGCCACGCCACCATCGACACGGCGGTCGAGGCCACGCGCATCGGCGCATTCTCCTTCCTCGAAAAACCCATCACCATGCAGAAGCTGCTCAAGGCAGTGGAGCAGGGGCTGCAGCGCAATGTACCCGCATCTGCCGCGCAGGTGAATGGCGGCGCATCGTCCTCGGTGGCAGCGATCGAGGTGGCTCCGGGGGCAGGCCCATCCGCAGGCCACGGCACCATGGTGTCTGCTGTCCCCGCGGCTGCCGATGCGCTACCGGATGCACGCCAGGGCTTCGACCTCGACCGGCCGCTGCGCGAAGCGCGCGATGGCTTCGAGAAGGCGTACTTCGAATTCCACTTGGCCCGCGAAGGCGGCTCAATGACCCGCGTGGCCGAGAAGACCGGACTGGAGCGCACCCACCTGTACCGCAAGCTGCGGCAACTGGGCGTAGACCTGACACGGAACAAAAAAGGCTAATTTCAGTACTTTCCCGAAACGCCGCTTTTTTCAGGCTATAATTCGATTCGTTGGCCCGGTAGCTCAGTTGGTAGAGCAGCGGATTGAAAATCCGCGTGTCCGTGGTTCGATTCCGCGCCAGGCCACCAGGAATCTAAAAGCGCTGCAGCTATAAAAGTTGCAGCGCTTTTTGCTTTGATATTGCCACGGTGGGAATATCAACTGAGCCCCTTTCGGATCGACACCCGCGAGCGGTCGTAGATCTTGGCGGTGGTTTTCACATCAGCATGCAGCTCTGGCAGGTCGCCATATTGCGCCTTGTGCTGGGTCGTGTAGTAGGCCCGCAGGTCGTGGAAGGTGAACCGGCGGGGGATCACCTTGTCCTCGATGGCCTTGGACATGGCCCGCTGCCAGGTCGAGGCGAACCCCGAATCCGTGTAGGGGTTCCCGTCCTTGGTGACGAAGACATGCAGGCACCCATCGGGTCTGGGCAGCGCCTGCAGCCTGTGGATAAGTCCCTCCATGGCTGGTGTGATCCGCACGTTCTCTGCCCGGTGGGCGCCGCCGTGCTGCTTGGCGCGCATCAGGCGAATGACCTCGCCATTGGTGTCGATCTGCGGCAAGGTCAGGTGCAGGAACTCAACCCGGCGGCTCCCCGCCATGGCCGCAAATTCGGCCATCAGGGAAACCACCATGCGCTGTGTGCCCTGCTTGCCCAGCCACTCAATGAAGCGGGCAAGGTCCTCCGGCTCCGGCGCCTCGGTGCGCGGGCGCTCCAGGTTCCGCTTCACCTGCTTGCAGGGATTCACATCGATGTCGCCGCGCTCAACGGCAACCGTCATCAGGTTGGAGAGCAGGGCCACCTCGCGGTTTCCCCGCACCGGCGCATCAGCCCGCTCCACCCGCAGGTAACGGGCGATGTCTGCCGGCCGCACCAGGCGCGCCGAAACCTTCCCCATGACTTCCAACAGCTTCACGCTGTAGACGGCATAGTCCTTCTTTGTGCGCTCGCCCAGGCGCTTCCATTGCGGCATTCCCTGGTACGTCCTCCACAGCTCCTCAATGGTCCCTGTGTCGTTGCTGACGCCATTCAGGTCCAGCACCTTCTGGATCGCCGCGCGCTTATCCGTGCCCAGGCTGATGGGCTTCCCTCCTACCGGGTGATACCGGTACGTCACCTTGTCGCTGCCCTTGTGGGGCCGCGCTTCCATCCGCGGCAGCAGGCCGAAGCCTGAGGCCCGCTCTCGCTTTCTTCCCATTACCTACTCCATTTGAACCCGGCTGGCGCTGTGTACGTGCCGGTCTTGTTGATCCTCTCCTCGTAGAGCTTGCGGCCCACCAGCGGCAGCCCATCGGGCCGGCGCGGCAGGCTGTCCACGTCCAGCAGCAGGCACAGGTGACGCATCTGCGCGTGGTGCTGGGTGAGGGGCTTGCAGATCTCGTTAATTTCCGCCTCCGTGAGGTGCGGCGGTGCAGCGGCTGCGACCGTCATGCGGGGTCACCTCCTCCTGCAGGTGGCGCTGTGCTCACGATGCAGCTGGCGCCGCGCCGTTCGGCCTGGTACAGAGCCTCGGCCATCTCCAGCAGGCGCACCGGGTCGGGCAGCCGGCCCTTCTGCCCGCGCTCGCCGGCGATCTCCTGGCAGAACTGCATCACCAACTCCTCCTGACCAGGGGCCATCACATCAAACTGCGGCTCCCAGGTCGGCATGGCGCGCAGCTCCAGGATCTTGCGGGCGAACTGCTGATAGCCCCACTGCTTGAGCATTCCGGCGGTGCCGCCCGGCATGGCCTCGGCAATGGCGTCGATTTGCTCATCGGTCAGCCGCTGCGCTGTTGATGCTGGAGTGGAGGAGGCGACCAGCGCAAGCACGGCCTTTGCTTCAGCCAATTTCGCCCGCAACTCAGCCACCTCTGCGCCTGCCTTTGCTGCGGCGAACTCGGCCATCATCTTCCCTGCGTCTGCCCAGCTGTTAGAGTGGCGCTCGATAAGATGAAATGCAATCGCCGGATCGCACTTCGCCCAGTCTTGCGAGGCGTCCTCTATCGATGGCATCTTGTACTCGTCCTCCAGCGCCTTCACTTTGGCATGGAGGCTACGCAGTTCCTTGGTGATGGCGTCATAGCCCACGTCGGACATTTCATCGGGATCAAAGTCGGAATCGATCCAGTCGGCCAGTTGCAGGGCATTGAGCGCTGCTGCGTTGATGGTGTTAGCGGCCATAGCGGGCCTCCTTCTTGAGGTATTGGGTGAAGTGCAAGGGCGGCTCAGGTGGCATTGGGGCCACCACATAGTGCGTCTCCCCGAAGATCAGGATGGGTGTCGAGTAGCCGAGCGCTGCAGCGATGGAGAGCGAAAGCACGTTCTTTCTCATGGCTGCTGGCCCTCCCGAGCCCCGGTCTTGTATACCGTCATCAGGTTGTGGAATCGAGGAACGTCCAGCACGTTGCGATAGAACTCGCCGGCGCCGGATATGAAGCCGCGCGGCACCTTGCATGGCCGGTTGCCGAACTCTTTCCATGCGGCTTCGCCGCCACGCCCCTCCCATGCCCGTTGGACACGCTTCGGCAGCTCGGCAAAGGTCTTGTAGAGCGCGTCCGAATTTGGCACGTCACAAATCCGCTGCCATCCAGGGTGATCGGCGCACCATTCTTTGGCATGAGCGGATGCCTGCTCTACCGTGAACGTCGGTTCGGTCATTGCTGCTGGCCCTTCTGCGCCTGGGCGCGCTGGGTGTTGTACTCAGCTTGAGCGGCATTCCATCCACGCTTGAATGCCGCTTCAGCGTTTTTTGTCACCTTGCCTTCGAGATAAAGAGCACATGCGCGCTCTGCAGTCATTGAAGGGTCGAATGGTCCCAAGGCCCTGTTTTCGCGGCACTCGCCAGTGGCCGGTGACGGGACTTGTGCAGCCCATGATTTAAAAACGTGTCGTCCGCAATCAACCATGTCCGCCATCACTGTCCTTCCTGCGCTGCTGCGCGCTGTGCTTCATCCACGCATTGCACCGCCCGCAAAGCCATCCAGGCCTGTGCGACCGCATGCTCCAGCGTGGTCAGTGCGAGGCGCTTGCACTCGCGCTTGGCGTGGCGCATCGGGTCTTCCAGTGGTGGATCGATGCGGTTGTTTGCGCTCGCTCCTGGCTGCCCCTTACGCCTAGAGAGACCAGTGTTTGCGTAGCCTGCCTGGCGCTCGCTCTGGTGCGCGTCACTCTTCGTTGAATGCGGCTAACTCTGAAAAGCATTTCAAATCCAATAAAATCAAGCGCTACTAGCTATGATTTTTGAAGGTTCTGGCTCAGCGCCTGAGCCTGTTCTGCGCCCGGCGCTGCCTGGGGTGTCTTGCCTGCGGCATGCTTGCGCGGGCAAGGCGTTGCCTTTCTCGTCGTCTTTCTCCTGTTTATGTCTCCTGTCTCCCCGTCCGCCTTGCTGGGCATTGATTTCGGTACCTCCAACTCGGCCATGGCCTTCAAGCCTGATGCGGCGGTAGCCGGGCCTTCGCAGCTGCTGCAGGCCGAAGGCGTGTCGCTGGCCATGCCCACGGCCGTGTTCTTCAATACCGAGGAGCACCGTACCCACTTCGGCCGCGATGCGGTGGCGCGCTATCTGGAAGGCACGGAAGGCCGCTTGATGCGTTCGCTCAAAAGCCTGCTGGGCAGCGCGCTGATACAGGAAAAAACCGTGGTGCAGGGCCAGTTGATGGCCTACCAGGACATCGTGGCCATGTTCGTGCGGCAGTTGGCCGCCACGGCCACGCGCCAGCTGGGCGCGCTGCCCGCCACGGTGGTGATGGGCCGGCCCGTGCACTTTGTCGATGGCAATGCGGCACGTGATACGCAGGCACAGAATGCGCTGGAGCAGGCTGCGCGCGCGGCGGGCTTTGCCGATGTGCGCTTTCAGCTCGAGCCGATCGCCGCCGCGCTCGATTACGAGCAGCGCATCACGCGCGAAGCGGTGGTGCTGGTGGTGGACATTGGCGGTGGCACCTCGGATTTCACCGTGGTCCGCCTGGGGCCGCAGCGCATGCACCGCGCAGACCGCGCAGACGACATTCTGGCCACAACCGGCGTGCACATCGGCGGCACCGATTTTGACCGGCGCCTGAGCCTGCAGGTGGCCATGCCCTTGCTGGGGCTGGGCCATGTGGGCTCTTCGGGCCGCGAAGTGCCCAGCGGGGTGTTTCACGATCTGTCCACCTGGCATCTGATCCAGTGGCTCTACACCGCGCCGCGCTTGCGTGATGCGCAGGCCCTGCGCAGCAACTACCGCGATACGGCCTTGCATGACCGGTTGATGCGCCTGCTGCACGAACACTGGGGCCATCGTCTGGCCAATGCGGTGGAAGAGGCCAAGATCGCCGTCTCCAGCCAGCACAGCGCGCAGCGCCTGGATGTGGAGTGGCTCGAGGCCGCGCTCAGCCCCGAGGTGACGCCCGCCAGCCTGCAGCAGTGCCTGCAGGCCTTGCTGGTGCAGGTGGCCGATTGCGCGCTGCACTGTGTGCAACTGGCAGGGCTGCAGCAGGCGCAGATCGATGCGATCTATCTGACCGGTGGCTCCTCCGCGCTGCAGCCTCTGCGGGCGGCGCTGGCGCAGGTGTTCTCCGGCATACCCCAGGTCGAAGGCGATCTGTTTGGCGGTGTGGCCGCAGGCTTGGTGCATGGCCAGACGCTGTGAAGCTATTTCAAAAATAGCTTTCGGCGTTTGCGGTATGCAAGTTGGCGGCCAGCCTGATTTGTCGGTTTAATCTGGAAGGACGAGGGCAAGTTTTCCAGCGTATGCAGCGACGAGGCCGTAGCATCTCGCTCGAATTAGTTCGGCCGCCCAGCACCTCATGCCTCTCGATGGTCAGCCTCCCCCGACTTCCAATATCCCTTCGCGCTGACGCTCTGGCGGGGCATCTCCCGCTCCTGCAGGTAATGCTGTTTCAGCCGCCGGATGGCTGCGGACTCTCCCGCCATCCAGAGGTAGCCCGGCCCGGCCGGCAAGGGGCGGTGCAGCAGGGACTGGCACAGGCCCAGGCCGGGCTCCGGCTGGGCCGTGATCCATTGGGTGCGCAGCCTGGCCGGGCTGGCGATGGGCTGCTGGTCGTCTGGCGAAGGCAGTTCGGCATAGACCTTGGCGTTGATGCCGGCAGGCAGGCAGCTGGCGATGCTCTGGATGGCCGGCAGGGCCGTTGCGTCGCCGGCTAGCATGACCCACTGCGCATGGCCGGGGAGCAGGAACCCGCCGCTGCGGGGCCCGGCAATGCCCAGGGGTTCGCCGACCGAAGCCTGGGATGCCCAGGCAGAGGCGGGGCCGGAGTCGGGTCCTGCTCCGTGCAGCACAAAGTCCAGGTCCAGGGTGCCGGCCTGGAAGTCGATGCTTCGTACCGTGTAGGCGCGGCCTTCGCCGGAGGGTAGAAAGACCTTGACCCAGGCCGCGGCCTCGTCGATGCCCTCCATGTGGAGAAACTCCGCGATCTCGCTGCCGCCTACCGTGATGCACCGCATGTGCGGGGTGATGGAGTGCACGGCCTGTACGACGCCGACGGCCCTTGCGGTGCGGGGCTTGGGGACCATCTCATGCATGGCGCACTCCTTGCGGCGAGGTGACCAGCAACCGCACCGCGACCAGCAGTGAAGATGCCACCACGATGGCACCCACGAGGTAGACGATGTCAACGCTCCAGGCACCGGCCACCGCGCCGAGAACCGGACCGGTGATGCCCAGCGAGATGTCGAGAAAAGCGACATAGGCGCCCATGGCCACGCCCCGGCTTTGCGGTGGCGCGCGGCGCACGGCCTCGACGCCAAAGCCCGGGAAGGCCAGCGAGTAGCCGAAGCCGGTCAGGGCCGCGCCGGCATACGCCATGGCGGGGGTCTGTGCCCCCCAGATCAGCAGTTGGCCCAGGGCTTCGATCAGCACGCAGACCAGGGCCACGCGGGCGCCTCCCAGCTTGTCGGGCAGGTGGCCGAAGCAGAGGCGCGCGGCAATGAAGGCCAGCCCGAACGCGGTGAAGGCCAGCGAGGCATTGCCCCAGCCGCGGGCGGCAAACAGCAGGGCGATGAAGGCCGTGATGACCCCGAAGCCCACGCTGCAAAGCGCCAGCCCCAAGCCCGCGCCCCCGACCACGCCGAGCACTTGGTAGAACGGTGTGCGCCGGGCGGCCGTGGGGGCGACCGCCCGCAGGTTCACGACCAGAACCAGTGCCAGCCAGGGCAGGATGACGGCGGCCGTGGAGATGCCGGCAAACCCATGGGCCGCGTTGACGGCCACCCCGGCGGGCGCGCCGGCGGCGTAGGCGCCATACATGGCTGTGCCCACCCAGGCCATGACCTTGCCTGCGTTCTGCGGGCCCACGAGCCCGATGCCCCAGCTCAGGGCGCCGGTGACGACCAGGCTTTCTCCGCAGCCCAGCAGCACACGACCCAGGAGCAGCACCCAGACCGACGTGGCGGGCGAATCAGGAAAGGCGAGCGACGCCAGGTAGGCGACGCCCGAGCAAGAGGTGACCAGGAAACCGGTGACCACGGCGCGCTTGGCGCCTTGGGTATCGGCCAGGTTGCCGGCCCAGGCGCGCGACAGCAGGGCGGCCGCAAACTGCGCGCCGATGACCACGCCCACCACCAGCGTGCCCAGGCCCAAGCCGCCATGCACATGCAGCGGCAGGACCGGCAGCGGCAGGCCGATGGTCAGGAATCCGATGAACACCGCCAGCGTGAGTGGCAGCAGCTTGAGAAAGACGTTGGTGGCGGGCGGCGGAGAGGCCGCGGCCGTCGACGCCGCATGAGAAAGAATGGACATCCATCACTCCAAATATGAGCATTTGCTCGACATATGGAAGAATATGAGCCATTGCTCGCATTGAAAACTCGCATTCGGACCGACCCATGCCCGCCTTGCCCCAGCCCCGACGCATCCCCCGCCAAAGCCGCTCACGGGCCTTGGTTGACGCCATTCTGGAAGCCACGGCTCGCGTTCTGAGCGAGCGCGGCTATGCCGGAACCAACACGAATCTGGTCGCCGAGCGCGCCGGGGTCAGCGTCGGCTCCGTGTACCAGTACTTCCCCAACAAGGATTCGCTGATCACGGCGCTGCATGAGCGGCACGCGATGGAAATGCACGCCGCCATGGACACCGTGCTCGCGGGCACCCAGGCACCGGGTTTGCAGGAACAGCTGGCCGCCATCGTGCATGCCTGGCTGGCGGCGCACCAGGTCGCGCCCGAGCTGCACCGGGTGCTGGAGAAGGAATTCCCCTTCTTCGATGCGCCGTCGGACCAGAGCGCGGCCGACCAGGGCATCCACCACCGTATTCGCCAGTTGCTGGAGGCGCACCGGGACGAGGTCGTCCCGCAGGACCTGGACCTGGCGACCTGGATCGTGCTGCGGACCATGGAGTCCCTGATCCATGCGGCGGTCATCCCGCCGGGCTCGCCGCATCCCATGGCGCAGACCGAGCAGGCCATCGTGGACATGCTGGGCTGCTACCTCTGCGGTGGAGTGCGGCGCAGCGCCTAGCCTGCGGTGAGTAAACCCTGGCTCGTGCATTGGCATGCGCCGGTGCGGCCGCAGCTTCACAGGGCAGGGCCACAATGGAACCGTTATGTGCAATCGCTATGTATCGCCGGGGCGCGCAGACATCGAGCGCATCTGGGGTATCGGCAGGCGCAGCCCCCATCCCGACAAGGGCCGCGAACTGCGTCCGCTGGGCCTGGGGCCGTTCGTGCGGCGCGGCGCCGACCGCCGGCGCGAGGTCGTGGTGGGGCAGTGGGGCATGATCGCGCCGCGGTCGCGCACGCGCGAGCTGCGCACGGCCGAGGGCCGGCGCCTGAGCACCCACCATGCCCGCATCGAGGGCATTGCCGCCAAATGGGCCTTCCGCAATGCCTGGCGCCGTGGCCAGCGCTGCCTGATACCCGCCGAAAGTTTCGACCTGCCCTGCTGGGAGACCGGCCATGAGGTGTGGTGGACCTTCCGCCGTGCCGACGGCCAGCCTTGGGCGCTGGCCGGCCTGTGGAGCGAGTGGAAGGACCCCGTGTCCGGCGAGATCGTGCCCAGCTACACCATGGTCACCGAGAACTGCGACGAGCACCCGCTGCTGGGCCGCATGCACAAGCCCGATCCGCGGCTGCCGCCCGAGCGGCAGGACAAGCGGGCCGCGGTGCCCATCGAGCCCGAGGACTGGGACCGCTGGCTGGGCGGCTCCATCGGCGACGCCTATGCGCTGATCGACTTGCCGCCGCCGGAGCGCATCCTGGCCGTGCCCTCGGCCCGCTGAGCCGCAGCGCTGGTATCCGGGGATTCCGCTGGGGCGCCGCCTGTGGCTGAATGGCGTGGCGCCGGTGCGGCGCGCAGGAGGCATGGATGGTGAGCATGGCGGTGCGGTTTTGCGGGCTCCTGGCCCTACTCGCGGGTTGCGCCGCGGCGCAGGCCTGCGAGGGCGATGAGCGGCCGATCTTTCGCTGCGAGGCTGCGGACGGGCGCAAGTTCATCGCGCTGTGCGCCTCGGCCGCGGGGCAGGACGAGCCGTACCTGCAGTACCGCTTTGGTGCCTTGAGCCCCGCGGGCGAGATGCTGGAGCTGGAGTTTCCGCGCGAGCGCGCCGGCTCGATGGCGCGCTTCCAGGGTGCGGTCTACACGCACCGCGGCGTGTACGAGCAGTCGGTGCGCTTTGTCTCTGGCGGGTTTTCGTACACCGTGTTCACCCGCGCCAAGGGGCGCGAAGACCTGGGCGCCGGCGTGGCGGTGCGCAACCTGCGCAGCGGCAAGGCCACGACGGTGGCCTGCAGCGAGCGGCCCCGGTTCTATATCTTCGAGTTGCAGGGCCTGCTGGCCTGCGATCCGCAGACGCCAGCCGGCACGGCCTGCATCCGCTAAGGCCTACAGCGACTGCATCAGCGCCTTGACCTCGGCGCGGGCCTGGGCCTGCAGTTCGGCCAGGTCCAGGCCGGGGATGGCGTCGTCCTCGGCGATCACCTTGCCGTCGCACAGCAGCCAGCGCAGGCGCGGGCGGCCGCCGCTGGCGATGGGGCCGATGGCCGGGTCGTGCAGGCCGAAGTAGCGCGGGTCGTCGAGGCCGTAGACGGCGAGGTCGGCGGCTTGGCCGACCTGCAGCGTGCCCACGCCGTCGAAGCCCAGCATCTGCGCGCCGCTGGCGCTGGCCCAGTGCACGATCTGCTCGACCGTCACCACGTCGGCGCCTTCCTCGCCCGCGCCCTCGGGCCGTGGGCGGGCCTGCGCGCCGGCATGGGCGCGGTGCAGCAGCCAGGCAAAGTGCAGCTCGCTGATCATGTCGGCGGCCTCGTTGGAGGCGGCGCCGTCCACGCCTATCGTCACTGGCGAGCCGAGCCTGGCCAGCGCCGGCGCGGGCGCGATGCCATCGGCCAAGCGCGCGTTGCTCTGCGGGCAGTGGGCGATGCCGGTGCGGGTCTCGCCCAGCAGGCGCATCTCGCCGGGCGTGAGGTGGCATAGGTGGGCCAGCCACACGTCCGGGCCCAGCCACTCATGCTCGGCCAGGTACTCGATGGGCAGGCAGTTGTGCACCTCGCGGCAGTACTCGAAGTAGGCCACCGACTCGGACATGTGGCTGTGCAGCGGCAGGCCCATGGCGCGCGCGGCGCGGGCCACTTCCTTGAGCTGCTCCTTGGGCAGCGAGACATGGACCGAGGTGGGCGCCATGGCGATGCGGTGGCGCGCGCGCGGCCCGCGCTGGTGGAAGCGCGCGGCGGTCTGCTCGACGGCGGCGATCATCTGCTCCAGCGTCTCGGGCGGCTGCACGAGCTTGTCGCTGTCTTCAAGTTTGCGGGTGACGGTGGCGCCGCCGCGCAGCAGCATGAAGCGCAGGCCGAGCTTGTCGGCCTCGTCGAACAGCAGCTCGGCGGCCTCCTGGCTGGCGCCGGCCTGGAAGAGGTAGTGGTGGTCGGCCACCGTGGTGCAGCCCGAACGCAGCAGCTCGACCAGGCCGATGCGCGCGGCCAGGCGCAGGCGTTTCTCGTCGAAGCCGCGGCGATACGCGAAGGGCACGGCCTGCAGCCAGGGGCTGAGCGTGAGGTCGATGCCCGCGGGCACGCCCTTGAGCAGCGACTGGAACAGGTGGTGGTGGGTGTTGACCCAGCCGGGGTAGATGACGCAGTCGCGCGCGTCGAGCACGCGCTCGCCTTCCTGCGGCTGCAGGCCCCGGCCCATCTCGGCCACCACGCCGCCGGCGATGCGCAGGTCGGTCGCGTCGCTGCGGGCCTGCGCGCCCTGCTGGCCGGTGAAGATGCACTGGGCGTTGCGGATGAGTATGCGGGTGTCCATGGTGGTCTGGCTGGGTGGGAAAGGGGCGGCCGCGAGGCACGCCCCGGTGGTGGATGGGTGCTTCTAAAAAAGTAGCTGCTGGTGCTTGTTGTGGCTCGATTCTGAATAGGAATGTATTCGAAAATCAATCACAGCAAGCGCCAGCCACTATCATTTTTATGGCGTCAGCGCTTGGGCAGCAGGCCCTCGACGCCCTGCACCAGGTAGTTCATGTTGGCCAGGTCGGCATCCGAGATGTTCTGCCCGGCGGCCACGCGCACCTTGCCTTCCTGGTCGGTGATGGGGCCGGCGAAGGGGTTCAGCGTGCCGGCGGCGATCTCCTCGCCGAGCTTGGCGACCTTCTCGCGCACCTCGGCGGGCACGGCGGCGTTCAGCGGCTGCATCTTGATCATGCCCTCGCGCAGGCCGCCGAGCGTGTTCTCGGACTTCCAGCGCCCGGCCAGCACGTCCTCCACGGTCTTGATGTAGAAGCCGCCCCAGTTCTGCACGATGGAGGTGAGGTTGGTCTTGGGGCCGAACTTGGACATGTCGGAGTAGTAGCCCAGCGTGTAGACGCCCTTTTCCTCGCCGGTGGTGACGATGGACACGCCCGAGGTGGCGTAGGCCAGCGTGTCCACGCCGAGCTTGATGAGGGCGTTGGCCGCGTCGCGCTCCTTGCCCGGGTCGTACCAGGCGTTGACCCAGATCAGCCGCAGCTTGGCCTTGGGGTTGACGCTGCGCATGCCCTGGGCGAAGGCGTTCACGCCCTGCAGCACCTCGGGGATGGGGAAGGCGCCGACGTAGCCGATGTCGCCGCTCTTGCTCATGTGGCCGGCGACCACGCCCTCAAGGTAGCGGCCCTCGTAGTAGCGCGCGTTGTAGGCGCCCACGTTGGCCGCGGTCTTGTAGCCGCTGCCGTTCATGAAGATCACGCCCTTGGGCGCGGTGCGCGCCACCTTCATCGTCGGCTCCATGAAGCCGAACGACGGCGTGAAAATCAGCTGGCAGCCGTCCTGCACGAAGTTGCGGATCACGCGCTCGGCATCGGGGCCCTCGGCGATGTTCTCCACGTACTTGGTGGTGATCTTGTCGCCCATCGCCGCGGCCAGCTCCTTGCGGGCCAGCTCGTGCTGGTAGGTCCACCCGCTCTCGCCGATGGGGTTCGAATACAGGAAGCAGGTGCTCAGCGGAGCAGCCGCCGCTGCGCCGCTGAAGGCGGCCAGCAGGCCCAGGGAGGCTGCCGCCGTGGAAATGCGGCCCAGCAAGCGCGTGGTGCGTTGGTTCATCATCTTGTCTCCGTTGTGGTTGTGGGAAGGTGAAGGAATCAGCGGTCCGGGCGGAAGGCCTGGCCCAGCGATGCAGGGGAGTTGAGCCGGATGGTCGCCCGGTTGCGCGAGATCAGCACCAGCACGACGATGGTGGCGACATAGGGCAGGGCCGACAGCCACTGCGCCGGTATCTCGAGCTGCAGGCCCGAGCCCTGCACGAAGAGCTGCGACACCAGCACGCCGCCGAACAGGTAGGCGCCCACCATCACGCGCAGCGGCCGCCAGGTGGCGAACACCACCAGCGCCAGCGCGATCCAGCCGCGGCCGGCCACCATGCCCTCGGCCCACAGCGGCGTGTAGAACACCGACAGGAAGGCGCCGCCCAGCCCCGCCATCGCGCCGCCGAAGGCCACGGCGGCGTAGCGGATGGCCAGCACCGGAAAGCCCACGGCATGCGCGGCCGACGGCGACTCGCCCACCGCGCGCAGCACCAGGCCGCCGCGGCTGCGCTGCAGGAACCACGCGGTGCCGCCCACCAGCGCCCACGACACATAGACCAGGGCCTGCTGGTTGAACAGCGCCGGCCCGATCAGTGGGATGTCGGCCAGCACCGGGATGCGCAGCGGCTGCACCGCCACCAGCGGCGCCGACTCGTAGGGCTTGCCGAAGAAGGCCGCCAGCCCCACGCCGAAGATGGCCAGCGCCAGGCCCGAGGCCACCTGGTTGGCCTGCATGGTCAGCGTGATGTAGCCGAACAGCAGGGCCATCGCCATGCTCGCGGCCATGCCCACCAGCGCGGCGGTCCACGGGCCCATGCCGGCATGGGCGGCGGCGAACGCGGCCACCGCGCCCACCGACATCATGCCCTCGGCGCCCAGGTTGAGCACGCCCGAGCGCTCGGTGATCAACTCGCCGATGGCGACGATGATCAGCGGGGTGCCGGCCACCAGCGTGGCGGCGATGATCGAGGCGATCAGCGAGCTGTCCATGGCAGGCCTTTCCATGCGGTGCGCTCCCAGCGCAGCCGGTAAGCGATGAACAGATCCGAGGCGAGCAGGAAGAACAGCAGCATGCCCTGGAACACCTTGGAGATCGACGACGGCAGGTTCATGTGCTGCTGCGCCTGCTCGCCACCCAGGAAGAACAGCGCCATCAGCAGGCTCGCGCCCAGGATGCCGACCGGGTGCAGCCGCCCGACGAAGGCCACGATGATGGCCGCGAAGCCGTAGCCCGCCGAGATCTGGCTGGTGAGCTGGCCCATGGGGCCGGCCACCTCGGTCATGCCCGCCACGCCGGCCAGCGCGCCGCCGCCCAGCAGCCCGAACCAGATGGCGCGGTTGGCCGAGAAGCCCGCGTAGCGCGCCGCATCGGGCGCCTGGCCGCCCACCTGCATCTGGAAGCCCTGGAAGCTGCGCTGCAAAAACACATAGCCCGCGAGCAGCACCACCAGCGCCAGCACGAAGCCCGCATGCAGCCGCGTGCCCTCGATCAGCAGCGGCAGCAGCGCGCTGTCGCCGAAGTTGCGCGTCTGCGGGAAGTTGTAGCCGTCGGGGTCCTTCCAGGGTCCGTAGATCAGCCACGAGGCCAGCAGCTGCGCCACGTACACCAGCATCAGCGAGACCAGGATCTCGTTGGTGCCGAAGCGCGTGCGCAGCCACGCCGGGATCGCCGCCCACAGCGCGCCGCCGATGGCGCCGGCCACCACCATCGCCGGGATGGCCCAGGGCGCGGACTGGTCGCCCACCTGCAGCGCGATGCCGGTGGCGAAGACCGCGCCGCAGATGAACTGCCCCTCAGCGCCGATGTTCCACACGCCGGCGCGAAAGCCCACCGCCAGGCCCACGCCGATCAGCATCAGCGGCGTGGCCTTGAGCAGCAGCTCGCTCACGCCATACAGGTCGTTCACCGGCTGCAGGAAGAACACGCGCAGCCCCTGCAGCGGGTTCTGGCCCAGCGCCGCGAACAGCGCCACGCCGCCCAGCAGCGTGAGCGCCACCGCCAGCAACGGCGACAGCCAGCGCATGTGGCGCGAGGCCTCGGGACGCGCTTCCAACCTAAGCATGGGACACCTTCCTTTCGTCGGCTTCGGCGGCGGGCGCCGGCACCGTGCCGTCCTCGGGCCACAGGCCGCTCATCCACAGGCCAATGGTTTCCACGTCGGTCTGCTGCGTCGGCACGGCGGGCGACAGGCGCCCGTCGGCGATCACGGCGATGCGGTCGCAGACCTCGAACAGCTCGTCCAGTTCCTCGGACACGACCAGCACCGCCGCGCCCGCGTCGCGCAGCGCCACCAGGGCCTGGCGGATGAAGGCCGCGGCCCCCACGTCCACGCCCCAGGTGGGCTGCGCGGCCACCAGCACGCTGGGCGTCTGCAGCAGCTCGCGCCCGACGATGAACTTCTGCAGGTTGCCGCCCGACAGCGAGTTGGCCGGCGCCTGCGCGCCACCGCACTTGACCTTGAAGTCGGCGATGCAGCGCTCGGCAAAGGCGCGCACCGCACCCTGCTTGATCAGCCCGCGCTGCAGCAGGCCCTGGCGGTGGGCGGTGAGCAGGGCGTTGTCCGACAGGCTCATCGCCGGCACGGCGCCGCGGCCCAGCCGCTCCTCGGGCACGAAGCCCAGGCCCAGCACGCGCCGCGTGGCGCTGCCCAGGTGGCCGACGGGCTGGTCGTCGAGCCGCACCATGGCCGCATTGCCGCGCGGCAGCGGCGCCTCGCCGGAGATGGCCTGCAGCAGCTCCTGCTGGCCGTTGCCCGAGACGCCGGCGATGCCGACGATCTCGCCGGCGCGCACCTGCAGGTCGATGTGCTTGAGTGTGGTGCCGAACGGGTGCGAGGCCGGCTGGCTGAGGCCCTGCAGCGCGAGCCGCGCCGCGCCGGGCGTGGCGGGCGCGCCGCGCTGGCAGGCCACCAGCTCCTTGCCGATCATCAGCCGCGCCATCGAGGCCGGGGTCTCGCGGCTCGGCGTGCAGTGGCCGGTGACCCGGCCGTTGCGCAGCACGGTGGCGGCGTGGCACAGCTCGCGCACCTCGTCGAGCTTGTGGCTGATGTAGAGGATGCTGCAGCCCTCATCCGAGAGCTGGCGCAGCGTCTCGAACAGCTTGCGCACGGCCTGCGGCGTGAGCACCGAGGTGGGCTCGTCCATGATCAGCAGGCGCGGGTTCTGCAGCAGGCAGCGGATGATCTCCACGCGCTGGCGCTCGCCCACCGACAGCGTGTGCACCAGGCGCACCGGGTCCACCGGCAGGCCGTAGCGGCGGCCCACGGCGTCGATGCGCTGGGCCAGGTCCTCCAGGTCGGGCTTGCCGGGCAGGGCCAGCGCCACGTTCTGCACTACGGTGAGGGTCTCGAACAGCTGGAAGTGCTGGAACACCATGCCTATGCCGAGGCTGCGGGCATGGTTGGGGCTGGCGACGCTGACCGGCTCGCCGCGCCAGCGGATCTCGCCCGAGGTGGGGGCCGTCACGCCGTAGATGATTTTCATCAACGTGGACTTGCCGGCGCCGTTCTCGCCGAGGATGGCGTGGATCTCGCCGGGCTGCACCACGAGGTCGATGCCGTCGTTCGCCACCACGGAGGCGTAGACCTTGCGGATGCCTTTCAGCTCCAGCTGCGGCGGCGTCGCGCCGCCGGTGTTGCGCAGGTTGGCTGCCATGTCAGGCCGCCTTGCCTTCTGCGGTGGCGAGGGCTGCGTCCTCGGCCGGCGCTTTTTCGTGCGCGTGGAACAGCACGTTCAGCAGCACCGCGGTGAAGGTGCCCAGCAGGATGCCGTTCTGGCAGAACTTGGCCAGCAGCTCGGGCAACTGCGAGAAGAAGCGGTCGGCGACCAGCGGGATCATGCCCAGCGCCAGGCTGATGGCGACGATGTACGCGTTCTTGCGGTTGTTCACGAAGTCCACGTGGCTCAGGATGCGCACGCCGGTGGCGGCCACCATGCCGAACATCACCAGCGCCGCGCCGCCCAGCACGTACTGCGGGATCGAGGCCGCGATGAACGAGATCTTGGGAAAGCTGCTCAGCACGATCAGCATGGCGCCGGCTGCGACGCAGACCCAGCGGCTGCGCACGCCGGTGACCTGCACCAGGCCGATGTTCTGCGCATAAGAGGTGTAGGTGAAGGTGTTGAAGACGCCGCCGATGATGGCGCCCAGGCCGTCGGCGCGCAGGCCGCGGGCGATGTCGTCCTTGGCCAGCGGGCGCTCCACCACCTCGGCCAGCGCCAGGAACTGGCCCACGCCCTCGATCATGATGACGATCATCACCACGCACAGCGTGACGATGGTCATCGGGTCGAAGGTCGGCATGCCGAAGTGGAAGGGCGTGATGAGCTGGAACCAGCCAGTGGACTTCATGCCCACGAAGTTGACCTGGCCCAGCGCCAGCGTGATGAGGAAGCCGGTGACGATGCCGATCAGCACGGCGATGTTCGACAGGAAGCCCTTGCAGTAGGCGATGATGAACAGGATGGTCAGCAGCACGATGCCCGAGATGGCCAGGTGCGAGGGGATGCCGTAGTTCGGGTTGGCGATCGGGCCGCTCGGGCCGGGGATCGTCGGGTTGCCGCCCGCGGCCCAGTTGATGCCCACGCGCATCAGCGACAGGCCGATGATCAGCACCACCGAGCCCGTCACCACCGGCGGAAACCAGCGCAGCAGCCGGCTCACGTAGGGCGCGACCAGCAGCGTGAAGACGCCTGCGGCCATCACGCCGCCGAAGACGGCGGGCAGGCCCAGCTGCGGATTCGAACCCGTGGCGATGATGGGGGCGACCGCGGTGAAGGTCACGCCCATCATCATTGGCAGGCGGATGCCGATCTTGCCTATGCCCAGGCTCTGGATGATGGTCACCAGGCCGCAGCAGAACAGGTCGGCGGCGATCAGGAAGGCGATGTCTTCCTTGGTGAGCTTGAGCGCGCCGCCGATGATGAGCGGCACGGCGATGGCGCCGGCATACATCACGAGCACATGCTGCAGGCCCAGGGCCGCGAGCTTGGGAAGCGGCAGCTTCTCATCCACCGGATGAACCTCGGACCTGCCTGGGGATGTGGTGCTGGTTGTCATGGTCTGTCTCCTGATCTTGTGTGGGGGAGAGAAAGACTGCTGCGGTATGGCTCCGCTTGGATGGGTGCAGTCTTTCGGCGGGGCAGGCCGCGCTAGCGCAGGCCGCCTGGCTGCAGCCAGGCCTGGGCGCGCGCCATGGCCTCGGGGCTGATGCGGGCGCGCACGCCGTCGAAGCGCGGGCCGCGGGTGGCGTCCAGCCCCAGGCGCGAGGTCGTGCCATCGGTGGACGACGAGGGATCGAGCGCGCTGCCGGGAAGGCCGTCGACGATGAACATATCCTGGTGCGGCTGGAAGTGCGTGGCCATGGCCCAGAGCACCTCCTCGTCGCGCGTCACGTCCACGTCCTCGTCCACGGCGATCACGGTCTTCAGGTAGGGGTCCCAGCCGAGCAGGCCCATCATCACCTGGCGCGCCTCGCCCGGGCGGCTCTGCTTGAGCGCGACGTAGGCATGGAAGTGCGTGCCCGAGCTGGGGTAGTGCACGGCGGTGACGCCGGGGAAGCGCTCCTTGAGCTTTTCCACCATCTCGGACTCGCGCGGGATGCGGCCCAGGTTCAGGTGCTCGGCCGAGTTGCCGCCGACCACGTCGAGCAGCCAGGCGTCGTTGCGGCGCAGCAGCGTCTCGACCTTCAGCACGTTGTTGGTCGAGCGGTCCGACGAGTAGCCGGTGAATTCGCCGAACGGGCCTTCCTCGGCGCGGGCGGCCGGGTCGATCACGCCCTCGATCACGAACTCGGCATGCGCCGGCACGGCGATGCCGTACTTGGGCGTGCGCACCACCTCGAGCGGCGCGCCGAACAGGCCGCCGGCCAGGTCGCGCTCGTCCACGCCATAGGGCAGGCGGCCCGCGCCGGCCAGCATGAACAGCGGGTGCGCGCCGATGACCATGGCCACCGGCAGCGGCCGGCCCTTGGCCTCGGCCGTGCGCAGCATGCGCCACAGGTGGCCGCGCGAATGCAGGCTGGTGGCGATCTCGGTGGGCGAATGCACCATCGAGCGGTGGTAGCTCACGTTGCCTATGCCCTCGTCGCGGTCCTCGGCCACGATGACGGCGTTGGTGATGTAGGGGCCGCGGTCGGTGGCGAAGTGGCGGATGGTCGGGATGTCGCGGTTCAGGTCGATGCCGCTGGTCTTGAGCTGCTGCGTCACCGCTCCGGACTGCAGCTCGCGCGGTGCCACCAGGCGCCGGCTGCGGGCCTGGTACTCGGCATGGATGCCGGCGGGCGACACGCCGCCGAGCATGCGCCCCACGCGTTCGCGGGAGGCAAAGAGATTGGTCACCAGGGGCGTCTGCAGCCCGTCGATGCGGTTGAACTTGAGGGCGGGGTGGCGGCCCTGGGCGGCCAGCGACCAGACGGTGGCGGTCACATCCTCGTCGCGGCTGACGGCGTGGTCCACCGTGAGCACGTCGTCGGGGTAAAGGGATTCATAGGCTGCGAAAAACCGGTGCAAATCCTGGCCGGTATCTTCCAGCATGGCTTTCGAATTCATCAGGCAACTCCTGAACAGGTTCCAAAGACGCGGTGCGCGTTGCGGGCTGAACTCCATCCATGCCCCGCCGCCCCGCAGCCGCGGGCGGCGGGGTGGCGCTTACTTCACGCCGGCGTAGGTGTCGGCCAGGCGCGCCTGGGCGTCGGCCGCGTCACGCGGCGGCGGCGTGGTCTTGATGCCGCACAGCCGGGCGATGTTGTTGCCCAGGTAGTCCTCCAGCGTGTTCTCGTCGAGGTTGATGCCGTGGGGCGCGGGCTGGCACAGGTTCTCCAGCTCGCGCAGCCACATGCCGGGCTCGTTGGGCGGGCTGTCGGTGCCGAACACCAGCTTGTTCTTCGGCAGCTCCTTGGCGAACTCGGCGATGCGGGCCTGGAAGCACCAGCCGGACTCGACGTACACGTTGGGCGTGTCCATCGCCATCCAGAAGGTCTCGAACGAGTAGTTGCCGCCGGTCTGGATGCCGAAGTGCGCGATCACGAAGTTCACCATCGGGAACTCGCGGATGATCGGGTAGAACATCGTCGGGATGGTGAACGGGCCGTCGCCGGTGTGGATCAGCACCACGGTGCCGTACTTGGCGCAGACCTTCATCGCGGGGCGCAGCCAGTCCAGCGCGCGGTCAGGCCGGTAGCCATGCATGTTGGCGTGCAGCTTGATCATCTTGAAGCCGTATTCCTTGATGTGGAATTCCAGCTCGGCGGCGCCGTTCTCGGGGCCCCAGCGCGGGTTGTAGGTGAAGTTGCCGATGAAGCGGTCGGGGTACTTCTGGCACAGCTCGGCGATGTAGGCCATGTAGTCGCGGATGCCTTCGCGCCCGCGGCGGTTGCCGTCGCGGTAGCCGGTGTTGCCGGGCGGCGGCTGGATGAAGCCCATGTCGATGCGGCGCGGCTTGCCGTTGATCATGTAGGGGCCGTCCATCAGCTTGAGCATGCGCTCGCCGTTGAAGGGCGTGCCGGTGTGGCGCCAGGCCTCGTCGACCAGGTTGGTGGGGTGCAGATGGGTGTCAATGATCATGTTCTTATCTCCAATTCGTCATCAGTACAGGCCGATCACCGGATGGCGCTCCACCTTGCGGCCCAGCTGCGCTTCGGCTTCCTCGAAAGTCTTCGGGTAGGGGGTCGGCTCGATGCCGACCATGCGGGCGATGTTGTTGCCCAGGTAGTCTTCGAGCGTCTCCTCGTCCAGGTTCAGGCCCTGGGGCGGGTTGGTGCACAGCACTTCCAGCAGGCGGATCCACATGCCGGGCTCGTTGGGCGGCGTGTCGGTGCCGAAGATGATCTTGCTGGGGTGCAGGACCTTGGCGAACTCCACGATGCGCGACTGCAGGCACCAGCCGGACTCGCAGAACACGTTGGGCAGCTCCTGCGCCCACTGGAAGGGCTCGAAGCAGTAGACGCCGCCGGTCTGCACGCCGAAGTGGGCCATGATGAAGTTCACGGTGGGGAACTCCTTGATCATCGGCACCCATTCGGTCGGGATGCTGTAGGGACCGTCGCCGGTGTGCAGCTTGACCGGCACGCCCAGCTCGGCGCACTTCTGCAGCGCCGGGCGCACCCAGTCCAGCGCGCGGTCGGGACGGTAGGCGTGCATGTTGGCCTGCAGCTGCACCATCTTGAAGCCATGCTCCTTGACGTAGCGCTCGATGGCCTCGACGCCGTTCTTCACGCCGCAGCGCGGGTTGTAGACGAAGCAGCCGATCAGGCGGTCGGGGTGCTCCTGCACGCACTTGAGCGTGTAGGCCATGTAGGCGTCGATGGACTCGCGGCCATCCTTCTCGCCATCGGTCCAGGTGTAGATGGTGTTGCCCTGCGGCGGCTGGATGAAGGCCTTGTCGATGCGGCGCGGCTTGCCGTTGACGTAGTAGGGGCCGTCCATGGTGGCCAGCAGGCGCTCCACGGTGTAGGCCTCGCCCTCGGGCCACCACGCCAGGTCGGCCTGGTCGGTGGGGTAGCAGGTAATGTCGATGATCATGAATGCAGTCTCCTTTGTGGATGACGGGTTGAAGCGCTTTAGGACGTGTGTCTAGGCGGCTTCCAGGGCCTCGTGGGAAACAGGGGCAGAGGTGGTGCAGGCGGCGAGCCGCGCGCGCAGTGCATCGGCCTGCAGGTTGCGGCCGATGAAGACCAGCTTGCTGCCCGGGGTCTCGTCCCACCAGGGGATGGAGGCCTTGAGTTCGAGCAGGCGGTGCACGCCCTGCAGCACGTGGCGGCGGTCGTCGCCTTGCGCATGCAGGATGCCCTTGACGCGGTAGATGTCGTCGCCATCCACGGCCAGCAGCTCGTTCAGCGACTGCATCAGGCGCTCGGTGTCGAAAGGCCGGTCGAACAGCAGCGAGACCGAGCCGACGGACGGGTCGTGCGTGTGCGGAGCGAGCATGGCGGCGACCTCGTGCGAGTGCTGCGTGGCCTGCGGGTGGTAGCCGTGGTCGTGCTGGCATTGCTCGCCGCAGACATGGCCATGGTCGTGGTGATCGTGGCCGTGGTGGCCGTCGAGGAAATGCGGGTCCGTCGAGTTCAGCGCATCGCATTCGAAGGACTGCAGGCCGAGGATCTGCGACAGGTCGACCTTGGCCTGCACGGTGTGCAGGATGGGGGCGTTGGAGTTCAGCGCGCGGATCCGGCCCTCCAGGTCGGCCAGCTCGGGCGGCGCCACCAGGTCGGTCTTGTTCAGCAGGATGCGGTCGGCAACCACGATCTGCTGCACGGCCTGGTTGTCGTGCTCGGCCAGCGCCGGGTCGTCCAGGTGGGGCTGCACGTGCAGCGCGTCGACCAGCGTGACCACGCCGTCGAGCACCACCTGCTTGGCGACCTCGTTGTCCATGAAGAAGGTCGCGGCCACCGGCGTGGGGTCGGCCAGGCCACTGGTCTCGACCAGGATGTGGTCGAACTGGTCCTGGCGCTCCAGCAGCATCTGCAGGGTCTTGACCAGGTCGTTGCGCACGTCCACGGTGCAGCAAATGCAGCCGTTGACGATCTGGAAGATCTCTTCGTCCGAGTTGGCCATCACCAGGTCGGAGTCCACGTCCACCTCGCCGAACTCGTTCTCGATCACCGCGATGCGGTGGCCGTGTTTCTCGGTCAGGATGTGGTTGAGCAGCGTGGTCTTGCCGGCGCCGAGGAAGCCGGTGAGGATGGTGACCGGCACCGGCCTCTTGAGGGAAGTGGTGGATGCGTTCATGCGTTGGCTCCGGAAGTAGGGTTGGATTTCTCGCGCAGGGCTTGCAGCACCTGTTCGGGCTTGATGGGGTAGTGGCGGAAGCGCACGCCGATCGCGTCGTAGATGGCGTTGGCGATGGCCGGGCCGATGGCGACGATCGGGTCCTCGCCCACGCCCTTGGCGCCGAAGGGGCCGCCGGGGTCGGGCGCGGTCTCGAGGATCACCGTGCGGATGGGCGGCATGTCCATGGACAGCGGCATCTTGTAGTCGACGAAGTTGGCGTTCAGCGAACGGCCGGTCTGCATGTCGATCTGGTAGTCCTCGTACAGCGCATGGCCTATGCCCTGCTGGATGCCGCCCTCGATCTGGCCGGCGGCCGCGATCGGGTGGATCACCTTGCCGATCTCGTGCACCGGCACCACCTGCAGCACGGTGACCTGGCCGGTCTCGGTGTCGACGTTGACCTCGACGAAATGCGCCGCGAACGAGTACGACTTGGTCGGGTGGTAGGTGGCGCTGCCGACGAACTGCGCGGCCGGGATGCCCTTGCGCGGCGCCACCGCGTCGCGGATGCTGATGCTGCGGTCGGTGCCGCGCACGCGGATCACGCCTGCGCTGGATTCCAGGTCCTCGGCCGCCACCTCGAGCTGGCCGGCGGCGCGCTCATACAGCTGGCGCTTGATCTCCAGCGCCGCGAGCTGTGCCGCCTTGCCGCCCAGGTAGGTGGTGTGGCTGGCGAAGGCGCCGATGTCCCAGGGCACGACGTCGGTGTCGCCATGCGTGACCGAGACCGACTCGAATTGCAGGCCGATCTCCTCGGCCACGATCTGCGCCAGCGCGGTGTGCGCGCCGGTGCCCAGGCCGGCCGTTCCGGTGAGCAGCACCACGGTGCCGTCCTCGTTCATCTTGACGATGGCGTTGCCCTGCTCCTTGATGCCAGGGTAGGCGCTGCTGCCGTGCATCTCGCAGCCCACGCCCCAGCCGCGGCGCTGCACGCCGGTGTCCCTGGGGCGCTGGCGCAGCGCGGCCCAGCCCACTTCTTCCATGCCGCGGCGGATGCAGTCCGGGAGGCCATGGCCGATCAGCGGGTGGCCCGAGGGCGCGATGTCGCCCTCGCGCACCGCGTTCTTCAGCTTCAGCTCGGCCGGGTCCATGCCCAGCTTCTCAGCAGCCTCGTCCATCTGCGTGTCGATGGCGTAGTAGGTCTGCACCACACCGTAGCCGCGGAAGGCGCCGGCGATCGGGCTGTTGGTGTACAGGCACCGGCCTTCCAGCTCGATGTTCTCGCAGCGGTACAGCGAGGTCATGGCCGTGGTGCCGACGATGGTCACGCCCGGCCCGTGCGAGCCGTAGGCGCCCGAGTTGAACACCACGCGCGCCTGGCGGGCGGTGAGGGTGCCGTCCTTCTTGAAGCCCTGCTTGAGCCAGATCTTGGCCGGGTGCCGCGTGCGACCGCCCAGGAAGGTC
This sequence comes from Comamonas sp., assembly GCA_050282565.1. GTDB lineage: Bacteria > Pseudomonadota > Gammaproteobacteria > Burkholderiales > Burkholderiaceae_C > Comamonas. Next base: position 28,182 of record JBLZYV010000042.1, read on the forward strand.
TCCTCGCGGGTGTACTCCATGCGCACTGGGCGGCGCGTCTGCCTGGCCAGCAGCGCGCACAGGAACTCGCTCTGGAACAGGTCCTGCTTGGCGCCGAAGCCGCCGCCCATGTGGTCGACCAGCACGCGCACCTTGTGCAGCGGCAGGCCCAGCACCTCGGCCATGATGCCGCGCACCATGAAGGCGGTCTGCGTGGAGATCCACACCGTCAGGTTGCCGTTGCCGTCCCACTGGCACATGCAGGCATTGGGCTCCATGTAGGCGGGGGTGGGGCGCCCGCCCTCGTACTCGCCCTCGACGATCAGGTCGGCCTCGGCAAAGCCCTTCTCGATGTCGCCGCGGCTCACCTTCACCGGCGGCAGCACCAGGTTGCCGCCGGGCTCGCGGTCGTGGATCAGCGGCGCGTCCGCCCGCGCGGCGTCCTCGGTGGTGAACACGGCCGGCAGCGGCTCGTATTCCACGTCGATCAGGTCCAGCGCCGCTTCGGCGATCTCCTCGCTGGTGGCGGCCACCACGGCCACGGTCTCGCCCCAGTAGCGCACCTTGTTGTCCAGGATGTACTGGTCGGGCGTGACCGAGGCCGAGCGCGGGTGCGGCGAGCCGGCATGCAGCACGCGCGGCACGTTCTCGTGCGTGAGCACGGCTTTCACGCCCGGCAGCGCCAGCGCGCGGCTGGTGTCGATGCGGCGGATGTTGGCGTGCGCGATGTTGCTGCGCTTGCTGCGCGCATACAGCAGGCCGGGCTGGTGCATGTCGGCCACGTACTGGGCGGTGCCGGTCACCTTGGCCAGCAGGTCGGCGCGCTTGACGCTCTTGCCGATGATGGTGCTCTGGCTCATTGCGCGGCCTCCTTGTCAGCCACAGGTTCGGCCGCCATGGCGATGGCGTCGATGATCTTGGTGTAGCCGGTGCAGCGGCAGATGTTGCCGGCGATGGCGAAGCGGATCTCGTCCACCGTGGGATGGGGGTTCTCGTCCAGCAGCGCCTTGGCCTGCACCAGGATGCCGGGCGTGCAGAAGCCGCACTGCGCGGCGCCGCACTGCATAAAGCATTCCTGCAGCCGGTGGGGCGTGCCGTCGTCGGCCTGCAGGCCCTCGACGGTGGTGATCTCGGCGCCTTCGGCCTCGTACGCCAGCACCAGGCAGGAGTTGACCGGCTTGCCGTTCATGATGACGGTGCAGGAGCCGCACTCGCCCACGTCGCAGCCCTTCTTGCAGCCGGTCAGGCCCGCTTCGCTGCGCAGCGCGTCGAGCAGGCTGCGGTTGGGGCTGGTCACCATGTCGCGGGCTTCGCCGTTGACGGTGAAGGAAACGATCTTCTTGCTCATTGCTGTGCCTCCTGCAAGGCTTGCTCTAGCGCGCGCCGCGTCAGCACGCGCACCATGTCGCGGCGGTAGGCGGCACTGCCGCGTACGTCGCCGATGGGGCGGGATTCATCGCTCGCGGCCTGGGCCGTGGCGGCCAGCAGCTCGGGCGTGGGTTGCTGGCCGAGCAGCAGCGCCTCGGCCTGCGCGGCGCGCAGCGGCGTGGGGGCGACGGCGGCGAGCACGATGGCCAGGTCGGCCACCTGCCCATCGGCGCCCAGCGTCACGCGCACCGCGACGCCCACCGTGGCCAGCTCCATCTGCGAGCGGCGGCCGTGCTTGATGTAGGCCTTGCCGGTGCGCGGCGCGGGCGCCGGGATCTCGATGTGGGTGACGATCTCGTCGCCGGCGAGCACGGTGCGGCCGGGGCCGGTGCAGAAGTCCTGCACCGCCACGCGGCGCTGGCCGCCGCCGCCGTGGATGCGCAGCACGGCGCCGTCGGCGATCAGCGCCGGCAGCGTGTCGGCCGAGGGCGAGGCGCGGCACACATTGCCCACCACGGTGGCGCGGTTACGCACCTGGATGGAGGCGAAGTCGGTGGCCGCCTTGGCCAGGCTGGCGTAGTGTTTCTGCGTGATCGGCGAGGTCTCGACCTGCCGGGTGGTCACCAGCGCGCCCAGCAGCAGCCCGTGCGACTGGGTGAACGCGAATTCATCCATGCCGGGAATCTTCTTGATGTTGATCACCTGCGCCGGCTGGCGCACATGCTCCTTCATCTGCACCATCAGGTCGGTGCCTCCGGCGATCAGGCTGGCTGGGGCGGGGCCGCTGCGCAGCAGCGCCACCGCCTCGTCCAGCGAGGCCGGCTCGCTGTAGTCGAAGTGTTTCATGCTTCAGTCCCTTGCTTCTTCGGAAGAACGCCCCGAAGCGGGCCCCGTCCAGCGCCTTACCGCGCCCACGTCGATGTCGAAAAGGTCCAGCACCCTGCCCAGGGTGTGGTCCACCATGTCGTCCAGGCTCTTGGGCATGGCATAGAAGGCCGGCACCGGCGGCGCGACGATGGCGCCCATCTCGGTGACGGTGGTCATGTTGCGCAGGTGCGAGAGCGTCAGCGGCGTCTCGCGCGCCAGCATCACCAGGCGGCGGCGCTCCTTGAGCATCACGTCGGCGGCGCGCGTGACCAGCGAGCTGCCGATGCCGTTGGCGATCTCGCCCAGCGTCTTCATCGAGCACGGCGCGATCACCATGCCCAGCGTGCGGTACGAGCCGCTGGCGATGCAGGCGCCGATGTCCTCGTTCTTGTGCACCTGGGCGGCCAGCGCGGTCAGGTCCGACATGCGCAGCGTGGTCTCGCAGGCCATGGTGATCTGCGCGGCCCGGCTGACGATCAGGTGCACCTCGATGCCGGCCGTGTGCAGCATCTGCAGCAGGCGGTAGCCATAGACGAAGCCCGAAGCGCCGGTGATGGCGACGATGAGGCGGGAGCGGACGGCTGGCGCGTTCATGCGGCGCTCCTATATAGTGCGGCGCCATGGAAGCCGAAACCGCCTGGAACGACATCGTCGCGCTGTACGCCGACCCCGCACTGGCCCGCGAACTGCTGCGCCGCCAGGACGAGGAGGGGCTGGACGTGGTGCTGCACCTGTTCGCGCTGTGGGCCGAGCGCCAGGGCCGCCCGCTCGATGGCGCGGCGCTGGCCGAGGCCGCGGCGGCCGTGGCCGGCTGGCGCGAACAGGTGATCGCCCCGCTGCGCACCCTGCGGCGCGCGATGAAGACCATGGAGGCCGACCCCGCCTTGCGTGACGGCGTGCGCAGCCAGGTGCAGGCGGCGGAACTGGCCGCGGAGCGGGCCCAGGTGACGATGTTGTGCGATTGGCTGCGGGCGCGATGAGGTTGGGCGAGGCGACCAACCGGCGGGCGTCGAGGCCGGCACATCCCCTGAGAATGCGAGGGATTGGCTCAGCATCTTGGCCTCCTTGAACTGAAGGGCCAACCCGACGAATCCAGTTCCGTCACGGGCATGGATGCATCCTGACAGATGCCCCTGCTTTCAGAAACCACTGGATCGCTATATATTCGGCCTGCATTTATCCGAATCCACGATGAATCCGAACGTCACCTTGCGCCAGTTGGGCGTGTTCATTGCCGTGGCCGATGCGCAGACCATCACGCGCGCGGCGGACGACCTGGGTTTACCCCAGTCGTCGGTCAGCACCCAGTTGCGGGAGCTGGAGGAGGCGCTCGGCCTGCGCCTGTTCGACCGCCACACCCGCATGCTGCGCCTGACCCAGGCCGGCGGCGAGATCCTGCCGCTGGCGCGCAAGACCCTGGCCGACCTCGATGCCATGGTGGGCAGCTCGGCCCAGCTCAAGACGCTGGAGCGCGGCCGCGTGTCGATCGCCGCATCGTCGCTGCAGGCGGCGCTGGTGCTGCCGCGCATGGTGCGGCACTTCTCGGCGGCGCACCCGGGCATCAAGGTGGAACTGCTCGACGTGGCGCAGGACGAGGTGCTCAGCATGGTGCAGAGCGGGGCGGTGGACTTCGGCGTGGGCACGGCCTTTGGCGAGCATTCGGGCCTGGCCATGCGGCCGCTGTGGGTCGAGCCTTTCTACGCGGTGCTGCCGCCGGGCCATGCGCTGCAGGCCAAGGCCAAGCTGTCGTGGCAGGACCTGCAGAAGGAGCAACTGATCGGTTCGCGGCGCGGCAACCCGGTGCGCACGCAGCTCGATTTCGCGCTCGCCAGCGTGGGCATCTCGCTGACCTTCAGCCACGAGACCTCGCTGCCGCTGACCACCGCCGGCATGGTCGCCGGCGGGCTGGGCGTGGGCGTGCTGACCAGCTCGTCGCGCCAGGTGGCCGAGGCGCTGGGCCTGGTGTTCCGGCCCGTGGGCCCGCCGGCCATCGAGCGCGGCGTGGTGCTGGTGCTGCACCCCGGGCGCTCGCTGTCGCCCGCGGCCAAGAAGTTCACCGAGGAACTGCAGGAATGGGTCGCCACCATGCTCGACCCCGACATGCGGCCGCGCCAGCACGACACCTTCTGCACCGTCTGCTACCAGTTCGACTGCCACACGGTGCATTGATTGTTTGCTATATAAATAATAGCTATTGGCGCTCGCTGCATAAGCGCTGGAGGCCGATTTGGCTTGAAATGGCCGCGCGGCCTAGCGGGCGGCGAGCAGTTCGCGCACCTGCTGCTCCTCGTCGCGCAGTTGGTGGCGCATGGCCGCGAGGCAGTGCTTCGCGGTGCCCGACAGCGGCTGCCCGGCCGGCAGCGCCAGCAGGCAGGTGAAGTCGACCTCCACCGCCAGCCGGCGGATCACCAGCCCGCGCGCCGCATAGTCCAGCGTGGTGATCGGGTTGACCACCCCCACGCCCAGCCCCTGCAGCGCCATCTCGCAGACGCTGGCCGAGTACGGCGTGTGCACCGACACCGACAGGCCCACGCCCTGCGCAGCCAGTGCCGCTTCCAGCCGGCGGCGCGATGCATCCTCGGGATTCAGCGCCAGGAAGGGCAGTTCGGCGAGCTGCTCGGGCCGCACCGCCCGGTGCCGCGCCAGCGGATGGCCCTGGCGCATCACCACCACGCCGGGCAGGTGGGCGAACACCGAGGTCTCCAGCCCCTCCAGCGAGGCCTCGTCGGCCATCAGGCCGAAGTCGGCCTGGCCCGACAGCACGCACTCGCGCACCTGCGGCGAGCTGAGCACCTGCAGCGACACCTGCGGCTGCGGCGCGGCCGGGGCGGCGTCGGCCAGGCGGCGCAGCGCGCGCGGCACGAAGCCCAGGCCGAAGGCCGGGTAGCAGGCGAGTTGCAGCCGGTCCATGCCGTACTCGCGTAGGCTTTTGAGGCGATGCTCGATGGCGCTGAGGCCGACGAACATGCGCTCGACCTCGGCCAGCAGCGCGCGCGCTTCGGGCGTGGGCTGCAGGCGGCCGCGCAGGCGCAGGAACAGCGCAAAGCCCGCCTCGGCCTCCAGGCGCTTGAGCGACTGGCTCACGGCCGGCTGCGTGACCCCCAGCAGCGCCGCGGCCTTGCGCGCCGAGCCGCTGTTCATGATGGCGCGGAAGGTTTCTATCTCGGTCACTCGCATATAAGTTTCCGTTATCCACTGATAAGGAGATTATTCAATCTTTTATCGGTGCGTTTCTAGAATCCAGATCCATGCCCCACCGCGCACTTTCCTCCAGGCCCCTGTACAACCCGCGCCTTGCCGGGCTGCGCTGCATCTCGTGCGGGCACACGGCGGACATCGGCGACCATCCGCGCGGCTGCCCGGCCTGCGAGGCACGGGGCCAGCCGTCGAGCTTCGAGGCGGTGTATGCCAGCCTGCCGCGGGCGCTGCGTCCGGCCGCTTCCGGCTTCGCCTGGGGCGACTGGCTGCCTTTCATCGACGGCGTTTCGCTGGCCGAAGGCGGCACGCCCTGCCTGCCGCTGCCGGCCATCGCCCGCGAGCTGGGGATCGCGCGGCTCAGCGCCAAGCACGAGGGCCTCAACCCCACCGGCTCGCACAAGGACCGCATGTCGGCGCAGGCGGTCAGCCGGGCGCTGGAGGTGGGTGCCGACTCCGTGGTGCTCGCCTCGAGCGGCAACGCCGCCGTGTCGGCCGCGGCCTATTGCGCGGCGGCGGGCCTGCGCTGCGAGGTGGCCACCTACCAGAACCTGCCGGCGGTGTTCGCCACGGCGCTGCAGCGCCTGGGGGCGCGGCGCGTGGCCTTCGAGCACGGCGCCCAGCGCTGGGAGCATGTGCGCCGCCGCGTCGAGGACGACGGCGCCTTCGCGTTGACCAACTACTGCCGCCCGGCCGTGGGCAGCCCGGTGCTCGGCGTCGAAGGCTACCGGGCCGTGGCGTTGGAGTGCGCGGCCGACGGCTGCGTGCCCGACCATGTCCTGGTGCCGACCGCGCGGGGCGACCTGCTGTGGGGCGTGTACAGCGGCTTCCGCGACCTGCAGGCCGCCGGCCTGGTGGACCGCCTGCCGCGCATCTGGGCGGTCGAGCCCTTCCCGCGCCTGGCCCGGGTGCTGCAAGGCGCATCGGCGCAGGCCGAGTTCGCGGGCGCGACCGGGCAGTTCTCCATCGCCGGCGACACGGTGACGCTGCAGCAGGTCCACGCCACCCGCCGCAGCGGCGGCGGCGCCGTGGTGGTGGACGACCTGCAGGCCCACCGCGGCGCGCTGCGGCTGGCGCAGGCCGGCCTGTGGGTGGAGCTGTGCGCCGGCGCCGGCCTGGCCGCGCTGGCCGAGCTGCGGGCCGATGGCCGCGTCGCGGCCCACGAGCATGCGCTGCTGCTGCTCACCGCCAAGGGCGACCGCGATCCGTTCGACCCCGCCTCCCTGCATTGACCCCGAAAGGAGCCCGCCATGCGCAAGTGCCTGACCTCTCTCTTTCTCGCCGCGGGCCTGACGCTTGCCGGCGCCGCCCACGCGGCCTACCCGGACAAGCCGGTGCGCCTGATCGTGCCCTGGGCGCCGGGCGGCAGCACCGATGCGATCGCCCGCGCCATCGCCCAGCGCATGGGCACGACGATGGAGCAGAGCGTGGTGGTGGACAACCGCTCGGGTGCGTCCGGCCAGATCGGCACCGATGCGGCAGCCAAGGCCGCGCCGGACGGCTACACCATCGCTATCGTCGAGCTGCCGCATGCGATCCAGCCGGCGGTGGTGGCCAAACTGCCCTACGACCTGCTGCGCGACTTCACGCCGGTGAGCCTGGTCGGCACCTCGCCGCTGGTGCTGTTCGCCACGCCGGGCGAGTTCCAGGCCGGCGGTATGCAGGGCTTCGTTCAGCGCGCGAAGAGCGCCCCCGCGCAGCTGTCGATCGCGCACAGCGGCGCCGGCTCCAGCAGCCACCTCGCGGCCGAGGTGCTGGCGGCCAAGGCGGGCTTTCGCTACGTGGCCGTGCCCTACCGCGGCTCGGCCCCGGCGCTGACCGACGTGGCCGCCGGCACCGTGGCCGGGCACTTCGCCACGCTGGCCAGCGGCAGTTCGCTGTATGGCGCGGGCCGGCTGGTGCCGCTGATGGTCACCGGCCCGGCGCGCCTGGCGGCGCTGCCCAGCGTGTCGACCGCGCGCGAGGCGGGCATCGCCGGCATGGACTTTCAGCAATGGTGGGCGGTGGTGGCGCCGGCCACGACGCCGGCGCCGGTGATCGAGCGGCTGCGCACCGAGATCGCCGCGGCGCTGGCCCACCCCGCCACGCGCGAGCGCCTGAGCACGCTGGGCATTGCGCTCGAGGGCTCCAGCAGCAGCGAGCTGCGCGCCTTCCTGCGCAGCGAGGTCGAGCGCTGGGGCGCCATCGCGCGCCAGGCCGGAATCCAGCCCGAGTGACGCGCGGCATCAGGTGTTGATGCTATTTAAATAATAGCTGTCGGCGCTTTCTGGATGGGCGCTGGAGGCCAATTTGGCTTGAAACGCTATTCGCGCTTGAGTTCCAGCGCCGCGTCGTACAGCTCGTTGCGCGACTGGCCGGTGATCTCGGCCGCCAGCCGCACGGCGGTCTTCAGCGGCAGCTCGGGCAGCAGCAGCTGCAGCACGCGCAGGTCGAGGCCCGCGCTGGCGGCCTTGGGCTGCGGGTGCACCAGCACCGCGAACTCGCCCTTGGCGCGGTTGCCGTCGGCCGCCAGCCAGGCGGCCAGCTCCTGCGCCGGGCAGGTGGCCAGCTCCTCGAACTGCTTGGTCAGCTCGCGCCCCAGCGTCACCGGCCGCTCGCCCAGCGCCGCCAGCGCCTGGGCCAGCGCGGCGATGCGGTGCGGCGCCTCCAGCAGCACCTGGCAGCGCGCGTCGCGGCCGATGGCCTCGACCGCCTGCTGGCGCTCCTTGGCCTTGGTGGGCAGAAAGCCGATGAAGCTGAAGCCGCTGTCGTCGCCGGGCGCCACCGCGCCGGCGCAGCTGAGCAGCGCCGTCACGCTGCTGGCGCCGGGCAGCGGGCTGATGCGCAGGCCGGCGGCGCGCACCGCAGCGCACAGGCGCGCGCCCGGGTCGCTCACGCCGGGCGTGCCGGCGTCGCTCACATAGGCCACGCGCTGGCCCTGCTGCAGCCGCGCGATCACCTGCTGCGCGGCCTCGGCCTCGTTGTGCTGGTGCACGGCCAGCAGCTGCGCGCCGCCCTTGTCGATGCCGTAGGCGCGCAGCAGCGTGTGGGTGTGGCGCGTGTCCTCGCAGGCGATGGCATCGGCCAGGCGCAGCAGGTGCAGCGTGCGCAGGCTGATGTCGGCCAGGTTGCCGATGGGCGTGGCCGCCACGTACAGGCAGGCCTGCGGATAATGCTGGGAGCCGGCGGCGTCCTGGGCAGCCTGCAATGCGAGGGAAAAAGATGCGCTCACCGAGGGAGATCCTTGAAAAAATGCGGGGCCTGGCAGCGGCCGTGCCCACCACGCGCGCGGCCGGACAGGCGGCCGAGGATGCGGCCCTGCATTATCTCCAACGCCAGGGCCTGCGCCTCGTGGCGCGCAACTGGCGCACGCCGGGGCGCGGCGGCGGCGAGATCGACCTCATCGTGCAGGAGGCGGACGGCACCGTGGTCTTCGTCGAGGTGCGCCAGCGCCGGCGCGCGGACCACGGCGGCGCCGGCGGCAGCATAGGCGCGGTGAAGCAGCGGCGCATCGTGCTCGCGGCCCGCCACTGGCTGGCGCAGCAGCCCCGGCTGCCGCCCTGCCGCTTCGACGCGGTGCTGCTGGAGCCGGAGATCCGCTGGCTGAAAGCGGCCTTCGATGCCGAATAGGGCCTGCTCGCCTCAAACTGGGAGATGCGTTGCCCCGCCGTGGGGATGGATGCGCGAAGCCCGGTATTCCCCATAGCCGTAGCTATGGGGA
>JBLZYV010000043.1:0-11622 GCA_050282565.1 Comamonas sp.
TCGTCCAGCAGCAGCTCGATGCGCTCGCGCGCCGTGAGCTTGCCCTTCTTGTGCTGCGCGGCGATGCGCTTCTCGCCGCCACCCTGGCGGGCCTGCTCGCGCTTGTTCTCCAATTGTTTGAGGATGTCTTGCATGATCGCTCTTTCGTTGAAATTGCTATTCAATCAGTAGCTGGCAGCGCTTGACTGGATTGCGCTGCGAGCAGATTTCTTGCTGCGGTCGATGCCGCGATACGCCCGGCCGCCACGTCGGCCTGCAACTGCGGCAGCATAGCCTTGACCTGGAGGTGCGCACGAAAGGCCTGCTTGAGCCCGTGGTCGATGCGCTCCCACATCCAGGCCAGCGCCTGCTTTTCGCGGCGCAGCTGCAGGCGCCCGTTGGCGGTCTGCATCTCGCGGTAGCTCGCCACCGCCTGCCAGAAGCCTTCCACGCCTTGCCCCAGCAAGGCGCTGATCTGCACCACGCGCGGCTGCCACAGCGCGCCGGTCGCGGCATGGTCGGGGTTGCCGTGCATGCCCAGCAGGCGCAGGCTGGAGGTGATCTGCGCCTGGGCGCGGGTGGCAGCATGGGGGTCGATGTCGGCCTTGTTGATGACCACCAGGTCGGCGATCTCCATCACGCCCTTCTTGATGGCCTGCAGGTCGTCGCCGGCATTGGGCAGTTGCAGCAGCACGAACATGTCGGTCATGCCGTGCACCGCGATCTCGCTCTGGCCCACGCCCACGGTCTCGATGATCACCACGTCGTAGCCCGCGGCCTCGCAGACCAGCATGGCCTCGCGCGTCTTCTCGGCCACGCCGCCCAGCGTGCCGCTGCTGGGGCTGGGGCGGATGTAGGCGTTCTCGTTGACCGAGAGCTGCTCCATGCGCGTCTTGTCGCCGAGGATGGAGCCCCCCGACACGGTGGACGAGGGATCGATGGCCAGCACCGCCACCTTCAGCCCCTGGGCGATCAGGTACCGGCCCAGCGATTCGATGAAGGTGCTCTTGCCCACGCCCGGCACGCCGCTGATGCCCAGGCGAAACGCCCGGCCCGTGTGCGGCAGCAGCGCGGTCAGCATGGCGTCGGCCTGCGCGCGGTGGTCGGCGCGGGTGGATTCCAGCAGCGTGATGGCCTTGGCCATGGCACGGCGCTTCTGCGGCGAGGCGCCATGCAGGATGCCGTCCAGCCAGGGCAGGCCTGCCGGGTTGTCGTCTTTCACTGCGGTCGTCGTCATGGCAGCTGTGCCTGTGCCCGGGCGGCAGGCGCCCATTCGAAAATCAGGTCGATGGGATCACCTCCCACCTGTACGAAACCGTGGCGCTGGTAGAAGCGGATGGCATCGCTGCGGTTCAGCACTTCCAGCCACAGCGTCTGGCCGGCTTCGCGGGCTTGTGCCTGCACCGCCCGGATTGCCCAGTCGCCGATCCGGCGGTTCTGGTAGGCGGGCAGCAGGTACAGGTGCTGGAGCTTGAGCCGGCCATCGGCCTGCGGTGCCACGGTCAGCAGGCCCGCACGCTGCGCGCTCTGGCCGTCGTCCACACAGATGTGCTGCATGTGCTGGGGCTCGAACTGACCCAGGAAGCGCTCACGGGCACGCTCCAGGTTGAAGATGCCCAGGCGTTCCAGACTGTCGCGCATGGCTGCGATGCGCAGCGCGAACAGCGATTCGAAATCGCCGTCCGCGACCGGCTCCAGGCTCAGCACGGCAGCGCTCACGCCACCGCTTTCTTGATCTGCTCCAGCACATCCTTGGCGCTGGCCGGGATCGGCGTGCCCGGGCCGTAGACGCCCTTGACGCCGGCGCCGTAGAGGAAGTCATAGTCCTGCGCCGGGATCACGCCGCCGACGAAGACGATGATGTCATCCGCGCCCTGCTCCTTCAGCGCCTCGATGATGGCCGGCACCAGGGTCTTGTGGCCAGCGGCCAGCGTGGACACGCCGACGGCATGCACGTCGTTCTCGATGGCCTGGCGCGCGCACTCCTCGGGCGTCTGGAACAGCGGGCCCATGTCCACGTCGAAGCCCAGGTCGGCGAAGGCCGTGGCCACCACCTTGGCGCCGCGGTCGTGGCCGTCCTGGCCCAGCTTGGCGATCATCACGCGCGGGCGGCGGCCCAGTTCCTCGGCCGTGGCGGCGATTTCGCCCTTGAGCTTTTCCCAGCCCTCGGCCGAGTCGTAGGCGGCGGCGTACACACCGGTCACCTTCTGCGTATCGGCGCGGTGGCGGCCGAAGACCTTTTCCAGCGCGTCGGAGACTTCACCCACCGTGGCGCGCAGGCGCACGGCGTTGATCGCGAGATGCAGCAGGTTGCCTTCGCCGGATTCTGCTGCAGATGTGAGAGCAGCTAGCGCTTGCTCCACCTGGGTTTGATCGCGTTTTTGCTTGATATTCTTCAGGCGGGCGATCTGGCTGTCGCGCACCTTGACGTTGTCCACCTCGAGGATGTCGACCGGGTCTTCCTTGGCCAGCTTGTACTTGTTGACACCGACGATGACTTCCTTGCCCGAGTCGATGCGCGCCTGCTTCTCGGCGGCCGCGGCCTCGATCTTGAGCTTGGCCCAGCCGCTGTCCACGGCGGCGGTCATGCCGCCCATGGCATCCACTTCCTCGATGATCTTCCAGGCGGCGTCGGCCATGTCCTGCGTCAGCTTTTCCATCAGGTAGCTGCCGGCCCAGGGGTCGATCACGTTGGTGATGTGGGTCTCTTCCTGGATGATGAGCTGGGTGTTGCGCGCGATGCGGGCCGAGAACTCGGTGGGCAGTGCGATGGCTTCGTCCAGGGCATTGGTGTGCAGGCTCTGCGTACCGCCGAACACGGCCGCCATGGCCTCGATGGTGGTGCGCACCACGTTGTTGTAGGGGTCCTGCTCGGTCAGGCTCCAGCCGCTGGTCTGGCTGTGGGTGCGCAGCATCAGGCTCTTGGGGTTCTTGGCGTTGAAGTCCTTCATGATGCGGCACCACAGCAGGCGCGCGGCGCGCATCTTGGCGATCTCGAGGTAGAAGTTCATGCCCACCGCCCAGAAGAACGACAGGCGGCCCGCGAACGCGTCCACGTCCATGCCCTTGGCGATGGCGGTCTTCACATACTCCTTGCCGTCGGCCAGCGTGAAGGCCAGCTCCAGCGCCTGGTTGGCGCCGGCTTCCTGCATGTGGTAGCCCGAGATCGAGATCGAGTTGAACTTGGGCATGTTCTGGCTCGTGTACTCGATGATGTCGCCAATGATCTTCATCGACGGCTTGGGCGGGTAGATGTAGGTGTTGCGCACCATGAACTCTTTCAGAATATCGTTCTGAATCGTTCCGGAGAGCTGGTCCTGCGCCACGCCCTGCTCCTCGGCCGCCACCACGTAGCCGGCCAGCACCGGCAGCACGGCGCCGTTCATGGTCATCGAGACGGAAACCTTGTCGAGCGGGATGCCGTCGAACAGGATCTTCATGTCCTCCACGCTGTCGATCGCCACGCCGGCCTTGCCCACGTCGCCGGTCACGCGCGGATGGTCGCTGTCGTAGCCGCGGTGCGTGGCCAGGTCGAAGGCCACGGACACGCCCTGCCCGCCGGCGGCCAGTGCCCGGCGGTAGAAGGCATTGGATTCCTCGGCGGTCGAGAAGCCCGCGTACTGGCGGATGGTCCAGGGGCGCACCGCGTACATCGTGGCCTGCGGGCCGCGGATATAGGGCTCAAAACCGGGCAGCGTGTCGGTATGTTGCAAGCCTTGCAGGTCGGCCGCGGTGTACAGGGGCTTGACGGTGATGCCATCCGGCGTGACCCAGTTCAAGGCGTCCACGTTGCCCTGGGGGGCCGACTTGCCGGCCGCGAGGTTCCAACGCTGCAGATCTCCAAAATCGAAAGCCATGGTGCTTATCCTGTGATATCCATGTTTACAATCTTCGCAAAAATAGCGAAGATACGCAATGACAAGAAGTGAAATTCTTGCGAATTAACTCTGTAAATTTGCGAGGTTTGCAAACATGAGCAAGGCCTTCATGGGCACCCACCTCAAGACGCTGCGGGAGCAGCGCAGCCTGACCCAGGCTGCGCTGGCACAGGCGCTGAAGGTGTCATCCAGCTATCTCAACCAGATCGAGAACAACCAGCGGCCGCTGACGGTCAATGTGCTGCTGCGGCTGCAGGCGGCGTTCGGCATCGACCTGCAGCAGTTCTCCGAGGACACCCAGGCGCGGCAACTGGGCGAATTGCGCAACGTGCTGGCCGAGATGCCGGATGGCGACCAGGTTCCCCTGTCGGAGACCAAGATCCTCGCCCAACAGCTGCCGGCCGCGACCCGCGCCATCGTGGGCATGCACAAGCGCTTGAGGGCCACCGAAGAGCGCCTGTCGCTGATTGCCGAGAACACCTACGGCGACCAGCTCCCGCATGCCGCCGCGGCGCCTGTGCAGCCCTACGAGGAAGTGCGGGAATTCTTCTATGCCGGCCACCAGCACCTGGCCCTGCTGGATGAGCAGGCCGAGCAGCTGTACCAGCAATTGCAGCCCCACTACTTCGACCCCCATGCCCCGCATGCCGCTCAGTTAGCCGCGGCGCTGGAGCTGCGACTGCAGGCGCGCCATGGCATCACCATACGGCGCGACCCGCTCTCCCCTGCAGCCGAGCAGCCGCTGCGCTGGCTGGAATCCCAGGCCCGGGAGCTGCACCTGGCCACCGGGCTGAGCGCCGGGCAGCAAGCATTTCAGCTCGGCATCCAACTGGCGCTGCTGGAGTCGGGGCCCACGATCGATGGCTTCATCGATGCGGCCCGTTTCGGCAGCGACGAGGCACGCGCGCTGGCGCGCATCGGCTTCGCCAACCATTTCGCCGGCGCGCTGCTGCTGCCCAACCGGCTCTTCCAGAGCACCGCCGACGAGCTGCGCTACGACATCGACCTGCTCGGCGAACGCTTCGGGGTGGGCTTCGAGACGGTGGGGCACCGCCTGTCCACCATGCGGCATTCGCACCCGCACAGCATTCCGTTCTTCTTTGTGCGGGTGGATTGCGCCGGCAACATGTCCAAGCGCCAGTCTTCGGTGGATTTCCACTTTTCGCGCTCCGGCGGCACCTGCCCGCTGTGGAATGTGTACGACGCCTTCTCCCAGCCCGGCAAGATCCTCACGCAACTGGCCCGCATGCCCGACGAGCGCACATACCTCTGGATTGCGCGCACGGTGGAGCACCGGCTCGGCGGCTATGGCACGCCACGCCGTGTTTTCTCGGTAGCACTGGGCTGCGATGCACGCCATGCCCGCCGGCTGGTCTATGCCGACGGCCTGGGGCTCGAAACCCCGGAGCGGGCCGTGCCCATCGGCGCGGGCTGCAAGGTCTGCGACCGGGAAAATTGCGTGCAACGGGCCTTTCCGGCGCTCGGACGCCCGCTCAGCATCGATCCGAACGCCCGCCGCTTCGCGCCCTACGCCCCTGCCTGAGCGGGCCAGACAGGCGCGAAAAAAGCGGCCAGGGCCGCTTTTGGGTTACCAGAAAGCCCGTCGCCTATTTGCGCAGCTTCATCGCCAGCGGCAAGGCAAAGGCCGCGAAGCGGATCAGCCGGCGCGGCCCCAGCACCAGCGACAGGCCCAGCGCTGCAGCACAGGCCACCGGATGCTGGCGGCCAAAGGCAACCGCCCTTTCCACCAGCGGCCCATAGCTGGTATCCCGCGCCACCGGATGGGCGTGCTGCAAGGCTGCGGCCTGGCGCTGCGCAGCCTGACGGGCCCGCAGGCGCTCGCGCTGGGCCTGGATGCGGGCCAGCACGTCCTGGGCCTCGGGGCTCACCGGTCCGGCAGCGGGATGGTTGTGGTGCGAATCGTCGTGGGAGCGGTGGTCGGTCATGCAGGTATCTCTCTCATCGGTGGATCACAACCGGCCCTTGAAGGTCCGCCAGTCCTTGCGCAGCTCGCGCCGGCTCAGCGAAAACGCCTGCGACGCCTTGCGCACCGTGCCGACCAGCGACACCAGCACCGCCACCCAGGCCACCATCCACACCAGCGCCACGCACCAGGCGGCGGTCACGCGGCTCGGCGTGTCCCAGAAATGCACCACGATGGCCGTCGACAGCGCGACCAGCGCCACGATGGTCAGGCCGGCCGCGACCAGCCCCACCACCAGCAGGTATTGCAGGTACTGCTTTTGCTGGCGCCACTCGAGGGCCAGCAAATCCATACGGTCTTCGACGGCAATCGTTCCCTCGTGCAGGCTCGTGCGCCAGCGATCGACCCAGGAGTCCAGGCCCAGCAAAGACAACCAATTCATGAATCCCCCCATCTGAAGCCCGCATGCACTGGTGCTTCACCGGCATGCTGGACTTGGTTACGCACGGTTGCTGGGGGCGGTTCAGCGGCGCGAGAACAGGAAGCCGATCAAGGCCCCCACGGCCAGCGCAGCCCCGGCCACGCGCCACGGCTCGTCGTGGGCGTAGCGATCTGCGGCCAGCGCGGCTTCCTTGGCCTGGCGGGCGGCATCCTGGGCGGCGCGGATGGCGCCGTCGCGCGCATTGCCGACGGTCTCGTCCAGGCGCGCACGCAGCTGGCGGATCTCGGGCAGGTTGTCCAGGTCCTTGCTCGACAGAACACCGCGCAGATCGCTGACCAGCTTTTCCAGGTCCGCCTGGGCGCTGGAGACGGTGTCGCTCAGATTCGAAGAAATACGCATATGCATCCTTTTCTTGTTTCACAGGGATGGAGGGAATCGCGGCATCGCGGGCGCCAGGCCCGGTGCCGCAGCCTGGTCCGATGGTAACGGAATATGTAGCACTGCCGGCGCATGGTAACTACGCACGGGGCTGTCGGAGCAGGCCTACTCCCGCAGATTCGCTACGCCAGCCGGTCCGCAACTTCGTCGGCAATGGCCAGGCAGCTCGTGAGCCCCGGCGACTCGATGCCGAAGAGATTCACCAGCCCCGGCACGCCATGGACTCCGGCATCCTGGATGCAGAAATCGGCCGACGGCTGGCCCGGGCCGCTGATCTTGGGGCGGATGCCGGCATAGCCCGTCTGCAACTGCCCATCCTGCAGGGCCGGCCAGTAGCTTCGTACCGCGGCGTAGAACACGTCGCCGCGCGCTGGGTCCACCAGCAGGTCGTCGGCATGCTCCACCCACTGCACGTCGGGCCCGAACTTGGCCTGTCCGCCCAGGTCCAGCGTCAGGTGCACGCCCAGCCCGGCCGCCTCGGGCACCGGATAGATCAGGTGCGTGAACGGTGCCCGGCCCGACAGCACGAAATAGTTGCCCTTGGCGTAGTAGGCCTGTGGCACATGCTGCGCGTCCAGCCCTTCGAACCTGCCCGCCAGGTCGGGCGCCCACAGGCCCGCCGCATTGACGACGGTACGCGCCAGCAGCTCGGTGCCGTCCTCGGTGCGCAGCAGGATGCCGGAAACGCCATCCACCTCGGCCCCGCATTGCGCGTGCACCAGCGGGGCATTGAAGATCACCATGCCGCCGGCATGCTCCAGATCGCCTTGCAGCGCCAGCATCAGGCCATGGCTGTCGACGATGCCGGTACTGGGGGAATGCAGCGCCGCCACGCATTCCAGCGCGGGCTCCAGCTGCTGGGCCTGGGCCCGATCGAGCAGGACCAGGTCATCGACGCCATTGGCAGCCGCATGCCGGGCAATGTTCTGCAGCTCGCCACGCTGGGCTTCGGAGGTGGCGACGATCAGCTTGCCGCAGCGGCGGTGATCGATGCCGCGCTCGGCGCAATAGGCATAGAGCAGTTCCTTGCCCTGCACACACAGGCGCGCCTTCAGAGAGCCCTCGGGGTAGTAGATGCCGGCATGGATCACCTCGCTGTTGCGCGAACTGGTGCCGGTGCCAATCGCATCCTGGGCTTCGAGCACCATCACCTCACGGCCGGCCAGCGCCAGGCGCCGGGCCACCGCCAGCCCCACGACGCCGGCGCCAATCACCACGCAATCCACCACATCCGCCATCGAACTCTCCTGAAGCTGGGCAGCCAGTCTACCCGCGGGCAGCCGCGCATCCATAAAAAAACCGGGACATTGCCCGGTTTCTTCGCGCAGGCCGGCCTGGGCCGGCACATGGCTTACTTCTTGTAATTGGCGATGCCGTCCACGACTTCCTTCTTGGCCGCATCCACGCCCTGCCAGCCGGTCACCTTGACCCACTTGCCCGGCTCCAGGTCCTTGTAGTGCTCGAAGAAGTGCGAGATCTGCTTGAGCGTGATCTCGGGGATGTCGTCGATCGACTCGATCTTGGCGTACTGGGGCAGGATCTTCTGCGTGGGCACGGCCAGCACCTTGCCGTCGACGCCGGCCTCGTCTTCCATCATCAGGATGCCCAGTGCGCGGCAGGGCACGACCACACCCGGAGGCAGCGGGAACGGGGTCATCACCAGCACGTCCACCGGGTCGCCGTCGCCCGACAGGGTCTGGGGCACGTAGCCGTAGTTGGCGGGATAGTGCATGGCGGTGGTCATGAAGCGGTCCACGAAGACGGCGTCGGCTTCCTTGTCCACTTCATACTTGATCGGCGCGGCATTGGCCGAGATCTCGATCACCACGTTGAACACTTCGGGGGCTTTGCTGCCTGCAGGCACTTTTTCGAACGACATAGGCTTCCTAGGTAGAGAAAGAGAAAAACATCACGGCTTGCGCACCCGCCCGGGTGACAGCCAAACCGCGTGATTTTAGGCGCTTCGCGCGTCACATGGCGTAGACTTGCCCGGCATCGTCGCCCTCTGCCGCTGCCGGCGCGGGTCCACAGCCTTGCCTCCAGGGGAGAATCATGCAGTTCCACCATATCGCCAATGCGGCCGTTCCTTCGCTCTCGGGCAAAACGATTGCCGTGATCGATCCCTCCGACGGCCAGTCGTACGACGAGATCCAGCGCGGCAATGCCGAAGACGTGGACCATGCCGTGCAGGCCGCGCGCCTGTGCTACGACAGCGTCTGGAGCAAGCTGGCGCCGCTGGAGCGCGGGCGCCTGCTGCTCAAGCTTTCCCAGGCCGTGCTGGCCCACGCCGACGAGCTGGCCGCCATCGAGCAGCGCGACTGCGGCAAGCCCACCAAGCAGGCCCGTGCCGACGTGCAGGCCCTGGCGCGCTATTTCGAGTTCTACGCTGGCGCCTGCGACAAGCTGCACGGCGAGACCATCCCCTATACCCCTGGCTTCAGCGTGCTGACCTGGCGCGAGCCGCACGGCGTGACCGGCCATATCGTGCCCTGGAACTACCCGATGCAGATCTTCGGTCGCTGCGTGGGCGGTGCGCTTGCCGCGGGCAATGTCTGCGTGGTCAAGCCATCCGAGGATGCCTGCCTGAGCGTGCTGCGCGTGGCGCAGCTGGCTTCGGACGTAGGCTTTCCGGCCGGCGCCATCAACGTCGTGACCGGCTACGGGCACGAGGTCGGCGAGGCCCTTGCGCGCAACCCCGGCGTGCAGCACATCAGCTTCACCGGCAGCCCCCGGGTCGGCACGCTGATCCAGCAGGCCGCGGCCGAGCGCCACTGCCCCTGCACGCTGGAGCTGGGCGGCAAGAGCCCGCAGATCGTGTTTGCCGATGCCGACCTGGATGCGGCGATCCCCGTCATCATCAATGCCATCACCCAGAACTCCGGCCAGACCTGCTCGGCCGGCTCGCGCCTGCTGGTGGAACGCTCGATCTACGAAACCCTGCTCGCCCGCCTGGCCTCGGCCTTCGAGGCGCTGCGCGTCGGGCCGGCCAGCCAGGACCTCGACCTGGGCCCGCTGATCCGCCAGAGCCAGCAGCAGCGGGTGTGGGACTTCCTCTCGGACGCACACAACGACGGCATCGCCGTCGTGGCCGAGGGCAGCATCGTCGACGATGCGCCCGACACCGGCTACTACCAGGCCCCTACCCTGCTGCGCGACGTGCCCGTGCAGCACCGCCTGGCGCAGGACGAAGTCTTCGGCCCGGTGCTCAGCAGCATGGCCTTCGACAGCGAGGAGGATGCCATCGCCATGGCCAATGCCACCGACTTCGGCCTGGTCGCCGGCGTGTGGACGCGCGACGGCAGCCGCCAGTTCCGCATGGCCAGGGCGATTCGGAGCGGCCAGGTCTTCATCAACAACTACGGCGCAGGCGGCGGCGTGGAGCTGCCCTTCGGCGGCGTCAAGTCCAGCGGCCACGGCCGCGAGAAGGGCTTCGAGGCGCTGTACGGCTTCACGGTGCTCAAGACTGTCGCTATCCGCCACGGCTGAACCTGCGCGGAGGCCGGGGCTGTCGCCTTCTGCACTGACAAGCCCGGCGGTTTGCGCGATAGCCACTGCATTCGTTCGCTCGGTAATCCGCCCCATGCCCCTGTCTCCGTCCGCCTCCCGCACCCCTGGCCATTCACGCGACGTGCGCTACCGCAGCTTCAAGCGTGACGACGGGCTGTGGGACATCGAGGGCGAACTACTGGACACCAAGCCCTACGACGTCACCCTCTCCGGCCCGCGCGTCGTCAAGGCAGGCAGCGCCATCCACCACATGTGGATCCGGGCCACGGTGGATGGCCGGCTGGTGGTGCAGGCCATCGAGGCCGCGATGGACGCCCATCCGCACGACACCTGCCCCCCGGCGCTGGACATCATGCAGCGCATGGTCGGCTGCAGCATGGCGCGCGGCTGGCGCAAGTCCATCGAGCAGAACCTGGGGAACGTGCAGGGCTGCACCCATATGCGCGAGTTGCTGTTCAACATGGCCACGGCCGCCTTCCAGTCGGTGCAGGGCTCGTTCGCCGCCCTCGACCCCAGCCAGCCGCCGCGCCACCTGGGCCAGTGCACCGGTTGGGACTTCAACGGCGCCGCCGTCGCACGCATCTACCCCCAATTCGTCGGCTGGAAACGATAGCAACGCCGGGCGCGCAGCCATGCAGGCTCGGGTACCATTGGCCCCATGCCCCAACCCGTGATCCCGCTCGTGGACCTGCGCGCCGCCGACCGCGGTGTTGCGCCCATGTTCCCGATTCCCCCCATCGGCGACAGCGATAGCTGGCCGCCGGACCTCGTGCCCGACCAACGGCACCGGCTGCTGCATGACCTGCGCATCAGCGTCACCGACCGCTGCAACTTCCGCTGCAGTTACTGCATGCCCAAGGACGTCTTCCACAAGGACTACCCCTACCTGCCACACGCGGCGCTGCTGAGCTTCGAGGAAATCACGCGGCTGGCCCGCATCTTCCTGCGCCTGGGCGTGGGCAAGCTGCGCATCACCGGCGGCGAGCCGCTGCTGCGCAAGAACCTGGAGGTGCTGATCAGCCAGTTGGCCGAGCTGCGCACCCTGCAGGGCGAGGCGCCCGACCTGACGCTCACCACCAATGGCTCATTGCTGACCCGCAAGGCGCGGGCGCTGAAGGATGCCGGACTGCAGCGCCTGACGGTGAGTCTCGACAGCCTGGACGACGCACTGTTCCGGCGCATGAACGACATGGACTTCCCGGTGTCCGCCGTGCTCAATGGCATCGAGACCGCGCAGGCCATCGGCTTTGCCAACATCAAGGTGAACATGGTGGTGCAGCGCGGCGTGAACGACCACGAGGTCGTGGCCATGGCGCGGCATTTCCGCGGCAGCGGCGTCACGCTGCGCTTCATCGAATACATGGACGTGGGAGCGACCAACGGCTGGCGCATGCAGGACGTGCTGCCCTCCGACGAACTGCTGGCGCGCCTGCAGGAGCACCACGCGCTGGTGC
>JBLZYV010000043.1:11632-37235 GCA_050282565.1 Comamonas sp.
AATCGCAGGCGCCGGGCTGGGTGGTGCAGGCGCAAGCCGGCCAAAACGCCGTGCAGCTGGTGCCGCTGGCCGCCACGGCGGTCGGCGAGACTGCCTCGCGCTGGGGTTATGCCGGCGCCGACGGCAAGCATGACCGCAGCCTCGGCGAGATCGGGCTCATCAGCAGCGTCTCGCACGCCTTCTGCGGCGACTGCAACCGGGCGCGCCTGTCCACCGAGGGCCGGTTGTTCCTGTGCCTGTTTGCCAGTACCGGCTGGGACCTGCGCAGCCTGCTGCGCGGCGACTACAGCGACGCGCAGATCGCCCAGGCCCTGGCAGGCGTCTGGCGCCAGCGCGACGACAACTACTCCGAACGCCGCAGCCAGCAAAGCGCCGCGGAAGCCGCCGGCCGCCAGCGCATCGAGATGAGCTACATCGGCGGCTGACATGGTGGGCACGGACATCACCGGCCTGGTGCTGGCGGGCGGCGAAGGCTCGCGCATGGGCCATGCGGACAAGGGACTCGTGCTGCTACAGGGCCGGCCGCTGGCCGCCTGGGCCGCGCAGCAGCTGGCGCCGCAGGTCGGGCCGCTGCTGCTCAATGCCAACCGGCACATCGCGCAGTACCAGACCCTGGGCTGGCCCGTGGTCAGCGACGCGGGTTTCGACGGCCCCACGCCTCGGCATGCCGGGCCGCTGGCCGGTTTTCTGGCCGGGCTGGAGCATTGCCGCACCCCCTGGCTGGTGACCGTGCCCTGCGACACGCCGCGTTTTCCCGCCGATCTGGTCGCACGCCTGGCTGCCGCAGCGCAGGCTGGGCAGGCCGATATCGCCATGGTGTGTACGCCCGATGACGACGGCGCCAGCGTGCTCCAGCCGGTGTTCTGCCTGATGAAGGCGTCGCTGCAGGCCAGCCTGCGGGACTTCCTGGAGCAAGGCGGTCAGCGCGTGCGGCAATGGGCGCAGCAGCATGCCTTCGTGCAGGTGCTGGTCGAGCCCGACGGGCCGGCCAGTTTCTTCAACGCCAACACCCCGGCGGATCTGCAATGGCTGGAGCAATCGCTCGCCCTGCGGTAAGCCGCCACCGAATGGAAACCAGCCCATGAGCTATTCAGCCCAACATCTCGCCCAGGAACCCACCCGCGCCTCCGTGGAGCAGCGCGGCGGCCTGGCCGTGCTGGAGTTCGGCACGCCCTGGTGCCCGCACTGCACCGGCGCACAGCCGCTGATCGAGCAGGCGCTGGCCGGCCGCGCCGACATTGCCCACTTCAAGGTCGAAGACGGCCCCGGCAAGCCCCTGGGCCGCAGCTACCGCGTCAAGCTGTGGCCGACGCTGATCGCGCTGCGCGATGGCCAGGAAGTGGCCCGCGTGGTGCGGCCCACCAGCCCGGCCACGCTGACCGAGCTGCTGGCGGCACTGAACTAGGCGTGGTACACCGAGAACATGGTGCATGGCGCCGTGCGGTCCTCGGTGGTGACGCCCAGCGCAATCACGCCCGAGCCGTGCAACTGGCATGACTCGCGCCGCAGCACCATGGGCGCACTGTCGGCAAACACCACCCAGGTGCCATAGCGGCTCAGGTCGGTATAGACCAGGGCGCCGTTGCGCATGTCCACCCGGCCATGCTGGCGCGAGACGCGCCGGTCGGCCACGCACCAGTCCGAGTCGGACGAGCGGCCGATCTGCACCGGCATTTCCTGCAGCGAAAAGGTTTTCTCCAGGCCATTGGCCACCAGGCGCAGCTTCAGCGGCACCATGGTTTCCGGCTCGGTGATCGGCAGGATGGAGTCGTAGACGGTCACCACCTCGTTCGACTCGGGCTCGGCCCACTGCATCTGGAACAGCAGTTGCGGCTCGGCCTTGCCGCGCACCTCCATCCAGCCCAGCGGCAGGAATTCGAGATCGGCCCGCGCGGCCGAGGCCATGGTCGATGCGCTGACCCACACCTCGCGCTGACCGGCCTTCTCGCACAGGCGCGCGGCCATGTTGACGGCGTCGCCGTAGCAGTCATCGCCCAACGACACCACCTCGCCGGTGCACACGCCCGCGCGCACATGGAACTGCGCGGCGGCGGGGGTGTTCTGCCAGCGCGCATAGTGCCGGCGCATCACCAGCTTGAGCGCGGACGCAGCGCCGGCGCTGTCGCCGAACACCGCCAGCACGCCGTCGCCCATGGTCTTCACGGTGCGGCCGCCGGCCTGCTCGATCACCTTGCGCGCCGAGGCGGTGATGTCCGTGACCGCATGCGCGGCCTGTTCATTGCCCAGCGTCTCGTACAGCGCCGTGCTGCCCGAGATATCGACAAACACCACGGTGGATATGCTGGCCATGGCTCCCTCCCTCTCTCTAGTCTTCCCTTACCTTCTTGTCTACTTGTGCTGGCGGCGTCCGGCTTCTCTGTCAGGCATGCCCCCAGTAGATCAGTGCATCGCGCCCTTCCACGCTGAGCGATACCTTCGCGCCCACCGGCAGCAGCACCTTGGTGGGCACATGACCGAACGGCAGGTTGGTGAACACCGGCACCTGCGCCTGTTCGCGCACCCATTGCACCACGCTGGCCAGCTTGAAGCCCTTGTCGTGCGGCGTGAGCTTGTAGTTCGAGAACTGTCCCAGCACGATGGCCTGCTGCTTCTGCAGCACACCGGCGTGCAGCAGCGAGGTCAGCATGCGCTCGGTGCGGTACGGCGGCTCGGCCACGTCCTCCAGGAACAGAATGCCGCCATCGACCGCGGGCAGGTACGGCGTGCCCAGCAGCGAGGCCACCATGGCCAGGTTGCCGCCCCAGAGCAGGGCTTCGGGCACATAGATTTCGCCATCCGCCGGCTCGTCGCCCTTGGGCAGCCGCCAGCCCACGCCCTCGCCGCTGCCGGCCAGCAGGTCCTGGAAGCAGTCGAGCATGATGTCGTCCGGCTCATCCTCCGAGCCGAAATCCTCAACCAGTGCCGGCCCGGCCCAGCTGATAGCGCCGGTCTTGGCCACCAGCGCCTGCTGCAGCGCGGTGAAATCGCTGTAGCCCACCCAGCGCATGCCGCCGGCAATGGCCTGGGCGATGGCGTCGTAGTCGATGCGGTGCAGCAGCCGGGTCAGGCCGTAGCCGCCGCGCGAGATCAGCGCCACATCGGCGCCGCTGGCGCAGGCCCGTGCGATGGCGGCCAGGCGGGCCTCGTCGTCGCCCGCAAAGCGCTGGTGCGAGTCGAGTGCCGACGGGTCGACCTCGACCTCGTGGCCCAGGGCCTTGAGGCGCGCCACCGCGCGGCGAAAGGCCTTCTTGTCCCGCACTGCTCCGGCCGGCGAGTAGATGTAGATGCGCCGGCTGCCACGGCTGTGGTCATGGTGGCAGTCTGGATCGTCGCAATGTTGATGGGCGTGTGCGTCGTGCATGAAGAATTTTTCGAATCTCAGGACAAGGCCGCGACAATGCGCGGCCCGGCTCTGGATTATGCGCCCGGCGGCGGCGCAAAATACCTGCCGAGAACCAACGACAACGCCCGCTCCCTCGCCAAGGCGACTGCCTGGCAGCGCCAAGCGGGCCACAATGCCACCATGCACGCACCACTGATCCACCGGCTGTTCCCCTTCCTCGCCTGGCCTCGTCCCACGGGAGAGCTGCTCAAGGGCGAATTCCTGGCGGGGATGACGGTGGGCCTGATGCTGGTGCCCCAGGGCGTGGCCTATGCGGCGCTGGCCGGCATGCCGCTGGTCACCGGCATCTACGCCTCGCTGGTGCCGCCGCTGGTGGCGGTGCTATGGAGCTCGTCCACCCGCCTGGGCGTAGGGCCGACCGCGCTCACCTCGCTGCTGGTGGGGGCCTCGCTGGCGGGGCTGGCCGAGCCGGGCAGCGCCCAGTGGGTGGCCCTGGCCGCGTGGATGGCGATCCTCTCGGGGCTGCTGCAGATCGTGCTCGGCATCGTCCGCTTCGGCTGGCTGCTGAACCTGGTCACCTCGCCCATCCTCAACGGCTTCACGCAGGCCGCCGCGCTGCTGATCCTGGCCTCGCAGCTGCCGGCGCTGCTGGGACTGCGCACCACCTGGGGCGCGGTGCTGTCCGATCCATCGTGGTACCACTTCGACCTGGCGAGCGCAGGCTTTGGTCTCGGCAGCTGGCTGCTGCTGGTGCTGTTCAAGCGCTGGAAGGCCAGCTTTCCCGCCGCCATCGTGGTGGTCGTGCTGGCCGGCCTGATCAGCTGGTATTTCGATTTTGCCGACCGGGGCGGCGCCGTCGTCGGCAGCCTGCCCTCGGGGCTGCCGCAGTGGTACTGGCCCGGCTGGCAGGGCTGGGAGGTGCTGGGCCAGTTGATGATGCCGGTGCTGGTGGTCACGCTGGTGAGCTTTCTGGAGACAGCCTCCAGCGCCAAGGTCGAGCACAACCAGGGCGGCACGCGCTGGAACGAGAACCAGGACCTGATCGCCCACGGCATGGCCAAGATCAGCTCGGGCCTGGTGGGTGCGTTTCCCACCAGCGCCTCGTTCTCGCGCTCGGCCATCAACCTGTATGCCGGCGCCAAGACCGGCTGGGCCACGCTGTTCGCGCTGGTGCTGGTGCTGGTGGCGCTGCTGTGGCTCACGCCCGCGCTGTACTACGTGCCACAGGGCGTGCTGGCGGCCATTGTGGTCACTGCCGTCACCGGGCTCATCAAGCCGAAGTTCGTGGCCCAACTCTGGCGCGTGTCGCGGGTGGAGGCCAGCATCGCGCTGCTCACCTTCGGCGTGACCCTGCTCACCGCGCCGCGGCTGTACTGGGGTGTCATCACCGGGCTGCTCGTCAACCTGAGCCACTTCCTGTACCAGCGGCTGCATCCGCGCATCATCGAGGTCGGCCTGCACCCCGACGGCAGCCTGCGCGACCGCCACCTGTGGCAGTTGCCGCCGCTGGCCGACGACCTGCTGGCGCTGCGCATGGATGCCGAGCTGGACTTCGCCTCGGCCAAGGCGCTGGAGAGCCGTATTTCCGACGACCTCGCGCGGGCTTCCGGCACGCGGCATGTGGTGCTGTTTGCCCAGCCCATCAACCGCATCGACGTGACCGGCGTGGAGATGTTCGCGCAGCTCGCCAGCCATGTGCACAGGCTGCGCGGCACGCTGCACATCAGCGGGCTCAAGCTGCCGGTCGAAAAAACGCTGGAGCGCGCCGGGCTGCTCGGGCCGGCCAGCGGCATCGTCACCTACCGCACCGACACCGAGGCCGTGCACCGGCTGCAATCACTATCAAAAGAAGAGCTGTAGGCGCTCACTGCTATTGCCCTGGATGCCAATTTAGCTTGAAAACACGCTACACTGCGCCGGCCATGCCATCCGTACTCAACATCTCCTGCTACAAGTTCGTCGACCTGCCCGATGCCGCCGAGTGGCGGCTGCGGCTGGAAGACCGCGCGCTGGAGCTGGGCCTGAAGGGCACCATCCTGCTGGCCAGCGAAGGGATCAACTTCTTCCTGGCCGGGCCGGCGGCCAACGTGCGCGCCTTAGTCGATGAGATGCGAGGCGACCCGCGCTTTGCCGACCTGGCGCCCAAGGAGAGTTGGACGGACACCGCGCCGTTCCGCAAGATGCTGGTGCGCGTCAGGAACGAGATCATCCGCATGGACCACCCCACCATCCGCCCCGCCGCGGGGCGTGCCCCGGCCGTCAGCCCGCAGGTGCTGCGCCGCTGGCTGGCCCAGGGACATGACGATGGGGGCCGCCCGGTGGTGATGCTCGACACCCGCAACGACTACGAGGTGGCAGCCGGCACTTTTGAAGGTGCGATCGATTGGGGATTGGGGAAGTTCACCGAGTTTCCCGCCCGCCTGCTGGAAAACCGGCAGGCGCTGGCGGGCAAGACCGTGGTCAGCTACTGCACCGGCGGCATCCGCTGCGAGAAGGCCGCCATCCTGATGCAGGCCGAGGGGGTGGAATCGGTGTACCAGCTCGACGGCGGCATCCTCAAGTACTTCGAGGAGACCGACGGGCTGGGTTTCAAGGGGGATTGCTTTGTGTTCGACGAGCGGCGGGCCGTCGACAACGGCCTGCGCGCTCCGTCGGTCTAGGCCTGCATCAGGCCTTCTTGCCGTCCACGCTCCAGCCGCCGGCACCGAAGGCCGCGAAGGCCAGCAGGCCACCGGCCATGCCCATGTTCTTCATGAACAGCAGCTGCTGCACCATGGCCTTGTCGGCGGGCACGGCCCAGTACTTGTGGAAGAAGAAGCTCGCCACCGCGGTGAACACCGCCAGCACCAGGGCCGCATAACGGGTCTTGAAGCCCAGCAGCAGCGCCAGGCCGCCCAGCAGCTCGACCACCAGGCCGATGCCCACGCTGATCTCGGGCATGGGCATGCCGGCCGAGGCGGCGTAGCCCACCGTGCCCTGGAAGCCAGTCAACTTGCCCCAGCCGGCGGGAAGAAACACCAGCGCCAGCAGTATGCGGCCCAGCAGGGACAAGGGGTTCTGCAATCCATTCATATCAACTCCTGTTCAATGTAGAGAAATATAAGCATCCACGCGGGTGCCAATGTCGTCAAGAGGCGAGGTCGAATACCAACACCTCGGCGTCGCGGGCCTGCTCCAGCTGGATGCGGGTCTCGCCATCGAGGTAGGCGGCATCGCCACCGGACAACGCCGTGCCGTTGACCGACACCGCGCCGCGCACCACATGCACATACGACTTGCGGCCAGGCGCCAGCGCCAGTTCCGCCGTCTCGGCGCCGTCAAGCAGGCCGGCATACAGCCGCGCATCGGCGTGCAGGCTCAGCGAGCCGTCGGCTCCGTCGGGCGAAGCCACCAGGCGCAGCCGGCCGCGCTTGTCGGCGTCGGCAAAGGCCTTCTGCTCGTAGCTGGGCTCAATGCCGCGCACGCTGGGCTCGATCCAGATCTGCAGGAAGTGCGTCTCCTGGCCCTGGGCGTGGTTGAACTCGCTGTGCATCACGCCGCTGCCGGCGCTCATGCGCTGCACGTCGCCGGGCGGCAGGCCCTCGATGTGGCCCATGCTGTCCTTGTGCGCGAGGTTGCCTTCCAGCACATAGCTGATGATCTCCATGTCCTTGTGGCCATGGGTGCCGAAGCCGGTGCCGGGCGCGATGCGGTCCTCGTTGATGACGCGCAGGTTGCCCCAGCCCATGAAGCGCGGGTCGTAGTAGCCGGCGAAAGAAAAACTGTGCTTGGACTTGAGCCAGCCATGATCGGCGTGGCCCCGGTCGGCGGATTTGCGAACCATCAGCATGATGAACTCCTTTGCTTGTGCGGCAGCCATTCAAAAATCTTGATTGCCTGCCATGGATGCAACTGTATGCCGGCCGCTGAGGCGCGTGGCGCGGCGCTTTTGATGGCATCATTCAAAAAAATTGCACATAGATCGACAGGCCCACCATGCTGCGCGAACGCGACGTCCTAACCCCCGACACCCTGGCCCTGCTGCAGGCCATTGCCGACACCGGCAGCTTTGCCGCCGCCGCGCGCAAGCTGGGCATGGTGCCCAGCGCCCTCACCTACCGCGTGCGCCAGGTCGAGGATGCGCTCGACGTGCTGCTGTTCGACCGCAGCGCCCGCCAGGCCCGCGCCACCGAGGCCGGGCTGGAGCTGCTGCGCGAGGGCGCGCGCCTGCTGCAGGAGGTGGATGCCGTCGCCAACCGCGTGCGCCGCGTGGCCACTGGCTGGGAGCCCGAACTGACCATCGCCGTGGACGGCGCGCTGTCGCGCACCACGCTGTTCGAGCTGGTCGAGGCCTTCTACGCGGTGGCGCCGCCCACGCGGCTCAAGCTCAAGGACAGCATCCTCTCGGGCACGCTGGAGATGCTCACCTCGGGCCGCGCCGACCTGGCGCTGGGCATCGCGGTCGATGCCTCGACGATGAGCGGCCTGCAGCTGCGCGCGCTGGGCGAGATGGGCTTCGTCTGCGTCGTGGCCCCGCACCATCCGCTGGCGAGCGAGCCCCAGCCCATCAGCGACGAGGTGCTGCGCCGCCACCGCATCATCGCCGTGGCCGATTCGTCGCGCGCCGGCCAGGGCGTGACGGTGGGCGTGCTTGGCGGGCAAGAGGTGCTGACCGTGGACAACATGCAGGCCAAGCTCCAGGCCCAACTCCGCGGCATGGGCGTGGGCAACCTGCCCAGCAACATGGTGCGCCCCTACCTGCAATCGGGCCAGCTGGTGCAGCTGGCGCTGGCGCGCGAGAGCCGCAGCATCCGCATGCACTACGCCTGGACCACCACGGCCCCGGGCCGTGGCCTGCAGTGGTGGCTGGACCAACTGGCCGTGCCCAACACGCGCGACGCACTGCTGAACAACCACTACGTGGCGTAATCCTGATCACTTTTGTGCCGGCGGGCGGCCCGGCGTCGTTTAACATGGCCGCCACCCGCTTTCACAAACACCGCCCATGTCCAGCCGCTCTGCCTCTACCCCACGCAAGAAACCTGCCGCCTCCAAGGCTGCCACTCCCCGCCACTACGCCGTCATCGGCGCCGGCATGGCAGGCATCGCCTGCGCCCGCACGCTGATGCAGGCGGGCCACCGCGTCACCGTGCTCGACGTGCAGCCCGAAGTGGGCGGCCGCATGGCCAGCGTGGACACGCCGCACGGCAGCTTCGATGCCGGCGCGCAGTTCTTCACCGTGCGCGATGCGCGCTTCCAGCAGGCGCTGGACACCACGCCGGCGGCGCTGCGCCCCTGGAGCGTGAACGCCATCCGCACGCTGGACCCGACCGGCAAGCAGGTCATGGCCACCCAGCCCAAGATGGAAGCCCACATGGTGGCCCAGCCCACCATGGGCAGCCTGCTGGAGGCCTGGGCCGCGCCCATCGCCGGCAGCCAGGGCCAGCTGCGGCTGAACACCCAGGTGCTGGCCATCGAGCGCGACACCCTCAACGGCCAGCAATGGCAGCTGCGCACCGAGGACGCCGACGGCGGCCAGCAGGTGCTGGCGGGGCTGGACGGCGTGGTCTGCGCCACGCCCGCCGCGCAGGTCGAGCAGCTGCTCGCCGACAGCGGCATCGCCCAGCCGGACGGCTGGCAGCTGGGCAGCGTGTACATGGCCCCGAGCTGGACTTTGCTGCTGGCCTACGCCCATGCCGTCGACCCGGCCATCACCCGCATGGGCCCGCAGTGGAACGCGGCCCGCACCGAGCACCCGCGCATCACCTGGGTGGCGCGCGAATCCAGCAAGCCCGGCCGCAGCAAGCTCGAGCGCTGGACGGTGCAGGCCAGCCCCGACTGGGCGCGCAAGCACGAGAACGACGAACCCGAGCGCGTGGCCGCCAAGATGCTGCAGGCCTTTGCCGACGTGACCCGCATCCGCGCCACGCCCAGCGAGATCCACATCCTGCAGTGGCAGTTCGCCAAGACCATCAACCCGCTGCCCGCCGGCAGCGACGGCAAGCCCCGCAGCCACCTGTGGGACGCCACCAGCCAGCTCGGCGCCTGCGGCGACTGGTGCCGGGGCTACCGCGTCGAGGACGCGTTCGTCTCGGGCCTGGAGATGGCCCTGGCCATCCTGGGGCGCCGCAGCTAGTGCATAACACGCTCTAGTCCTGCGGCATGGGCTACGTCGGCCGCTTCGCTCCCTCTCCCACGGGCCCGCTGCATGCGGGCTCGCTTGTTGCCGCACTGGCCTCGTGGCTGGATGCGCGCGCCCACGGCGGGCGTTGGCTGGTGCGCATCGAGGACATCGACCCGCCGCGCTGCCCGCCCGGAGCCGACCGGCAGATCCTGCGGCAGCTCGAGCAATGCCACCTGCACGCCGATGAGCCGCCGGCCTGGCAGTCGCAGCGCGACGGCATCTATGCCGCCGCGCTGGCACGGCTGCAGGCCGCCGGCTGGGCCTACCCCAGCGGCTGCACGCGCCGCGACATCGAGGCCGCCCAGGCCGCGTCCGGACTGCACCACGAGCGCCATGTAGACCGGCCCTACCCCGGCACCTGCCGCGACGGCCTGCACGGCAAGCCCGCGCGCGCCTGGCGCTTCCACACCCAGCGGTTTGAGGGTTTTTGGCAGGAATCTCCCGTCCAGCAAGCGCAAGCAGCTCCTTTTTCGATAGTAAACAACGCGCTGTACTGGCACGACCGCGAGCTGGGCGCGCAGACGCAGGACGTGGCCGCGACGGTGGGCGACTTCGTGGTGCGCCGCGCCGATGGCCTGTGGGCCTACCAGCTCGCCGTGGTGGTGGACGACGCGGCCCAGGGCATCACCGACGTGGTGCGCGGCGCCGATCTGGCCGACAACACGCCGCGCCAGCTGCTGCTGCTGGCCGCGCTGGGCCTGCCCGCGCCGCGCTATATGCACACGCCGCTGGTGCTGCAGGCCGATGGCGAAAAGCTCTCCAAGCAGCACGGCGCGCCGCCGGCCGGCACCGAAACCCCGGCGCACGCGCTGGCGGCGCTGCGCCAGGCGGCGGCATTTCTGAGGCTCGAATCCGCGGCCGACGGCATCGACGCCGCGCTCCAGGACTGGACCGCGCAGTGGGCGCGCCTGCACGGCGGCCGCACAAAACTACAATAGCGCCTGATTTCTGCCCGGTGCACTCCCCTTTTTCATGCAACACGAACCGAACGCTCCCGCCGCCCCTGCCTCCGCCCCCGTGGTCACCAACGCCGCCGATGCCTCGGCCCAGCCCGGCCATGCGCCCGAGGGCGTGGCCCATCCCAAGACCATCCGCTCCTACGTGCGCCGCGCCGGCCGCACCACCACCGGCCAGGCCAAGGCCTTTGCCGATTTCGGCGACCAGTTCGTGCTGGGCTATGCCGAGCAGCCGCTGGACGCAGCCGCCGCCTTTGGCCGCAGCGCGCCGCTGATCCTCGAGATCGGCTTCGGCATGGGCGAGGCCACGGCCCACATCGCCCGCGTGCGGCCCGACGACAACTTCCTGTGCTGCGAAGTGCACGAGCCGGGCGTGGGCGCGCTGCTCAAGCGCATCGGCGAGCAGGACATCGGCAACCTCCGCATCCTGCAGCACGACGCCGTGGAGGTGCTGGAAAACATGCTGCCGCCCGCCAGCCTGGACGGCGTGCACATCTTCTTCCCCGATCCCTGGCACAAGAAGAAGCACAACAAGCGCCGCCTGGTGCAGCCGCCGTTCATCGCGCGGATCGTCGAGCGCCTCAAGCCCGGCGCCTACATCCACTGCGCCACCGACTGGCAGCCCTACGCCGAGCAGATGCTCGAGGTGCTGGGCGCCAACCCGCAGCTGGCCAACACCGCCGCCAGCGCCGACGGCTATGCCGAGCAGCCCGCCTACCGCCCGCTCACCAAGTTCGAGAACCGCGGCCTGCGCCTGGGCCACGGCGTGTGGGACCTGGTGTTCACGCGCCAGGCCTAATCCTGAAACAGGAGCGCCTTGCGCTTTCTAGTATTGGCTTCTAGATATATTTCCCTTTAAAACCCATACAGAGCAAGCGCAAGCAGCTATCTTTTCTGCATGACCAAGGCGCTGTCCCGGCGCGGTAACAGCCATCGGGTACGATGCCAGGCATGGCTTCTCCTGCTTTTGAACTGCGCCCTGCGCCAGTCTCCGCCTCGCCGTTTCCCATCCAGTGGCACGGCTGGGCGGCCACCGAGCCCGGCCCGGCGCTGATCGTCCTGGGCGCGGTGCATGGCAACGAGCAAAGCGGCACGCATGCCATCCGCCGCTGGGTGCAGCGCTTCGAATCGGGCCAGGCACAGTTGCTGCGCGGCCGGCTCACCCTGGTGCCCGTCGCCAATCCCAAGGCCTTTGCGCGCAACACCCGCGAGGGCGACCGCAACCTGAACCGGCGTTTCCTGCCGCACGAACAGCCGCTGGACTACGAGGACCACGCCGTCAGCGTGCTGGCGCCGCTCTTGGCCAGCCACGACGCGCTGCTCGACCTGCATTCCTACGAGGGCGACGGCGTGCCGTTTGCGATGACCGGCCCGCAGGACAACCCCGGCCCGCTCGAACCCTTTGCCCGCGCCGCCGAAGAGCTGGCGCTGGCCCAGGCCGTAGGCCTGCCGCGCATCGTGCAGGGCTGGCTCGAGGTCTACGACAAGGCCGTGCAGGCCAGCCGCGGCCGCATGCGCAGCGACGAAGGCCTGGGCACCAACGAATTCATGCGCAGCCGCGGCGGCTATGCGATCACCGTCGAATCGGGCGCGCACGACGAGCCCGCCGCCATCGAGGTGGCCGACCGCGCCATCGCCGGCGCGCTGCAGCTGCTCGGCCTGGTCGATCTGCAGCCCAGCCCGCAGCCCGCGCACCAGATCGTGCGACTGCAGGAGGTGTTCATCAAGCGCCACGGCGGCGACCGCCTGGCCTGCAGCTGGAAGAATTTCGACCCGTTCCGGCGCGGCGACCTGCTCGCCACCCGCGAGGACGGAACCCCCATCCATGCGCCGTTCGACGGCTGCATGCTTTTCCCGCACGACGACGCGCCGCTCGACCGCGAGTGGTTCTACCTCGCCCGGCGCTGAGCCCTTCTTCATCCATGCACGACTCCGCCACCGATTCCCTGTATTTCTCCTTCGATGAACTGCTGCAGCTGACCCAGCGCGTGGCCCGCCACGTGGGCCTGGGCGAAGACCACGCCCGCGCGATTGCCCAAGTCGTCGTCAGCGGCCAGCGCGATGCCTGCGGCTCGCACGGCATCTACCGCATCCTGAGCTGCGCCAGCGCGGCGCGCACCGGCCTGGTCAACCTGCAGGCGCTGCCGCAATTGCAGCCCGTGCAGGGCGCCGTGGTGCGCGTGGATGCGCAGCGCGGCTTTTCGCCACTGGCCTTCGAGACCGGCCTGCCCGCACTGGTGGAGACCACGAAGCGCCTGGGCCTGGGTGCGCTGGTCATCAACCAGTGCGTGCACTTCACCGCGCTCTGGCCCGAGGTCGAGGCCATCACCGCGCACGGCCTGGCCGCGCTGATCATGACGCCCAGCCACGCCTGGGTGGCGCCGGCCGGCGGCAGCAAGCCGGTGTTCGGCACCAACCCCATCGCCTTCGGCTGGCCGCGCCCGGGCGAGGTCCCCTACGTGTTCGACTTTGCCACCAGCGCCATCGCGCGTGGCGACCTGGAGCTGCACCGCCGCGCCGGCACGCCGCTGCCCGAGGGCGCCGGCGTCGACGAGAACGGCGCGCCCAGCACCGACCCGCTGGCGGTGGCGCGTGGCGCCATGCTGACCTTCGGCGGCCACAAGGGCTCGGCGCTGTCGACCATGGTGGAGTTGATGGCGGGCATCCTGATCGGCGACTGGACCAGCCAGGACTCGATCGCCTTCGACGCCGGCCGCGGGGGCCAGCCCTGCCACGGCGAGCTGCTCCTGGCCTTCGACCCCGAGCGCTTCGCCGGCGACGACTGGCCCCTGCACCAGCAGCGGGCCGAAGAACTGTTCGCGTCGATCACCGGCCAGGGCGCACGCCTGCCGTCCGAGCGCCGCTATGCGGCCCGCCGTGACAGCGAGCGCCGCGGCATCGCCGTGCCGCGCGGCCTGCACGAGGAAATCATGGCGCTGCTGGAGCGCTGAGGCCGCTCAGGGCGCGGGCGGATCGCCCAGGGGGCGCGAGACCTTGCCGTCGTCCTGGAGCTTCTTCATGCGCTCTTCATACTCGCGCTTGCGCTCAATGGCCTGGGTCTGCTTGGCGTCGTACTTGCCGCGGGCTTCGTCGACCTTGGCCGGGCTTTCGGTGTTGCGCCGCTCCAGTTCGCGCGCCTTCGAGGCGCGCTTGTCGTTCTGCTGCGCCGCGCGCTGCGCCGCATCGTGCTGCTGCTGCTCGCGCTGGGCAGCCCTTTCCGCCTCGCTCGCACCCGGCTTGGCACGCTGGCGCGCCTCGTCGCGGTGCTCCGCATCGCGCTGCTCCAGCGTCTCGCCGGCCGGCGGCGCATCCAGCATGGTGGCGGCCTTGTCGGCGTGGTCCTTGCGCTTCTGGGCGCGGTTGGCCTCCTGCTGCTGCACGCGCTCGGCACGCTCGGCGGCATTGATGACCAGCTCGCGCTTGTGCAGCGCCTGCTCCTGCAGGCGCGAGTCGCGGCGGACGTTCTTCAGGCAGTCCGTCACCGCGAATTGCTGGTAGCAGATCTTCTCGTTGGCCAGCAGCTGGGCCTGGTTGGCCTGGCGCTGCTGTGCGATGGCCTCGCGCTCGCCGGCGCGCTGCGCGGCGGCGGCGCTCGGGGCCGGGGTTTCGGCCGGCTGGGCCTGGGCGGCGGCCGAGGCTGCCGCCAGTGCAGCAGCCAGGGTCCACGAAAGAAGATGGGGATTCGGCATCAGGTAAGGGAGGTATCGACCACCCGCCGCTCCAGCGACAGGTATTCCTGCGACTGCATTTCGTTGAGCCGCGACACGGTGCGTGGAAACTCGTGCACCAGCGGACCTTCCACATAGAGCTGCTCGGGCGGCACGGCGGCCGACATGATCAGCTTCACGCGCCGATCGTACAGCACATCGACCAGCCAGGTGAAACGCCGCGCGGGCGAGGCCAGGCTGACGGGCATGAAGGGCACGTCGGACAGCAGCACGGTATGGAACTGGCTGGCGATCTCCAGGTAGTCGTTCTGCGAGCGCGGGCCGCCACACAGCGTGGCAAAGTCGAACCACACCACGCCGCCGGCGCGGCGCCGGGCGCGGATCTCGCGCGCCTCGATCTTCAGCACCGGGCTTTCGTCCTTGGTCTCGGCCAGGTGGTTGAAGGCGTCTTCCATGGCCTTGTCGGCCTCGGGCCCCAGCGGGCAGTGGTAGAGCTGCACCTTCTCGAGCGTGCGGCGGCGGTAGTCGGTACCGTTGTCCACGTTCACGACCTGCATGCGCTCGTTCAAGAGCGCGATCGCGGGCAGGATGCGGTCGCGGTGCAGGCCGTCCGGGTACAGGCCGTCGGGCACGAAGTTCGACGTGGTGACGAAACCCACGCCGTTGTCGAACAGGGCGACCAGCAGGCGGTACAGAATCATCGCGTCGGTGATGTCCGCGACGTGGAATTCGTCGAAGCAGATCAGCTTGTAGCGCTTGGCCATGCGCGCGCCGAGCACGTCGAGCGGGTTCTGCGTGCCGCTCAGCGCCGACAGCTCGCGCTGCACCTCGCGCATGAATTCATGGAAGTGCAGCCGCGTCTTGCGGCGGATGGGGACGGCGTTGAAGAAGCAGTCCATCAGAAAGCTCTTGCCTCGGCCCACGCCGCCGTACATGTACACGCCCTTGGGCAGATCGGGGTGGTTGATCAGCTTCTTGAGGGCGTTGGAGCGCTTGGTCTTGTAGACCGCCCATTCGTCGGCGCAGCGCTGCAGTGCGTCGATGGCCTGCAATTGCGCCGGATCGCTCTGGAAGCCCTTGGCCTGGAGTTCGGCCTCGTACAGTTCTCGAACGGAAGTGCCCATGGTGTCGTCAATACTATAAAAACAATAGCCTCTAGCGCTTATGTAGCAAGCGCTAGAGGCTAATTTGGCTTCAAACCATCAGGCTCAGAAGTTCAGCGTGCGCTTGTCCACGGCCAGCGCCGCTTCCTTGGTCGCCTCGGACAGCGAGGGGTGCGCATGGCAGATGCGGGCGATGTCTTCGCTCGATGCCTTGAACTCCATCGCCACCACGGCTTCGGAGATCAGCTCGGAGACCATCGGGCCCACCATGTGCACGCCCAGGATCTCGTCGGTCTTGGCATCGGCCACGAACTTGACCATGCCGGTCGTGTCGCCCAGCGCGCGCGCA
The DNA here is from genome assembly GCA_050282565.1 of Comamonas sp. Classification (GTDB taxonomy): domain Bacteria; phylum Pseudomonadota; class Gammaproteobacteria; order Burkholderiales; family Burkholderiaceae_C; genus Comamonas. Next base: position 27,215 of record JBLZYV010000043.1, read on the forward strand.
CGGCCGTTGGCCAGGAACGGGAAGCTGCCGGCCTTGTAGGCCACGCCCTGCTCCTTGAGCTGCTGCTCGGTGCGGCCCACCCACGCCACTTCGGGGCTGGTGTAGATCACGAAGGGGATGGTGTCGAAGTTCACGTGGCCGTGCTGACCAGCGATGCGCTCGGCAACCGCCACGCCCTCTTCCTCGGCCTTGTGCGCCAGCATCGGGCCGCGCACCACATCGCCCACGGCCCACACGCCGGGCAGGTTCGTCCGGCAGTCGGCATCGACCACGATGGCGCCGCGCTCGTCGAGCTGCAGGCCCACGGCTTCGGCGTTCAGGCCGGTGGTGTTGGCGGTGCGGCCGATGGAGACGATCAGCTTCTCCACTTCCAGCGTCTGGGCTTCGCCCTTGGCGTTGGTGTAGGAGACGGTCACGCCCTTCTTGCCAGTCTTGACCTCGCCGACCTTCACGCCCAGCTCGATCTTCAGGCCTTGCTTGTCGAAGGCCTTCTTGGCTTCCTTGGCGATCTGCTCGTCCACGGCGGGCAGGAACTTGTCCATGCCTTCGAGCACGGTCACTTCCGAGCCCAGGCGGCGCCAGACCGAGCCCATTTCCAGGCCGATCACGCCGGAGCCGATCAGGCCCAGGGTCTTGGGGGTCTTGCCCACGCGCAGCGCGCCGTCGTTGGACAGGATGTTCTCTTCATCGAAAGGCACGCCGGGCAGCGGGCGGGCGTTGGAACCGGTGGCGACGATGATCTGCTTGGCGGAGATGGTTTCCTCTTCCTTGCCGGCGACCTTGATCTCGTAGCCGCCGTCGGCAGCCTTCACGAAGGAGCCGCGGCCGTGGAAGAAGGTGACCTTGTTCTTCTTGAACAGGTACAGGATGCCGTCGTTGTTCTGTTTCACGACGGTGTCCTTGCGGGCCAGCATCTTGGCCACGTCCATCTCGACCTTGCCGGTGGAGATGCCGTGGTCGGCGAAATGCAGGCGGGCATGCTCGAAATGCTCGGACGACTGCAGCAGTGCCTTGGACGGGATGCAGCCCACGTTGGTGCAGGTGCCGCCGGGCGCGGCGCCGCCGGCGGCGTTCTTCCACTCGTCGATGCAGGCCACGCTCTTGCCCAGCTGGGCGGCGCGGATCGCGGCGATGTAGCCGCCAGGGCCGGCGCCGATCACGATGACGTCAAATTGCTTGCTCATGTGTTGAATCTCTTGTCTTGGTATCGAAAAACCCACCCGAGGGTGGGTCTTGGCGCACGGCCGATTACAGGTCGAACAGCAGGCGCGACGGATCTTCCAGCGCGTCCTTCATCGCCACCAGGCCCAACACGGCTTCGCGGCCGTCGATGATGCGGTGGTCGTAGGACATGGCCAGATAGTTCATCGGGCGCACGACCACCTGGCCGTTCTCGACCATGGCGCGGTCCTTGGTGGCGTGCACGCCCAGGATGGCCGACTGCGGCGGGTTGATGATGGGGGTGGACATCATCGAACCGAAGGTGCCGCCGTTGGAGATCGAGAAGGTACCGCCGGTCATGTCCTCGATACCCAGCTTGCCGTCGGCAGCCTTCTTGCCGAACTCGGCGATCTTCTTCTCGATGTCGGCGAAGCTCATCTGGTCGGCGTTGCGCAGGATCGGCACCACCAGGCCGCGGGGCGAGCCCACGGCGATGCCGATGTCGAAATAGCCGTGGTAGACGATGTCGTTGCCGTCCACCGAGGCGTTCAGCACCGGGAACTTCTTGAGCGCGTGCACGGCGGCCTTCACGAAGAAGGACATGAAGCCCAGCTTGACGCCATCCTCCTTGGTGAACGCGTCCTGGAACTTCTTGCGCAGGTCCATCACCGGGGCCATGTTCACTTCGTTGAACGTGGTCAGGATGGCGTTGGTCGACTGCGATTGCAGCAGGCGCTCGGCCACGCGGGCACGCAGGCGGCTCATGGGCACGCGCTGCTCGGGGCGGTCGCCCAGGTCGGGCTGGGCCACGGGCGCGGCCACTTGGGGCAGCGACTTGGTGGGCGCGCCGGTGGGGATGGTGGCGGCGGTGGACTTGACGCCACCGGCCACGGCGGCCAGCACGTCGCCCTTGGTCACGCGGCCGTCCTTGCCCGAGCCGGCCACGGCGCCAGCGGACAGGTTGTTCTCGGCCAGCAGCTTGGCGGCAGCCGGCATGGCCACGTCGCCCTTGTTGCCGCCGGTGGCTGCGGGTGCAGCAGCCGGAGCGGCGGCGGCAGGTGCCGAAGCCGGGGCTGCTGCCGCGGGAGCGGCGGCGCCGGCCACGGCGGCGGTGTCGATCTTGGCGATCAGCTGCTCGGCGGTGACGGTGGCGCCGTCGCCCTGCACGATCTCGGTCAGCACGCCGGCGGCGGGCGCAGGCACTTCGAGCACGACCTTGTCGGTCTCGATCTCGATCAGGATCTCGTCGATGGCGACGGCTTCGCCGGCCTTCTTCTTCCAGTTCAGCAGCGTGGCTTCGGCCACGGATTCAGACAGCTGGGGGACTTTGACTTCTACGATTGCCATGGGAATTCCTCAAAATACGGTTCAGCGTGGGGCGCCGGGCCCGGCGCTCCAACGCCGCGGGCCCAACGCACTCCCGGTTCTTTACTTGGTCAGCACAAAGCCCTTGAGCTTGCCGAATGCGCCTTCGACCAGCGCCTTCTGCTGCTCGACGTGCAGGTGCGAGTAGCCGGCGGCGGGCGATGCCGAGGCAGCGCGGCCGGAGTAGCCCAGCTTCTGGCCGTCGAACATGTTCTCGTGGATGTAGTGCTGCACGAAGAACCAGGCACCCTGGTTCTGGGGCTCGTCCTGGCACCAGACCACTTCCTTGGCGTTCGGGTACTTCTTGAGCTCGGCCGCGAACACCTTGTGCGGGAACGGGTACAGCTGCTCCACGCGCACGATGGCGACGTCGGAGACGCCGTCCTCGGTACGCTTCTTCACCAGGTCGTAGTACACCTTGCCCGAGCAGGCGATCACGCGCTTGACCTTGTCGGCCTTGGCCAGCACGGCAGCGTCGCGCTCGCCGATCACCGTCTGGAAGCCACCGGAGGTGAACTCGGACAGCGGCGAGGTCGCGTCCTTGTTGCGCAGCAGCGACTTGGGCGTCATGATGATCAGCGGCTTGCGCAGCGAACGGACCATCTGGCGGCGCAGCAGGTGGAAGATCTGGCTGGCCGTGGTCGGCTGCGTGATCTGCATGTTCTGGTCGGCAGCCAACTGCATGAAGCGCTCAAGGCGCGCCGAGCTGTGCTCGGGGCCCTGGCCTTCGTAGCCGTGCGGCAGCATCAGCGTCAGGCCGTTGACGCGGCCCCACTTCACCTCGCCGGAGGCGATGAACTGGTCGATCACCACCTGGGCGCCGTTGGCGAAGTCGCCGAACTGGGCTTCCCAGACCACCAGCGTGTTGGGGTCGTTCGAGGCGTAGCCGTATTCGAAGCCCAGCACCGCCTCTTCGGACAGGATGGAGTCAATCACGGCGAACGGCGCCTGCTTGTCGGCCACGTTCTGCAGCGGGATGTAGGTGCCTTCGTCCCACTTCTCGCGCTTCTGGTCATGCACCACCGAGTGGCGGTGCGTGAAGGTGCCGCGGCCGGAGTCTTCGCCCGACAGGCGCACCGGATAGCCCGATGCCACCAGCGAGGCGTAGGCCATGGTTTCGCCCATGCCCCAGTCCACGTTGACTTCGCCACGGCCCATGGCCGCGCGGTCGTCATACACCTTCTTCACGAGCTGGTGCGGCGTCACCGACTCGGGCAGCGTGGTCACGCGCTCGGCCAGGCGCTTCCACTCGGCCTGCGGGATCGCGGTTTCGGCGGCGTCGGTCCACTTCTTGTGCAGGAAGGGGCTCCAGTCCACCGCGTACATGCTCTTGAAGTTGGTCAGCACCGGATCGACCGTGTGCTTGCCTTCGTCCATGGCGGCGCGGTAGGCCTTGACCATGTCGTCGCCCAGCGTCTCGCCCAGGCCCTGCGTGGCCAGCTTGTCGGCATACAGCTTGCGCGTGCCGGGGTGCTGGCCGATCTTCTTGTACATCAGCGGCTGCGTCAGCGCCGGCGTGTCCTGCTCGTTGTGGCCCAGCTTGCGGAAGCAGATGATGTCCACCACCACGTCCTTGGAGAACTCCATGCGGAATTCCAGCGCCAGCTGCATGGCCAGGCACACGGCTTCCGGATCGTCGCCGTTGACGTGCAGCACGGGCGACTCGATCATCTTGACGATGTCGGTGCAGTACAGCGTGGAGCGCAGGTCGCGCGGATCGGAGGTGGTGAAGCCGATCTGGTTGTTGATGATGATGTGCACCGTGCCGCCCGTGGTATAGCCACGGGTTTCGGACAGCGCCAGGGTTTCCTGGTTCACGCCCTGGCCGGCGAAGGCGGCGTCGCCGTGCACCAGCACCGGCAGCACCTGCTTGCCCTGAGGGTCGTTGCGTCGGTCCATGCGCGAGCGCACCGAGCCTTCGACCACGGGGTTCACGATCTCGAGGTGCGAGGGGTTGAAGGCCAGCGACAGGTGCACCGGGCCGCCCTTGGTCGACACGTCGGAGCTGAAGCCCTGGTGGTACTTCACGTCACCGGCCGGCAGGTCTTCCGGCGCGGTGTGGTCGAATTCGGCGAACAGGTCCTTGGGCATCTTGCCCAGCGTGTTCACCAGCACGTTCAGGCGGCCGCGGTGGGCCATGCCGATCACCACTTCCTGCACGCCGCGCTGGCCTGCATCGTTGATCAGCTCGTCCATCGCCGCGATGAAGCTCTCGCCGCCCTCGAGCGAGAAACGCTTCTGGCCGACGTACTTGGTGTGCAGGTAGCGCTCCAGGCCTTCGGCCGCGGTCAGGCGGTCGAGGATGCGCTTCTTCTGCTCGGCGTCGAAGGCGGGCTTGCTGCGGATGGTCTCCAGCTTCTGCTGCCACCAGCGCTTCTGGTTCTGGTCGGTGGCATACATGTACTCGGTGCCGAGGGTACCGCAGTAGGTCTCGCGCAGTGCGTTCAGCAGCTCGCGCAGCGACATCGACTCCTTGCCGAAGAAGGTGTTGCTCGTGTTGAACACCGTTTCCTGGTCGGCGTCGGTGAAGCCGTAGAACGAAGGCTCCAGCTCGGGGATCTCGGGGCGTTCGGCGCGCTTGAGCGGGTCCAGGTCGGCCCAGCGTGCGCCCACGTTGCGGTAGGCAGCGATCAGCTGCTGCACCGCGGTGCGCTTGCGGCCCAGCTCCGAATCAGCGCCGCTGGCCACCACCACGCGGGTGCCGCCCTGCTTGGCGCGCTCGGCGAATGCATTGATGACGGGAAGGTGCGGAACATCCTTGGCGGCGCTGCCGTCCGTCGCGGGGACGTTTTGCAGTGCGTCAAAGTAGGCTCGCCACGTGTCGGGTACGCTACCTGGGTTCTCGAGGTAGTTCTCGTACATCTCCTCGACATACGGCGCGTTGCCGCCAAAAAGATAGGTGTTGCCTTGGTAGGCCTGATACACAGAGTTCGTATCGCTCATATTTTCCGCTGACCTCCGCTCCCCTTCAGGGAACATTAGCTGGTAAGTAAAACCTTCCGCGACACGGCTGAACCGATTGGCGGATGCGACTGTGGCTGGGAAGGGCCGAACGGCGGCTATTGTGCCACTTCTGCCGGCCCCTGTCGCGGCATGCCATCGTTGCGCCACACGCCATGCATAGATTTTCCGGTGCCGCCATGGCGCTCCGATACAGTGGCGGCATCGTACGCTCTTCGCATTGCTTCATGCTCAAAACCCAAACCTTGCAAGACAGGGCCTTCATTCTTTTGCTCATCCTGGTGACGCTGGCCTTCCTGGCCGTGCTCTGGCCCTTCCAGGGGGCGGTACTGTGGAGCGTGATATTGGCGGTGGTCTTCATGCCACTGCACAAAAGGATTGCCCGGCGCCTGCCCCGTTATCCGACCATCGCCAGCCTCATTACCCTGGCGCTGTGCCTGGTACTGGTCATTCTGCCGTTGACCCTGATTTTCATCTCGCTCACCAAGGAGGCAGCGGCCATTTACGACCGGGTTTCATCGGGGCAGCTGAATTTCGGCCAGTATTTCCAGCAGATCTATGCCAGCCTGCCCCAGTGGGTACTCGACCTGCTGCAGAAATTCCAGCTCGCCGACGCCAAGACCATCCAGGAAAAGATTTCCGGTCTGGCGGTGCAGATCAGCCAGTTTGTCGCGACCAAGGCATTGGCCATCGGCCAGAACACCGTGGGTTTTCTGGTCAGTTTCTGTATTGCGCTGTACCTGCTGTTCTTCTTCTTGCGCGACGGCTCCAGCCTGACGCAGAAAATCGTCAACGCCACGCCGCTGGATATCGACCACAAGCGCAAGCTGGGCCGCAAGTTCGTGACCGTGGTGCGTGCCACGGTCAAGGGCAACCTGGCCGTCGCCGCCACGCAGGGCGCCCTGGGCGGCATCATCTTCTGGATCCTCGACATCCAGGGCCCGCTGCTGTGGGGCGTGGTGATGGCCTTCCTGTCGCTGCTGCCCGCCGTCGGCGCCGCCATCATCTGGGCTCCGGTGGCCATCTACTTCTTCGCCACCGGCTCCGTCGTGCAGGGCGTGGTGCTGGCGGGCTACGGCGCCGGCATCATGGGCATGGTGGACAACGTGCTGCGCCCGCTGCTGGTGGGCAAGGACACCAAGTTGCCCGACTATGTCATCCTGATTTCCACCCTGGGCGGCCTGTCGCTGTTCGGGCTGACGGGCTTCGTGATCGGCCCGCTGATCGCGGCGCTGTTCGTCGCCGCCTGGGATATCTTTGCGCCGGACGCGCATATCGAAGACCATTCCGCCTCCTGATTCCGGTGTTCTTATGCCCTACCCCGACTTCGAGAATCACCGCCGTGAATTTCTCGCCTATTACGAAGACCGGCTGAGCTGCCTGGATGCGGCCGCCGAGGCCTATGGCAATCTGCTGTCGTCGATATTGGCGACGCTGCCTGCCGTCAATATCGCCAAAATCGAATGGCGGGTCAAAAACGCGGACGAATGCATACGCAAGTTCAAGCGCAAATACCGCAATGCGCTGGACGAGGAGCAGCAAAGCTACGCCATCAAGGATTACATCAGCGATCTGGTGGGCGTGCGCGTGGTCTGCCTCTACGAGGACGAGCCGCCGATCATCATGCAGGCGGTGCGCGAGTATTTCGATGTGATCGAGATCACCGACAAAACCGCGCCGATGGAAGATACCGAATCGGAATTCGGCTACAAGGGCATCCACATGGATTTGCGCCTGAATTCCACGCAGATGCAGGCTCCGCAGCACCAGGCCTATGCCTCGCAGGCCTTCGAATTGCAGATCCGCACCATCATCCAGGACTCCTGGAGCGAGCTCGACCACCAGATCAAATACAAGAAATCCATTCCCACCAACCTGAAGCGGCGGATCAACATCCTGTCGGCATTGTTTGAGTTGGCTGATCGGGAATTCCTGCAGATCCGCAACGAGACCAATCTCGCGCTGTCACTGGGCCAGACCGAGGCGCCGGAAGACGTGGCGGCCCACTCCGAGGAGCTGGATCGGCTGACGGCCTTCCGCCTGGTCGGCTTTGGGCAGAAGCACTTCCCGGGCTACGAGTTCCAGCCGCAGAAGGTCGAGTTCTTCGTGGACGAGATGACGCAGGACTTCGCCATGGAGCGGGCCTCGGTGCTGTTTACCGTGGTGCAGAAGCACCTGTCCACAGCGCGGCATTACAAGGCCCATTTCCAGCACCTGTACCCGAGTAGCAGCTTCAACCCCTTCACCGTGATGCGGCACTGCCTATACCTCGAAGACCAGCAGCGCTTTCGCAAGGTGCTGCGCAATTCGGCCCGCGAAGCCTTCGACGAATGGCTGCGCCAGGCGGGCCGTACTGGTGAAAGTCCTTAACTGGCTTACCCTAGGGGCGCCTCATCCGCGGCAGCGGCCCGCCCTTGCGCGGTGCGGCCAAGGCGGATGGCAGAAAAGCCACAGATGGCAACACTGTGACGCTATCAAATTTATAATATCAATCCAGATCCGGTGGCCTTCATTGCACCGGTCCCCCTAGTACTTCCACCAGCGGATTGTTTACACAGCCTGTCAAGTCTTGGTGCTACATTGCACCGCAACATACGGGAGTTTCAATGCTGTACCAAATTTACGAAACCCAACGTGCACTGCTGGAGCCGTTCGCCGAATACGCGCACGCCACCGCCAAGATGCTCAACAACCCGTTGTGGCCCGTTAGCCAGAACACCATGACGCAGCGCGTCTCCGCCGGCTTCGACCTGATGTACCGCCTGGGCAAGGACTACGAGAAGCCCCGCTTCAACATCAACACCGTCGAATCCAACGGCCACGAGATCGCCGTCCACGAACGGGTCGAAGCCTCCAAGCCCTTCTGCGAGCTGCGCCGCTTCAAGCGCTATTCCGACGATCCGCAGACCCTGACTGCGCTCAAGAACCAGCCCGCCGTGCTGATCGTGGCGCCGCTGTCGGGCCACTACGCCACGCTGCTGCGCGAGACCGTGCGCACCATGCTGACCGACCACCGCGTCTACATCACCGACTGGGTCAATGCCCGCCTCGTGCCGCAGGCCGAAGGCAGCTTCCACCTCGACGACTACGTCAACTACGTGCAGGAATTCATCCGCTACGTGCAGTCCAAGTACGGCAACTGCCACGTGGTCAGCGTGTGCCAGCCCACCGTGCCGGTGCTGGCTGCCGTGTCGCTGATGGCCAGCCGCGGCGAGAAGACGCCGCTGTCGATGACCATGATGGGCGGTCCCATCGATGCCCGCAAGTCGCCCACGGCCGTGAACAACCTCGCGACCAACCACGACATCCGCTGGTTCGAGAACAACGTGATCTACCCGGTGCCCACCAACTTCCCCGGCGCGGGCCGCCGCGTCTATCCCGGCTTCCTGCAGCACTCGGGCTTCGTGGCGATGAACCCCGACCGCCACGCCACCAGCCACTACGACTACTTCAAGAGCCTGCTCAAGGGCGATGGCGAGAGCGCCGAGCACCACCGCCGTTTCTACGACGAGTACAACGCCGTGCTCGACATGGACGCCGACTACTACCTCGAGACCATCAAGACTGTCTTCCAGGACTTCTCGCTGGTCAACGGTACCTGGCAGATCCGCTCGCCCGAAGGCCAGCCGGAACTGGTCAAGCCGCAGGACATCATCGGCACCGCGCTGCTGACGGTGGAAGGCGAGCTGGACGACATCTCCGGCTCTGGCCAGACCCGGGCGGCGCACGACCTGTGCACCGGCATCACCGGCGAGAAGCGCCACCTCGAAGTCACGGGTGCCGGGCACTACGGCATCTTCAGCGGCAGCCGCTGGCGCAAGATGGTGTACCCGCAGCTCAAGGAATTCATCCTGGCCAACAATGTGGACCAGCAGGCCGTGCCGGTACAATCCAGCCAGCCTGAACTGAAGAATCTGCATGTAGCGTGAGTTCACCCTCCCCCGCACCACAGCCAGCCCAGCCGCTGGCTGTTTTCATTTCTGCCGCAGCCATCGATGCGGCGCTGCCGCAGACGCAATGCACGCGCTGCGGCTATCCCGACTGCCACGCCTATGCCGAGACCATTACCGCCGGCCGAGCCGCCATCAACCAGTGCCCGCCGGGCGGGCAGGAGGGCGTGCGCCGCCTCGCCGCCCTCACCGGCCAGCCGGAAATCGCGCTGAACCCGGTGCACGGCGCGGAAGGCCCGCGCCTGCTGGCCCGCATCGACGAGGACTGGTGCATTGGCTGCACGCTGTGCATCAAGGCCTGCCCCACCGATGCCATCCTGGGCGCGAACAAGCTCATGCACACGGTGATCGATGCGGCCTGCACCGGCTGCGAGCTGTGCATCCCGGTCTGCCCGGTCGATTGCATCGTGCTGGAGCCAGTGAGCGGCGACGCCACCGGCTGGGCCGCCTGGTCGCCCGCACAGGCCGCCGAGGCCCGCGCGCGCTACCAGCGCCGCCAGGCGCGGCTGCAGCCAGCGGCCAAGCCCGCTGCGCCCGCACCGGCGCCTGCCGCTGTGGCCCCGCCAGCCGATGCCGGCAGCGCC
>JBLZYV010000044.1:0-36300 GCA_050282565.1 Comamonas sp.
TCACGCAGGCCGCGCGCGACGGCGCCAGCGACATCCACATCGAGCCCTACGAGCGCCACTCCAGCGTGCGCTTTCGCATCGACGGCGCGCTGCGCGAGGTGGTGCAGCCGCACCGCGCGCTGCACGCGGCGCTGATCTCGCGCCTGAAGATCATGGCCGACCTCGACATCTCCGAGAAGCGCCTGCCGCAGGACGGCCGCATCAGCCTGCGCCTGGGCACGCGCGCCATCGACGTGCGCGTCTCCACGCTGCCCAGCGCCCACGGCGAGCGCGCCGTGCTGCGCCTGCTCGACAAGAGCGAGAGCAAGCTCACGCTGCAGGCCGTGGGCATGCAGGGCAAGACGCTGGCGCGCTTCAACCAGCTCATCGCGCAGCCGCACGGCATCGTGCTCGTCACCGGCCCCACCGGCTCGGGCAAGACCACCACGCTGTACGCCGCGCTGGGCCAGATGGACGCCACGCAGGGCAACATCATGACGGTGGAAGACCCCATCGAGTACGAGCTGCCCGGCATCGGCCAGACCCAGGTCAACCCCAAGATCGACCTCACCTTCGCCAAGGCGCTGCGCGCCATCCTGCGCCAGGACCCGGACGTCATCATGATCGGCGAGATCCGCGACTTCGAGACCGCGCAGATCGCCATCCAGGCCTCGCTCACCGGCCACCTCGTGCTGGCCACGCTGCACACCAACGACGCCACCAGCGCCATCACCCGCCTGACCGACATGGGCGTGGAGCCCTTCCTGCTGTCGTCGTCGCTGCTGGGCGTGCTGGCCCAGCGCCTGGTGCGCAAGATCGACGCCACCGAAGAAAGCGGCTACAAGGGCCGCACCGGCATCTTCGAGCTGCTGGTGGTTGACGACGCCATCCGCCAGCAGATCCACAACCAGGCCGCCGAGGGCGACATCCGCGCCGCCGCGCAGGCCGCCGGCATGCACCTGATGCGCGACGACGGCGAACGCCTGGTGCGCGAGGGCATCACCACGGCGGAAGAAGTCGTGCGCGTGACGCGGGACTGAGGGCCCTGCACGGGCCCGGCGGCCGCGGTGCTCAGCGCCTGGACGCGGCCGCACGCTTGCGGGCAGGGGCCGTGGCCAGCAGCACGCCCGACAGCAACTGCTCGATGCACTGGTCCGCGATCTGCTCGGGCGTGTATTCGCCCTCTTCCTGGTACCAGCGGCCGATCCAGCTCAGCGCCCCGGCGATCACGAACGCGGCCATCTTGGGGTCGCACGGCCGCAGCAGCTCCTGCTCGATGCCCAGCGCCACCAGCTTGCGGAACTCCTGGTCGATGGCCGACTTCATGCGCCGCAGCTCCTTGCGGCTGTCGGCCGGCACCTGCTCGTCGCCCACGCGGATCAGGCAGGTGCCGAAAGGCTGGACGACGATGCCCGCATAGACCCGCATGCAGGCCCGCAGTTGGTCGAGCGCATTGCCGCCGGCCTGGCGCGACGCCTCGATGCCGTCGAGCGTCATGCGCAGGCCCTTGCGCACGCACTCCAGCAGGATCTCGTCCTTGTTCTTGACGTAGTAGTACAAGGTCGGCTTGGTCACGTTCAGGCGCGCCGCGATGTCGTCGAGCGAAGTCGCCTGGAATCCGCGCTCGTTGAACATCTGCGCCGCCGTCGTCAGGACCGCATTGCGCTTGGCCTCGCGCTGCTGCCGCCGGTCCACCGGGGCCGCCCAGGGCGAATCCGGGGCGGCCGCCTTGCCCTTGGGCGCGGCCCGGGTGTTCTTGGTTGTCTTCGCAAGCGCAGGCGCCATCGTCGTCATCCCCATGCACCGGGAAAATCCCGATGCTGCACCGAGTCATGGTCTACAGAATCTACTCGCAAGTAAACAGTCTACGCAAAAGTAAAACCACACCGGCCCGCACATACCCGTAGAGGAGACCGATGGAGACAACGCACCCGGACAGCGCTTCCGCGCTGGCCCCCCTGCTGGAGGTGGACGGAGTGACGCTCGCCTTCGGCGGCGTCAAGGCGCTGTCCGGCGTGAGCTTCGGCGTGCAGCCGGGCTCCATCACCGCCGTCATCGGCCCCAACGGCGCGGGCAAGACCTCGCTGTTCAACACCATCTCCGGCTTCTACCGCCCGACCGGCGGCAGCATCCGCTTCCAGGGCACGGAGATCACCACGGTGCCGGCGCCCAGGCGTGCCCGGATGGGCCTGGGCCGCAGCTTCCAGAACATCGCGCTGTTCCGCGGCATGACAGTGCTCGACAACATCAAGCTCGGCCGCCACGCGCACCTCAAGACCAACGTGTTCGACGCCCTGTTCTACCTGGGCCGGGCCCGCCGCGAAGAGGCCGAGCTGCGCCGCGATATCGAGGAGCGCATCATCGACTTCCTGGAAATCGACCACATCCGCCATGCGCCGGTGGCCGCCCTCCCCTATGGCCTGCAAAAGCGCGTGGAGATGGCCCGAGCCCTGGCCATGCGGCCCGAGATCCTGATGCTGGACGAGCCGGTGGCCGGTATGAACCGCGAAGAGACCGAGGACATGGCGCGCTTCATCCTCGACGTGCGGGCCGAATGGGGCGTGACCGTGCTGATGGTGGAGCACGACATGGGCATGGTGATGGACCTGTCCGACCATGTGGTGGTGCTCAATTTCGGCCAGGTGATCGCGCAGGGCACGCCCGCCATGGTGCAGGCCGACCCCGAGGTCGCCCGCGCCTACCTGGGCTCGGGCGACGTGGGTGAACTGCGCCGCAAGCTGCTGGCCGCTGCACGGCCCGCCACCGCGGGAGCCGCGTGATGGACTGGGCCTACCTGTTCGAGATCAGCCTCACCGGCCTGGCCGGCGGCGGCCTGTACGCGCTGGCCGCCCTGGCCTTCGTGATGGTCTACAAGGCCACGCGCGTGGTCAACATCGCCATCGGCGAAATGCTGATGGCCGGCGGCTACCTGTTCTTCACCTTCGCCGCCATGTGGGCGATGCCGCTGTGGCTGGCGATTCCGGCGGCCGTCCTGGCCTGCGGGCTGCTGGGCGCGGTGATCGAGCGCACCATGATCCGCCCCCTGCTCGGCGAGCCGCCGATCTCCGTCTTCATGGTCACGGTCGGGCTGTCCTCGGTGCTGATTGGCCTGGTCGAAATGATCTGGACCGCCGACCAGCGCCGCCTGCCCGAGTTCATGCCGACCGAACCCATCGTGATCGGCGAGGCCTTCCTCGCACCCAAGGTCTTCTGGGGCGCCGTGGTGGCTGCCGTGTTCATCGCCGCCGTGCTGCTGGTCTTCCGGTTCTGGCGGGGTGGGGTCGCGCTGCGCGCCACCGCCAGCGACCAGGCCGCGGCCTATTCGGTCGGCATCAACGTGCCCCGCGTGTTCTCGCTGGCCTGGGCGGCATCGGCCATGCTCGCGGCCATCTCTGGGATCATCGTCGGCTCGATCGGCGGCATCTCGTCGAGCATGGGGGTGTTCGGACTGTCGGTGCTGGTGGTGGTGATCGTGGGCGGGCTCGACAGCGTGCTGGGCGCCCTGGTCGGCGGCCTGGTCATCGGCCTGGTCGAGGCGCTGGCGGGCGGCTACCTGGGCGGCGAATACAAGCTGCTCGCCACCTTCGTTGTGCTGGTCGCCATTCTGATGGTCCGCCCCTACGGCCTGTTCGGCACGCATGAAATCGAAAGGCTGTAGGCCATGCGCATCGGAACCCTCAAGGAAAGCTATGTCGCCGATGCGGCCCTGTTCGACTCGCGCACCCAGAAGGTCTGGCTGGGCCTGGGCGCGGCGCTGCTGGTGCTGCTGCCCTTCATCGCCAGCGACTACTGGCTGTACCTGGCCTGCCTGGTCGCCATCAACGTGGCCAGCGCGACGGGGCTCAACATCCTGACCGGCTACACCGGCCTCGTCAGCCTGGGCCAGGCCGCCTTCATGGGGCTGGGCGCCTACACCGTGGCCATCCTGCAGACGCGCTGGGGCACGCCGCTGGCGCTCAACCTGCTGGCCGGTGGCGTGGTGGCCATGGTCGGCGGCATCATCGTCGGCATACCGTCGTTGCGCGTGAAGGGCCTGTACCTGGCCATCGCGACGATCGCCGCCTCGTTCATCGCGCACTTCCTGTTCGCCAACCTCAAGGTCACGGGCGGCACGGCGGGCATCTCGATGCAGCCGGCCCGCCTGCTCGGCATCGAGCTGGACACCTCGTTCCGCCTGTACTGGTTGATCGTGCCAGTCACGGTGCTGATGCTGCTGGGAGCTGCGAACCTGTTCCGCACGCGCATCGGCCGGGCCTTCATCGCCATCCGCGACCGCGACATCTCGGCCGAGGTGCTGGGCATTCCGCTGCTGCGCTACAAACTGCTGTCGTTCGGCCTGTCGTCGTTCTATGCGGGCGTGGCGGGCGGCCTCTGGGCCTGCTTCTTCCGCGTCGTCACGCCCGAGAGCTTCCCGCTCAGCATGTCCATCTTCTTCCTCGCCGCGATCATCGTCGGCGGCATGGGCTCGATCCTGGGCGGCATCCTGGGCGCGGCGTTCATGACCATGGTGCCCGAGCTGCTCAAGCTCATCGTCGATCTGCTGCCCGGCGGCGCCGAGCTCACCGTCTTTCTCTCGCCCGTGCGCCTCATCGTCTTCGGCGGGCTGATCGTTGCCTTTCTGGTGTTCGAGCCGCTGGGGCTCGCAGAAATGTGGCGCCGCGTGCGCCGCTTCTTCCACCTGTGGCCCTTCCGAAACTAAATCCCTAGGAGACCAAGACATGGCACAGCAACGCATTTCCACCCAACGCCGCCGCCTCATGCTGGGCGCAGCCGCCAGCGGGGCCGCCGCGCTCACGCAGCCGCTGGCGGTGCTGGCGCAGAGCGCCGAGGACATCGTCATCGGCGGATCGATCCCCATGACGGGCGTGTTCGCCTTTGCCGGCGTGGGCATCAATGCCGGCATCCAGGACTACGTGAAGATCATCAACGACGCCGGCGGCATCCAGGGCCGCAAGGTGAAGTACGTGCCGGAGGACACGGGCTACAAGGTCGATGTCTCGGTGGCCACCTACAAGAAGCTCACCAGCCAGAACAAGATCCACCTGTACTACGGCGACTCCACCGGCTTTGCCAAGACCATCAACCCCGAGCTGGACCGCGGCGGCCAGATCCTGATGGCGGGCGCCTCGTTCGCCTCCGAGCTGAACGACCCGAAGAAATTCCCGAACCAGTTCCTGGTGGGCCCCGACTACACCGAGCAGATCGGCATCCTGCTCAAGCACATCGCCAAGGAGAAGCCCGGCGCCAAGGTGGCCTTCGTCTACTCCGATTCGGAGTTCGGCCGCGACCCGATCGAGCGCAGCGAGGCCGAGGCGAAGAAGCTGGGCCTGTCGGTGCCCATCAAGATCATGACGCCCGCAGGCAGCGTGGACGTGTCGACCGAGGTGATCAAGCTGCGCCGCGCCGCGCCCGACTACACCATCTTCCACGGCTACATCCTCGCGCCCATCCCCGAGTTCATCAACCAGGGCAAGCAGCAGGGCATGAAGAGCCAGTGGATGGGCACGTTCTGGACCATGGACAGCTCCACGGTGATGAAGATGGGCGAGGCCGCCGACGGCTTCATGGGCGTGATGCCCTTCCGCTACTACTACGACACCGAAAAGGCGCCGATGCTGGAGAAGATCCGCGCCATGCGCCCCGACTACCAGAGCACCGCCTACATCCAGGGCTTCCTGGCGGCCATGCTGTTCCTCGAATCGGCCAGGCGCTGCCTGGACGCGGGCAAGCCCCTGAGCGGCGCCAACCTCAAGGCGGCGCTCAACAGCCTGAAGGATTTCGACACCGGCGGCCTGATCGGCGTGCCGATCACCATCGGCGGCAACTCCATCCCCGTGGGCCGCGTCTACCGGGCCGACATGAAGAGCCAGAAGATGGTCGCCGCTTCGGACTGGATCAGGCTCTGAAATGACTCAATTTTGATAGCTGCCAGCGCTTGATACATGGAATTTTCAAAATAGAAATGCATTGAAATCATCTAACAGTAAGCGCTGCAAGCTATCAAAATTTAAGCAAAACCCCGCCATGACCACTGTGCATGCCGACCATGTCCTCGAGGTGAACAACATCGAGGTCATCTACAACAAGGCCGTCCAGGCCCTGCGGGGCCTGTCGCTGGCCGTGCCGCGCGGCGAGATCGTGGCGCTGCTGGGCAGCAACGGCGCCGGCAAGAGCACCACGCTCAAGGCCATCTCGGGCCTGCTCGCGCTGGAGAATGGCGAACTCGAGTCCGGCACCGTGCGCTTCAAGGGCCGGGACACCGCGGGCGCCGCGCCGCAGCAGCTGGTGCGCCAAGGGCTGTCGCACGTGATGGAGGGGCGCCGCGTGTTCGAGGACCTGACGGTCGAGGAGAACCTGGTCGCCTCCACCTACGCGCTCACCGGCCGCGGCCAGGCCGCCAGGCCCGATTTCGACCTGGTCTACAGCTACTTCCCCCGCCTGCACGAGCGGCGCAAGGGCCTGGCCGGTTACCTGTCGGGCGGCGAGCAGCAGATGCTGGCCATCGGCCGCGCACTGATCGCGCAACCCGAGCTGATCCTGCTCGACGAGCCGTCCCTGGGCCTGTCGCCCAAGCTGACCGAAGACATCTTCGGCATCATCGCCCGCATCAACGCCGAGCGCTCCACCTCCATGCTGCTGGTGGAGCAGAACGCCACCGTCGCGCTGGCCGTGGCACACAGCGGCTACATCATGGAGAACGGGAAGATCGTCATCGACGGCTCCGCGGCCCGCCTGGCGAGCGACCCGGATGTACGCGAGTTCTATCTGGGCATGGGCGGCAGCGGCGAGGCCAGGAGCTTCAAGGACATCAAGCACTACAAGCGCCGCAAAAGGTGGCTCTCATGAATCTCCCCGAACTCACCCTGCCGCAGATGCTGCGCCAGCGGGCCGCGAGCGACGCCACGCGCGTGGCGATACGGCAAAAGGACTTCGGCATCTGGAAACCCATCAGCTGGGCGCAGTACCACCAGCGCGCCTGCGATGTCGGCCTGGGCCTGTCGGCACTGGGCCTGGGCGCCGGCGGCCATGTCGGGGTAATCGCGGAGAACCGCGTCGAATGGGTGCTGGCGCAGATGGGGGCGGGCCTGATCGGCGCGATCACCGTCGGCGTCTACCCCACCAGCCCGGCCGCCGAGGTCGCCTACGTGGTCGGCCATGCCGACATCGAGATCATGGTCTGCGAGGACCAGGAGCAGACCGACAAGG
Source organism: Comamonas sp. (assembly GCA_050282565.1). Classification (GTDB taxonomy): domain Bacteria; phylum Pseudomonadota; class Gammaproteobacteria; order Burkholderiales; family Burkholderiaceae_C; genus Comamonas. The sequence goes on from JBLZYV010000044.1 coordinate 7,186, forward strand.
TGCTGGAGGCGCGCAGCCAGCTGCCGCGCCTGCGCAGGATCATCGTCATGGAGACCAAGGGCCTGCGCAGCTTCGCGCCCGAGGTGCGGGCGCTGATCAGCACATTCGAGGAGGTCGAGCAGCTGGGCGCGGCCAGCCGCGACCGCGCCGCCATCGACACCGCGCTGGCACGCCAGGCGCTGGACGACATCGGGCTAATGATCTATACCTCCGGCTCCACGGGCAAGCCCAAGGGCGCGATGATTTCGTGGCGCAACATGCGCGGCGTGGCGCCAGGCATCATCGACCGGCTGCGGCTCAACGCCGCCACCACCCATCTGTCGTACCTGCCGCTGTGCCATGTGGCCGAGCAGATGCTCACCACCTTCTGCCCCATCTACCTAGGCTCGCAGGTGAACTTCGGCGAATCGATCCGCACCGTGCAGGAGGACCTGCGCGAGGTCGCGCCGACCATGTTCCTCGGCGTGCCGCGCATCTGGGAGAAGCTGCACGCGGCGATCACCATCAAGATGATGGAGACCGGGCGTCTGCGCCGCGCGTTGTACACCAAGGCCCATGCCGCCTGCACGCCGCTGGCCGAGAAGCCGCGCCAGGATTGGACGCTGGGCGACCGGCTGCGCTTCGCGGCCAGCTACTGGCTGGTGTTCCGAGCGCTGCAGAACTTCATCGGCCTGCGCGAGGCCAAGGTGGCCCTGACCGGCGCAGCGCCCATCCCGCCCGACGTGGTGCGCTATTTCCGCGTGCTGGGCGTGCCGTTGGTGGAGGTCTATGGCCTGACCGAGTCCACCGGGATGGTCACCGGCCATGTGCGTGACCACGTGGCCGTCGGCACCGTCGGCCCGGTCACGCAAGGCGTGGAGTACCGCCTCGGCCCGACGGACGATGCCGGCAACGGCGAACTCCAGATCCGGGGCGACATGGTGTTCGCCGGCTACTACAAGAACCCCGAGGCCACGGCGCAGACCATCCGGGACGGCTGGCTGCACACGGGCGACGTGGTGCGCGAGACCGATGGCCAGATCAGGATCGTCGATCGCCTGAAGGACATCATGATCACCGCCGGCGGCAAGAACCTGACCCCGTCCGAGATCGAGAACACGATGAAGGGCAGCCCCTACATCAAGGAATGCATCATCGTGGCCGAGGGCCGCAAGTTCGTCGCCGCGCTGGTGCAGATCGACTACGAGACCGTGGGCAAATGGGCCGAGGCCCGGCGCATTCCGTTCACGCACTTCCGCTCGCTGGTCGAAACGCCACAGGTGCGCGAGCTGATAGACGCCGAAATCCACCACGGCAACAGCCGCCTGGCCCAGGTGTCGCAGATCCGCAGGTTCCACCTGCTAGCAAAGGAGCTCGACCACGACGACGGCGAGGTGACCGCCACCATGAAGGTACGGCGCAGCAGCATCTACCAAGCCCATGCCGCAGCCATCGAAGCCATGTACCAGTAGCGCCGGGCGCCAGCCCGTGCCTGCACAAGCCCCAACCCGACGCCCATGACCACATCCCCACTGCTCACCAGCCGCCAGGGCGGCATCGTCACCTGGCAATTCAACCGCCCCGATGCACTGAATGCGCTGGACGTGCCCTTGGCCCAGGCCCTGCTGGCCGCCGCCCGCGAGGCGGCAGCCGATCGCGGCGTGCGCGCCGTCGTCATGAAGGGCGCGGGCAAGGCCTTCATGGCCGGTGGCGACCTGGCCACCCTGCAGGCCAACCCGGTGCAGGGCGCGGCCGATCTGCTGTGCGCCTTGAACGAGGTGGCCGCGCTGCTGGCGCAGCTCGATGCCCCGGTCATCGCACAGGTCCATGGCGTGGCCGCCGGCGGGGGCATGTCGCTGATGCTGCTGGCCGATTTCGTGCTCGCCGCCGAAGGCACGCGCTTCAACCTGGCCTACATCAACATCGGCACCAGTTGCGACGTAGGCGCCTCATGGTCGCTGCCGCGCCTGGTCGGTCTGCGCCATGCCCTTGAGATAGCCATGCTGGGCAACACCCTGGAAGCCGAAGAGGCCCAGCGCCTGGGCCTCATCAACCGGGTCGTGCCCGCCGCGGAGCTGGAGGTCGCCGTACGGCAGCTGGCCGAGCGCCTGGCCAGCGGCCCCACCACGGCGCTCGGCCACATGCGGCGCCTGATGCGCGCCAGCTTCGACCGCGACCTGGCCTCGCAGCTGGCGGCCGAGGCATCATCCTTCAATGCCTGCGCCCACACCGCCGACCTGCCCGAGGGCATTGCCGCGTTCTTCGACAAGCGCCAGCCCCGCTTCAGCGGCCGCTAGCCCCGGCCCCAACCTTGCGCGGCAAGGGGCATCCCTCTTTGCCACAATGGCCGGCATGTTGGAATCCCTTCGCGCCTGGAGCGCTCCCTATGGCGGCGACCTGTTCCTGTGGGTTGCCCTGCTGAGCCTCATCAGCTACCTCGTCCTGTGGCGGTTCAAGTCCCGCCTCTCCGCGGCCCAGCTGCGCCGCATCATCCGCCTGGCGGCACTGGTGGCACTGCCGCTGTCCTGGCTGGCCATCCAGCAGGGCGAAAACCATCTCACCGCCGCCATCACGCCCCTGGTCTGGTGCGTGGTGCTGGGCATCACCTGCGCCCGCGAGATCGCGCGCCGCAACGAGGAGCAAGCATGACATCCGCTACCGACGTCCGCCTTTCCATGCTCGATCTGGTGGCCGTGCGCGAGGGCGGCACGGTGGCCCAGGCGCTGCAGCTGGCGGTGCGCACCGCGCAGCATGTCGAGTCGCTGGGCTTTTCGCGCTACTGGCTGGCCGAGCACCACAACATGCCGGGCATCGCCAGCTCGTCCACGGCCGTGCTGATCGGCCACATCGCCCAGGCCACGCAGCACATCCGCGTCGGCTCGGGCGGCATCATGCTGCCCAACCATGCGCCGCTGGTGGTGGCCGAGGCCTTCGGCACGCTGGCCGAGCTGTACCCGGGCCGCATCGACCTGGGCCTGGGCCGCGCGCCCGGCACCGACGGCATGACCATGCGCGCGCTGCGCCGCGACCGCGTGGAGACCGAGGACGATTTCCCGCGCGACGTGGCCGAGCTGCAGCGCCTGCTGGCCCCCGCCCAGCCGGGCCAGAAGTTGGTGGCCACTCCGGGCGCGGGCACCAATGTGCCGATCTGGCTGCTGGGGTCGAGCCTGTTCTCGGCGCAGCTGGCCGCGCACCTGGGCCTGCCGTATGCCTTCGCCTCGCACTTCGCGCCGCGCATGCTGCACCAGGCCGTGCAGCTGTACCGCCACCTGTTCAAGCCCTCGGCCCAGCTGGCCAAGCCCTATGTGGCCGTGGGTGCGCCGGTGATCGCCGCCCCCACCGACGCCGAGGCCGAGTACCTGGCCAGCAGCACCTACCAGCGGGTGCTGGGCATCCTCACCGGCCGGCGCGGCCTGCTGCCGCGCCCGGTCGAGAACTACACCGCCCAGCTCAGCGAGCAGGAGCGCCACGCCATCGGCGACTTCCTGGCCGTGGCCTCCATCGGCGGGCCGGACCGGGTGCGCGAGCGCCTGCACCAGTTGCAGGCCGACACCGGCGCCGACGAACTGATCCTGGTGAGCGACGTCTACGACGGCGACCTGCGCCTGCGCTCGCTGGAGATCACCGCCCAAGTGATGGCCCACTGACGCCATGAGCCGCTCCGCCCGGCTGCTGCAACTGCTCGACCAGCTGCGGCGCGCGCGCCAGGCCACCAGCGGCCCGGCGCTGGCCCAGGCGCTGGGCGTGAGCCTGCGCACCATCTACCGCGACATCGCCACGCTGCGCACGCAGGGCGCGGTGATCGAGGGCGACCCGGGCGTGGGCTACGAGATGCGGCCGGGCTTCGTGCTGCCGCCGCTGATGTTCACGCCCGACGAACTGGAGGCCCTGCTGCTGGGCGCGCGCTGGGCCAGCCGCCAGGCCGACCCGCAGCTGGCCGGCGCGGCCGCCACGGCCATGGACCGCATCCGCAGCGCGCTGCCGCTGGACCTGCGCATCGCCGTGGACACCAGCGGCCTGCTGGTGCCGGCCCTGCATGGCGAGCCGGCGCCCGAGCCCTGGCAGGCCGCGCTGCGTTTCGCCATCCGGCGGCAGCACAAGGTGCTGCTGCAGTACACCGACCAGCAGGGCCAGGCCACCGAGCGGCTGGTGTGGCCGTTCGCCATGGCCTTCTTCGACCACAGCCGCATCGTCGCGGCCTGGTGCGAACTGCGCCAGGACTTCCGCCACTTCCGCGCCGACCGGGTGCGCGGCGTGGTCGACCAGCAGCAGCGCTACCCCGACCACCGCCAGAGCCTGATCGAGCGCTGGTCGCGGCAGACGGGCTACCGCATCGGCTGAGAAGTCGCGCCGCATGCTGACAAAAACTGTCAGCATGCCTGCCTAGAGTAGCGCCATGGCACCGTCGCCATGCGATATGGAGACCCCGCATGCTGGGTACCTTCAGGAGAGCTTCCATGACATCTTCCACGCTGCGCTTTTTCTTCAACCCCATGTCCCGCGCCCGCATGGTGCGCTGGATGCAGGAGGAATGCGGTGCCGAGTACGAGAGCGTGCAGCTCGAGTTCGGCACCACGATGAAGTCGCCCGACTACCTGGCGATCAACCCCATGGGCAAGGTGCCGGCCATCACCGATGGCGGCACGGTCATCACCGAGACCGGCGCCATCCTCGCCTACCTGGCCGACAAGTACCCGCACAAGCAGTTGGCGCCCGCCGTGGGCAGCGCGGCGCGCGGCGAGTACTACCGCTGGCTGTTCTTCGTCGGCGGCCCGGTCGAGGCGGCCACCACGGCCAAGTCCGAAGGCTGGCTGCAGGAGCAGACCGCGCGGCAGGCCGTCTCCGCCGGCTTCGGCCGCTTCGACGACCTGGTGCGCACGCTGGAGCAGGCCGTGGCCGGCAAGCGCTACCTCTGCGGCGACCACTTCACCGCCGCCGACCTGTACATGGCGAGCTACCTGCGCTGGTCCATGATGACGGGCCAGCTGCCGCAGAAGGAGGTGTTCCAGGCCTATGCCGAGCCGCTGTGCGCCCGCCCCGCGGCGCTGCGCGCCAACGCCATCGACGCGCTGCCCGGCCAGGCCCAGGGCGCCCCGCTGGCCAAGCAAGGCTGACGCTATAAAAACAATAGCCTCCAGCGCTTACTACATAAGCGCTGGAGGCTATTTTTATGGAAAGGCTTACAGCGCCCCGTAGCTGTGCAGGCCCGACAGGAACATGTTCACGCCCAGGAAGGCGAAGGTCGTCACCGCCAGGCCCACCAGGGCCCACCAGGCCGACACCGTGCCGCGCAGGCCCTTGATGAGCCGCATGTGCAGCCAGGCCGCGTAGTTCAGCCAGACGATCAGCGCCCAGGTCTCCTTCGGGTCCCAGCTCCAGTAGCCGCCCCAGGCCTCGGCGGCCCACAGCGCGCCCAGCACGGTGGCGATGGTGAAGAAGGCAAAGCCCACGGCGATGGCCTTGTACATCAGGTCGTCCAGCACCTCGGGCGCCGGCAGGCGCTCAGCGATGCGCTTGCGGCCCAGCAGGATGCCGGCCACGATCAGCGCCGAGATGCCAAAGTACACGATCCAGTAGCTGCTGCCCTTGCCGTCGGTCGCCGTCTGGCGGAACACGATGGGCTCGAAGCACAGCACCACGCCCAGCAGCCACAGCGGCGCCAGTTTGTACCAGCGCGTCTCACCAGCCTGCTGCTTGATCAGGTAGGCAAAGGCCACCATGGCCGACAGCGCGAAGGTGCCGTAGCCCACGAAGTTGGCGGGCACGTGCAGCTTCATCCACCAGCTCTTGAGGGCCGGCACCAGCGGCTGGATCTCGTGCGCCTGGCGCACCAGCGTGTACCACAGCAGAAAGCCCACGGCCGCGCTCACCACCAGCATCACGAAGCCGCCCAGCGCGCGCGTGCCGTAGTGCTGCTCGTAGTACAGGTAGAACAGCGCCGTCATCCAGCTGAACAGCACGAACACCTCGTACAGGTTGCTGACGGGGATGTGGCCGATGTCCGGCCCGATCAGGTAGCTCTCGTACCAGCGCACCATGGTGCCCACCAGCGCCATGGTGATGGCCACCCAGGCGATGCGCGTGCCCATGGCCGACATGGCCACGCCCTCGCCGCGCGAGAACATGCCCACCCAGTAGAAGATGGTGCTCATGAAGAACAGCACGCTCATCCACAGGATGGCCGACTGGCTGGACAGGAAGTACTTGAGCCCGAACACCGTCTCCGAGCGCGCCAGTGCGCCGGCGCCGTCGGCCTGGTACAGCGACAGCGCCAGCAGCGACAGCGCCGCCACCACCGCCATCAGCACCTGCAGCGGGCGCCAGAACCAGCCCAGCGCGATCGCGCTGGGCACGGTGCCGATCAGGATGCCCTTCTCGTACACGTCCATGGCGTGGCCGTAGCGCTGGAAGGCGAACGCGCCGCCCACGACGACGGCGAGCGCGAACACCCAGTCGAGCACATTGCGCCGCGCGAAATAGCCTTGGTTCAACGTCACCGTCTGGCCGCGCGGCTGCTGCGGCGACGGGGTAGCGATGGTATTCATCACGATCCTTGCGCGGGCCTGGTGCCCGGAGAATGGTATGGGGTGGCGCCGATCAGTTGCTGCGCCAGCTGTTCAAATTCGCGGTCGGTGTCCAGCAGCTTGCGGTTCGACGACAGCGCCATCTTAGCGACAGCGCCGCCCGAGGCCGCGGGCGATATCCACACCCACACGCGCCTTTCGCGCACGTAGAGCATGCCGAACACGCCCAGGATCAGCAGCAGGCAGCCCAGGTAGACCACGTTCTTGCCCGGCGCGCGCGCCACCTGGAACACGCTGGCCTGCACCTGCTGGAAGTCAGCCAGCTCGAACACCATGGGCTCGGGGTAGAGCTGGATGTCGCTGAGCGAGAGCACGGCCTGGGTCATGAAGCGCTGGGTCGCATCGTCCTGCGGCAGCGGCGGCTTGCCGGCCTGCTCGCGGCTCATCTGCGCCAGCTCGAACAGCACGCCGTTCAGGATGCGCACCAGCACCTCGCCGGCCTTGGAGCGCTCGGCCTCGGGCACGTTGGCCTCCATGAAGTCGGACACCGCCTGCAGCCCGCCCACGCGCTCGCCCTTGTCGCCCGCCTGGCCGGCGAACATGGTCACGGCCTTCAGCGCCGACTGGCTCAGCTGCGCGCGCAGGTCGGCGCGGTCGCCCGCCACGGACATCTCGGCATAGCGCCGCACGGCCTCCTCGCGCTGGCGCGGGTCGTCGAGCGCGGCCTTCAGCGCGAAGAAGCCGCGCCAGCTGCGGTCGCCATCCGCCGGAATGCGCAGGTAGCGGAACTCCGCGGCCACGGCCTCGCGCACGCCCCACAGGAACACGGGCTGGCCGTCGCCGGTGTCCACCGGCAGCATGTAGTTGTTGAACTCGCGCGCCTGGCCCGCGGCGTCGCGCAGCTTGTAGCTCACGCTCGGGCCCACGTTGCGCAGCTCCTTGGTCGTCGTGGTCTTGTTGCCCGCGCCCAGGTGCGACTCGATGGTGGTCTTGATGTCGACCTTGCGCACGTCGGCGCCGCTGCTGCCGCTGGCGCCCGTGAGGTTCTCGACGTTGATGGTGCGCAGGCCGGTGAACTCCAGCGTCAGCGGCGGCTTGCCCTCGCCGGTGGAGATGCGCGTGGAGCCGCCCACCACGCCGCTCACGTCGAAGGGCTTGAAGCCGGCGGCCAGCGGCACGGCCTGCAGCTTGATCTTGGAGCCGCCGTCGTCGAAGCTCGACTGGTAGATCTCCACGCCCTTGTAGCTCGCCGGGTGGTTGACCTCGATGCGCTTTTCGAGCTGCTCGCCGGTTTCCTTGTCGTGGATCACGACCTCGCTGGCGAACAGCTTGGGCATGCCGGTGGAGTAGTACTCGACGATGAACTTCTTCAGCTCGATCGCGAAGGGCAGCTCCTGCACCAGGATGCCGTCGGACTGCGTGAGGATGGCCGAGGCGGACTGCGTGCCCTCGGCCACCAGCAGGTTGCCGCGGAAGGTGGGGTTGCGTGCCGACAGCCGGTGCTCGGGCGCGACCTCGGAGATCAGCCCGCCGCCGCTGTAGGTGCTCTTGCCGCCCAGCAGCATCTGCGCGCGCACGATCAGGTCGCCGTCGAGCAAACCGCCCAGGCAGATCAGCACGATGGCGCTGTGCGCGGCGAGGTAGCCGATCTTGTTGGCGGCACCGGCCTTGGCAGCCACCATCCAGCCCGCGCCGGCGGGGGTCTCGCGCTCCTGCAGCCGCACCTTCCAGCCGCCGCCGGCCATGGCCTGGCCGATGCGCTGCGCGGCCTCGCCGGGCGCCTCGGCCAGCGAGGCTTCGGCCTTGTGGTGGAAGGCCTGCAGGCTCTGCGCGCGGATGTTCTCCTTGTAGCTGCGCAGGTCGGCCAGGTACTTGGGCGCGTGCTTGGAGATGCACAGCGAGGTGCTGGTGACCAGGAAGGCCAGGATCAGCAGGAACCACCAGGCGCTGTACACCGTGTTGAGCTTGAGCGCCAGGAACAGCTGCGCCCAGAACGGCCCGAACTGGTTCACGTAGTTGACGGCGGGCTCGCCCTGCTTGAGCACGGTGCCGATCACCGAGGCGATGCAGATCACCGTCAGCAAGGCGATGGCGAAGCGCATCGAGGACAGCAACTCCAGCAGCGAGCGCCGCGACACGGCGGCGCCCCTCGATGGGCTGCCGGACATTTCCGACATAGACGACCTATCTCACAACAAAGACAAAGGGCGAATCATCTCAGAAGATGGATTCGCCCCGATTGAATATCACACATGCCCGGCAAGCCTGCCGGATCGCGCCGATCAACGCAGGCCGGCGATGTAGTCGGAAACTGCCTTGATTTCCTTGTCGTTCATCTTCGCGGCGACCTGCACCATCGGCGTGCTGTTGGCACGCTTGCCATCGCGGAAGTCGTGCAGCTGCTTGACGGTGTAGTCCGCATTCTGGCCCGACAGGCGCGGGTACTGGGCCGGCACGCCGGCGCCGTTGGGGCTGTGGCAGCCGGCGCAGGCGGCGATCTGGCGGTCGGGGATGCCGCCGCGGAAGATGCGCTCGCCCATGGCGACCGTGTCCTTGTCCTTGGCGAAACCGGCCTTGGCGGGCTTGGTGGCCAGCCAGTACGAGACGTTGCGCATGTCGGCATCGGACAGCGCGGCCGCCATGCCCTTCATGACCGGGTCGTTGCGCTTGCCGGACTTGAATTCCTGCAGCTGCTTGATCAGGTATTCGGGGTGTTGCTGCGCCAGCTTGGGGTTGATGGCGATCGATGCGTTGCCGTCGGCGTTGTGGCAGGCGGCGCACACGGCCGTGTAGCTGGCTTCTCCCTTGGCCAGGTCCGGCTTGGCTGCCGCGGCAGGCGCCTCCGATGCGGAAAATGCAGAAAAAGCAGGGACAGCCAGAGCAGCAGCAGTCAGCAGGAAGGCTAGCAACTTCATATCGGGGGTCTTTGTCTAATGTTTATGGTTATGAGGCCAAATCGGCGCGATTCTACAATGATGCCTCATTAGAGCTCAACTGCACATGACGACAACACCTAGTAGCGCGCCCGCGCTTGACGCAGCACAAACCATCGACGGCAAGGCCGCGATGGGCTGGATGCACACCGCCCGCTTCCTGACCACGGCTGCCCAGTTGCACCACCTGCCCGAGGCGCAGGTGCCGGAGTTCGCCTTCGTGGGCCGCTCGAACGCAGGCAAATCCACCTGCATCAACACGCTCACGCAGCAAAAGCAGCTGGCCTTCGCCTCGAAGAAGCCCGGCCGCACCCAGCACATCAACCTGTTCGCGCTGGGCAAGCAGGGCGTGACGGACGCCGTGCTGGCCGACCTGCCGGGCTACGGCTACGCCGCCGTGTCGCGCGACGACAAGCTGCGCTGGCAGCAAGTGATGGTGAACTACCTCGTCAGCCGGCCGGGCCTGACCGGCATCGTGCTGCTGTGCGATCCGCGCCTGGGCCTGACCGAGTTGGACGAGGCGCTGCTGGAGATCATCCGCCCCCGCGTCGAGCAGGGCCTGAAGTTTCTGGTGCTGCTGACCAAGGCCGACAAGCTGACCCGCGCCGAGCAGGCCAAGGTGCTGTCCATTACGCGACTCAATGCCGGCGGCGGCGAGGTGATGCTGTTCTCGGCCCTCAAGAAGCAGGGCGTGGAACAGGTGGCGCAACTGCTGTGGCAGTGGTCGCACCCGGCCCAGCCCGCCCCGGCGCCCGTCTAGGCTCCGTTCACGTTCAGGCCGCCAGCAGGCGCCGCGCGAAGGCCTGGCCGGTGGCGGCCGTACCCAGGCGGCCGCCCGCATCCCGCGTGACCTCACCCGCCTGCACGGCCGCGCCGGCGGCACGCTCGATGGCCTCGGCCGCGGCCAGGAAGGCCGGCAGGCCGTGGCGCTGCCCGTGCCAGCCCAGCAGTTGCCCCGCCGAAAGGATCAGCGAGAACGGGTTGGCGATGTCCTGCCCGGCAATGTCGGGCGCCGAGCCGTGCGCGGCCTGCCCCATGGCGTGGTCGCGGCCGGCATTTACCGAGCCGCCCAGGCCCAGGCTGCCGGACAGCTCCGCGGTCAGGTCCGACAGGATGTCGCCGAACATATTGGTGGTCACTATCACGTCGAAGCGCTGCGGTGCGCGCACCACGTGGGCCATCATGGCGTCGACGATGAATTCGTCCACCAGCACCTCGGGAAAATCGCGCGCCACGCGCTGGCATTCCTCGATGAACATGCCGTCGCCGATGCGCAGCACATTGGCCTTGTGCACGATGCTCACGTGCCGCCGCCGGGTCATCGCCAACTCGAACGCCGAGCGCGCGATGCGCGCGCAGCATTCGCGCGTGATGCGGCGCAGCGAGACCGCGACATCCGGCGTGATCAGCATTTCGCTGCCGCCCGAGGCGATATTGCGGTCCGCATAGAAGCCCTCGGTGTTCTCGCGCACCACTACCAGGTCGAACGCGCCGACCTTGTTGGGCACGCCGGGCCAGGTGCGCGCCGGCCGGATGTTGGCGTACAGGTCGAGTTCCTTGCGGAAGAACTTGGAGGGGTTGATCTCGCCCTTGCTTTCATCCTTGAAGTCGTAGGTGGACATGGGGCCGAGCATCAGCCCGTCGGCGGCCTTGACCTTGGCCAGCAGCGCCGGCGTCACCGTGGCGCCGTGGCGGCGCAGGCTCTCATGCCCGGCCAGGTCATGGTCGAGCGCCAGGTTCAGGTCGAAGCGCTGCGAGGCGGCCTGCAGCGCCTCGACCGTGGCGGCCATGGTTTCCGGGCCGATGCCGTCCCCGGGAAGTACGACGATTTTCATGAAGGGTTTCCATTCGTTGACAGGTTGAAGAACGCGCTTGCGGGCTTGGCCGGATTCGGTGCCTAGCGCAACTGCATGCCAGGCGCGGCGGCCACCTTGCGCCACAGCGCCAGCTCCTGCTGCAGCGTTTCGCCGAACGCGGCGGGGGCGAGGCGCACCGGATCGGCGCCCTCGTGCTGCAGCCGGCCCTTGACCGGCTCTGCGGCCGCGGCGTCATTCACCGCGCGGTTCAGCGCCTCGACGATCGGTGCCGGCGTGCGGGCCGGCGCCAGCACACCCCACCAGGTGGTCACGTCGTAGCCCGGCACACCTGCCTCGGCCAGCGTCGGCAGGTCGGGGAATAGGCGCGAGCGCCTGGCGCTGGTCACGGCCAGCAGGCCGAGCTTGCCTTCCTTCAGGTGGCTCTGGATCGTGGGTACGGTGGCGAAGAACAGGTCCACGCGTCCGGAAAGCAGCTCCACCGTGGCCGGGGCGCTGCCCTTGAAGGGCACGTGCGTCATGGCCAGCCCGGTTTTCTGGCGGAACATCTCGCCCGCCAGGTGGTTGATGCTGCCATTGCCGGCGGAGCAGAAGTTCAGCCCCTCGGGCCGGGCCTTGGCCGCCGACATGAGCTGGGCCACGCTGCCCACGCCGAGCTGCTTGCTCGCGACGACCAGCAGCGGGCCGCGGCCGATCATGGCCACGGGCGCGAAGTCCTTGACCGGATCGTAGGGCAGCCGGGGCTCGACGGCCGCATTGGTGGCGAAGGTGGAGGTGGCGAACAGCAGCGTGTAGCCGTCGGGCGCCGCCTTGGCCACGGCCTGGGCGCCTATCGAGCCGCCGGCGCCGCCGCGGTTGTCCACCACCACCGGCTGGCCCAGGCGCTCGGCCAGGGTCTTGGCGATGTCGCGCGCGATGCTGTCGGTGCCGCCGCCTGCGGCGAAGGGCACGACCAGGGTGATGGGCCGTGCAGGCCACGGGGCCTGGGCCAGGGCGACGAGCGGCATGGCGGCCAGCCAGCCCAGGGCGGTCTTCCAGCGGGAAAAGGACATGGGCACCTCCTTGAGAACCTTGCAATCCATGGCGTGCATCTTCGCGGCAGCGCATTTCGCTGTAAATTGCAAATATCTGCTCGATTGATTTGATTTACGCATGAATTTCGACCTCTCCGACCTGCGCGCCTTCGTGGCCGTGGCCGACCTCGCCAGTTTTCGCGCCGCCGCCGAGGCCCTGCACCTGTCCCAGCCCGCGCTGTCGCGCCGGGTGGACAAGCTGGAGCAGGCGCTGGGCTTTCGCCTGCTGGAGCGCAGCACCCGCAAGGTGGAGCTGAACGCCATGGGCCGGGCTTTCCTGCCGCGGGCCTGGCATGTGCTGGCCGAGCTGGACATCGCGCTGCTGGGCATGGCCGAGCTGACCGAGCGCATCCACGGCCTGGTCACCGTCGCCTGCATCCCTTCGGCGGTGGACAAATTCGTGGCGCACGCCGCACGCGGCTTTCAGCAGCGCTTTCCGCGCATCCGCCTGCGCGTGCTGGACCAGCCTGCACCGGACATCCTGATGTCGGTTTCGAGGGGCGAGGCCGATTTCGGCATCAGCTACCTGGGCACCCAGGAGCCCGACCTGGAATTCGATCCGCTGGTCGACGAGCCCTTTGTGCTGGCCTGCCGCCGCGACCATCCGCTGGCACGGCGCCCGGCCATCGAATGGCGCGAGCTGGCCGACCACGACTGCATCGCGCTGGCGCCGGGCAGCGGCAACCGCCTGCTGATCGAGCAGGGACTGGCGGGCAGCGGCGCCCGCCCGCGCTGGCGCTGCGAGGCGCAGCATGTTCCGGCCGTGCTGAGCCTGGCCGAGGCAGGGGTGGGCGTGGGCGCGGTGCCGCAGCTGGCGCTGCCCGGCACGGCCGGCGCGCTGGTGGGCGTGCCCCTGGTGGCGCCGCGCATCGCACGCAGCGTGGGCGTGGTGCACCGGCGCGGCCGGCCGCTGGCGCCTGCGGCGCAGGCCTTCCTCGATGCCGTGGCAGCCGCGCAGGCCGAGGGCAATTAACTATTATTTAAATAGCATTCAGCGCTTATCCAGAAAGCGCTAGAGGCCATTTTCTTCAATAAAGCGACGCCCGCCCCTCGGGCCGGGTCTTGAAGCGCTTGTGCACCCAGTAGTACTGGGCCGGCATGGTCATGATGGCGGCCTGCAGCTCGCGGTTCATGCGGGCCGTGTCGGCCACGTGGTCGTCGGAGGGAAAGTCCTGCCACGCGGGCGTCAGCTCGGCCACGTAGCCCTCGGGCGTCATGCGGTTGTACAGCGCCACCACCTTGGCCTTGCCCAGGCGCGCAAAGCGCGACAGCGACGGGATGGTCGCCGTCTCGGGCACCGCGAAGAAGGGCACGAACACCGAATCGTTCGGGCCGTAGTCCATGTCGGGCAGCAGGTACAACAGGCCGCCCTTGCGCAGGCACGAGATGATGGGCTTGACGCCATCCGCCCGGTTGAGCATGCGCACGTTGCCGAAGCGCTGGCGCCCGGCCATGAACCAGGCGTCCAGCACCGGATCGGGGTTGGTCGCGTAGATGGACGTGAACTCGCGGCTGGTGTTGAGCGGCAGCGCCAGCCCGCCGGCATCCATGCTGTAGAAGTGCGGCGCGAACACGATGGTGGCCTCGCCGCCTTCCAGTTCGTGCGTGGCACCCACCAGCTTCACCCGGCTGCGCACCAGCTCCTCGGAGCCGAACCACAGCCAGCTGCGGTCGAGGAAGGTCTGGCAGAAGACCTCGAAGCTTTCGCGCGCCCAGGCCTTGCGCTGGGCCTCGGGCAGCTCGGGAAAGCTCAGCTCCATATTGCGCAAGGCGATCCGCCGGCGCTGGCGCGCCAGCACGAACAGCGCACGGCCGATGAATTTGCCCAGCCCGCGCAGCACGGGCAGCGGCAGCCTGGCCAGCACATGCATGCAGCCTATCCCAATCCGGCTGCCGCTCATGCCTGCTGCTCGCTTTCCACACGCGGTTGCTTGTAGCGCCCATAGCCCCACAGGTACTGCTGCGGGCATTGGCGGATGGTGTTCTCCATGGCCGCGTTGATCTGCTGCACGGCAGACTCCAGCGATTGCGATGTGGGCACAGACAGCTCCTCCAGATACAGCGTATAGCCTCGCCCCCAGGGCAGACGTTCACAGCGGGCCACGATGACCGCCGCGCCGGTTTGCAGCACCAGGCGTGCCGCCAGCGTCATCGTATAGGCATCGCGGCCGAAAAAAGGCGACCACACGCCCAGGCCGTTGGGCGGCACCTGGTCGGGCAGCAAGCCCACGGCCGCGCCCTGGCGCAGCGCCTTGATCATCTGGCGCACGCCCGACAGCGTGGTCGGCACCGCCTGCACGCCTGGGCGGTTGCGCGCAGTCTCGAGGATCTGGGCCAGCCAGCCCTGGCGCGCCGGGCGGTACAGCACCGTGATGTCGCCGTGCGCGGCGGCCCAGCGCTGCGCCGCAGCCTGCACCGACATCTCGAAGCAGCCCAGGTGCGGCGTGAGGAACACGATGCCCTTGCCCGCGGCATAGGCCTGCTCGGCGCATTCCGGGTTGACGATGGAGCAGGCCGGCAGCCGACCCAGCCAGATGCGCGGCATCTCGAACACCATGCGCCCGGCATGGCCCACGGCGGCGCGCACCTGGGCAAACCCATAGCCCGCCTGCCGCGCATTGGCACCGAAGCGGCGCCGGTAGGTAGGCGAGAGCACGAACACCAGCCATCCCATGGCCGCGCCCAGCGCATGCAACAACCACAAGGGCACCGCGGAAAAGAGACGAAATACAACAGGCATTAGAATACGCGGGTCGCTGAGTTAAAGAGCAACTTGCAGGGCGACGTTAAACCCCACTGCTAAAGCGTTCGCCAGGCTCCAGGCCCGGGCAGCGCAATGTGCCCATCTACCCCAGGAGTTTATTCAATGGCGAGCGATTTTCTGTTCACGTCCGAATCGGTTTCCGAAGGCCATCCCGACAAGGTGGCTGACCAGATCTCGGATGCGATTCTGGACGCTATTTTCACCCAAGACCCCCACAGCCGCGTGGCTGCCGAGACCTTGACGAACACCGGTCTGGTGGTGCTGGCCGGCGAAATCACCACCGGCGCCAACGTCGACTACATCCAGGTCGCGCGCGACACCATCAAGCGCATCGGCTACGACAACACCGAATACGGCATCGACTACAAGGGCTGCGCCGTGCTCGTGGCCTACGACAAGCAGAGCCAGGACATCGCCCAAGGCGTGGACCATGCCTCGGACGACCACCTGAACACCGGCGCCGGCGACCAGGGCCTGATGTTCGGCTACGCCTGCGACGAGACGCCCGAGCTGATGCCCGCGCCGATCTACTACGCGCACCGCCTGGTCGAGCGCCAGGCCCAGCTGCGCAAGGACGGCCGCCTGCCCTTCCTGCGCCCCGACGCCAAGAGCCAGGTGACCATGCGCTATGTGGACGGCAAGCCCCACAGCATCGACACCGTGGTGCTGTCCACCCAGCACAGCCCCGACCAGTCCGAGTCGGCTTCCAAGATGAAGGCCTCGTTCACCGAGGCGATCATCGAGGAGATCATCAAGCCCGTGCTGCCCCAGGAGTGGCTGCAGGACACCAAGTACCTGATCAACCCCACCGGCCGCTTCGTGGTCGGCGGTCCCCAGGGTGACTGCGGCCTGACCGGCCGCAAGATCATCGTCGACACCTACGGCGGCGCCTGCCCCCACGGCGGCGGCGCCTTCTCGGGCAAGGACCCGACGAAGGTGGACCGCTCGGCCGCCTATGCCGCGCGCTACGTGGCCAAGAACGTGGTGGCCGCCGGCCTGGCGCGCCAGTGCCAGGTGCAGGTGGCCTACGCCATCGGCGTGGCCCGCCCGATGAACATCACGGTCTACACCGAAGGCACCGGCGTGATCCCCGACGCCGAAATCGCCAAGCTGGTGGCGGCGCACTTCGACCTGCGCCCCAAGGGCATCATCCAGATGCTGGACCTGCTGCGCCCGATCTACAGCAAGACCGCCGCCTACGGCCACTTCGGCCGCGAAGAGCCCGAGTTCACCTGGGAAAGAACCGACAAGGCAGCAGTGCTGCGCGCTGCTGCGGGCCTGTAAGGCCCCGAGCGCAGCGAGCTTGCCGGTTCTTCGGCGCAGGCTCACATCGCTTGCGATGTGAAGGGCCTCTGGCCCGGCCGAAGCCAAAAGACGGACAAAGCGGCAGTGCTGCGCGCTGCCGCCGGGCTGTAAGCCCGCTGCGCGAAAGCGCAGTTTCCGTGCGCGGGCGGAGTTCATATCGCTTGCGATGTGAACGCAGACCAAAAACCGTGAAGGCAGCAGGTCTGTAACCCCCCGCCCGAGAACACCCCCTACGTAACAACCACTGGGTACACGCCCGGTGGTTTTTTTTTGCCGATTGCCACCAAAATGGCCCGGTCGATGCCGTCACGCACGGGCGTCCGGCCTGTGCTGCGGAGAACTCTAGGGAGGATTTTCGGCATGCAGCAGCAACCATCGAAAAGCGGGGTCAGCCACGTCGGCTGGGTCCTGCTCGCCGCCATAGGGGCGGCCTGTCTGGGCGTCGTCGCCCTGCGGCGCGGAGAGCCCGTCAATGCCATCTGGCTGGTGGCCGCCGCCGTCAGCATCTACCTGGTGGCTTACCGCTACTACAGCCTGTTCATCGCCACCAAGGTGATGGGGCTCGATGCCAGGCGCGCCACGCCGGCCGTGCTCAACAACGACGGCCTAGACTATGTGCCCACCAACAAGCATGTGCTGTTCGGCCACCACTTCGCCGCCATCGCCGGCGCCGGCCCGCTGGTGGGCCCGGTGCTGGCCGCGCAGATGGGTTACCTGCCCGGCACGCTGTGGCTGATCGCCGGCGTGGTGCTGGCCGGCGCGGTGCAGGACTTCATGGTGCTGTTCATCTCCACGCGGCGCAACGGCCGCTCGCTGGGCGAGCTGGTGCGCGAGGAAATGGGCCAGGTGCCCGGCACCATCGCCCTGTTCGGCGCCTACCTGATCATGATCATCATCCTCGCCGTGCTGGCGCTGATCGTGGTCAAGGCGCTGGCAGAGAGCCCCTGGGGCATGTTCACCGTGATGGCGACCATGCCCATCGCGCTGTTCATGGGCGTGTACATGCGCTACATACGCCCGGGGCGCATCGGCGAGATCTCCGTCGTCGGCCTGATCCTGCTGCTGGGCTCCATCTGGGCCGGCGGCCGGGTGGCGGCCAGCCCGGAATGGGGCCCGGCCTTCACCTTCACTGGCATCCAGATCACCTGGATGCTGATCGCCTACGGCGCCATCGCCTCGCTGCTGCCGGTGTGGCTGCTGCTGGCGCCGCGCGACTACCTGTCCACCTTCCTCAAGATCGGCACCATCATCGCGCTGGCGCTGGGCATTCTGATCGTGGCGCCGCAGTTCAAGATGCCGGCGCTCACGCAGTTCACCGACGGCACCGGCCCGGTCTGGAAGGGCAGCATGTTCCCCTTCCTGTTCATCACCATCGCCTGCGGCGCGGTGTCGGGCTTCCATGCGCTGATCTCCTCGGGCACCACGCCCAAGCTGCTCGACAACGAGGTCAACGCCCGCTACATCGGCTACGGCGGCATGCTGATGGAGTCCTTCGTGGCCATCATGGCCATGGTGGGTGCCTGCGTGATCGAGCCCGGCGTGTACTTCGCGATGAACAGCCCGCCGGCCCTGGTGGGCGGCGACGTGCAGAGCGTGGCGGCCGCGGTGAGCCAGTGGGGCTTCCACATCACGCCCGAGCAGCTGGACCAGGTCGCCAAGGACGTGGGCGAGCACACCATCCTCGCGCGCGCCGGTGGCGCGCCCACACTGGCCGTGGGCATTGCCTTCATCCTGCACCAGGCGCTGCCGGGCGAGAACATGATGGCCTTCTGGTACCACTTCGCCATCCTGTTCGAGGCGCTGTTCATCCTCACGGCCGTGGACGCCGGCACGCGCGCCGGGCGCTTCATGCTGCAGGACCTGCTGGGCAACTTCGTGCCCGTGCTGAAGAAGACCGATTCGCTGCTGGCCAACCTCATAGGCACCGCCGGCTGCGTGGCCATGTGGGGCTGGCTGCTGTACCAGGGCGTGGTCGATCCGCTGGGCGGCGTGAACACGCTGTGGCCGCTGTTCGGCATCTCCAACCAGATGCTGGCGGCCATTGCGCTGATGCTGGGCACGGTGGTGCTGATCAAGATGAAGCGCGGCCAGTACGCCTGGGTCACGGCCGTGCCTGCGGCCTGGCTGGTGCTGTGCACCTCGGCGGCCGGCCTGATCAAGCTGCTCGACCCCAACCCGGCCGTCGGCTTCGTGAGCCTGGGCAAAAAGTACAGCGACGCCGTG
This sequence comes from Comamonas sp., assembly GCA_050282565.1. GTDB lineage: Bacteria > Pseudomonadota > Gammaproteobacteria > Burkholderiales > Burkholderiaceae_C > Comamonas. Next base: position 25,801 of record JBLZYV010000044.1, read on the forward strand.
GCCGCGGGCCAGCTGATCGCGCCGGCCAAGAGCATGGAGCAGATGAAGGCCATCGCCTTCAACGCCTACACCAATGCCACGCTGACGGCGATCTTCCTGCTGGTGGTCTTCAGCGTGCTGGTCTATGCGTTCAAGGTGTCGCTGCAGGCCCGGCGCGAATCGGGCCGCACCGACCGCGAAACCCCCTTCGAGCCCATGCCGGCCGCCGCCGGCGGTCGCTAAGGAGACCGCGATGCTCAATCTGCAGCAACTGAAGCAGGCCGGCAGCTATCTCGGGCAGGCCGCCCGCCTGATGGTCGGCATGCCCGACTACGGCACCTACGTGCGCCACATGGAGCAGACCCACCCAGGCCAGCCCTGCATGAGCTACGAGGAGTTCTTCAAGAACCGCCTGGATGCGCGCTACGGCGCCAGCGGCGCGGGACGGCCCATGCGCTGCTGCTGACGCCTGCCCTGCGCCTCTCAAAAGCATGCCCCCCGGGGCATGCTTTTTTTCATGGCGGCGCGGCGGCCTCCTACGCAGGGTTTCCCGCAAGCACCTACGGCCGCGGCAGGGGTGGCGGCACTACGCTGGGGCCTTCGACAACGACAAGGAGTCCTCCATGCTGAAGTGGGCCATCATCTTCGCCATCATCTCACTGGTTGCCGGTGTGCTGGGGTTCACCGGCATCGCGGCGGGCGCGGCCGGCATTGCCAAGATCCTGTTCTTCATCTTCGTGGCCATCGCCATCCTCTTCGTCGTGCTGGCAATGCTGGGCATCAGCCTGTTCAGTTGACGAAGCTCGCTACAGCCCCCGCGCGCTCAAGGCCAGCGCCTGGCGGAAGGCCGGCCGCACGCGGTACAGCTGGGCTGGTCGGTGGGCACCGCCCTGCATCGCGCCCGGCACGGGTTCGAGCAGGCCCATTTCGTCCATCTTGCGGCGAAAGCTCACCTTGTTCAGCGGCTCGCCCAGCACGGCCTCGTAGACCGACTGCAGATACGGCAGCGTGAAGGTGTCGCCGCACAGGTGCACCGGCAGCGACGAATACTGGCTCTTGCTGCGCACGCGCGCCAGCGCGGCCTCGATGATGGCGCGGTGGTCGAACGGCAGCTGCGGCAGCGCTGCCACCGGCACCACGGCCACGTCAGCCCGGTCTGCAGGTAGCTGCGGCTGCGGCACCAGCGCACAGTAGGCGATCGCCACCGACCAGCCGCGCGGGTCTCGCGCCGGCCCGCTGAAGGTGGCCAGCTGCTCCAGGTACACCCCGTCGATGCCGGCCTTGTCGCGCAGCACCCGCGCCGCACTGGCCTGGGCGTCGGCATCCTCCTGCGCATGGACGTAGCCGCCGGGCAGCGCCCACACACCGGCGAACGGCGCATGCGCGCGCCGCACCAGCACCGCATGCAGCTCGCTGTCGACCAGGGTCAGCAGCACCACGTCGACGCTGACCAGCACCCCGGTCTCCATGTCCGTGGTTTTCTTCATTTTGTTACCAAGTCTCCAGGCATGCGGACAAGTATGCCATCGTCACTTAGTTGCAAAACTAAATTAACAAGCGTAGACTGCGTGGCATTGAAGGAGCCAGCATGCAGTCCACCACCCAGTTGCTCGTCATCGACCCGCAGAACGATTTCTGCGACCTGCCCGCCCGCGAGGGGCAGACGCCCGCCCTGCCGGTGGCCGGCGCGCACGCCGACCTGCAGCGCCTGGCCCGCTGGATCGACCGCCAGGCCGCGCGGCTCGACCGCATCACCGTCACGCTGGACTCGCACCAGGCCTATGACATCGCCCACCCTGCCTTCTGGCTGCAGCCGGGTGGCGCGGCCGTGGCGCCCTTCACCACCATCAGCGCCGCCCAGGTGCGCGCCGGCGGCTACGCACCGCGCGACGCCACGGCGCTACCGCGCACGCTGGCCTACCTGGATGCGCTGGAGGCCCAGGGCCGCTACCAGCTGATGGTCTGGCCGCTGCACTGCGAGATCGGCAGCTGGGGCCATGGCGTGCATGCCGACGTGCTCGCCGCCTGCCGCCGCTGGCAAGAGCAGCGCCAGCGCGCGGTGCGCCATGTCTTCAAGGGCATGAACCCCTGGACCGAGCACTACAGCGCCATCCGTGCCGAAGTGCCCGACCCGCAGGATGCGGATACCGGCGTCAACGAGGCCCTGCTCGCCGGGCTGCGCGAAAGCTCGCGGCTGGTGATCGCCGGCGAGGCCGGCAGCCACTGCGTGCGGGCCACCACCGAGCACATCGTGCAGCACTGGGGCGCGCCCGACCTTTCGCGCATCGTGCTGCTGACCGACTGCATGAGCCCGGTGGCCGGCTTCGAGGCGGCGCAGGACGCGTTTTTCTCGCGCATGCGCGAACTCGGTGTACGCTGCGAAAACAGCGCGGCCTTCGATTTATAGTCTTTTTGGCCTGTAGCGCTCATGTAGCAAGCGCCAGCAGCTATCAATTTCATAGATGAAGCACAGAGACAACGGCATGACGCCCATCATCACCAGCCTGCTCGACACCGACCTGTACAAGTTCACCATGTGGCAGGCCATGCTGCACCGCCACCCGCAGACGCAGTCGCTGTACCGCTTCGTCTGCCGCACGAAGACCGCCTTCCCGATGGCCGAGCTGGTCGACGAGGTGCGCGCCGAGATCGACCACCTGTGCCAGCTCAAGTTCCGCAAGGACGAGCTGGACTACCTGGCGAGCTGGCGCTTCATGAAGTCGGACTTCATCGACTTCCTGCGCATCTTCCAGTTCCAGCGCGACTTCATCGAGGTCCGGGCCGACGGCGAGCACCTGCACATCGTGGCCAGCGGCCCGCAGGTGCATGTGATGGGCTTCGAGATCTTCGTGCTGTCCATCGTCAACGAGCTGTACTTCCGCCGCTTCGACCAGCAGGCCGCGCTCACCGAGGGCCGCCGGCGCCTGGCCGCCAAGGTGGTGCGGCTGCAGGAGCTGGCGCAGGAGGCCAAGCACCGCCACCCGTTCGAGCTGTTCGACTTCGGCGTGCGCCGGCGCTTCTCGGGCGCGTGGCAGCGCGAGGTGGTGCAGACCTTCGCCACGCAGACGGCGCAGTGGTTCAAGGGCACGTCCAACGTGCTGCTGGCGCGCGACCTGGACCTGGTGCCCATCGGCACCATGGCGCACGAGTACCTGCAGAGCTACCAGGCGCACGGCGTGCGGCTGCGCGACTTCCAGAGCGCCGCGCTCGAGGACTGGGTGCAGGAATACCGCGGCGACCTGGGCGTCGCGCTGACCGACACCGTCGGCATGGACGCCTTCCTGGCCGACTTCGACCTGTACTTCGCCAAACTCTTCGACGGCCTGCGCCACGACTCGGGCGACCCGTACCAGTGGGGCGAGAAGGCCCTGGCCCACTACGACCATCTGCGCATCAACGCCCACACCAAGCGCCTGGTGTTCTCGGACGGGCTGACGCTGGATTCGGCGCTGGCGCTGTACCAGCACTTCGCCGACCGCATCCAGTGCGGCTTCGGCATCGGCACCCAGCTGGCCAACGACATGGGGCTGGAGCACATCAACATCGTGATGAAGCTCACCCACGCCAACGGCCAGCCGGTGGCCAAGCTCTCGGACAGCCCCGGCAAGACGCTGTGCGACGACGAGACCTACCTGGCGTATCTCAAGCAGGTCTTCGGCGTCAAGAACTGAGGAGCCGACCATGCTGCGCATCACCCTGGCCCAGCTCAACGTCACCGTGGGCGATATCGACGGCAACATAGACCGCATGGCCGCCGCCGCCGAATGCGCCCAGGCCGAGGGCGCGGCGCTGGTGGTCTTTTCGGAGCTGTCGCTCACCGCCTACTACCCCGGCGACCTGCTGGACGAACCCGAGTTCCTCGCCCGCGTCGACGCCGGCCTCGCCCGGCTGCTGCAGGCCACGCGCCGGTGGCCCGGCCTGTACTGGGTGGTGGGCGCGCCCACGCGGCGCTGCGGCCCCGGCAAGCCGCTGCACAACAGCCTGCTGGTGCTGCAGGACGGCGCGATCCGCCTGCAGTACGACAAGCAGCTGCTGCCCACCTACAACATCTTCGACGAGCGCCGCCACTTCGAGCCCGGGCGCGACGCGGCCAAGGTGCTGCGCATAGGCAGCGCCCAGGTCGGCTTCCTGATCTGCGAGGACGGCTGGAACGACGAAGGCGCCGACTACGCCACCAACCCCTTCGAGCGCATGGCCGACGCCGCGCCCGATGTGGTCGTCAGCATCAACGCCAGCCCCAGCCAGCTCGGCAAGCGCGAGCAGCGCCACCAGATCTTCGGCCAGGCCGCGCAGCGCCACCAGCTGCCCATCTTGTACGTGAACCAGATCGGCGGGCACGACCAGATCGTCTACGACGGCGCCTCGTTCGCCGTGCAGCCCGATGCCGGCGTGGTGTGGGAGGCCCCGCGCTTTGCCGAGGCGGTATGCACGCTGCAGGTTGAGCAGGGCCGTTTTCTCGCCGCCGACGGCAGCCAGCCGCCGCGCCCGCCCGCACAGGGCCTGCCCACCATGGAGTTCTACCGCGAGCAGATCGTGCTGGGCCTGCGCGACTACGCGCGCCGCTGCGGCTTCAAGCAGGTGGTGGTCGGCAGCTCGGGCGGCATCGACTCGGCCCTCACGCTGGCGCTGGCCGCCGAGGCGCTGGGGCCAGCCAACGTGGTCGGCATCACCATGCCATCGCGCTTTTCGTCGAGCGGCTCGGTCGACGATTCGGTGGCGCTGTGCCGCAACCTCGGGATAGCACTCAAAACCCATCCCATCGCAGACCTGGTAAGCGCCTACAGCTCTCAATACGAGAGCAGCTTCGGCCAGCCGCTACAAGGCCTGTCGCTGGAGAACCTGCAGGCGCGCATCCGCGGCACCACCCTGATGGAGTTCAGCAACGCCTTCGGCCATCTGCTGCTCACCACTGGCAACAAGTCCGAGATCTCGGTGGGCTACTGCACGCTGTACGGCGACACCAACGGCGGCCTGGGCCTGATCGGCGACCTGTACAAGACCGAGGTGTTCGCGCTGGCGCGCCACGTCAACGAGCGCGCCGGCCGCGAGCTGATCCCGCAGGCCGTGATCGACAAGCCGCCGTCGGCCGAGCTGGCGCCAGGCCAGAAGGACGAGGACAGCCTGCCGCCCTACCCGGTGCTCGACGAGATCCTGCGCATCCTGATCGAGGGCCAGCGCCTGCCCGGCCGCGAATACGAGACCGCCCGCCGCTTCGTCGACCAGCTTGCCACCACGGCCGAGGGCCGCGCCACCATCGACAAGGTGCGCCGCCTGGTCGTGCGCAGCGAGTACAAGCGCCGCCAGGCCCCGCCCATCCTGCGGCTGCGCCCGCGCGCCTTCGGCACCGGCCGGCAGATGCCCATCGCTGCCTTTTACCCCTGAGACATGAGCAACGCATCCGACACCTATGAAACCTATGACAGCGCCGTGCTGATCGGCCGCTTCCAGCCGCCGCACCTCGGCCACCTGGCGCTGCTGCAGCAGGCACTGGCGCGCGCCCGCCAGGTGGTGGTCATCCTCGGCTCCGCCTTCCAGGCGCGCAGCCCCAAGAACCCCTTCACCTGGCAGGAGCGCGCCGAGATGCTGGCCGGCGCGCTGCCGCCCGAGCAAGCCGCGCGCGTGCGCTTTGCGCCGGTGCGCGACTACTACGACGAGCCGCGCTGGGTGGCCGCCGTGCGCGAGGCCGTGCAGCAGCACACCGCGCCGGGCGAACGCATCGGCCTGGTGGGCCATTTCAAGGACAGCAGCAGCGGCTACCTGGCGCAATTCCCTGGCTGGAAGCTGGTGAGCCTGCCGCGGCAAAACGAGTTCGACGCCACGCCGGTGCGCGACGCGTGGTTCGGCGCCGAGCCTGCCGCCATCGCGCAGGGCTTTCCGGCGCTGGCGCCCGCCCTGCCGCTGTCGTCGCTGCACTTCCTGCAGCAATGGAGCCGGCGCCCCGACTATGCCGAGCTGCAGGCCGAATGGCAGATGCTGCAGCGCTACAAGGCCTCGTGGGCCACGGCGCCCTACCCGCCGGTGTTCGTCACCGTGGACGCGCTGCTGCGCTGCGCCGACGAGGTGCTGGTGATCCGCCGCGGCCACGCGCCCGGCCGCGGCCTGCTGGCGCTGCCCGGCGGCTTCCTGGAGCCGCGCGACACGCTGTGGCAGTCCTGCCTGCGCGAGCTGGCCGAGGAGACCCACTGCACGCTCGATGAGCCCGCGCTGAAAAGCGCCCTGGTCTCCGTCACCGTCTTCGACCACCCCGACCGCAGCCAGCGCGGCCGCACCATCACCCATGTGCACTACTTCGACCTGAAGCAGGCCCCCAAGCCCGGCGTGCGCGCCGACGACGACGCGGCCGAGGCCTTCTGGCTGCCCATCGCCGACATCGCCGCGCGCGAATCGGAGTTCTTCGAGGACCATTTCCGCATCTTGCAGAACCTGCTGTCGGGCAAGGGACAATAGCGCCCCATGCAAGCTTCTCTCCCGGCCCGCGCCGGCTCCCGTTGGCCCTGGCTGCTCATCGCCGCCCTGGTGGCGCTGGGTCTCGCCCGGTTCTTTGTTTTTTCCACGCACACGCCGCTGCTGGGCTATCCGAACAACTTCGATTTCCTGCGCACCTCGGGCTGCGTGGGTATCTGGAACTTCGACGAGCGCTCCGAGGCCTTCCACAGCCCGGCGCCGGACCGGGTCGTCGCCACACTGGCCTATGGCGGCGAAAGGCTCTGGCAATACTGCAATCCCACCGCCGAGTCGCTGTACCTCAGCAGCCTGAAGCTGTGGCACCAGCTGGGCGACCGCTTTGCCATCCAGCAGCTCGGCTATGCCAAGCTGGCGGTGCTGCTGGCGGTGTTCTCGTGGCTGCTTTGCGCCATCACCAGCATGCGGCTGCGCCTGTTCCTGACCGTCGGCTTCGTGCTGCTGCTGTGGGACCTGAGCAGCCTGATGTACTTCCACGCGCTGTACCCGGTGTTCACCAGCGTGTTCTTCTCGCTGTTCCTCGCCGTGACGCTGGTGGCCTGCCGTTTCGACGCCTTCACGCGCGGCCGCTCCGGCTGGCTGCTGGTGGCCGGCCTGGCCTTCATGCTGGGCTTCTCGAACCAGCAGTACCTGTTCCTGGGCGTCGTGCTGGCGGCGCTGTTCGTGCTGATGAACGGCAGGCGCTATCCGGCCCAGGCCGCGGCCGTGCTGTGCGGCATCGTGGTGGCGGGGCTGTGCCAGCTCTACCTGCGGTCCGCGGAGAGCAAGGACTTCTATGCGGGCATCGACCGCGTCAACCGCACCGACACCATTTTCTATGGCGTGCTGATGAACTCCAGCAACCCGCAGGAGGCCGCCACCCTCGTGGGCTTGCGGCCCGAATGCGCGCAGTTTGCCGGCGTCAGCGCCCATATGTTCAACGAGCAAAAGATCAACACCTGCCCCGAAGTGAGCAAGGTGAGCCGGCTCAAGCTGCTGAACCTGGCGTTGCATCAACCCGGAACCATCGCCAAGACCCTGCTGAACGGCATCAACGAATACCAGTTCGTCTACGGCTTCATCAAGCACTACTTTCCCCGCCATGCCAGCGAACTGGCGCCGGGGCTGTTCGCCACCTCGCCGTCATCGCTCATCGTGGCCTCGCCCCGGCCGGTGTACTACGCCGGCCTCGCCGTGATGGCGCTCATCGCGGCCGCGGCCTTCGTGCTCTCGCTCGTCTCGCGCGGGAAAGACTCGCTCTGGGCCTGCACCATCTGGATCGGTGGCCTGGTGTGCTTCTACACCCTGTTCAGCTCGGTGTTCGGCGACGGCATGGTCGAGGTGGAGCGCCACATGGCGGTATTCCTGACCGGCTTCATCATGCTGTGGACCGGTGTTTTCTTCCAGGTGGTACAGCGCTGGAGCCGGCATGCGGACTGATATCGCCCCCGCCCCGTCTACCGCCGAGCGCCTGCGCGGACTGGTCCGGTTGATGCGGCCCCGGCAGTGGGTCAAGAACGGCTTCGTGCTGGCGCCGCTGATCTTCACCGGCTCGTTCCTGAACCGCGATGCGGTGGCGCATGCGCTGATGGCCATGCTGCTGTTCTGCCTTGCATCGTCGGCCACGTATATCGTGAACGACCTGCGCGACATCGAGCACGACCGCAAGCATCCGCGCAAGTCCCGCACCCGGCCCCTGGCCGCCGGCGTGGTGACGGTGCCGCAGGCGCTGGCCCTGCTCGGCCTGCTCTACCTGCTGCTGGTCGCCGGCTGGTGGCTGGCGCCCGAGGTGGTGCAGGTGATCGCGGTCTACCTGCTGCTGAACCTGGCCTACACCTACTACCTGAAGCACCAGCCGGTGCTGGACATCTTCACGATCGCCATCGGCTTCGTGCTGCGCGTGTGGGGCGGAGCCCAGGCGCTGCACGTTCCCGTCAGCTCGTGGATGTTCGTCACCACGCTGTGCCTGGCGCTGTACCTCGCCGCCCTCAAGCGCCGCCAGGAGCTGCAGCAAAGCGGCACCGAATCGCGCGCGGTGCTGGAGAAATACTCGGTGCCACTGGTCGACCGCTACGCCGAGATCGCCGCCACCGGCGCGCTGCTGTTCTACAGCATGTTCGTCATGTCGGTGCGGCCGCAGCTGGTGGTGTCGATCCCGCTGGTGCTGTTCGGCCTGTTCCGCTACTGGTACGTGGTGGATGTGCTGGACGGCGGCGAATCGCCCACCGACGCCCTGCTGGCCGACTGGCCGTTGCTCGCCACCGTGCTGGCCTGGGTAGCCGTGTGCGTGTGGGCCATGACCGGGGTGAAGGGATGAGCATGGACCTGTCCTACCTGTTGACCCCGTTTCTCGCCTGGCTGGCGGCCGGCTCGCTCAAGTTCGCCATCAACAGCCTGCGCGCCGGCCAGCCGGCCTTCGGGCTGATCGGCTACGGCGGCATGCCCAGCAACCACAGCGCGATCGTCAGCAGCATGGCGGTGCTGATCGGCTTGAAGCACGGCATCTCGCACCCGGCCTTCGGCGTGGCAGTGGCGCTGGCCTTCGTCGTGATCCTCGATGCCGCCAGCCTGCGCCGGCAGGTGGGCCGGCACGCGGCCGCCATCAACCGGCTGAACCACGGCCACGGCGATGCCCCGCCGCTGCGCGAGCGCATGGGGCATACGCGCTGGGAAATCCTCGGCGGCATCGCCACCGGGGCGCTGGTGGCCTGGCTGGTCGCTACCTGGCTTCCGCGGCTGTAAGGATCGCGCCTGCTAGGATGCACGCTTTTTTGCGCAGCTCCCGCCATGGCCCTCACCATCCGCCCCGCCACCCTCGAAGACACCGACACCATCCTGCGCTTTGTGCGCGACCTGGCGATCTATGAAAAGGCCGAGCACGAGGTGCTCTCCACGCCGGCGCATGTGCACCAGACCATGTTCAGCGAGGGCGCCACGGCCCACGGCCTGATCTGCGAGCAGGACGGCGTGGCCATCGGCTTCGCGGTGTACTTCTTCAATTACTCCACCTGGCAGGGCCGCAACGGCCTGTACCTCGAAGACCTGTACATCGACCCGGCCTGCCGCGGCAACGGCGCCGGCAAGGCCATGTTCCGCCACCTGGCGCGCATCGCGGTCGAGCAGGACTGCGGCCGCTTCGAGTGGAGCGTGCTCGACTGGAACACCCCAGCCATCCGCTTCTACGACAGCCTCGATGCCAAGCCGCAGAGCGAGTGGATCCGCTACCGGCTCACCGGCGAGGCGCTGAAGGCCCTCGCAGGGTAAACCCCGAAAAATCCTAAAAAGATAGCAACCTGCGCGCATTGCATCTTGGTTTCACGGCAGTTTCATCAAAACGATGGCTGCCTTCGCGCAAAATTTTTACCCCTGCCTCTTGAATCGTCGCCGGCAGACCGTATTATTAGCACTCATAGAAGCCGAGTGCTAACAGCATCGCTGACTGCCTTGGCTTCTTGCTTGTTTACCCGCCGCACCGGCCTGTCGCCAGCGCGGCGCCGACATCGAAACCTGGTATTGACACCATTGAAGGAGTTGTGATGAACCTGCGTCCCCTGCACGATCGCGTGATCGTTAAGCGCCTGGAAAACGAAACCAAGACCGCTTCGGGCATCGTGATCCCCGACAACGCCGCCGAGAAGCCCGACCAGGGCGAAGTGCTGGCCGTGGGCCCCGGCAAGAAGAACGACAAGGGTGAATCCATCGCCCTGGGCGTGAAGGTCGGCGACCGCGTGCTGTTCGGCAAGTACTCGGGCCAGACCGTGAAGGTCGACGGCAACGAACTGCTGGTGATGAAGGAAGAAGACCTGTTCGCGGTCGTTGAGAAGTAAATCGCATCAGCGATTTACTTTCGTCGCAGGCTAACTTTGCGCAGCAAAGTTAAGGACCGCAAGGTCCGGCCGAAGACAGAAGTAACTCTCTTTCGATCATTCAATTTTCATAGCTGCTTGCGCTTGATAGACAAGGGCTAGCAGCCAATTTGATCCAAATTTTTTGTAGGAGCCACAAATGGCAGCAAAAGACGTAGTTTTCGGCGGCGAAGCCCGCGCCCGCATGGTTGAAGGCGTGAACATCCTGGCCAAC
>JBLZYV010000045.1:0-36056 GCA_050282565.1 Comamonas sp.
CCACGGCCACCGACCTGGCCGACTACCTGGTCAAGAAGGGCCTGCCCTTCCGCGACGCGCACGAGACCGTGGCCCACGCCGTGAAGCTGGCCTCGCAAAAGGGCGTGGACCTGACCGAGCTGCCGCTGGCCGAGCTGCAGGCCTTCAACCCGAACATCGAGGCCGATGTGTTCGACGCGCTGAGCCTGGAAGGCTCGCTGAATGCCCGCAACACGCTGGGCGGCACCGCGCCGGCCCAGGTGCGTGCGCAGCTGGCGCGCCACCAGGCCCGCCTGGCCGGCTGATTCCCCTCCAACCCTTGCGCCGCACCACCATGATGCCGATCCACCGCCGACACTTCTCCTTCCAACTGCTGGCAGCGGCGCTGGCGGGCGCGGGCATGCAGCCCAGCCATGCCGCGGCCTACAACAAGGGCAAGCCCGTGCGGCTGCTGGTGGGCTTTCCTCCCGGCGGCGGCACCGATGCCATCGCCCGCCTGCTGGCCGAGAAGATGAAGGACACGCTGGGCACGCCGGTGGTGGTGGAGAACCGGCCGGGCGCCGGTGGGCAGATCGCCGCGCAGCAACTCAAGGCCTCGCCGCTGGACGGCTCGACCTTCTTCGTCACGCACGACCACACCATCTCCATCCTGCCGCATGTGGTGAAGAACCCCGGCTTCGATCCGCGCACCGACTTCGTGCCGGTGGCGGGCTTCGCCAGCTTCGTCAATGCGCTGGCGGTGTCGCCCAGCACGGGGGCGAAGTCGTTCGACGAGTACGTGCAGTGGGTGCGCCGCCAGGGCGGCAAGAGCGCCGTGGGCATTCCCGCACCGGCCTCGACGCCAGAATTCCTGGTGCAGCTGCTGGGCAAGCGCTACGAGCTGGACCTGGTGGCTGCGCCCTACCGCGGCAGCGCGCCCATGCTGGCCGACGTGATGGCGGGCCAGATCCCGGCCGGTGTCGGCTCGGTGCAGGACTTCATCGAAACCCACCGCGCCGGCAAGCTGCGCGTGGTGGCCACGCTGGGCGGCAAGCGCCAGGCGGCGCTGCCCGACGTGCCGACCTTCGGTGAGCTGGGGCTCAAGGGCTTCGAGGACATGCCGTACTACGGCGTCTACGCGCCCGCGGGAACGCCGGCCGTGATGGTGCACGAGGTATCGCAGGCCGTGGCCAAGGCCGTGGCCCAGCCGGATGTGCACAGCCAGCTCGTGGCCATGGGGCTGACGGTGGGCTACATGACGCCGGAGCAGCTCGCGGCGCGCGAGAAGGCCTATACCGATGTGTGGGTGAAGATCATTCAGGACAGCGGGTTCAAGCCGCAGTGAACGGGTGTTTTTTGACCGTGGCCGAGCAACGCGATGGCCCGTTGGGTTGGCCCACCCCTTCTGGCTGCGCCTGGGGCGTGGCGTTTGCGGGGTGGGCATGCGCGTCGGAGCGCGCATGCTTCGTGATCTGACTCGCCGGGGATGTCCGAACGGAGCGCCTTCGGCGCGAAGAGAGTTCTGCGGCGCACCCCGCAAACGTCACGGCACAGGTTGCCCCAACGCTAAAGCGTTGGGGTCGCAGACAGCAGGGGCGCCTTCTTTGCTTCCTTTCTTGTGGCCGGCACTCCGGTGCGGACAAGAAAGGAAGTCGCCCGCCGGGGCGAAATCCCGGCCTCTGTTCCCAAGAAATCAAGCAAAATCACACTCCAGCGCTTATCCAGCAAGCGCAGACAGCTATCTTTTCAGGAGAGCACCATGAGCCAACAATGGCGCAGCGGGAGAGGAACGATCATCGCGGGGGCCGTGGCCCTGGCTGCGCTGCAGGCGCAGGCCACCTCCATCGCCCGGGTCACGCCGCAGGGCGAGGTGGCCCAGGTGCGGCAGGTGGTCGTCCGGTTCGACGGCGATGCCGTGCGCTTCGGCGACCTGAGCCGGCCCGCGCCGGTCAAGGTGTCGTGCGACGACAAGGCCGTGATGCAGCACAGCACCAGCCGCTGGACCAGCTCGCGCGAGTGGGTGTTCGACTTCTTCCAGGACCTGCCGCCCGGCGTGAACTGCACCGTGGCCAAGGACGCCGGCTTCAAGGACCTGGGCGGCCAGGCGCTGCAGGGCGCGGCCAGCTATGCCTTCAACACCGGCGGGCCCTTCGTGGCATCGGTGCGCCCCGGCAGCTACGAGGACATCGACGAGGACCAGTTCTTCGGCCTGCGCTTCAACGGCGCGGTGGTGCCGGCCAGCGTCGAGAAGAACAGCTGGTGCGTGGTCGACGGCGTGGGCGAGCGCATGCCGGTGCGCCTGCTCACTGACCAGGAAAGGCTCAGCGTCTTCGAAAAGCGCGAGCTGGACGCGCAGCCGGGGCGCTACGTGGCGCTGACCTGCAGCCGCCCGCTGCCTTCGGGCGCGCGCATGAAACTGGTCATCGGCAAGGGCGTGACCACGCCCAGCGGCATGGCCGGCAAGACCGAGAAGCGCGTCGAGTTCAACGTGCGCCCGGCCTTCACGGCCGAGTTCAACTGCGAGCGCGAGAACGCCCAGGCGGCCTGCCTGCCGATCCGGCCGATGACGCTGAATTTCAACGCGCCAGTGGCGCGCAAGCTGGCCGAGGGCATCCGGCTGGGCTCGACCAAGCCCTTCTTCGAGGAGGACGACAAGAGCGAGGAGGTGAGCACGATCACCTTCAAGCCGCCGTTCCCCGAGAAGGCCTCGTACCGCATCGAGCTGCCCTCGGGCCTGAAGGATGTGAGCGGGCGCTCGCTGTCGAATGCCGCCATGTTCCCGCTGAAGGTGGGCACCGGCGAGATGCCGCCGTTGGCCAAGTTCGCCGCCGCGCCGTTCGGCGTGGTCGAGCGCTTTGCCGAGGGCGAGAAGGGCCCGGCGATCATGCCGGTGACGCTGCGCAAGGTCGAGCCGCAGCTGCAGGTCAGCGGCCTGGCGCTGACCGACAACGGCTCGGTCTCGTCGCTGCAGCTGCAGACCGACGCCGACATCATCCGCTGGTGGCGCAAGGTCAATGACTACCACGAGACCCGCGTGGAGCGCAAACAGGCCGCCAGGGACGTGAAGGGCCCGCTGCCGCGCGTGCTGGACGACTCGGACAAGGAGTGGGTGGCCTCGCGCCAGCTCTCGCTGCTGGGCGGCCAGCCGGGCGTGAAGACCCTGGACCTGCCCAAGCCCGACGGCAAGGACCCGCGCCCCTTCGAGGTGGTGGGCATCCCGCTGACCACGGGCTTCCATGTGCTGGAGATCGCTTCGCCGATGCTGGGCGAGGCGCTGCTGAACGAGCAGTACGGCGCCAAGCGCACCATGTACGTGCGCAGCTCGGCGCTGGTCACCAACCTGGGCGTGCACTTCAAGCTCGGCCGCGAGAACTCCATGGCCTGGGTGACCACGCTGGACAAGGGCAAGCCCGTGGCCGGCGCGCAGGTGCGCGTGTCGGGCTGCGACGGCACCACGCTGATGCAGGCCGTGACCGACAAGGACGGCGTGGCCCGCTTCGACGGCCTGTCGCCCGAAGGCGGCAATCGGTGCAACTACAACCGGGCCTACTTCGTGAGCGCCCGTGCCACGGTGAACGGCGCACCCGACATGGCCTTCGTCTGGACTGACTGGCAGCGCGGCATCGAGAGCTGGCGCTTCAACCTCGACCACAGCATGAGCGCCTCGCCCGACTACGTGGCGCACACGGTGCTGGACCGCAGCCTGCTGCGCGCCGGCGAGACGGTGTCGATGAAGCACTTCGTCCGCGCGCAGACCCGGGAGGGCCTGGGCAATGTGAAGGATGCCGACCTGCCCGACGAGGTGACGGTGACGCACCTGGGCAGCAGTGACGAATACTCGCTGCCGGTGAAGTGGCAGCGCCAGGCCAACGGCAGCTTCTCCGGCGTGTCGGAGTTCAAGATTCCGCCGGCGGCCAAGCTCGGCACCTACCAGATCGTCCTCAAGGGCCTGGGCGAGCGCAGTGGCCGCCAGGCGACCAGCGACTTCCGCGTCGAGGAATTCCGCCTGCCGGTGTTCACCGGCCGCGTGGCCGCCGCCAGCCCGGCGCCGCTGGTGCAGCCCAAGGACCTGGCGGCCAGCGTGCAGCTGTCCTACGTGTCCGGTGGCGCCGCGGCCAACCTGCCGGTGCAGGTCTCGGCCATGGTGCAGTCCAAGTACCTGGAGTTCGCCGACTACAGCGACTACTCGTTCGCGCCGCCGCAAAGGCGTGGCGGCGGCTCCGCCGAGGACGAGGCGCCCGAGGTGGCCACCGGCAACGACCGCCGCATCGTGGCCGACAAGCTCGCGCTGACGCTCGACGGCAACGGCAGCGGCAAGGTGGCGCTGGGCGAGCTGCCAGCTTCGCCCGCCGCGCAGGACCTGGTGATCGAGGCGAATTTCTCCGACCCCAACGGCGAGGTGCAGACCTTGTCGAGCCGCAGCACGCTGTGGCCCGCGGCCGTGGTGGCCGGCATCAAGGCCGAGAGCTGGGCCTCGGCCGGCAAGAAGCTGAGCTACCAGGCGCTGGCGCTGTCCACCGACGGCAAGCCAGCCGCCGGCGTGCCGCTGGAGGTGCGCGCCGTCGCGCGCATCACCACCTCGGTGCGCAAGCGCATGGTGGGCGGGTTCTACAGCTACGACAACCAGCAGGAGACCAAGGACCTGGGCGTGGTCTGCTCCGGCAAGACCGATGCGCGCGGCCTGCTGTTGTGCGAGTCGCAGCTCAAGCAGGACGGCGAGGTGCAGCTCATCGCGCAGGCCAAGGACGACAAGGGCCGCATGGCGCAAGCCGCCACCTCGGTCTGGGTCACCAAGCAGGGCGAGCTGTGGTTCGGCGGCCAGGACCATGACCGCATGGACCTGCTGCCCGAGAAGAAGTCGTACAAGGCCGGCGAGACCGCGCGCTTCCAGGTGCGCATGCCATTCCGCCATGCGACCGCGCTGCTCACGGTGGAGCGCGAGGGCATCATCGCCGCGCGCGTGGTCGACGTCGAGGGCAGCGACCCGACGGTGAGCCTGAAGATCGAGGACGGCTGGGGCCCGAACGTGTACGTGAGCGTGCTCGCGCTGCGCGGCCGCCTGGTCGAGGTGCCGTGGTACAGCTTCTTCACCTGGGGCTACAAGTCGCCGCGCGAGTGGTGGACCTCCTTCTGGTACGATGGCAAGGAGTACGTGGCGCCGACGGCGCTGGTCGACCTGTCCAAGCCCGCCTACCGCCTGGGCGTGGCCGAGATCCGCGTCGGCATCCAGGAGCGGCAGCTCGCCGTGAGCGTGAAGGCCGACCAGGACAGCTACCAGGTGCGCGGCAAGGCCAAGGTGCGCATCGAGGCCAAACTGCCCGATGGCAAGCCCGCCGCCGGCGCCCAGGTGGCGCTGGCCGCCGTGGACCAGGCGCTGCTCGAACTGCGCCCCAACACCACCTGGAACCTGCTCGAGGCCATGTACCAGAAGCGCGCCTGGGGCGTGGAGAACTCCACCGCGCAGATGGAGATCATCGGCCGGCGCCACTATGGCCGCAAGGCCGTGGCCGCAGGTGGCGGTGGGGGCTTGGGCCAGACGCGCGAGCTGCTCGACACGCTGCTGCTGTGGCGCCCGAATGTGCAGCTGGATGCGAACGGCCAGGCTGAGGTCGAGGTGCCGCTCAACGATGCGCTCACCAGCTTCAAGATCGTGGCCGTGGCCGACAGCGGCCTGTCGCTGTTCGGCACCGGCAGCACCAGCATCCGCACCACGCAGGACCTGCAGATCATCAGCGGCCTGCCGCCGCTGGTGCGGGAGGGCGATCAGTTCGAGGCGCAGCTCACGCTGCGCAACACAACCAGCAAAGCCATGCGTGTCAAGGTATCGCTTTCCTCCGCGCAACTTCCCACAGAACTGAGCACTGTCAATTTGTTCAGTCCGGTTGAGGTCGGAGCCAAGACAGTGGAGATTCCCGCTGGCG
The DNA here is from genome assembly GCA_050282565.1 of Comamonas sp. GTDB lineage: Bacteria > Pseudomonadota > Gammaproteobacteria > Burkholderiales > Burkholderiaceae_C > Comamonas. Next base: position 5,880 of record JBLZYV010000045.1, read on the forward strand.
AATCCCAACTGGTGTCGTGGCCCGTCACCGCTCCGCAGAGCCTGATCGCGGCGCGCTCCGGCGAAGTGTTGTGGACGCTGTCCGCCAAGGACGAGAACAGCGGCGCCAGCGATGCGCTCAAGGTCAGCCAGCGCATCGTGCCGGCCGTGCCGGTGACGGTGCGCCAGGCCACGCTGGTGCAGCTCGACGGCAGCTACGAGCTGCCGGTCGAGATCCCCGCCACGGCCCAGCCCGGGCGCGGCGGCATCGCCATGTCGCTGATGCCCAAGCTGGCCGAGGGCCTGCCCGGCGTGCGCGACTGGTGGGGCCGCTACCCCTACGCCTGCCTGGAGCAGCAGTTCAGCAAGGCCATCGGCCTGGGCGACGGCGAGCTGTGGAAGGGCCTGATGGAGCGCCTGCCCACCTACCTGGACGACGACGGCCTGGCCTACTACTTCCCGCCGTCGGGCGGCCGCCGCAGCAACGGCAGCGACACGCTGACCGCCTACCTGCTCACGGCCGGCGCCGAGATGCGCAAGCTCGACCCGGCCTACGCCGTGCCGGCCGAGTCGCTCGAACGCATGAGCGCGGGCCTGGCCAAGTTCGTGCAGGGCAAGATCGAGCGCAAGTTCTGGAGCCCGCGCCCCGACCTCGACGTGCGCAAGATCGCCGCCATCCACGCGCTGGCGCACTACGGCAAGGCCACGCCGGCCATGCTGTCGAGCATCACCCTCGCGCCGAACCAGTGGCCCACGCACGCGGTGATCGACTGGCTGTCCATCCTCAAACTGATGAAGGACGTGGAGGGGCGCGCCCAGCGCCTGGAAGAGGCCAGCCAGATCCTGCGCGGCCGCCTGTCCTACCAGGGCACCAAGCTGATCTTCAGCACCGAGAAGGACGACTACTGGTGGTGGCTGATGCAGAGCGGCGACGTGAACACCGCCCGCCTGATGCTGACGGTGATGGAAGACCCGGCCTGGAAGGAAGACATGCCGCGCCTGGCCAACGGCTTCATCGCCCGCCAGCAAAGCGGTGCCTGGCACACCACCACGGCCAACCTGTGGGGCGCGATCGCGCTGCAGCGCTTCTCGCGCGTGTTTGAGTCCGTGCCTGTCACCGGCACCACCCAGGCCAGCCTGGCGGGCAAGACGGCCGAGGTGGACTGGAGCCGGGTCGTGAAGAAGGCCGAGCAGCCGGACCAGCCCAAGCCCCACACCCGAACCTTCACTGGTGCGCCCACGGCGGCCAGCAACTGGCTGAACAACACCATGCTGCTGCCCTGGCCCACGGGCCCCGGCAGCCTCAAGGTGCAGCAGAGCGGCACCGGCAAGCCCTGGCTCACGGTGCAGTCGCTGGCGGCCGTGCCGCTGGCGGCGCCGGTGGCCGCGGGCTACCAGATCAAGAAGACCGTGACCCCGGTGGAGCAGGCCAGCAAGGGCCAGTACACGCGCGGCGACGTGCTGCGCGTGACGCTGGAGGTCAACGCCAGCGCCGACATGACCTGGGTGGCCATCACCGACCCGGTGCCCACCGGCGCCACCATCCTGGGCGGCGGCCTGGGCCGCGACTCGGCCATCGCCACCGAGGCCCGGGGCGGCGGCGAGAAGCGCGAGGGCTGGGGCTGGCCGGCTTTCGAGGAGCGCAGCTTCGAGGCCTACCGCAGCTACTACGAGTACCTGCCCAAGGGCACGGTCAAGATGGAGTACACGGTGCGCCTGAACAGCGTGGGCGAGTTCAGCCTGCCGCCGAGCCGCGTCGAGGCGCTGTATGCGCCCGAGATGTTCGGCGAGCTGCCGAACGCCAAGGTCAAGGTGCAGGCCGCGAAGTGATGGCTCGGGAGGCGAGGGCCGTTGCGGCGGCCCTTGCTCCGGTGCCATCCAGGAGGTGTGGATCATGAAAGAAGCGCTCGAACGACTGGCCATGAAACTGGACCTGGAGGCGCCTGGGCAGGAGCACCTGCGGCTGGCCTTCGGCCATGCCTGCGCGCTGCGCGTGCAGCACCTGCTCGAAGAACCGGCGGTCATCGACTGCCTGCAGGGCCTGGGCCGCTACCTCGATGGCGCCATCGACCATGCGCAGCTCGACACGCTGGCGGCGCAGGCCGCCGCATTGGCCAACCACCACCCGGGCTCCAAGTCCATCGACGGCGTGGGCCATGCGGCGGTGTCGGCCACCTACGCCGTGGCCAACGCGCTCGCGGGCAAGGCCCTGCGCGCGGCCGACTATGCGGCCTACGCGGCGGTCTACGGCCAGGGCGGCTACGGGGCCGTCGCCGAGCGCGAATCCTTTCTGCCGGAGTTTGCCTGGCAGGCCGAAAAGCTGGCCGCGCTGGCGGCCGCCCAGCCATGAACCAGCGGCGTTTCGCGGGGATCGTGGTGGTGGGACTGCTGGTGCTGGCGCCCCCGGCGCAGGCCGTGCCGCGCTTCGACGAGGTGCGGGCCGATTTCCGCTCGTCCGAAACCCTGGTGCTGTCGCGCGAGGGCGAGGTGCTGCAACGCGTGCGCACCGACCGCAGCGTGCGGCGTGGCGAATGGGTGGCTTTGCCGCAGGTGTCGGCGGCGCTGCGCACGGCCCTGGTGCTGAGCGAGGACAAACGCTTCTACGAGCACAGCGGCGTGGACTGGGCGGCAGCGGGCGCCGCGGCCTGGGGCAACCTGTGGAACCAGCGCACGCGCGGCGCGAGCACCATCACCATGCAGCTCGCCGGCCTGCTCGACGGCGACTGGCGCCAGGGCCCTGGCGGGCGCAGCGTGGTGCAGAAGGCCGGCCAGGCGGTGGCGGCCCAGGTGCTGGATCGGCGCTGGAGCAAGACGCAGATCCTGGAAGCCTATCTGAACCTCGTGCCATTCCGCGGCGAGCTGGTCGGCATCGATGCGCTGTCGCGCACGCTGTTCGGCAAGGCGCCGCACGGGCTGGACGCGCGCGAGGCCGCAGTGGCGGCGGCGCTGATCCGCGCGCCCAATGCCTCGCCCGCGCAGGTGGGGCGGCGCGCCTGCGGCGTGCTCAAGGATATGCAGCCCGCGCAGCCGGTGGACTGCGACACCGTGGCCTTCTTCACCGAGGCGGCGCTAAAAAAACGCGCCTTCGACGCCAGCGAGGGCGTGGCGCCGCACTACAGCCGCATGGCCCTGCGCAATGCGCCGGCGCCCGCCGCCAGCGTGCGCACCACGCCTGAACACGCGGTCAGCGTGGTCACCACACTGAGTGCGCCGCTGCAGCGCTTTGCGGTGCAGACGCTGGAGCAGCAGCTGCGCGAGCTGCGCCGCCACCAGGTGCAGGACGGCGCCCTGGTGGTGCTCGACAATGCCAGCGGCCAGGTGCTGGCCTGGGTGGGCTCGTCCGGCGAGCTCAGCCAGGCGCAGGAGGTGGACGGCGTGCTCGCGCCGCGCCAGCCCGGCTCCACGCTCAAGCCCTTCCTGTACGGCCGCGCCATCGCGCAGCGGCGGCTCACGGCGGCCTCGCTGGTCGAGGACTCGGCGGCGCTCATCCCCACGGCCAGCGGCCTGTACATCCCGCAGAACTACGACCGCAGCTTCAAGGGCTGGGTGTCGGTGCGCACGGCGCTGGGCGCATCGCTCAACGTGCCGGCGGTGCGCACGCTGGTGATGGTGGGCGTGGACGACTTCTTCCGCCAGCTGCAGCAATTCGGCATGCCCATGCGCGAAAGCGGCAGCTACTTCGGCTACAGCCTGGCGCTGGGCAGTCCCGAGATTCCGCTGCTGCAATTGACCAACGGCTACCGCGCGCTGGCCAACGGCGGGCGCTACAGCCCGGTGGCCACCACCGCCGGCAATGCGGCGCCCAGCTTCACCCAGGTGCTGGATGCGCGCGCGGCCTTTGTCGTGGGCGACATCCTGTCGGACCGCAGCGCGCGCGTGCGCACCTTCGGCATGGACAGCGTGCTCGGCACGCGCTCGTGGACGGCGGTGAAGACCGGCACCAGCAAGGACATGCGCGACAACTGGGCCATTGGCTGGTCGGACCGCTACACCGTCGGCGTCTGGGTCGGCAACGCCAGCGGCGCGCCCATGCACGACGTGAGCGGCACCAGCGGCGCCGCGCCGGTGTGGGCGGCGCTGATGGGCTTTCTGCACCAGGGCCGCGCCAGCCGCGCGCCGCGCGCGCCCGAGGGCCTGGTGCAGGCGGCTGTGCGCTATGGCCCCGCGCCCGACGGCCAGGTGGGCGCCGGCAACCCGCTGGAGGCGGCGCGCAGCGAATGGTTCTTGCGCGGCACCGAGCAGCCGCTGTTCGCGCTGGACGCTGCAGCCAACGGCGCAGACGAACGCCGGACCGGGCAGGGGGGCGGGCAGGGCGCTGGCCGGATCATGGCGCCGGCCAGCGGCACCATCATCGCCTTGGACCCGGACATTCCGCCCGCCCGCCAGCGCCTGCAGTTCGCGGCCGACCGCGACGGCCTGCGCTGGCGCCTGGACGGCAAGGAGCTGGCCCAGGGCCGCCGCTGGGCCTGGCTGCCCTGGCCGGGCCGCCACCGCGTGCAGCTGGTGGATGCGGCCGGGCAGGTGCAGGACGAGGTGCGGATCGAGGTGCGCGGGGCGGGGGTCAAGTAAAAAAGAGAGCTACTGACGCTTTGTATATAAGGTTTTCCGATGGTTTTCTATTTGAATGTCACGTATTGCAAGCGCAAAAAGCTCTCTTTTTTGATAGTGGAGGCCGGGATTTCGCCCCGGCGGGCGACCTACTTTCTTGCCCGCGCAAGAAAGTAGGCAAAGAAAGCGCCCCTGCTGTCTGCGACCCCGCTGCGCAGCAGCGGGGCAACCTGTGGCGTGACGTTTGCGGGGTGCGCCGTGGAACTCTCTCCGCGCCCAAGGGCGCTCCGTTCAAACATCCCCGGCGAGTCAGATCACGAAGCATGCGCGCTCCGACGCGCATGCCCACCCCGCAAACGCCCCGCCACAGGCGCAGACAGAAGGGGAGGGTACAGGCCGCATGTTGAGGCCGTCTACTGCACCTTCGCAGTCAACGCCTTCAACAGCTTCTGCCCCGCCCGCCCATCGGCCTTCATACCGCGCTTGCCTTGTTCGGCCTTGATGGCCTCGCGCGTCTTGGCGCCGATCAGGCCGTCGGGCTCGCCGATGTCGTGGCCCTGGGCGATCAGCGCCTGCTGCAGTTCCTTGTTCTGCGCGCGCGACAGGCCCGGGTCGTCGGTGGGCCAGGGCGTGGCGAAGCCCACCTGGGTCTGCGCCGGGTCGGCCACCAGGTTCGACAGCTGGGCGATGGCCAGCGCGTAGTTCTCCGAGGCGTTGTAGCTGTACAGCGCATCGAAGTTGCGCCCCACCAGGAAGGCCGGGCCGCCGGCGGCCGGGATCATCAGGCCGGCGCTGGGCAGGCTGTCGGGCAGCGGCCGGCCGCCCACCAGCGTCACGCCCGCGGCGCGCCACTGCGCGATGGGCTGCTTGTTCTTGCGGCCGGCGTCCGAGGTGTCGAAGCCCGCCGGCAGCTTCACCTCGAAGCCCCAGGGCTGGCCCGGGCGCCAGCCGGCATTCTTCAGGAAGGTGGCGGTGGAGGCCAGCGCGTCGGGCACGCTGTCGACGATGTCGCGGCGGCCGTCGCCGTCAAAATCGACCGCGCTGCGGAAGAACGTGGACGGCATGAACTGCGTCTGCCCGAAGGCGCCGGCCCACGAGCCGGTGAGCTTGCTCTCGGCGATGTGGCCTTCCTGCAGGATGCGCAGCGCGCTGGCGAACTCGCCGCGGAAGTACGCCTGGCGCCGGCCGAAGCACGACAGCGTGGCCAGCGACTGCACCAGCGGCCGCCCGCCCAGGTTCTGGCCGAAGTTGCTCTCCACGCCCCAAACGCCGACGACGATGGCCGGCGGCACGCCGGTGGCGGTCTCGATCCGGTCCAGCGTGTCCTTCCACTTGGCGTAGCCGGCGCGGCCATCGGCCACGCGCTGTTCGTCCACCAGCATGGCCAGGTAGTCCCACGGCGGCATGGTGAATTCGGGCTGGCGGTTGAGCAGCGGCAGCACCGTGGCATCGGGCTGCAGCGTGCCGGTGTACTGCTGGAAGGTGGCCGGCGTGATCGCGGCATAGGCCTTGGTGCCGCGCAGCTCCTGCAGGCAGGACTGGAAGGCGGCGCTGCTGAGCTGCGGCGGCTCCTGCGGATCGGACGATTGCGCGTGGGCGGCGCCCATGGCGAGCAGCGCGGCGGCGCCCAGGAAGCGGTAGTGGCGGTGGTAGTGCATGGGCTGCAATATACCGCAGGCGGGTTTGGATAAGAATTGGCTTCCAAGGCATACTGGTCAAGCGCAGGCAGCTATGAAATTGATAGACTGCTGCCAACCGTGCGCTGGAGGGCGCCGGCGCACCGCCCGGGCCGTGTCTCAGGGCATTCCCCAGGTACCGGCAGTGCCGGTTTTCTGCGGGTTTACCCTGGAAAATCAAGCAGGTATATGCGACCCCGCATAGGGTTTATGGATGCGGGTATATATCCCCTATGGTGGCTAGGCACTAACCTCGGAAGCATTCCCCACGATCATGGTTTCCATTGGTATGAACACGACTTCCACAACCCAGCCCATCCGCTTCTTCCACCGCGGCCAGGTGGTCGATGTCAGCGGCGTGCATCCGACCCGCTCGGTGCTTGACTGGCTGCGCGAGGACGCGCACTGCACCGGCACCAAGGAAGGCTGCAACGAAGGCGATTGCGGCGCCTGCACCGTGGTGATAGCCGAGCTGGCCGAGGAGGGCGCGCCGGACGCCGTCGGCGGCCTGCGCCTGCAGACCGTCAACGCCTGCATCCAGTTCCTGCCCACGCTGCACGGCAAGGCGCTGTTCACGGTGGAAGACCTCAAGCGCCAGTGCGGCAGCGGCCAGGCCTGCGCTTCCGCCGGCCAGGGCCACGATCACGGCCACGGTCCCAAGACCGTGCCGCTGCACCCGGTGCAGCAGGCCATGGTGGACTGCCATGGCTCGCAGTGCGGCTTCTGCACGCCGGGCTTCGTGATGTCGCTGTGGTCCACCTACGAGCACCACCAGGCCGCCGGCACCCAGCCCACGCGCCAGCAGCTGGCCGATGACCTCTCGGGCAACCTGTGCCGCTGCACCGGCTACCGCCCCATCCTCGACGCCGGCCAGCGCATGTTCGACCTGCCGGCCGCACGCCTCGATACCGCGCCGGTGGTGGCCGCGCTGCGGGGGCTGCAGGGCGGGCCGGCGCTCGACTACACGGCGCAGCAAGGCCAGCGCACCGACCATTTCCATGCCCCGCGCACGCTGGCCGAGCTGGCCGCGCTGCGCGAGGCCAAGCCCCAGGCGCGCGTGGTGGCGGGCTCCACCGACGTGGGTCTGTGGGTGAACAAGATGTTCCGCGACCTGGGCGACATCATCTACGTGGGCGACGTGGCCGACATGAAGGCGGTCGAGGTGCGCGGCGATGAGCTGTACATCGGCGCCGGCGCCTCGCTCGAAGCCGCCTGGCAGGCGCTGACGGCGCGCGTGCCCGCGCTCACCGACGTGTGGCTGCGCTTTGCCTCGCGCCCCATCCGCAATGCCGGCACCATGGGCGGCAATGTGGCCAACGGCTCGCCCATTGGCGACTCGCCGCCGGTGCTGATGGCGCTCGATGCGCAGATCGAGCTGCGCAAGGGCGCGCGCGTGCGCCGCATGCCGCTGCCCGAGTTCTACCTCGACTACATGAAGAACCAGATGGAGCCGGGCGAGTTCGTCCAGGGCCTGTCGATGCCGCTGGCGGCTCTGTCCGCACCCGGCCTGCACGTGCGCGCCTACAAGATCAGCAAGCGCTTCGACTGCGACATCTCGGCGCTGTGCGCCGGCCTGGCGGTGGAGCTGGACGGCGAGGTGGTCAAGGCCGCGCGCCTGGCCTTCGGCGGCATGGCCGCGACCGTCAAGCGCGCCGCGCAAGCCGAGGCCGCCATCGTGGGCCAGCGCTGGACGCAGGACACCGTGAAGGCTGCGCAGGCCGCGCTGGCGCAGGACTTCAAGCCCATGACCGACATGCGCGCCAGCGCCGACTACCGCCTGAAGGTGGCGCAGAACCTGCTGCAGCGCCTGTGGCTGGAAACCCGCGCCAACGACCCGCTGCCGGTGGATGCCACCAGCGTTTTCAGCGTGATGCCGCACGTGACCGCACAGGCCGCAGCGTAAGGAGCTACCGACATGAACCAAGCCATCAACCCTGCGCTGCTGCAACAGACCGACGCGGCCGAGGCCTTTGCCGACTACACCCAGAACACCGCCTCGCGCATCGACACCGGCGCCGAGGACGCGGCCCACCGCGGCGGCGCCCGCGTGGGCATCAGCCGCCCGCACGAATCCGCCCACCTGCACGTGGCCGGCGAGGCCACCTATGTGGACGACCTGCCCGAGCTGAACGGCACGCTGCACTGCGCGCTGGGCCTGTCGCCGGTGGCGGCCGGCCGCCTCACCGCGCTGTCGCTCGATGCCATCCGTGCCATGCCGGGCGTGGTGGCGGTGCTCACCGCCGCCGACATCCCGGGCGCGAACGACTGCGGCTCCATCATCCACGACGACCCCATCCTCTGCGATGGCGAGATCCGCTACGTGGGCCAGCCGATGTTCGCGGTGATCGCCGAGACGCGCGCCGAAGCCCGCCGCGCCGCCGCACAGGCCAAGGCAGCCGCGACCATCGAGGCCGCCGAGCCGGTGCTCACGCCGCAGCAGGCCCATGCCCGCGGCCAGTACGTGCTGCCGCCCATGCACCTGAACCGCGCCACCAACGGCGGCGCGCGCGCCGCCATCGACAGCGCGCCGCATCGCTTGAAGAGCTCGCTCGACGTGGGCGGCCAGGAGCAGTTCTACCTCGAAGGCCAGATCAGCTACGCCATTCCCAAGGAGGGCGGGGCCATGCATGTGCATTGCTCCACCCAGCACCCCAGCGAGATGCAGCACCTGGTGGCGCATGCGCTGGGCCTGCACGCCCACGCGGTGCACGTCGAGTGCCGCCGCATGGGCGGCGGCTTCGGCGGCAAGGAGTCGCAGTCCGGGCTCTTCGCCTGCGTGGCGGCCGTGGCGGCCAACCAGCTGCAGCGCCCCGTCAAGCTGCGCCTGGACCGCGACGACGACTTCATGATCACCGGCCGGCGCCATTGCTTCTGGTACGAATACGAAGTGGGCTACGACAACGAGGGCCGCATCCTCGGCGCCGAGATCACCATGGTGTCGCGCGCCGGGCATTCGGCCGACCTGTCGGGCCCGGTGATGACCCGCGCGCTGTGCCACTTCGACAATACCTACTGGCTGCCCGACGTGTCCATGCACGGCTTCTGCGGCAAGACCAACACGCAGAGCAACACGGCCTTCCGCGGCTTCGGCGGCCCGCAGGGCGCGATCGCGGTCGAGAACATCATCGAGACCGTGGCCAAGGCCCTGGGCCGCGACGCGCTGGACGTGCGCCGCGCCAACTTCTACGGCACGGCCGAGCACAACGTCACGCCCTATGGCCAGAAGGTGACCGACAACGTGATCCACGAGCTGGTGGAAGAGCTGGAGCGCACCAGCGACTACCGCGCCCGCCGCGCGGCGATCGCCGCGTTCAACGCCGGCAGCCCGGTGCTCAAGCGCGGCCTGGCGCTGGCGCCGCTCAAGTTCGGCATCTCGTTCAACGTGGCGCACTTCAACCAGGCCGGCGCGCTGGTCCATGTGTACAGCGACGGCTCCATCCTGGTGAACCACGGCGGCACCGAGATGGGCCAGGGCCTGAACACCAAGGTCGCCCAGGTGGTGGCGCATGAGCTGGGCGTGGGCTTCGAGAGCGTGCGTGTCACCGCGACCGACACGACCAAGGTGGCCAACACCTCGGCCACGGCGGCATCGACCGGCGCCGACCTGAACGGCAAGGCCGCGCAGGACGCCGCGCGCCAGGTGCGCGAGCGCCTGGCCGAGTGCGCCGCCAAGCGCCACGGCGGCAATGCCGCCGACGTGCGCTTCGCCAACGACCAGATCGAGGTCAATGGCAAGGCGCTGCCCTTTGCCCAGGTGGTGCGCGAGGCCTACGTGGACCGCGTGCAGCTGTGGTCCGACGGCTTCTACGCCACGCCCGGCCTGCACTGGGACGGCGCCACCATGCAGGGCCATCCGTTCTACTACTTCGCCTACGGCGCGGCGGTGAGCGAGGTGGTGGTCGACACGCTGACCGGCGAGTGGAAGCTGCTGCGCGCCGACGTGCTGCAGGATGCGGGCCAGTCGCTGAACCCGGCCGTGGACATCGGCCAGGTCGAGGGCGCCTTCATCCAGGGCATGGGCTGGCTGACGATGGAGGAACTCGTCTGGCATCCCACGAACGGCAAGCTCATGACGCATGCGCCCAGCACCTACAAGATCCCGACGGCCAACGACTGCCCGCCGGTGTTCAACGTGCGCCTGTTCGATGGCCGCAATGCCGAGGATTCGATCCACCGCAGCAAGGCCGTGGGCGAGCCGCCGCTGCTGCTGCCGTTCTCGGTGTTCTTTGCGATCCGCGATGCGGTGTCGGCCGTGGGCGAGCACCGCAAGAGCGTGCCGCTGCGCGCCCCGGCGACCAGCGAGGCCATCCTGAACGCCATCGAGGCCGTGCAGGGCGCCTGAGCCAACCGGTTTCCTTTTTTCTTGATGGCTTCGCACATGGGGTGCGAGGCCGATTTCTGGCGCGTTTTCCACCGTTGCGCCGCCCAGTGAAAACAACACGGAGACTACTATGAACTGGACCGAACGGGTGTTCAAGCTCAGCGAGCACAACACCAACATACGCACGGAGCTGATTGCAGGCCTGACCACCTTCCTGACGATGGCCTACATCATCTTTGTCAACCCGTCGATCCTCGGCGACGCCGGCATGCCCAAGGGCTCGGTGTTCGTGGCCACCTGCCTGGTGGCCGCGCTGGGCTCCACCATCATGGCGCTGTATGCCAACTACCCGATCGCGCTGGCGCCGGGCATGGGCCTGAACGCCTACTTCGCCTACGTGGTGGTGCTGCACATGGGCTTCACCTGGCAGGCGGCGCTGGGCGCGGTGTTCGTCTCGGGCTGTTTGTTCATGCTGGTGACTATCTTCCGGGTGCGCGAGCTCATCATCCAGGGTATACCGCAGTCGATACGCGTGTCCATCACCGTCGGCATCGGCCTGTTCCTGGCGCTGATCGCGCTCAAGAGCGCCGGCGTCGTCGCCAAGTCGGACGCCACCTTCGTGACGCTGGGCGACCTGCATTCGGTGCCGGTGGTGCTGGCCTCGCTGGGCTTTTTGCTGATCGTGACGCTGGACCGCCTGAAGGTGCCGGGCGCCATCCTGATCGGCATCCTGGCCGTGACCATCGGCTCCTTCATCTGGGGCGGCAACGAGTTCAAGGGCGTGTTCTCGGCGCCCCCGTCCATCGAGCCGACCTTCCTGCAACTGGACATCAAGGCCGCGCTGACCGGCGGCATCCTGAACGTGATCCTGGTGTTCTTCCTGGTTGAGCTGTTCGACGCCACCGGCACGCTGATGGGCGTGGCCAAGCGCGCCGGCCTGCTGGTGCCGGGCAAGATGGAGCGCCTGAACCGCTCGCTGCTGGCCGACAGCTCGGCCATCTTCGCCGGCTCGCTGCTGGGCACGTCCAGCACCACCGCCTATGTCGAGAGCGCCGCGGGCGTGCAGGCCGGCGGGCGCACCGGCCTGACCGCGCTGACCGTGGCCGTGCTCTTCCTGGCCTGTTTGTTCATCGCCCCGCTGGCGGGCGTCGTGCCGGCCTATGCCACCGCACCCGCGCTGCTGTTCGTGGCCTGCCTGATGCTCAGGGAGCTGACCGAGATTGACTGGAACGAGACCACCGAGGCGATCCCCGCCGTCATCACCGCGCTGATGATGCCTTTCACCTACTCCATCGCCAACGGCCTGGCCTTCGGCTTCATCACCTACGCCGCCATCAAGCTGCTGACCGGCCGCGTGAAGGAAGTGCACTGGATGGTGTGGGTGATTGGCGGGGTGTTCCTGTTCAAGTTCATCTACATCGGCGGTCACTGAGATTGCTTCCATAAAGATAGCTGCTGGCGCTTTTTGGACAAGCGCTGTAGCCCAAAAAAGCAAAAACCCGAGGCTTCGCAGCCTCGGGTTTTTTTATGGGGCGATGGCGCTCAGTGCACGACCATCAGCGTGAACGGCCAGACATAGGCCTGCATGGTCACGTACAGGCCCACCAGGCAGGCCAGCGCGATGGAGTGGAAGAACACGTAGCGCAGGATGTCGCCTTCGTGGTCGAACCAGCGCGTGGCGGTGGAGGCCACGACGATGGACTGGGCGTCGATCATCTTGCCCATCACGCCGCCCGAGCTGTTGGCCGCGCCCATCAGGTTGCCCGACAGGCCGAGCTGCTCGGCAGCCACCTTCTGCATGCCGCCGAAGAGCACGTTCGACGCGGTGTCGGAGCCGGTCAGCGCCACGCCCAGCCAGCCCATCAGCGTGCCGAAGAAGGGGTAGAGCACGCCGGTGTTGGCAAAGGCCAGGCCCAGCGTGGTGTCGGTGCCCGAGTAGCGGGTGAGGGTGCCCAGCGCCAGCATCAGCACGATGGTCAGCAGCGAGTACTTGACCAGCCACAGCGTCTTGAAGAAGGTGCGCACGATGGCGACGGGGTTGTACTTCATCACGAAGGCGCTGACGATGGCCGATAGCAGGATGCCGGTGCCGGTGGCCGACAGCAGGTTCAGCGTGTAGACCGCGCCCTCCTTGGTGGGCTTGGGCACGACGGGCGGCATCTTCTCGATCAGGTTGTGCAGGCCGCCCATGGGGAAGGCCGGCGCGAACAGGCTGTTGAGCCAGGCCTTGACCGGCGGCAGGCCCCAGATGAACACGAACACCGACAGGATGACCCAGGGCGTCCACGCGGCGATCAACGCCTGCTTGCTGTGGCGCACCACGGGCTGCGGCGGCTTGGTTTCGTGGGCGCTGGGGTCGTGGCCGCGCAGCGACGGCGAGGTCCAGACCTTCTTGGGCTGCCATACGCGCAGGAAGCCCACCAGGCAGGCCATCGACACGATGGCGGCGATGATGTCCACCAGCTCCGGCCCGATGAAGTTCGACACCAGGAACTGCGGGATGGCGAAGGACAGGCCGGTCACCAGGATGGCGGGCCAGATCTCCAGCATGCCCTTGCGCCCGGCAAAGGCCCAGATCAGCCAGAACGGCACCAGCAGCGAGAAGAAGGGCAGCTGGCGGCCCACCATGGCGGTGACCTCCATCACGTCGTAGCCGTGCACCTTGGCCAGCGTGATGATGGGCGTGCCCAGCGCGCCGAAGGCCACCGGCGCGGTGTTCGCGATCAGCGACAGGCCCGAGGCGGCCAGCGGCGAGAAGCCCAGGCCGATCAGGATGGCGGCCGTCACCGCCACCGGCGTGCCGAAGCCGGCCGCACCCTCGAAGAACGCGCCGAAGCAGAAGGCGATCAGCAGCAACTGGATGCGCCGGTCCTCGGTGATGCCCGACAGCGAATCCTGCAGCACCTTGAAGCTGCCGTTCTGCTCGGTCAGCTGGTGCAGGAAGATGATGTTCAGCACGATCCAGCCGATGGGCAAGAGGCCGGTGAGCCCGCCCAGCACGGCCGCGCGGCCCGCCATGTCGACCGGCATGCCGTAGGCGAAGACGGCCACCAGCAGCGCGGCGACCAGGCCCATGCCGGCGGCGATGTGCGCCTTGATGTGGAAGAAGCCCAGGGCCGCCAGCATCACCACGACCGGGATGGCGGCCAGCAGTGTTGATATCAGCATGTTGCCGAGCGGGTCATATATCTGTTGCCAAACCATAGGCCTCTCCTTGTGGGATTGAAAAAATCAAAGGTGGTGGATCATGGCAAAGGTTGCCCTCATCAACGGCCTGCGGAAAACCCTAGGGTGTGGCGCGCCCGACGCTTGCGCGCTCACTTTTTCATAGTATTTCAGCGTGAGGCCATTGGGCCTGCGGGGCGGATGTAATAATTTTCAACGGGCCGCGCAATACATTCAACCTGCGTTGCCAGCCCCTGGGTAGCATGTCATGCTGCGCGGGCCGCTTGGCCTGTGCCATCCCCCCAACCAGCCATAGCAAGGGTGTGCGAGTGACCGATCTTTCCAAAATGACCTGCATCGAAGACCTGCGCGTGGTCGCCGAGCGCCGCGTGCCGCGCATGTTCTACGACTACGCCGATTCCGGCGCGTGGACCGAGGGCACCTACCGCGCCAACGAGGCCGACTTCCAGGCCATCAAGCTGCGCCAGCGCGTGGCGGTCAACATGGAAGGCCGCAGCACCGCCACCGCCATGGTGGGCCAGCAAGCGAAGATGCCGGTGTCCATCGCGCCGGTGGGCCTCACGGGCATGCAGCATGCGGACGGCGAGATCCACGCCGCGCGCGCGGCCGAGAAGTTCGGCATCCCGTTCACGCTGTCGACCATGAGCATCTGCTCCATCGAGGACATTGCCGAGCACACCACGGCGCCGTTCTGGTTCCAGCTCTACATGATGCGCGACCGCGACGCGATGGCCCGCATGATCCAGCGAGCCAAGGACGCGAAGTGCAGCGCGCTGGTGCTCACGCTCGACCTGCAGGTGATCGGCCAGCGCCACAAGGACATCAAGAACGGCCTCACCGCGCCGCCCCGGCCCACGCTGAAGAACATCATCAACCTGATGACCAAGCCGCAGTGGTGCCTGGGCATGGCGGGCACGCAGCGCCGCACCTTCCGCAACCTCGTGGGCCATGTGAAGGGCGTGTCGGACATGAACTCGCTCGCCGCCTGGACCAACGAGCAGTTCGACCCGCGCCTGTCGTGGGCCGACGTGGACTGGGTCAAGCAGCAGTGGGGCGGCAAGCTCATCCTGAAGGGCATCATGGAGGTGGAGGACGCGGTGCTGGCCGCGCAGCACGGCGCCGACGCCATCGTGGTCAGCAACCACGGCGGCCGCCAGCTCGACGGCGCGCCCTCGTCCATCGAGGCGCTGCCGGCCATCGTCGATGCCGTGGGCGACAAGCTCGAAGTGTGGATGGACGGCGGCATCCGCAGCGGGCAGGACGTGCTCAAGGCCTGGGCCCTGGGCGCGCGCGGCACCATGATCGGCCGCTCCATGGTCTATGGCCTGGGCGCCTTCGGCGAGGCTGGTGTGACGCGGGCGCTGCAGATCATCCACAAGGAGCTGGACGTGACCATGGCCTTCTGCGGCCACACCAGCATCCAGACCGTGGACCGCTCCATCCTGCGGCCGGGTACCTATCCGCTGGCCCGGCCGGTTTGATTTTTTGATAGCGGCTAGCGCTTGCTCATCAATGGGTTTAGATTAATTTATATCTGAAATCAAGGTGTAGAAAGCGCAAGCAGCTCCTTGTTTGATAGTGGAAGGCCCGCCATGATCGACCACACCGGCATCCATGTCAGCGACCTGGCCTGCAGCCGGCGCTTCTATACCGCGGCGCTGGCGCCGTTGGGCATGGTCGAGCGCAGCGTGCGCGACGACGCGGTGGGCTACAGCGCGCAGCAGCCCGGACCGCAGGACGACCCGGCCGGCGCCTTCTGGATCGCGGCCGCGCCGCTGATGGAGCCGCGCGTGCACCTCGCCTTCCGCGCCGAGAACCGCGCGCAGGTCGATGCCTTCCACCGCGCGGCCCTGCAGGCCGGCGGCACCGACCACGGCGCGCCCGGCCTGCGGCCGCACTACCACGCCCGCTACTACGCGGCCTTCGTGCTCGACCCCGACGGCTACAACATCGAGGCGGTCTGCCACCAGGGTTGAACACGCGCCGGCGAAAGTTTTGCCAGTTTTGCTGAATATTGTTGTCATATCGAGGCGATTTGGCGGCGGTATAGGGCATCTGTCCTACATTTTTTTGCCACAAGCGCTTTCTACACTGGCTCTTCTGATCCAAGAACCGGAGGAAGCCAATGTTTGATGCGCTGATCCAAGACGTCGAGAACCGCCTGGGCCTGCAAGGCAAGGGGAGGGAGCTGGTTCAGATGGTGCTGGCCTACGTGGCCGATCCCACCTCGGGCGGCGTGGCCGGGTTCCTCGAGAAATTCCGCGCCGCCGGCCTGGGCTCGGTGGTGCAGAGCTGGCTCGGCGCCACCGTCGAACCCGAATCGCCCACGCCATCCCAGCTCGAATCGGTGCTGGGCTCGGCAGGCGGCCTGATCCCGTCGCTGGTCTCGCGCCTGAACCTGTCGCGCGAAACCGTGACCTCCGCGCTGGCCTTCGTGGTGCCGCAGCTGATCTCGCGGCTCACGCCGTCGGGCGCGGTGCCCACCGTGCTGCCGGCAGAGGCGACCGCGCTGATCGGCGACGGCGCGCTGCTGGGCGGTGCTGCATCCGCACTGGGTGCTGGCGCCGCTGCCGCCGCACCTGCCGTGCCGGTCCCGCCCGCCGTTCCGTTGCCTCCGGCCGTGCCGGTGCCGCCGCCGGCCTCGGGCGGCGGCCTGGGCAAGTGGCTGCCCTGGGCCATCGTGGCCGCGGTGGTGCTGGGCGGCCTGGCCTATTGCGGCAAGAAACCTGGCGGCGGCGACACACCGCCCGCCGCATCGACCGCACCGGCGCCCGAAGCGCCCAAGGCATCGATCGGACCCTCATCCTCGTCGCCGCCCGCAGCGGCACCTGCCCCTGAACCCGTTCCGGCGCCAGCACCGGCACCGGCACCCGCCGCTGGCGCGGCCGATGCCGGCCAGGTACCTGCTGCGCCGCAGGGCGCTGCCGTGGTGGCCGCGGTGGCGCATGAAATCCCGATGCTGCAGGTGTTCTTCGACTCGGGCAAGACCGAGGTGGCTGCCGAGTTCGCCGACAAGTCCAAGGCGCTGGTGGCCTACCTGCAGTCGCATGGCGATGCGAAGGCGGTGGTGTCGGGCTTCAACGATCCCACGGGCGATCCGGCCAAGAATGCCGAGCTGTCCAAGCAGCGCGCCCAGGCCGTGCAGGCCGCGCTGGTATCCGCTGGCGCAGCGCAGGCGCAGACCGTGCTGGAAAAGCCGGCCGATGCCACGGCCGGCGCTGGCTCCGATGCCGCGGCCCGCCGCGTGGACGTGACCGTGCGGTCGCAGTAAGCGCAGCACTTCCAGCCACAGCGGCTGCCAGGGTCCCGAGGGGCGCTGGCAGCCTTTTTTGTGCCTTGCTGCTGTGTTGCTGCCGGTTGGCGCGACCTTCCTTCGCCAAATGCGGGTGCGGCGCTGCGGCGTTTTCGCATACGCTTGCGCTGGTTACAAGCAATCGAGCGGAAGCAAGTCTTATGGATGGTGGCAGCCAGTGGGCCTGGGTGGTGATGGTGCTGTTCGCGGCGGCGGCGCAGACGGGGCGCAACGCGGCGCAGCGCTCGCTCACGTCCGAGCTGGGCACCTGGGCCGCGACGCTGGTGCGTTTTCTCTACGGCCTGCCGCTGGCGGCGCTGTTCCTGGTGCTGCTGTATGTGCTGCCCGCGCATTCGCCGCAGGTGGGGCCGTGGACACCGGCGTACTTCGGCTGGATCGCGCTCGGCGCCTTCGCCCAGATCGCCGCCACCGGTGCGCTGCTGCTGGCCATGCAGCAGCGCAACTTCGCGGTGGCCGTCACGCTGTCCAAGACCGAGGTGCTGCAGATCGCGCTGTTTGCCGCGCTCTTCCTGCACGAGCTGCCCAGCCGCATCGCGCTCGTGGCCATGGTGATCGCCACGCTGGGCGTGGTGCTGCTGTCGCTGCCGCCCAAGGGCCAGGGGCTGTCGGCCTGGCGCAGCAAGTCGGCCATGTACGGCCTGGTCTGCGGCGCCTGCTTCGCCATCGCCACCATCGGCTACCGCGGCGCGGCGGTGGAGCTGAATGCCCCCAGCGCCTGGCTGTCCGGGGCCTGGGGCGTGTTTTTCGCGCAGCTGATGCAATCGGTGTCGATGGGGCTGTGGTTCGCCTGGCGCGATCCGCAGGTGCTGGTGCGCATCGCGCGCGCCTGGCGGGTGTCGATGCTCGCCGGCGGTTTGGGCTGCGCCGCATCGCTGGCCTGGTTCAGCGCCTATGCGCTGCAGGGGGCGGCCGCGGTGCGCACGTTGGGCATGGTCGAGGTGGTGTTCAGCTACCTGGTGTCGCGCCGCCTGCTGCGCGAGCACCTGCGGCGCGAGGAGCGCTGGGGCATGGCGCTGATGGTGCTGGGCATCGTGCTGATCTGCCTGCAGCTGTGAGCCCTGCGCGCCGCAAAGAAAAAACCGCCCGGAGGCGGTTTTTTCAAAGGTGGCGTCAATGCGCTGCGCCGTCGCGGTGGAAGAGGCTGTTGTAGTCCTTGTCGGTGATGAGCACCCACAGGGCCAGTGCCATCACCACGATGCCCGAGACCACGGCATTGCGCATGGCGTCCATGTGCATGCTGAAGCCCAGCATCCAGGGCGAGATCACCATCCACAGCCCCAGCAGGCCCTCGGTCCACTCTTCCCAGGCACGGGGCATGAAGATCGCGCCCAGCGCTGCGGCGATCAGCGCCAGCCCGACGACCACGCCGCTGACCATGGCTGCCGTCTGGTCCTGGTAACCCAGGACCCAGGGCGACACGGCCAACCAGACGCCCAGCAAGGCATTCAGTGGATCCTGCCAATGTTTCATCTGTTTCATGGCTGCTACCTCCTTCCGCCATCGAGGTGCGGCGGCACTTGGTTGGATCATGGATACGGGGGGAGGTTCCCGCCTGCCGGCGGGGCGCGCCTTCTCAGGCGGCTGTCTGACAGATGGGCCGGGATGGCGGGAGGAAGATGTTCCGATCATCAACCGGGATCACAAGCAATGACTACATCTTCCCTGACCAGCGCCGGCGTCGCCGGCGGGGCTCCGCACTACACGCCCGAGGAAAGGCGCCACCGCATCTTCGCGATCATGGCGGCATCGTCGGGCAACCTCGTGGAATGGTTCGACTTCTACGTCTATGCCTTCTCCGCCATCTACTTCGCGGCGGCGTTCTTCCCGCAGGGCGATCCGACGGCCCAGCTGCTCAATACCGCGGGCGTGTTTGCCGCCGGCTTCCTGATGCGGCCCATAGGCGGCTGGCTGTTCGGCCGCATCGCAGACCGCTACGGGCGCAAGAAGTCGATGCTGATCTCGGTGACCATGATGTGCGCCGGCTCGCTGGTGATCGCCTGCCTGCCCACCTACGCGCAGATCGGCGCCTGGGCGCCGTTCCTGCTGCTGCTGTGCCGGCTGTTCCAGGGGCTGTCGGTGGGCGGCGAGTACGGCACCACGGCCACCTACATGAGCGAGGTGGCGCTCAAGGGCCAGCGCGGCTTCTTCTCGTCGTTCCAGTACGTGACGCTGATCGGCGGGCAACTGCTGGCGGTGCTGCTGATCGTCATCCTCGAGGCGCTGCTGACCGAGCAGCAGCTGCGCGACTTCGGCTGGCGCATCCCTTTCGTGTTCGGCGCCGTGTCGGCGGTGGTGGCCATGCTGTTGCGCCGCACGCTGCACGAAACCCAGTCCAAGGAGGCGCTGGCGAGCAAGGACTCGGGCACCATGTCCAGCCTGTTCCGCAACCACTTGGGCGCCTTCATCACCGTGGTGGGCTATACGGCCGGCGGCTCGCTGATCTTCTACACCTTCACCACCTACATGCAGAAGTACCTGGTCAACAGCGTGGGCCTGCCGGTCAAGACCACCAGCTACGTGATGACGGCCTGCCTGTTCCTCTACATGTGCATGCAGCCGTTGTTCGGCATGCTGTCGGACCGCATAGGCCGGCGCAGCTCGATGATGCTGTTCGGCGCGCTGGGCGCGGTGTTCACCGTGCCCATCCTGACCACGCTGCAGCAGGTGCACTCGCCGGCGATGGCCGGCATGCTCATCGTCGCGGCGCTGGCCATCGTCAGCTTCTACACCTCGATCTCGGGCATCGTGAAGGCCGAGCGCCCGAGGTGCGTGCGCTGGGCGTAGGCCTGGCCTATGCGGTGGGCAACGCGGTGTTCGGCGGCAGCGCCGAGTACGTGGCTTTGGCGTTGAAGAAGGCCGGGCACGAGCCGGCCTTCTTCTGGTACGTGTCCGCGATGATGGTGGTGGCCTTCCTGTTCAGCCTGCGCCTGCCCAAACAGGCCGCCTACCTGCACCACGACCGTTGACGCTGCGACAATCCAGGCGTGACCACGCCATCGCCCGAGCCCCGTTTGCGCCGCATCGCCCACCTGGACATGGACGCGTTCTACGCGTCCGTCGAGTTGCTGCGCTACCCGCAGCTGCAGGGCCTGCCGGTGGTGATCGGCGGCGGGCGCCGCAGCGAGGACGATGCGCTGGCGGCCGCCTATGGCGGGCGGCTGGAGCAGATTCCGGTGGAGGCCTTCGCGCGACTCTCCGGCTATGTGGGCCGAGGCGTCATCACCACCGCCACCTACCCGGCGCGGCAGTTCGGCATAGGCTCGGCCATGGGCATGATGAAGGCGGCGCGGCTGTGCCCCGAGGCCATCCTGCTGCCGGTGGACTTTGCGCGCTACCGCCAGTACTCGCGCCAGTTCAAGGCCATCATCACCGCGATGGCGCCGCAGATGGAAGACCGCGGCGTGGACGAGGTCTACATCGACTTCACCGAGGTGCCCGGCGGCCAGGAGGAGGGCGGCCGCGTGCTGGCGCTGGCGCTACAGCGCGCCATCCGCGAGGCCACGGGGCTGACCTGTTCCATCGGCGTGGCGCCGAACAAGCAGCTGGCCAAGCTGGCCAGCGAGTTCAACAAGCCGCATGGCGTCTCCATCGTGGTGGCGGGCGACCTGGAGCGGCTGATCTGGCCGCTGCCCTGCCGCAAGCTCAACGGCATCGGCCCCAAGGCCGATGCCAGGCTGGCCGCGCTGGGCCTGCACACCATCGGCGACATCTCGCTCAAGCCGCGCGACTGGCTGGTGCAGCACTTCGGCAAGTCCTACGGCGCCTGGCTGCACGACTCGGCCTGGGGCCGCGACGAGCGGCCGGTGGTGACCGAGAGCGAACCGGTGTCCATGAGCCGCGAAACCACCTTCGACCGCGACCTGCACGCGGTGCGCGACAAGGCCGAGTTGGGCGCGATCTTCACCGAGCTGTGCATGCAGGTGGCGGCCGATCTGCAGCGCAAGGGCTATGTGGGCCGCACCATCGGCGTCAAGCTGCGCTATGCGGACTTTCGCACCGCCACGCGCGACCACAGCCTGCAGCTGTACACCAGCGATGCCCAGGCCATCCGCTACGCCGCGGGCCAGAGCCTCAAGCGCGCGCCGCTGTCGCAGCGCTTGCGCCTGCTGGGCGTGCGCGTGGGCAACCTGCTGCCGCAGGCGGAAGCGCAGGCCCAGGGGCTGGCGGCCGACTGGGCGCGGGTGCGCGAGTCCGAGGCCCGGCAGGCGGCGCCCCGGCCGGCCTCGAACGATCCGTTCACGCTGCCGCTGTTCGGCGAGGAGGTTTGAGGTGTTTTTGGCTTCTAGCCCTTGTCTATCAAGCGCAAGCAGCTATCAAATTGATATTCAGGGCAGGGGCCAGGGCTTCTGCGTGCCGCGGATCTGCTCGAAGGCGCGCGCGAATTTCAGCACGCCCAGGTCGTCGAAGCGCGGGCCGGCGATCTGCAGGCCGATCGGCAAGCCCGCTGCCGTATAGCCGCAGTTGACCGACGCCGCGGGCTGCTCCGACATGTTGAACGGCACGGTGTAGGCGATGTGCTCCAGCGGGCGCAGCGGGTCGTTGGTGGGCGAGGCCCATTCGGCGGCGAAGGCCGCGTGCGGCGCCACCGGCGAGACCACGTAGTCGAAGGCGCTGCAGGCCCGCACCGTGGCCACGCGGGTCAGGTGGAACTGCTGGCTGGCATCGAACACCTGGCGGGCACCGAAGGCGCCGGCGCTTTCGGCCCAACTGCGGATGTAAGGCAGTACCTGGGCGCGGCGTTCGTCGCTCAGCGCCTGCAGGTCGGCCAGCGAGCGCATGCGCCAGAAGTGGTCCATGCCCTCCAGCATCCCGGGCGTGAGGAAGGGCTGCATCGGCGTGACCTGCGCGCCGGCGGCCTCCAGCCATCGGGCGCTCTGCTCCACGGCGGCGCGCACCTCGGGCTCCAGCGGCAGGCCGCAGCCGGCGTCGAGCAGCAGGCCCACGCGCAGGCCGCGCAGGAGGGCGGGCGTGGCGGCGGCCGCCTCGTGCCAGGCGATGTCCTGCGCGGGCAGGCTCATGCTGTCGCGCGCGTCGGGCTGGGACAGCACCTGCATCATCAGCGCGGAGTCGGCCACGGTGCGCGTCATCGGCCCGGCGGCGCGGCCGGTGTAGGGCGGATCGATGGGGATGCGGCCCAGGCTGGGCTTGAGGCTGAAGATGCCGCACCAGCTCGCCGGCAGGCGCAGCGAGCCGCCGATGTCGGTGCCGATGTGCAGCGGGCCGTAGCCCGCCGCCGCGGCCGCGCCGCCGCCGGCGCTGGAGCCGCCCGGGCCCTTGCTCAGGTCCCAGGGGTTGCGCGCCAGCGGGTGGAAGCTCGACAGCCCCGACGAGAGCATGCCGTAGTCCGGCATGGTGGTCTTGGCGAACAGGATGGCGCCGGCCTCGCGCATGCGCGCCGCCGGCGGGCCGTCGGCGGCCGCGGGCACCAGGGCCACGGCGGCGGTGCCCAGCGGCACCGGGTCGCTGGCGGTGGCGATGTTTTCCTTGATGGTGCAGGGCACGCCGTCGAGCGGGCCCGCGGGCGCGCCGGCCTGCCAGCGCCGCTCGCTGGCGCGGGCCTGGGCCAGCGCCTGCTCGGGGCGGTACAGGTAGGTGGCGCACAGGTGCGGCTCCCAGCGCTCGACCTGGTCGATCACCGCCTGCATCACCTCCACCGGCGACAGGCTGAGCCCGCGGTAGGCGGCCAGCAGCTCGCCGGCTGACCAATCATGCAATGCACTCATCTCACACCCAGTAGAAGGAGGACAGGTCGTTGGCGAACACCGGCATGTCCTTCCACAGGCCGCGCAGGTTCTTGTTGGCCACGGTCACCCACTGCGCCTGGTAGAGGAAGACGTTGGCCGCGTCCTCGGCCAGCATGCGCTGCGCGTCGCCGAGCAGGCGGGCGCGGTCGGCCGGGCGGGTGGCGGTCTTGATCTGGTTGTACAGCGCGTTGAACTTCTCGGACTGGTAGCCCCAGTAGTAGTCGCTGCGGGTGTAGTTCACCAGGTCGAAGGGCTCGACGTGCGAGATGATGGACAGGTCGTAGTTGCGGTTGGTGTAGGTGCCGCTGAGCCACTGGGCCCATTCCACGTTCTGCAGCTTGAGCTCGATGCCGATCTTGGCGAGCTGCGCGGCGACGATCTCGCCGCCCTGGCGCGCGTAGGGCGCGGGCGGCAGCGTCATGGTCAGCGTGAGCGGCGTCTTCACGCCGGCCTCGGCCATCAGCTTCTTGGCCTTGTCCACGTCATACGGGTTGATGCCGGTGGTGTCCACATAGCCGAAGGCGCCGGGCACGTAGTGGCTGCCGATGGGCGCGCCCAGGCCGTCGGCGGCGCCGGCGATGATGGCCTTGCGGTCGATGGCGGCCGAGATGGCGCGGCGCACGCGCACGTCGTCCAGCGGCTTGCGGCGCTCGTTGATGGCCACGATGGTCTTGGCGCGCGAGCCGTTGATCAGCACCTGGTAGCGCGGGTTGGTCTTGAACTGCTCGATGCCGCGGGGCGTGGCGCGCGGGAACAGGTCCACGTCGCCCGCCAGCAGCGCCGCCACCTGCGCGGCGGCGTCGGGGATGAAGCGAAAGGTCGCGCGCTGGATGCGGATGCTGCCGGCCTGGCGGTAGTCGGGCCAGGCGGTGAGGGTGACGGCCGAGCCCCGGCTCCAATTGCCGAGCTTGTAGGGGCCGGTGCCCACGGGGGCGGTGGGGTTCTTCTCGGCGCTCTTGGGCTCGACGATGATGGCCGTGGCCTGGCCCAGCTCGAACAGCAGGTCGGGATCGATCTCCTGGTTCAGCAGCACGACGGTGTGCTCGTCCACCGCCTGGGTGCTGAGGTTGGCGAACAATCGCTTGTCCTTGTTGGTGCTCTTGTCGCTGCCGGCGCGGTCGAACGAGAACTTGACGGCCTGGGCGTTGAAGGGCTCGCCGTTGTGGAACCTGACGCCCTTGCGCAGCTTGAAGGTGTAGGTCTTGAGGTCGGGCGAGACTTCCCAGCTCTCGGCCAGCAGCGGCGACACGCTGCCGTCGGAGTTGATCTTGGTCAGCGTCTCGTAGATGTTGTAGAGCGTGATCTCGCCGACGGACGAGGCGGCGCTGGCCGTGGGGTCCAGCCCTGGCGGCTCCAGCGTGAGGCCCAGCACCAGGGTGTTCTTCTTGCCCTGGGCATGCGCAAGGCCTGGCAGGCCCAGCGGCAGGGTGGCGAGCGCCCCGGTGGCGATCAGGGCTCTTCGGTTCAGCATGGAGGTCTCCCGTGTTCTCAAAAAAGATAGCGTATGGCGTTGAATATATCAGCGCCGGCGCGGATTGCTATGCGTGTTTTCTAGCGCGCCCGGCGCGGCCGAACCTGGGGCACGGCTTCCATCAACTGGCGCGTGTAGGGGTGCTGGGCATGCTGCAGCAGCTCGCCGGGCGGGCCTTGCTCGACGATGCGGCCCTGGTGCATCACGACCACATCGTCGCACAGGTGGTTGACGACGGCGAGGTCGTGGCTGATGAGCAGGTAGGTGATGCCGAACTGCTCCTGCAGATCCTGCAGCAGGTTCAGCACCTGGGCCTGCACCGAGACGTCGAGCGCGCTGACGGGCTCGTCGGCCACGATGAGGCGCGGCCGCGTGATGAGCGCGCGGGCGATGGCGATGCGCTGGCGCTGGCCGCCGGAGAATTCGTGCGGGTACTTGTCGGCATCGCTGGTGCGCAGGCCCACCTGCTGCAGCACTTCCAGCGCCTGCTCGCGCCGCTCGGCGGGGCTGCCCGCGGCGAGCGGCTCGGTCACGATGCGGGCCACGGTCTGGCGCGGGTCGAGCGAGCCGTACGGGTCCTGGAACACCATCTGGAAGTCGCGCCGCGCCGCGCGCAGCTCGGCGGGCGGTAGCGCGTGCAGGTCGCGTCCGAGCAGTCGCACCTGGCCCGAGCTGGGCGCGTCCAGCGCCATCACGATGCGCGCCAGCGTGGACTTGCCCGAGCCCGATTCGCCCACCACGCCGAGGCTGCGCCCGGCCTGCAGTGCAAAGCTCACGCCCTGCAGCGCCTGCACCGTGGGCGCGGGCGCCCAGAGCTTTTCGCGCGGCAGCGTGTAGGTGCGGGTGACGTCCTGCACGTCGAGCAGCACGGGGGTGGCGGCGGCGTTCATGGCGTGGCCATCTCTGCGTAGGCTTCCGGGCGCAGGCAGTACACGCGGTGCGCCGGCGACAGCGCCACGGCCGGCGGCACCTGCGCGTGGCAGGCCGGCTGGGTGAAGCGGCAGCGGCCGGCAAAGGTGCAGCCCGCGGGCAGGTCGGCCAGCTCGGGCACCGTGCCGGCGATGGTGGTCAGGCGCGGGCGCGGCTGGCCGGGTGCGCGCGGCGTCAAACCCGGGCGGGCCGCGAGCAGGCCGCGGGTGTAGGGATGGGCCATGTGCTCGAAGACCTCGGCGGTGGCGCCGGACTCGACGATGCGCCCGCCGTACATCACCAGCAGGTCATCCACGTTCTGCGAGATCAATCCCAGGTCGTGCGAGATCAGCAGCAGCGCCATGTTGCGCTCGGCCACCAGCTCGTTGATGAGGTCGAGGATCTGGCGCTGCAGGGTCACGTCCAGCGCGGTGGTGGGTTCGTCGGCGATCAGCAGGTCGGGCCCGCAGGCCAGCGCCATGGCGATGGTGATGCGCTGGCGCTGGCCGCCCGAGAACTGGTGCGGGTAGGCGTCGAAGCGCTGCGCCGGCTGGGCGATGCCCACGCGGGCCAGCAGCGCGATGGCGGCCTCGCGCGCGGCGGCTGGGGGCAGCCCCTGGTGCAGGCGCATGGGCTCAGCGATCTGGCGGCCGATGGTGTGCACCGGGTTCAGCGCGGTCATCGGCTCCTGGAAGACCATGGCGATGCGGTTGCCGCGCAGCCCGCGCCACTGGCGCTCGGACAGCCCGAGCAGTTCCTCGCCCTGGAAGCGCACGCTGCCGCTGGCCTGGGCCGATTCGGGCAGCAGGCCCATCAGCGCCATCGCGGTGATGGACTTGCCGCAGCCCGATTCGCCGATCAGCCCCAGCGCCCGGCCGCGCTCGATCTGGAAGCCCACGCCCTGCACCGCCAGCGCGGGGCCGCGCTGGGTCTGCAGGCGGATGCTCAGGTCGCGGACGTCGATCAGCGGCATGGCATCTTCAAAAAAGTGAGCTGCTGGCGCTTGGTATTCATGGGTTTCAAAGGTGTTTGTATTTGAAATTCAATAGGGATGAGCGCTAAAAGCTATTGTTTTTGTATCAACGTTTCCGCGCCAGGCGCGGGTCCAGCACATCGCGCAGGCCGTCGCCCATCAGGTTCAGCCCCAGCACCGACAGCGCGATCGCCACCCCGGGAAACACCGCCAGCAGCGGCGCCTGGAACATCAGGGTCTGCGCCTCGGCCAGCATGCGGCCCCACGAGGGCTGCGGCGGCTGCGTGCCCAGGCCCAGGTACGACAGCGCCGCCTCGGCCAGGATGGCCAGCGCGAACTGGATCGTGGCCTGCACGATCAGCACCGGCAGCAGGTTGGGCAGCACATGCTGCCCCGTGATCTGCCAGGCATTGCGGCCGCAGGCGCGCGCCGCCAGGATGTACTCGCGCGCCCAGATGGCGTTGGCCGAGGCGCGGGTGATGCGCGCGAACGTGGGAATGTTGAAGATGCCGATGGCGATGATGGCGTTGACCACGCCCGGCCCGAACACCGCCGTCAGCATGATGGCCGACAGCACGGCCGGGAAGGCGAAGCTGAAGTCCGCCAGCCGCATGATCGCTTCCTCGACCCAGCCGCGCCGCGCCGCGGCCAGCAGGCCCAGCGCCGTGCCCAGCGTGAGGCCGATGCCCACCGCGATCACGCCCACCAGGATGGAGCTGCGCGCGCCCACCAGCAGCTGCGAGGCCACGTCGCGGCCATAGGCATCGGTGCCCAGCCAGTGGGCGCCGCCGGGCGGCTGCAGCTTGATGTCCAGGTTGATATCGAGCGGCGGCCAGGGCGTCCACAGGTACGAGAGGGTGGCCGCGAGCAGCAGCAGCGCGGTCAGTACGGCGCCCAGGGCCAGGCTGCGGTTGCGCAGCGCGCGCAGGATGCTAGATGTCATGGGCCTTGATGCGGGGATCGATGACCGCATAGAGCAGGTCCACCACGAAGTTGACCACCACCACCATCGCGGCCAGCAGCATGATGCAGTTGCGCACCACCATCAGGTCGCGGTTGGCGATGGACTGGAAGATGAGCCGGCCCATGCCGGGCAGGTAGAACACGTTCTCCACCACGATGGTGCCGGCCAGCAGGTTGGCGAACTGTAGGCCCATCACGGTGAGCACCGGGATCATCGCGTTGCGCAGCACATGGCCGAACAGCACGGCGCGGCGGCTCAGGCCCTTGGCGCGCGCGGTGCGCACGAAATCCTCGCGCAGCACCTCGAGCAGGGCCGAGCGCGTCATGCGCGCCAGGATGGCGGCCTGCACCACGGCCAGCGACAGCGCCGGCAGCAGCAGCGCCTTGAGCGCGGCCCCCGGCGAGCCGCCAGCCGCCTCGGTCCAGCCCGGAAAGCCGCCTGCCGAAAACCACTGCAGCCGCACCGAGAACAGCAGGATCAGCAGGATGGCGAACCAGAAGTTGGGAATGGCGATGCCCAATTGCGCCAGGCCCATCACGCCCACGTCGCCCCATTTGTTGTGGTTGGCCGCGGCGTAGATGCCGGCCGCCAGCGCGATCAGCACGGTCAGCGCCATGGCCAGCACCGCCAGCGGCACGGTGAGCGCCAGGCGCTCGGTGATCAGGTCGAGCACCGGCGAGCCGTAGCTGTAGCTGTCGCCCAGCTCGCCGTGCAGCAGGCCTGTGATCCAGTGGGTGTAGCGCTCCCAGGCGGGCTGGTTCAGGCCGAGCTGCTGCGCCAGCTCGGCCACGGCCTCGGGCGCGGCATCGGGTCCCAGCAGCATCTGGGCGGCATTGCCCGGCAGGATGTCCAGCACCAGGAACACCACGACCGAGGTGCCCAGCAGGGTGAGCACCAGGGTGGCCAGGCGCTTGAGAAGGAATAAGCCCATCGACGGTAGAACTGAGAGAGTCGCCGCAGCATAACGCCTACATGGCGTCATGCCAATTGCGGATGCAACCAATTGCAGGATCGCAGCGGGCCGATAATGTCGCCCATGGCACACCCTTTTTGCGACTCTCAAGCGGGGCCGGCATGGCGCTGATGATCACCGACGAATGCATCAACTGCGATGTGTGCGAACCCGAGTGCCCGAACGACGCAATCTCGATGGGCGAACAGATCTACGAGATCGACCCGGCGCTGTGCACCGAATGCGTCGGCCACTTCGATGAGCCCCAGTGCGTGCAGATCTGCCCGGTGGCCTGCATCCCGGTGAACCCGCAGCACGAGGAAAGCCAGGAGACGCTGTGGCAGAAGTACCAGCGCCTGCAGGAAATCAAGCCAAACTAGGCCCTGGTGCTTATCCAGCAAGCGCTGGATGCTATCAATTTGCGGGTTCTGGCCGCGGCGGCTTGGGCCGGGGCGGCTTGGTGGTGTGGATCTGCAGCGTGGCCTTGTCCATCTGGCCGGCCAGCATCTCGGGGTAGGCCTTCAGCGAGTGGATGATGCTGTCCTCGATCAGGCGGCGCTGGTCGGGCGCCGGCTTCTTCAGCACCCAGTTCGCCACCTCGTGCTTGAGCCCAGGGTGGCCGATGCCTATGCGCAGCCGCCAGTAGTCGGGGCTGCCCAGCTGGGCATGGATGTCGCGCAAGCCGTTGTGCCCGCCGTGGCCGCCGCCCTTCTTGAGCTTGACCTGGCCGGGCGGCAGGTCGAGCTCGTCATGCACTACCAGGATCTCTTCCGGCTTGATCTTGAAGAAGCGCGCCAGCGTGCCCACCGACTTGCCCGACAGGTTCATGAAGGTCTGCGGCTCCAGCAGCCACACGGGCTCGCCCAGGTGGCTGGTGCGGGCCATCAGCGCGTAGTAGCTGCGGTCGGGCTGCAGGTGCACGCCCATGTCGCGGGCCATGGCGTCCAGCCACCAGAAGCCGGCGTTGTGGCGGGTGTCCTCATACTCGGGGCCGGGATTGCCGAGCCCTACAAACAGCTTGATCATGGCGGGGAATTATCGGTGCGCTGCAGGCGCGGTAGAAACAAAAAAGGCTGCACCGGGGTGCAGCCTTTTTGACGGGAAGGCGGTGCTTCTTAGGCAGCCGGAGCTTCTTCGGCAGCGGCTTCGCCACCGGCAGGAGCAGCCACCGACACCAGAGCGGGGTTGGTGTGCGACACGGCGGTCACGCCCTTGGGCAGAGCGATGTCGTTCAGGTGCAGGGTCGCACCCTTTTCCAGCTTGCTCAGGTCCACGGCGATGAACTCGGGCAGGTCGCCAGGCAGGCAGCTCACTTCGATTTCGGTCACCACGGGGGTCACGAGGCACTTGCCCACCTTCACGGCGGGAGACTCTTCAGCACCGCTGTAGTGCACCGGCACCTTCATGTGCAGCTTGGTCTTGGCGTCCACGCGCTGGAAGTCCACGTGCAGCACCAGTTGCTTGAACGGGTGGTATTGCACGTCGCGCAGCAGCACTTGGCTCTTGGCGCCGGCCAGGTCCATTTCCAGCACGCTGGAGTGGAACGCTTCCTTCTTCAGGGCGTGCCACAGGGCGTTGTGGTCCAGTTCGATGGCCACGGGAGCGGCTTCGCCACCGTAGACGATACCGGGCGTACGGCCCGAGTTGCGCAGACGGCGGCTCGCACCCGTACCTTGCTTGGCGCGCTCAAAAGCGACAAAGTTCATTTTCAATACTCCACTAAGAACCCACCGCGACCAGCGGGTCCGATTACAAAGGCCGTTGCAGGGCAACGGCCGGCGATGTCAGGATGCCCCTACCGGGGTATCAGGCGTCCTGGAACAAACTGATGACCGATTCGCCGGTGGCGATGCGCTGCATGGTCTGCGCGAACAGCGGTGCCACCGACAGCTGGCGGATCTTCTTGCACTGCAGTGCGGCATCCGACAGCGGGATGGTGTTGGTCACCACCACTTCGTCCAGCGCCGCACCGTTGGTGATGCGGTCGATGGCCGGGCCCGACAGGATGGGGTGCGTGCAGTAGGCATACACCTGCTTGGCGCCGCGCTCCTTGAGCACTTCGGCCGCCTTCACCAGCGTGCCGGCGGTGTCGATCATGTCGTCCATGATCACGCAGTTGCGGCCTTCGATGTCGCCGATCAC
>JBLZYV010000046.1:0-13075 GCA_050282565.1 Comamonas sp.
CATCGTGGTCGGCTTCGCCGGCCTGCTGGACCTGGGCTTCGTGGGCTTCTACGCCGTGGGTGCCTATACCTATGCGATGCTGTTCCACTGGGCCGGCTGGAGCTTCTGGGAGGCGTTGCCGTTCGCGGGCGCCACCTCGGCGCTGTTTGGCTTCGTGCTCGGCTTTCCGGTGCTGCGCCTGCGCGGCGACTATCTGGCCATCGTGACGCTGGGCTTCGGCGAGATCATCCGCCTGCTGCTGGTCAACCTGGTGGACTTCACCGGCGGGCCGGATGGCATCTCGGGCCTGGCCAAGCCGACGGTGTTCGGCCTGGAAATGGCGCGCTACCCCAGCACCGAGGGCGGCACGACCTTCCACCAGTTCTTCGGGCTGGAGTTCAACTCGCTGCACATGGTGATCTTCCTGTACCTGATGGCGCTGCTGCTGGCGCTGGTCACGCTGTGGATCTCGAACCGCCTGATCCGCATGCCCATCGGCCGCGCCTGGGAGGCGCTGCGCGAGGACGAGGTGGCCTGCAAGTCGCTGGGCCTGAACCCGATGAAGATCAAGCTCTCGGCCTTCACGCTGGGCGCGATGTTCGCGGGCTTCGGCGGCGCCTTCTTCGCCGCGCGCCAGGGCATCGTGAACCCCGAATCATTCAGCTTCATCGAGTCGGCGCTGATCCTGGCCATCGTGGTGCTGGGCGGCATGGGCTCGCAGCTGGGCGTGATCATCGCGGCCATCCTGATCACCGTGCTGCCCGAGCTGGCGCGCGAGTTCTCGGAGTACCGCATGCTGATCTTCGGCCTGGTGATGATCCTGATGATGATCTGGCGTCCGCAGGGCCTGTTCCCGATGAAGCGGCACCAGACCGAGCTCAAGCAGTAACCCGTAAACACGGTATCAACGCATTGGAGAAGTGTTTATGAGTGACGCTATTTTGAAGGTCAACGGCCTGTGCATGCGCTTTGGCGGCCTGCTGGCCGTGGACCATGTGGCCATGGAGATCAAGCCGCAGGAGATCTTCGCCATCATCGGCCCCAACGGGGCCGGCAAGACCACGGTGTTCAACTGCATCAGTGGTTTCTACAAGCCCACCGAAGGGCAGGTCGAGCTGGCCGGCAAGTCCATCGCGGGCCTGTCCAGCCACGAGGTGGCCAACCACGGTGTGGTGCGCACCTTCCAGAACGTGCGCCTGTTCAAGGGCATGACGGTGCTGGAGAACCTGCTCGTCGCGCAGCACCAGCAGGTCAAGCGCGGGCTGCTGTCCGGCCTGTTCAAGACCCGCGCCTACCGCGAGGCCGAGGACAAGGCCGTGGCCCAGGCCGCGCACTGGCTCGACGTGATGGGCCTGCGCGCCTTCGCCAACCGCGAGGCCGGCAACCTGGCCTACGGCCACCAGCGGCGGCTGGAGATCGCGCGCTGCATGATCACCAGTCCCAAGCTGCTGATGCTGGACGAACCGGCCGCCGGCCTGAACCCGCAGGAGAAGGTCGAGCTGCAGCACCTCATCAACGACCTGCGCCGCGACTACGGCGTGACCGTGCTGCTCATCGAGCACGACATGAGCCTGGTGATGGGCGTGTCCGAGCGCATCCTGGTGATGGAGTACGGCAAGCCCATCGCGATGGGCCTGCCGGCGGAAATCCGCAGCAACGAGCGTGTGATCAAGGCATATCTGGGGGAATCGTGATGCAGCCGATGTTGGAGATTCAGAACGTCAGTACGCATTACGGTGCGATCTGTGCCGTCAACGACGTGAGCCTGCACGTGAACCAGGGCGAGATCGTCTCGCTGATCGGCAGCAACGGCGCGGGCAAGACCACCTTGCTGATGACGGTGTGCGGCAACCCGCGGGCCAGCAGCGGCACGATCCGCTTCGAGGGTGAGGAGATCGTGGGCCAGGACTCGCACCTCATCATGCGCAAGGGCATCGCCATCTCGCCCGAGGGGCGCCGCGTGTTCAAAGACCTGACCGTGGTCGAGAACCTGCAGATGGGCGCCTTCTTCCTGAACAAGGACGAGACCGCCAAGGGCATCGAGTATGTCTACGGCCTGTTCCCGCGCCTGAAGGAGCGCGCCGAGCAGCGCGCGGGCACCATGTCCGGCGGCGAGCAGCAGATGCTGGCCATCGGCCGCGCGCTGATGTCCAAGCCGCGCCTGCTGCTGCTCGACGAGCCCACGCTGGGCCTGGCGCCGCTGATCATCGCGCAGATCTTCGAGATCATCAAAACCGTGCGCGAGCAGGGCGTGACCGTGTTCCTGGTAGAGCAGAACGCCAACCAGGCCCTGCAGATCGCCGACCGCGGCTATGTGCTCGAGAACGGCCGCGTGGTGCTCGAGGATTCGGGCGCCAGCCTGCTGGCCAACCAGGACATCCGCAAGGCCTACCTGGGCGGCTGAAAAACCCTGCGCCCGCTTGGCATCCGCCGGCGGCGGGATAATGCAGCCTGTGAACACCCCGGACTGGTATCCGGGGTGTTTTTCTTTGACGACCTACAGCCATGAGCGAATCTAGAACCTGGGATCGGGCGCAGCGTCCTTATCCGGCCATGTCCGTCGCGCCGATGATGGACTGGACGGACCGCAACTGCCGTTATTTCCACCGCCTGCTGTCGCGCCATGCCTTGCTCTACACCGAGATGGTGACCACCGGCGCGCTGATCCACGGCGATGTGGCGCGCCACCTGCGCTTCCACGACGCGGAGCACCCCGTGGCGCTGCAGCTCGGCGGCAGCGAGCCGGCCGACCTGGCGCAGTGCGCGCAGATGGCGCAGCAATGGGGCTACGACGAGGTGAACCTGAACTGCGGCTGCCCCAGCGAGCGCGTGCAGCGCGGTGCCTTCGGCGCCTGCCTGATGAACGAGCGCGAGCTGGTGGCCGACTGCGTGAAGGCCATGCGCGACTTGGTGGACATCCCCGTCACCGTCAAGCACCGCATCGGCATCGACAAGGAAGAGAGCTACGGCTTCGTGCGCGACTTCGTCGGCAGCGTGGCCGAGGCCGGCTGCGAGGTCTTCATCGTCCATGCCCGCAATGCCTGGCTCAAGGGCCTGTCGCCCAAGGAGAACCGCGAGATCCCGCCGCTGCGCTACGAGGTGGTGGCGCGGCTCAGGCAGGACTTTCCGCAGCTCACCATTGCCGTCAACGGCGGCATCGCCACCGATGCGGTGGTGCAGCAGCAGCTGGCGCAGGTCGATGGCGTGATGGTGGGCCGCGAGGCCTACCACAACCCCTGGTGGCTGGCTAGCTGGGATGCGTCGTACTTCGGCGCCGAGCCCAGTGGCATCACGCGCGAGTGGGTCGAGGAAGAGATGGTGCGCTACATGGAGCGCGAAGCGGCCGAGCACGGCACGCACTGGTATTCGATTGCCCGGCACATGCTGGGCCTGCGCCATGGCCTGCCCGGCGCGCGCCGCTGGCGCCAGGTGTGGAGCGACCACCGTCTGAAGACGCTGCCGCCGCACGAGGTGATGCGCCTGGCCCGCACCAAGCCGGCGCGTCCAACGCCCGAAGCCGAGACAGTTTCGATCTGATCACTATCAAAAAAATAGCTTCCAGCGCTTGATGGACAAGCGCTGGAAGCTATTTTTATGCTGAATACGGATTCAGGCCGCCTGCTTGCGCACCCAGGCGGTGTACTTGTCCATCCACTTCTGCAGGAACTCGCGGCTGGCCTCGGCGATGCTGCCGTCGGCGTTGAACATGCCTTCGCGCATCTGCAGGAACATCTCGGGCTGGCCCATGGTCGGCACGTCGAGGAAGGCCAGCACGTTGCGCAGGTGCTGCTGCGCCATCGAGGTGCCCGCGGCGCCGGGCGAGATGCCCATCACGCCGGCCGGCTTGCCCGCCCACACGCTCTGGCCCCAGGGGCGCGAGCCCTGGTCGAGCGCGTTCTTCATCGCGGCGGGCAGCGAGCGGTTGTGCTCGGGGGTGACGAACAGCACGCCCTGCGACTGCTTGATCGTGTCCTTGAAGCGGTTCACCACGTCGGGCACGGCGCTGTCCTGGTCCTGGTTGTACAGCGGCAGCTCGTTGATGGGCACGATCTGCAGGCTGAAGTCCTGCGGCGCGAGCTTGATCACGGCGTTGGCCAGCTGGCGGTTGAAGGAATCCTTGCGCAGGCTGCCGACGAGGACGGCGATGTGGTATTGGGCCATGGTGTGTCCGTTTCGAAAGGGTGTTTCAGGCGAAATGCCGCGGCCGGGCGACCCGGCTGGCGGCACGGGCCAAGCTTAGCAGGCGGCAAAGCAGGCCGTGTGTCAGACGTTTTTACTCTTCTTCGTGCAGCAGGCTCAGCCCGATGGCGCCGCGCCGGCGCAGCCAGGGGCTGGGGCGGTAGCGGGTGTCGCCGTAGACGGTCTGCAGGTTGAAGAGGATCTCGAGCACGTTCGTCGGGCCGATGGCGTTGCCCATGGCCAGCGGGCCCAGCGGGTAGCCCAGGCCCAGCGTCACGGCGGTCTCCAGGTCGGCCGGGCTGCACAGGCCCTGCTGGCACATGTCGCTGGCGATGTTGACGATGTGCGCCACCACGCGCTGGGTGACGAAGCCGCCGCTGTCGCGCACCACGCTCACGGCCTTGCCGTCGCTGGCGAAGAGGGCGTGGGCGGCGTCGCGCATGTCGCGGCGCGTGGCCGGCGTGGTGGCCAGCACGCGGCGGCGGGTGGCGGCGTCGTCCAGCATCATGTCGATACCCACGACGCGCGCCGGGTCGAGCCGCTCGACCGCGGCCACGGTGGTCATGTCGAAGCCCAGCGGCGCCACCAGGATCAGCGCCTGCGGCGAGGGCGCCTGCGCGGTCTCGATGCGCGCGCCCAGGTTCTTCAGCAGCTGGTACAGCTCGGCACGGCGGGCCGCGCGCGGCGACACCCACACCGGCGGCAGCTCGGCCACCTGCGGAACGGGCGGCTCGGGCGGCACCTGCTGCTGGCCGTTTTCGTAGCGGTAGAAGCCGGCGCCGGTCTTGCGGCCCAGCAGGCCGGCCGTCATGCGCTGCGCGGCCTGGGCGCTGGGGCGCAGGCGCGGCTCGTCGTAGAACTGGCGGTAGATGGACTCCATCGCGGTGTGCGAGATGTCCAGGCCAGTCAGGTCCATCAGCTCGAAGGGGCCGAGCTTGAAGCCCATCTGGTCGCGCAGGATGCGGTCCACCGTGGCGAAGTCGGCCACGCTCTCGCCGACGAGGCGCAGCGACTCGGTGCCGTAGCCGCGGCCCGCATGGTTGACGATGAAGCCCGGCATGTCGCAGGCCGTGACCGGCGTGTGACCCATGGTCTTGACGTATCCGGTGAGCGCATCCACCACCGCTGCGTCGCTGTGCGTGGCGGGGATGACCTCGACCAGGCGCATCAGCGGTACCGGGTTGAAGAAGTGCAGCCCGGCGCAGCGGCCGGGGCGCTTGAGCGGCTTGGCGATGGCCGTCACCGACAGCGACGAGGTGTTGCTGGCCAGCACGCAGCCGTCGCCGACGATGGCTTCGAGCGCGCTGAAGAGGGCGACCTTGGCGTCCAGCCGCTCGACGATGGCCTCGATCACCAGGTTGCAGCCGGCCAGGGCCTGCAGGCTGTCGGCGGCCTGCAGGCCGGCCGTCCAGCCGGCGAGCTGCTCGGCGCTGCACTTGCCCTTGGCCTGCATCTTCTGCCACTGCTCGGTGACGGACTGGATGGCCGCGGCCACGGCTTCGGGCTGCTGGTCGAACAGCAGCACCTGGCTGCCGGCCTGGGCGGCCATCTGCGCAATGCCGCGCCCCATGGCGCCTGCGCCGACCACGGCGACCTGTGGGAAGAATGCGTTCATGTGATCTCCTTAGGCCCCCGAGTTTATGCGGCCAGGCGCTGCATCAGCGCCTGCGCGGCCTGCTCGGGATGGTCGGCGTTGACGATGGCGCGCACCACGGCGATGGAGCCCACGCCGCTCTGGCGCACCTCGGCGAACTGCTCGGCGCCGATGCCGCCGATGGCCACCTGCGGGTAGCTGCAGGTGAGCTCGGCGTAGTGCATCAGCCGCGCCAGGCCCTGCGGCACGGTGGCCATCTGCTTGAGCGTGGTGGGGAAGACCGCGCCCATCGCGATGTAGCTGGGCACGGCCTGGCTGGCGCGCACCATCTCGGCGTAGCCGTGGGTGCTGATGCCCAGCCGCACGCCCGAGGCGCGCAGCTCCTGCAGCTCGTCGGGGCTGAGGGCGTCCATGTCCTCCTGGCCCAGGTGCACGCCGTAGCTGCCGGCGGCAATCGCCTCGCGCCAGTGGTCGTTGATGAACAGCAGCGCATCCGTGCCCTGCACGGCCCGCACGGCGGCCTGGATCTCGGCGCGGACGGCCTCGGCGTCGGCCGACTTGAAGCGCAGCTGCACCGTGGGCACGCCGGCGCGCGCCATGCGGCCCACCCATTCGGCCGTGGGCAGCACCGCGTACAGGCCCAGCGCGCGCGGGCAGGCGGCAAAGGCCGGCGCGCTGCCGCTCACGTGCAGGCCGAAGTCGGCCGGGGTGGCCGGCCAGGCGTTGGCGTCGAAATGGCTGGTGCGCAGGCTCTGGCGGTACCAGGCCGAGGCCAGGCAGTCGGCATCGATGGCGATGAAGCCCAGCCGGCTGCACGCGGCCAGCGCGCCGCGGTAGACCGGCTCGTCGGCCCACAGGTGCGGGCCGGGCGCGGGCGCAGGCTGCGGCGGAAAGTCGGCAAAGGCCTGCTGGTGCGCGGCGATGATGGCCTGCTCGATGGCGTCGGGTGTCATGGCGTTCCTGTGTTTTCTTAATTGTTGTGCCAGAAAGGCATGCCCAGTACGGGAGTGCTGGCCTGGGCCGCGTCCTGCGCCTGCATGGCGCCGGCGCGCCAGGCGGTGTGGCCGGCATCGACGGCATCGGCAAAGGCGCCGGCCATGGCCACCGGGTCTTGCGACAGCGCCACGGCGGTGTTCAGCAGCACGGCGTCGAAGCCCCATTCCATCACCTGGCAGGCGTGCGAGGGCAGGCCCAGCCCGGCGTCGACGATCAGCGGCACGTTCAGCCGGCTGCGCAGCATCTGCATCGCATACGGGTTGACGGGGCCGCGGCCGGTGCCAATCGGCGCGGCCCAGGGCATCACGGCCTGGCAGCCCACGTCCACCAGGCGCTGGCACAGCACCAGGTCGTAGGTGGTGTAGGGCAGCACGTAGAAGCCGTCGTTGATGAGGATGGACGCGGCCTCGACCAGGTTCAGCGTGTCGGGCTGCAGCGTGTAGTCGTCGCCGATCAGCTCGAGCTTGATCCACGGCGTGTCGAAGACTTCGCGCGCCATCTGCGCGGTGGTTACGGCCTCCTGGATGCTCATGCAGCCGGCGGTGTTGGGCAGCACCGGCACGTTCAGGCTGCGCAGCAGCTCCCAGAAATGGCTGCCGGTCTCGGCCGCGTTGCTGCCTTGGCGGCGCAGCGAGGCGGTGACCATGGCCGGCCGGGCGCGCTCGACGGCGGCTTCGAGCACGGCGGGCGACGGGTAGCGCGAGGTGCCCAGCAGCAAACGGCTGTCGAAGCTCTGGCCGTAGAGCGTGAGGCTGTCAGGGGAAGAAGAGGGTGTGCTCATGTCAGTATGTTATTGATAGCTGCTGGCGCTTGCCTTGCAATGGATTCAAAGGGTTTTGGTATTGAGGCCGCGGTGCAGCAAGCGCTGGCAGCTATGGTTTTTATAGGCGTGGTGGTCAGCCGCCGGTCACCGGCGCGATGATCTCCAGCTTGTCTCCGGCCTGCAGCTGCTGGGCGGCGTAGCGCCCCTTGGGCACGAACTGGGTGTTGACGGCCACGGCGAACGGCGGGCGCGGCTGCCACTGCGCCAGCGCCTCGGCCACGGTGGCGCCGGGCGGCAGCTCGGCGGGCTGGTTGTTGATCAGGATCTGGATCATGCGGGTCTCTGTCTCAATGTGGTATCTGTTCGGGCGCGCTCAGTCCCAGGCGGGCGGCCAGCGGCGAGTGGCCCTGGGTCAGCAGCTCCAGCGTCGCGTCGAGCATCGCCGGCGCGATCATGAAGCCGTGGCGGTACAGGCCGTTGACCTCGAGCACCCGCGGCTGCACCTGGCGCACCGCCGGCAGATTGTCGGGCAGCGCCGGGCGGCACTGCACGTTGATCTCGAGGATGCGCGCCTCGGCAAAGCCGCTGTGCACGGTGTAGGCGGCGCTCATCAGCTCCATGGCCGAGCGCACGCTGGCGGGCGACATGTCGTCGCTCTCGATCTCGGTGGCACCGATCACGAAATAGTGGTTTTCCTTGGGCGCGATGTAGATCGGGTAGCGCGGGTGCATCAGCCGGGTGGGGCGGCTGAGCGGCACCTCCGGCGCATGCACGCGCAGCACCTCGCCGCGCACGCCGCGCAACCCGGGCCACTGCGGGCGCGCGCCCAGGCCGCGGCAGTCGATCACCCAGTCGGGCTGGCCCGGCGTGCCGGGGCGGAAGTCGGCGATCTCGCGCTCGGTGTTCCAGTGCAGCTGCACGCCGCGCGCGGCCAGCGTGTCGGCCAGCGCCTGCAGCAGCTGGCGGTTGTCGAGCTGGCCTTCGCCCGGCAGGTAGTAGCCCTGGAAGAAGCGCTCGGCCAGCGCCGGCTCGGTCTGCGCCAGGCCGCTGCGGTCCAGCGCCTGCAGCGGCGGCAGCTCGGGGATGGCGGCCTGCGTACGCTCCAGCATGCCGCGAAAGCGCTGCGCCTCGGCGGCATCCTGGCGGTGCCAGACCACCATCGTGCCCTCGCGCTGCAGGTACACCGGCTGCGAGAGCTGCGCCAGCAGCTCGGGCCAGCGGGTGAGGGCGTAGTGCCCCATGCGCACCACGCAGGGCTCGGTCACGGCGGATTCGGCCAGCGGCGCCAGCATGGCGGCGGCCACGCGCGCGGCGGCATGCTCGGCCTGCGGCCCGCCGCGGTCATACAGCGCCACCGCATGTCCGGCACGCGACAGCTCCAGCGCCAGCAGACGGCCCATAAGGCCGCCGCCGACGATGGCGATCAAGGCTTGTTCAGGTAGCAAGGCGAGCGATCCCCTATTTGTCATCACGCCGCAGGGTGCGGCAACGCAGCAAAGCCGGGACAAAACGGGTGTTGTCTGCGAAAACTCCCCACGCCAGCATGACCTGGATCGGGTAACGGAGCGGCCAGCGCGGCCCTGCTCCAGG
This sequence comes from Comamonas sp., assembly GCA_050282565.1. Lineage (GTDB taxonomy): Bacteria > Pseudomonadota > Gammaproteobacteria > Burkholderiales > Burkholderiaceae_C > Comamonas. The sequence goes on from JBLZYV010000046.1 coordinate 9,102, forward strand.
GTGTGATCTCAGTCGCGCGGCTCCCATGCAGGCATGGAGGCTGCGGACACCCCTGTTTCATCCTCACCTCGCATTACAGCATACGAGGCGGCCCGGCGGGGGCAAACCCGCGCAAGTCGCAGCAACATCATGGATAATTTCGCCCTTATGCCTACCGAATCCACCCTTCCCGCCACACGGGCGCGCTATGCGCGCGTGCTGTCCATCGCCGGCTCCGACAGCGGCGGCGGCGCGGGCATCCAGGCCGACCTCAAGACCATGAGCGCCCTGGGCTGCTACGGGATGACGGCCATCACCGCGCTCACCGCGCAGAACACCCAGGGCGTGCGCGGCATCCACGGCGTGCCGCCTGAGTTCCTGCGCCTGCAGCTCGACGCGGTGCTCGACGACATCGGCGCCGATGCCGTCAAGATCGGCATGCTGCACGCGCCCGAGATCGTGCAGGAGGTGGCCGGCGCCATCGACCGCCACGGCCTGCGCAACGTGGTGCTCGACCCGGTCATGGTCGCCACCAGCGGCGACCGCCTGATCGCCGAGGCCACTGTCGGCAAGCTGGTGCGCGAGCTGTTCCCGCGCGCCGCGCTGGTCACGCCCAACCTGGACGAGGCCGGCCTGCTGCTCGGCCGCCCGATTGCGGGCGTCGATGAACTGGAAGGCGCCGCCCAGGCGCTGCTTGCCATGGGGGCGCCGGCCGTGCTCATCAAGGGCGGCCATCTGCCGGGCGACGAGGTGGTGGACCTGCTGGCGCTGGCCGACGGCACGCGGCTGCGCATGGCGGCCGCTCGCATCCGCACCCACAACGGCCACGGCACCGGCTGCACGCTGTCGTCCGCCATCGCCTCGTACCTGGCGCTGGGGCAGCCGCTGGCGCAGGCGGTGCAGCAGGCGCGCACTTACATCCTCGGCGCCATCGCGGCGGGTGCCCATGTGCATACCGGCCATGGGCACGGTCCGCTGAACCATGGTTACGAACCTCAGAAGCAGGCGGTCATCGATGAAGCCTGAAATCCCCGCGCAGCGCACGCGGCAGCGCCGGCGCTCCGCGCTGTCCCTGACCGTGGCCGTGTCCCTGGGCTGCCTGGTGTCGGCAGCCCTGCTGGATGCGCACATCCAGCCATCGCTGGCCCAGAACCAGCCGGAGACCCAGGCCATGCCACCCCATGCAAAGCAGGCGCAGCCGTTGTGGACGGCTGCATCGGAAGGCAACGTGGCCGCCGTGCGCGCGCAACTCGACGCCGGTGTGCCGGTGGATGCGGTGGACGCGCGCGGCAACACCGCGCTGCTGATGGCCACGGCCCGCGGCCAGGTGGACGCGGCGCGGCTGCTGATCGAGCGCGGCGCCAACGTCAACCACCAGAACGACATGCTCGACAGTGCCTACCTGCTGGCCGGCGCCCAGGGGCGGCTGGAGATCCTCCAGCTCACGCTAGCGCACGGTGCCGATCTGCACAGCACCAACCGCTACGGCGGCACGGCGCTGATTCCCGCCTGCGAGCGCGGCCATGTGGAAGTGGTGCGCGCCCTGATCGCGGCGGGCGTCGAGGTGGACCACGTCAACCGGCTGGGCTGGACGGGGCTGCTCGAAGCGGTCATCCTGGGCGATGGCGGCGCGCGCCACCAGAATATCGTGCGCCAACTGCTGGCCGCAGGCGCCAATCCCAACCTGGCCGACAAGGACGGCGTGACGCCGCTGGCCCACGCCAAGCGCAAGGGCCAGGATGCGGTGGCAAGCATGCTGCAAGCGGCCGGTGGGCGGTGAGTGCATGCCGGTTTGATATTTTTACCGGGTAATTTGTTTTTTCTTAAATTATCGAAAATATCGGGTTTTTGCTAGCCGGGTGTCAACGGCAGCCAAAGCGTCCGCGTTGTAGGTACATCGTATGGAGGTTTTTGTTATGAACACCACTGCTAATTTCTCGATCTGGCCCGAAGACGAACGTGATCGCAAGCGCGCTCCCGCCGCTCTCTGATCGTTCTTTCACCATTCACCACCCTTTGAGAGACCCATCCGCCGAATAGATGCAAGCCCAGGCTCTGCCATCCGTTCCCTGATGCCGCCAGACACCGCTTCTGGTTCCCTTTAGGTCTCACCCCTCCAAGACTCCGCCAGTGCCGGCCCTTCCGCCAGGATGGATGCTGCGTGGCGGAGTTTTGCGTTTTGCCCGGCTGGTTTACGCCGCGTCGGCGGCCGAATACTGCAGCACCCGCTCCAAGGCCCGGTCATGTATGCCTTGCTCCAGCAGCGCTGAGTAGGTGGTGCGCGCATAGTCCAGCGTGCTGCCGTAGATGCCATGGGCCACGGCGAAGATATGGCGGTAGTCGTCTTCCGAGAGCAAGCCGGTATGGCGCGGGCTGTCCTTGGGCAGGGTGAAGGCCAGCGCCTTCACCGATCCCTGCAACGTCTGGCAGTCGAGCCAGCGCGGCTCATACTCGGCCGTGGCCATTTCGCGCTGCCACAGGCGCGGCATCATCTCCGGCACATGTTGGCTGGCAATGCGAAACGCCATGCCGCGGCAGCTGCCGCCCGAGAACATGCCGAAGACCAGGCCCGGGCACTCGGGCGTGCCACGGTTGAGGTGGCTCCACATCTTCAGCGCGCGATGCCAGCCGTATACCCGCGCGTGGCGCTGCTCCAGGTACTGGAATTCCGGTCGCCAGATCAGCGAGCCATACGCAAAGACCCACATGTCCTGCTCGCCACCCCATTCGTGCAGCGTGCGCTGCAGCAGCTGCTCGGGGTCTTGGGTGCGATTCGGGCCGGGGATCTTGTTTGCCATGACTGCAAATGCGTACTTGTCTTGCCAGTATCAATAGATATAGCACTGCAGCGGCTGTAATGCTAGCGATTTGGCTGGGTTCGGTGGGATTGTTCGGGGAAAGCAACAGTGGCAGAGCCCCTGGCGCCGGGCTGGACTCCTACCACCGCGTTCTTACAGATAGAGAGAAAATATCTCGTGTGAACGCTATGATGTTAGGAGTAGGCGCATGCGGATGGCGCTGCGCCAGCTTATCATCGGGAATGTCAACCATGTTGGCTTGACGGATTCCCCTGGCGTTCGAGGAAAGAGCCCCGCAGTATGAATATCGTGATCTTGGATGATTACCAGGATGCCGTGCGCAAGCTACGGTGCGCCGAGCATTTGGACCCGTACTCGGCCAAGGTATACACCAACACGGTCAAAGGGCTGGGGCAATTATCGGTGCGCCTGCGCGATGCCGACATCATCGTGCTCATCCGCGAGCGCACCCACATCAACAAGCTGCTGCTCGAGAAGCTGCCACGCCTCAAGCTGATTGCACAGACCGGCCGTGTCGGCCCGCACGTGGACCTGACCGCCTGCACCGAGCGCGGCGTGGCCGTGGCCGAGGGCGTGGGATCGCCCGTGGCGCCGGCCGAGCTGACCTGGGCACTGATCATGGCGGCGGCCCGGCGCCTGCCGCAGTATGTGGCCAACCTCAAGCACGGTGCCTGGCAGCAGTCCGGCTTCAAGGCGGGGTCTATGCCGCCCAATTTCGGCCTGGGCACGCTGCTGCGGGGCCGCACGCTGGGCATCTGGGGCTACGGCAAGATCGGCCAGTTGGTCGCAGGCTACGGCAAGGCCTTCGGCATGGAGGTGTGCATCTGGGGCAGCGATGCCTCGCGCGCCAAGGCCTTGTCGGACGGCTACCGCGTGGCGCAGAGCAAGGAAGCCTTTTTCTCGCAGTGCGACGTGCTGTCGGTGCACCTGCGGCTCACGCCGCAGACGCAAGGCATCATCTCGTTCGAAGACCTGTCGATGATGAAGCCCACGGCGCTGTTCGTGAATACCTCGCGCGCCGAGCTGGTGCAGCCGGACGCGCTCATCGCCGCGCTGAACCGCTGCCGGCCGGGACTCGCCGCCGTCGATGTGTTCGAGAGCGAACCCATCCTGCAGGGCCATGCGCTGCTGCGGCTCGAGAACTGCATCTGCACGCCGCACATCGGCTATGTGGAG
>JBLZYV010000046.1:13085-35944 GCA_050282565.1 Comamonas sp.
ACAACGTGGTGAACTTCATCAAGGGGCGGCCCAGCAATATCGTCAACCCGGGCGCGCTGCAGGTAAGGCGCTAGCCAGCGCCGCGGCGAAGGCCTCGGGCTTGCCGAGCCAGCCGCTCAGGTCGATGGGCTGCAGCGGCGCGTCCGGTGCCGTCTGCAAGGCCAGCGTGGGAAAGCCCTGGCCTCCGGCCATCTCCAGCAGGCGCCGGCTCTGCACGAAATGGGCTTCGGTCGGCGCGCCTTCCAGCTGGGCATAGGCCCGGGCAAAACCGGCCTCCGGCAAGCCCAGTTCCACCGCCAGCGACTGCAGCACGGGCAGGTCGGCGATGCGCAGCCCTTGTACATAGTGCGCCTTCTGCAGGCGCTGCAGCATGACCAGCCCCTGGCCGGCCAGCTGTTCGGCCGCGAGGATGGCTGTGGTGGGCGGGGCCGAGTCCAGCCATGCCGTCGTATCGATCAGCAAACCATCGGTATAGCCCGGGCCAAACACCTGGCCCGTCATCTGCGCGATGCGCTGGTCGTGCGGCAGCACGTAGCCGCGCCAGTCGGGGGTGATGCGCCGGCGGCGGTCGCCGGTCATCATGCCACCGCCATGCAGGGCGATGCGCAGGCCGGGCAACTGCTGCACGGCGGCAACCAGCGGCGCGGCCGCGTAGCACCAGCCGCACAGCGGATCGTAGATGTAGTGCAGGGTATTGCCTGTCATTGCGGCCACTTCATTTCTCCCTTGATGACCTTGGCGCCCATCTCCAGGCCGCCATCGCCGGGCAGGCCAGGATAGCGCTGCTTCATGGCGGCGACCAGCTCCTGCGAGTCCTTGGCCTGGGCGGCGGCACGTTCGAACTGCGACAGGTAGTCGGCCGTGAACTGCACCGATTCGAGGCCTTGCGGGGTCTTGCCGTCCTTGAGGCGGTAGTGGCCCGGCACCACGGTGCGGGGCTGCAGCGCGGTGATGTCGTTCAGCGTCTGCTGCCAGTATGCACGCGATTCGGGCGTCTGCGAATCGGCCATCCAGACGTGGGCGTTGGCGCTCACGACCACGCCGCCGACCACGGCGCGCAGGCTGGGAATCCACACATAGCTGCGCTCGGGCTGCGGACCCTTCAGGCCCTTGATCTCGAGGCGCTTGCCTTCCAGCAGCAGGTGGTCAGTGTTCAGCGCCTGCGGCACCACGACCTTCTGCGGCGCGTTGTCCTTCAGCTTGGGGCCCCAGAAGGCCAGCTTGCCGTCCTTGCTGGCCTCGATGGCGGCCACGGTCTGTGGCGTGGCGACGATGCGGGCCTGAGGGAAGGCCGCCTGCAGCGTGTCCAGGCCGAAGTAGAAATCCGGGTCGCTGTGGCTGATGTAGATCGTGGTGAGCTTCTTGCCGCTGGCCTTGACCATGTCGACCAGCTTCTGCGCGTCGTTCTTCTGGAACTGCGCATCGATCAGGATGGCTTCGCGCGCGCCGGTCACCAGCTCCGACGACACCGCGAACATCGACTGGGTGTCGGGGTTGTAGACCTGCAGCTGCAGCGGGGCTGCGGCCTGGGCGCCGCCCCAGGCGGCGAACAGGCCTGCGATCACGGAGACGGTGGCGAAGGTGCGACGTTGCATGGCGAAGATTCCTTGGATGGTTGCTGGATCAACGAAATATATTAGGTTGCATGAGGCAAATAAAATAGCTATCGAGTTGCAATGGATTGTTGCGTAAATCGGTGAAATTTGGGGGGAGAAGCCATGGACAGGATACGGGCTGCCGAGGTGTTCGTCACCGTGGTGGAGCGGGGCAGCATGGCCGCGGCGGCCGAGGCGCTCGGTATGTCGCGCGCCATGGTCACCCGCTACCTGGCCGAGATGGAGGCCTGGGCCGGTGCCCGGCTGCTGCACCGCACGACGAGAAGGCTGAGCCTGACGGCGGCGGGCGAGGCCACACTCGCGCGCAGCCAGCAGTTGCTGCAGGTGTCGGCGCAGATGCGCGGCGCGGCCGACCTGGAAACCGACGAGCCACGCGGCAGCCTGCGCCTGGCCTGCGCGCCGTCGCTGGCGCAGGCCAGCGTGGCGGCCGCGGTGGCGCAGTACCTGCAGCGCCATCCGCACACCACGGTGGATCTGCAGCTTAGCTACCGTACGGTGAACCTGGTGGAGGAGCGCATCGACCTGGCACTGCGCATCACCGGCGAGCTTGAGACGTCGATGATCGCCCGGCCGCTGGCCACCTGCGAGTCGGTGGTCTGTGCGGCGCCGGCCTACCTGCAGCGCCATGGCGCGCCGCGCACGCTGGCCGAGCTGTCGCAGCACAACTGCCTGGCGTATTCGTACTACGGCCGCAACTGGTGGCGCTTCGAGGCCGAGGCCGGGCAGCCGGCGCAGGCCGTGGCCGTGTCGGGCAACCTGGTGGCGGACGACTCGGTGGCGCTGCTGCAGGCGGCCCTGCAGGGCGCGGGCATCGGCCTGCAGCCACGCTACAGCGCGGCGCCGCACCTGCGCAGCGGTGAGCTGGTGGAGTTGCTGCCGCAGCATGTGCCCGAGGATCTGACGGTGTATGGTGTCTACCTGTCGCGCGACCGGCAGCCGGCCACCTTGCGCACGATGCTGGATTTCCTGGTGGACTGGTTCCAGACCGACACCGAGTGGCTGGCCGCGCAGCGGCCCTAGATCAGCCGCACTGGAAGGCGAGCGCCAGGCCGTTGGTGCCATCAGGCAGCCACACGGTGGCAGGCTGGGCGCTCAGGTCAAAGAAGCCCACGCAGTGCAGGGCGGCCAGCTCGAACGCACGCTCGCGCGCATGCGCGGCCTGGCTGGAGGCGAAGGCGGCGTAGACCAGGTGGCGGCCGATGCTGTAGTCGGTGAGCACGCTCTCGTCATCGGGCGGCTCGTCTTCGGCGAAGGGACCATTCAGCGCCGGGTAGGGGCCAATCATGTCCAGGAACCAGGCCTTGAGCGACGGGGAGGTGACGGCCGGGTCTTCGTAGTCGTGGTGCTCGGGCCATTCGGTCTGCGCGGCATACCACTGCGCAAAGGCCTGCGGCTCCCTGGGCGCGGCAGCGGGTGAAAACACCATCAGGTCGTAGCTCATGCGCGTCAACCTCCCTGAAAACTGACGATGGCGGAGCACGGGCTGCGCTCCGGGCCGGTCTTACTTGGTGCCGAAGATGCGATCGCCCGCGTCGCCCAGGCCCGGCAGGATGTAGCCGTGGTCGTTGAGCTCGCGGTCGACGGCGGCGGTGTAGATGGGTACGTCCGGATGCGCCTTCTGCAGCGTGGCCACGCCTTCGGGCGCGGCCAGCAGGCACATGAACTTGATCGAGCGTGGCTTCAGCTGCTTGAGCCGGTCAATGGCGGCGGCGGCCGAGTTGCCGGTGGCCAGCATCGGGTCGACGACGACGATGTCGCGCTCGTTCATGGCGTCGGGCATCTTGAAGTAGTACTCCACCGGCTGCAGCGTCTCGGGGTCGCGGTACAGGCCGATGTGGCCGATGCGCGCGCCGGGCACCAGGTTCAGCATGCCGTCGAGAAAGCCGTTGCCCGCGCGCAGGATGGAGACCAGCACCAGCTTCTTGCCATCGATGACCTTGCCGGTCATGGTCTCAAGCGGGGTTTCGATCTCGATGTCCGACAGCGGCATGTCGCGGGTGATCTCGTAGGCCATCAGGCTGGCCAGTTCACCCAGCAGGCGGCGGAAGCTGTTGGTGCTGGCTTCCTTGCGGCGCATCAGCGTCAGCTTGTGTTGCACCAGCGGGTGGTCGATCAGGTGGACTTGGCTCATGGTCGGCAGAAAACGTGAAAACGCCTGCATGGTAGCAGGCTGCGGAGGGCTTGCGCGGCAGTTGTTTCAGGTGCCGCCGTGGGCCAGCAGTTGCGCATAGCGGGCGAGGTCGACGTTGCCGCCGCTGATGAGGATGCCCACGCGCGCGCCGTGCAGGTCCACGCCGCTGTGGCGCGCGCCGGCCAGGCTGAGCGCGCCGGTGGGCTCGACGACGAGCTTCATGCGCTCGGCATAGAAGCGCATGCTGTCCACCAGCTGCGCGTCGGTGGCGGTGACAATGTCGGTCACGCCCTGCCGGATGATGGCGAAGGTGAGGTTGCCAATGGCCTGGGTCTGCGCGCCGTCGGCAATCGTCGCCGGCGTGGCGATCTTCACGATCTCGCCGCGGCGCAGCGACTGCTGGGCGTCGTTGCCCGCCTGTGGCTCCACGCCGTAGACCTTGCACTGCGGCGCCAGCGCCCTGGCCGCGAGCAGGCTGCCCGACAGCAAACCGCCGCCGCCCAGGCAGACGAAGAAATAGTCCAGATCGGGCACGTCCTGCAGCAGTTCGAGCGCGGCCGTGCCCTGGCCGGCGATCACATGTGGGTGGTTGTAGGGCGGAATCAGCGTCATGCCGCGCTCGGCAGCGATGCGCTGGCTGATGGCCTCGCGGTCCTCGGTGAAGCGGTCGTAGGTGATGACCTCGGCGCCATAGCCGCGCGTGGCCTCGATCTTGGCCGCCGGTGCGTCGCTGGGCATGACGATGGCGGCGGGGATGTCCAGCAGCCGGGCCGACAGCGCGATGGCCTGCGCGTGGTTGCCCGACGAGAAGGCCAGCACGCCGCGCTGGCGCTGCTCGGGCGTGAACTGCGCCAGGCTGTTGTAGCCGCCGCGGAACTTGAAGGCGCCCATGCGCTGCAGGTTCTCGCACTTGAAGAACCATTGCGTGCCGGTGCTGGCGTCGAGCTGGCGCGAGCGCATGACGGGCGTGCGGTGGGCGACGCCGTCCAGGCGCCGGGCGGCGGCCTCGACGTCGTGGAAGGTGGGGGGCAGGGTGGTCATGGGGTGTTCAGGATCGGTAAAGGCTATCGGGCCGGGAACGCGCATGGTAGCTTGCGGTAGCCCGCGAGACACGGCGCGGGCCGGCCCTCTTTATAATCTGCGGCTCTGTTTTGCATCGTCACGGCTCTGTCATGAAGAAAATCGGTATGGTTCTGGCTGCGTCCATCGCGGCTGCATTCGCGCTGTCCTCGGGCGCGCAGGCCCAGGGGCGCGAGCTGGTCGTGGCGTCGAGCGCGACCTACACGCCCTTCGCCTTCGAGAACAAGGACAAGCAGATCGTCGGCTTCGACATCGACATCGTCAACGCGATCGCCAAGCAGCAGAACCTGAAGCTGCGCATCGTGAACACGCCGTTCACCAGCATCTTCGCGTCGCTGAACAACGGCGACGTGGACTTCGTGATCTCGGGCGTGACCATCAACGACAAGCGCAAGCAGAGCTTCGATTTCTCGGCGCCGTACTTCGACGCGCGCCAGCTGATCGCGGTGCCCAAGAGCAGCCCGGTCAAGTCGCTGAAGGATCTGGCGGACAAGAAGGTCTCGGTGGTCAGCGGCTCCACCGCGGACGACGTGATGAGCCGGCTGGTGGGCAAGAGCAGCACCAGCATCCGCCGCTTCGAGAGCACGCCGCTCATCATCTCCGAACTGGCCTCCGGCGGCGTGGACGCGGCCATCGGCGACAACGGCGTGATTGCCTACCGCGTGTCGCAGAATGCCAGCCTCAGGACGGTGGAAGACCCCGAGTTCCCCAAGGAGCATTTCGGCATCGTGGTGCGCAAGGGCGACAAGGCGCTGCTGGACAAGATCAACGCGGGCCTGGCCGCCATCCGCGCCGATGGCAGCTACAACGTGATCTACAAGAAGTGGTTCAACCAGGACTACAAGCCGCAATAAAAAAATGAGCTGTCTGCGCTTGCTGCAAAAAGATTTCAAATGGTTTTCATATTGAAATCAAGGCAGGTCAAGCGCCAGCAGCTCTTGTTTGAATAGCACCTCGGGGCCGCAGCGCGGCCCTTGCTTTTGGAAGGAAGACATGGACAACAGCAATCCGGTGGAATGGTTCGGCTGGTTCCGCCCCGACATCCTGGTGGAGTACAAGCAGCTCTTCTGGCAGGGCGCGATGGTCACCGTGGGCATGACCATAGCCTGCGTGCTGATGGGCTGCTTCCTGGGCCTGCTGCTGGCGCTGGCGCGGCTGGCCGATGCGCGCCACCAGCCCTGGCGCGCGGTGTGCAAATACCTGCTGCGCTGGCCGTCGACGGCGTATGTGAGCTTCTTCCGCGGCACGCCGCTGTTCGTGCAGATCCTGCTGATGCACTTCGCGGTGATGCCGCTGTTCATCCACCCGGTGAACGGCCTGCTCATCAGCGGCGACCTGGCGCGCACGCTCAAGCAGGACCACGGCGCACTGATCTCGGGCGTGGTGGCGCTCACGCTGAACTCGGCGGCCTACATCTCGGAGGTGTTCCGCGCCGGCATCCAGTCGATCGCGCGCGGCCAGGTGCAGGCCGGGCTGTCGCTGGGCATGACGCACGGGCAGATGATGCGCTACGTGGTCATCCCGCAGGCCTTCCGGCGCATGCTGCCGCCGCTGGGCAACAACATGATCTCGCTGCTCAAGGACACTTCGCTGGTTTCGGCCATCGGCCTGGCCGAGATGGCCTATGCCGCGCGCACCGTGGCCGGCGCGTACGGCCGCTACTGGGAGCCGTATCTGTTCATCGCCGCGCTGTACTGGTTGATGACCTTCGCGCTCACCGTGGGCCTGCGCCAGCTGGAGACCCACCTGGCGCGCACCGATAGAACCTGATCGCTGCCGGCGTGGATAAAAAACGGGGTGCCAAGGCACCCCGTTTGCTTTGCGTTCTGATACCGCGATCAGCGCTTGCCGCCGAAGATCCCGCCCAGCACGCCGCGCAGGATCTGCTTGCCCAGGTTGGTGCCGATGGTGCGGGCCGACGACTTGACCACCGTTTGCACGATGCCGTCGCGCTTGCCGCCGCGCGGGCCAGTGCTGCCGAACAGCACCTCGTTCACCGTGTTCATCAGCTCGCTGCCCTGGCCGCCTTCCTGCCCGGCTGCAGGGGCATTGCCGCCGCCGGCCGGTGCCTGGCCCGCCGCGGCGGCGCGGCCCTTGAGGATCTCGTAGGCCGATTCGCGGTCCACCGCCTTCTCGTACACGCCGGCCACCAGCGACTTCTGCAGCAGCTGCTGGCGCTGCTCGGGCGTGATCGGGCCGATCTGGCTGCCGGGCGGGATCACGAACACCCGCTCGGTGACGCCGGGGCGGCCCTTCTCGTCGAGCAGGCTCACCAGCGCCTCGCCCACGGCCAGCTCGGTGATCGCGGTTTCGATGTCGAGCCCGGGGTTGGCGCGCATGGTGGTGGCCGTGGCCTTCACCGCCTTCTGGTCGCGCGGGGTGAAGGCGCGCAGCGCGTGCTGCACGCGGTTGCCGAGCTGGGCGAGGACGGTGTCGGGAACGTCCAGCGGGTTTTGCGTGGCGAAGTACACGCCCACGCCCTTGGAGCGCACCAGGCGCACGACCAGCTCGATGCGCTCGAGCAGCACCTTGGGCGCGTCGTTGAACAGCAGGTGGGCCTCGTCGAAGAAGAACACCAGCTTGGGCTTGTCGGGGTCGCCGATCTCGGGCAGCTTCTCGTACAGGTCCGACAGCATCCACAGCAGGAAGGTCGAGTACAGGCGCGGCGCCTGCATCAGCTTGTCGGCCGCCAGGATGTTGATCACGCCCTGGTTGCCCACGGTCTGCATCAGGTCGTCGATGTTCAGCATCGGCTCGCCGAAGAACTGGTCGCCGCCCTGCTGCTCGATCTGCATCAGCCCGCGCTGGATCGCGCCGACGCTGGCCGCGCTGATGTTGCCGTACTCGGTGGTGAACTGCTTGGCGCTGTCGCCCACGTGCTGCAGCATGGCGCGCAGGTCCTTCAGGTCGAGCAGCAGCAGGCCGTTGTCGTCGGCGATCTTGAAGACCAGGTTCAGCACGCCGGTCTGGGTCTCGTTCAGGTCGAGCATGCGCGCCAGCAGCAGCGGCCCCATGTCGGACACGGTGGCGCGCACCGGATGGCCCTGCGCGCCGAACACGTCCCACAGCGTGGTGGGGCAGGCCAGCGGCGGCTGCGGCTCGATGCCGCGCTCGGCCAGCGTGGCGGCCAGCTTGGGGCTCACGCTGCCGGCCTGGCTGATGCCGGTCAGGTCGCCCTTGATGTCGGCCATGAACACCGGCACGCCGATGCGCGAGAAGCCCTCGGCCAGGGTCTGCAGCGTGATCGTCTTGCCGGTGCCGGTGGCGCCGGTGATCAGGCCGTGGCGGTTGGCCAGGGCGGGCAGCAACTGGCACTCGGTGGCGCCATGTTTCGCAACCAGGATGGGATCAGCCATAGGGGTGTTTCCTCGCAAGCGTGGGCTGTCAAAAGTAAAATCGACCATTGATCGACAAACGATACCAAAGGAATTCCTGTGGCAGGACACAGCAAGTGGGCCAACATCCAGCACCGCAAGGGGCGCCAGGATGACAAACGCGGCCGTATCTGGACCCGTATTATTCGGGAAATCATGGTCGCCGCGCGCCAGGGCGGCGCCGACCTGAGCGCCAACCCCCGCCTGCGCCTGGCCGTGGACAAGGCCAAGGCCGCCAACATGCCGGCCGACAACATCAAGCGCAACATCGACAAGGCCACCGGCAACCTCGAAGGGGTATCGTACGAGGAGATCCGCTACGAAGGCTACGGCATCGCCGGTGCGGCCATCATTGTTGACACCATGACGGACAACCACGTGCGTACCGTGGCCGATGTGCGCCACGCCTTCAACAAGTACGGCGGCAACATGGGCACCGAAGGCTCGGTGGCCTTCCAGTTCAAGCACTGCGGGCAACTGGTGTTCGCGCCCGGCGCGGACGAAGACAAGGTGATGGAAGTGGCGCTGGAAGCCGGCGCCGAGGACGTGATCGCCGACGAGGACGGCGCGATCGAGGTGCTGACCGCGCCCGGCGACTTCGAAGCCGTCAAGAACGCCCTGGAGGCCGCAGGCTTCCAGCCCGAGATCGCCGAAGTCACGATGCGTGCCGAGAACACCATCGAGCTGGACGAGGAGAGCGCCGCCAAGATGCAGAAGCTCCTGGACGTGCTCGAGGATCTGGACGATGTACAAGAGGTTTACCACAACGCAGCGCTATGAAGGTTCTTGTTATTGGCGGCGGCGGCCGTGAACACGCATTGGCCTGGAAACTGGCCCAGTCCCCCAAGGTGCAGAAGGTCTACGTGGCTCCGGGCAACGCCGGCACCGCGCTCGACAAGACGCTGGAGAACCTGCCCATCACCGATGTGCAGGAACTGCGCGCCTGGGCCCAGCAGGAAGGCATACAGCTGACCGTCGTCGGCCCCGAGGCGCCGCTGGCGGCTGGCGTGGTCGACGAGTTCCGCAACCACGGCCTGCGCATCTTCGGCCCCACCAAGGCCGCCGCGCAGCTCGAAAGCTCCAAGGCCTTCTCCAAGGACTTCATGGCGCGCCACGGCATTCCGACGGCGTTCTACGAGACCTTCACCGATCCGGTCCAGGCCCACGCCTACGTGGACAAGCTGGGCGCGCCCATCGTCATCAAGGCCGATGGCCTGGCGGCCGGCAAGGGCGTGGTGGTGGCCACTAGCCTGCAGGAGGCCCACGATGCCGTGGACTTCATGCTGGTGGACAACAAATACGGCGTGTCGCACAACGAAGGCGGCGCGCGCGTGGTGATCGAGGAATTCCTCGAAGGCGAGGAGGCCAGCTTCATCGTCATCTGCGACGGTCAGAACGTGGTGGCCATGGCTACCAGCCAGGACCACAAGCGCCTGCTGGACGGCGACGCCGGCCCCAACACCGGCGGCATGGGCGCGTACTCGCCCGCGCCGGTGGTTACGGCCGACGTGCACGCCCGCGCTATGCGCGAGGTGATCATGCCCACGGTGCGCGGCATGGAGAAGGACGGTATCCCCTACACCGGCTTCCTCTACGCCGGCCTGATGATCGACAAGAGCGGCCATCCGAAGACGCTGGAGTTCAACTGCCGCATGGGCGATCCCGAGACGCAGCCGATCATGATGCGCCTCAAGAGCGACCTGGTGGACGTGCTGGGCGCGGCCGTGGACGGCAAGCTCGACCAGATCGAGCTGCTGTGGGACCGCCGCACCGCGCTGGGCGTGGTGATGGCCGCGCACGGCTACCCCGAGAGCCCGCGCAAGGGCGATCCGGTCACCGGCCTGCCGGCCGATGCCGAGGACGCCATGGTCTTCCACGCCGGCACGGTGATGAAGGATGACGTGCCGGTCACCAGCGGCGGCCGCGTGCTGTGCGTGACGGCGCTGGCCGACAGCGTCAAGCAAGCGCAGCAGCGTGCCTACGCTGTGGCCAGCCGCGTGCATTTCGATGGCGCGCAGTACCGCCACGACATCGGCCACCGCGCGGTGAAGCACAGCTGATGGCAGCGACCGACCCGCAAGCCGGCGGGGTGATCGCCGGCGACCGCGTGCAGGCGGCGTCGCGCTACCTGCAGGGGCTGCAGCAGCGTATCGCCGATGCCGTCGAAGCCGTGGAAGGCGAGGGTGGCGCGAGCTTTCTGAGCGATGCCTGGCACAAGGAGCCGGGCGAGAAGCTGCAGGGCCGGGGCATCACCAAGATCCTGGAAGGCGGGCGCGTGTTCGAGCGCGCGGGCTGCGGCTTCTCGCATGTGCGTGGGCCGCAGTTGCCGCCGTCGGCCACGCAGCACCGGCCCGAGCTGGCGGGCGCGCCGTTCGAGGCCATGGGCGTGTCGCTGGTCTTCCACCCGCGCAACCCCCATGTGCCCACGGTGCACATGAACGTCCGCATGATTGCGGCCGGCCACGCGGGGCAGGTGCCGACCTGCTGGTTCGGCGGCGGTATGGACCTGACGCCGTTCTACCCGGTGGAAGAGGACGCGCAGCACTTCCACCGCAGCTGCCGCGATGCGCTGGCGCCGTTCGGCGACGGGCTGTACCCGCGCTTCAAGACCTGGTGCGACGAGTATTTCTACCTCAAGCACCGCGACGAGCAGCGCGGCATCGGCGGCATCTTCTTCGACGACTTCGCCGAGCTGGGCCATGCGCAAAGCTTCGCGATGCTGCAATCGGTGGGCGATGCCTTCCTGTCGGCCTACCTGCCTATCGTGGAACGCCGCCAGGACACGGCCTACGGCGAGCACGAGCGCGCCTTCCAGCTCTACCGGCGCGGGCGCTACGTGGAGTTCAACCTGGTGTGGGACCGCGGCACGCACTTCGGCCTGCAGTCGGGCGGGCGCACCGAATCCATCCTGCTGTCGATGCCGCCGCTGGCGAGCTGGAGCTACCAGCGCCAGGACCCGGAAGGCTCGCCCGAGGACGAGCTGCTGCGCCGCTATCTGGTGCGCCGCGAGTGGTTGTAGGCATGCAAACCTATAATCGCCCCATCTACTAACCATCACTGACTGATGAGCACCACCAAGAAATCCGAATCCGCGGCCAAAAAGGACGTCACCAAGCTGCAGCGCGCCATAGTCGACGGGCTGGAAGATGTGAAGGCGCAAGACATCCAGGTCTTCAACACCGAGCATCTGTCGCCCCTGTTCGAGCGCGTGATCGTGGCCTCGGGCACGTCCAACCGCCAGACCAAGGCCCTCGCCGGCAGCGTGAAGGATGCGGTCAAGGAGGCCGGCTTCGACAAGCCCCGCGTCGAAGGCGAGGACAACGGCGAGTGGATCATCGTGGACTGCGGTCCGGTGGTGGCGCACATCATGCAGCCGGTGATCCGCCAGTATTACCGCCTGGAAGAGATCTGGGGCGAGATGCCGGTGCGCGTCAAGCTCGGCAGCGCCAAGCCCCGGCTGCGCTCGTCCGAGGATGCCGAGGCCGAACCCAAGAAGAAGCCCGTGGCACGCAAGCGCGCTGCCGCCGAGCCAGAAGCCGCTCCCAAGGCAGCTCCCAAAAAGAGAGCTGCTGGCGCAGGCAAGGCAAGCGCTGGAGCCGTAAAAGCCTCCAAGCCTGCCGCCAAGAAGACCACCGGCAAGGCCCCGGCCAAGTCGGCCGTGAAGTCGACCCCCAAGCCGGCCCCGAAAAAGCCTGCCAGCAAGGCCGTGGTGAAGACCGTGGTCGTCAACAAGCCCGCGGCCAAGAAGGCGCCCGCCAAGAAGGCCCCGGCGCGCAAGACGGCCGCCAAGTAAGCCTGCCCGCCGGTGAAGATACTGATCGTTGCGGTCGGCCAGCGCGTACCCGATTGGGCGCAGACGGCCTATGACGACTACGCCAAGCGCTTTCCGCACGAGATCAAGGTCGAGCTCAAGGCCGTCAAGACCGAGCCGCGCGGCTCCAAGACGCTGGAGACCCTGTACGCCGCCGAGCGCGAGCGCATCGAGGCCGCCATCCCCAAGGGCACGCGGATCGTGGTGCTGGACGAGCGCGGCACCAGCCTGACCACCAGGGCGCTGGCGCAGCGGCTCAAGGACTGGCAACTCGGCGGCGACGACGTGGCGCTGGTGATCGGCGGGCCCGATGGCATCGAGCCCGCATTCCGCCAGTCTGCGCATGAGCGCATCCGCCTGTCCGACCTGACGCTGCCGCACGCCATGGTGCGCGTGCTGTTGATCGAGCAGCTGTACCGGGCCTGGTCGGTCAACGCCGGCCATCCCTACCACCGCGAATAGCAGCAGCTATCAACTTTGATAGCTGCTAGCGCTTGTTGCATAAGCGCAAAATGCCAAAAACACCCCAAACTTTTCTCTACCTGGCGTCGCAGTCGCCGCGCCGCAGCCAGCTGCTGGAGCAGATGGGCATCGCCCACCGCCTGCTGGTGGCGCAGGAGGGCGACCCCGAGCCGCAGGACCCCGAGGCGCTGGAAGCCGCGCTGCCCGGCGAATCCGCGACCCGTTATGTGCAGCGGGTGACCGGCCTCAAGCTCGACGCCGCCGTGGCCCGCCTGCAGCGGCGCGGGCTCGATGCTGCGCCCATCCTGTGCTCCGACACCACGGTGGCGCTGGGCCGGCACATCCTCGGCAAGCCCGAATCGCCCGCGCAGGCGCACGAGATGCTAGCCCGGCTCAGCGGCCATACGCACCGCGTGCTGACGGCCGTGGCGCTGCAGGCCGGGGGCAGGCGCCTGTCGGCGCTGTCGGTATCGCAGGTGCGGTTCGCGGCCATGAGCGAGGCGCAGATCGCCGCCTACGTGGCCACCGGCGAGCCCATGGGCAAGGCGGGCGCCTATGGCATCCAGGGCCGGGCCGCAGCCTATGTGGAGCGGCTCGCGGGTAGCTACTCGGGCATCATGGGTTTGCCCATGTTCGAGACCGCGAACCTGCTGCGCGCGGCCGGTTTCGAAATTTGATCTAGGGAGAACCCGAGCCCGCTACACTCGACGGCAGTTCACAAAAAACGGGAATGCCGTGCACAACGATATCTTGATCAACTGGTCGCCGCAGGAGACGCGGGTGGCCGTCATCGAAGCCGGGGCGGTGCAGGAGCTGCACCACGAGCGCACGCTGGAGCGTGGCCTGGTCGGCAACATCTACCTGGGCAAGGTATCGCGCGTGCTGCCGGGCATGCAATCCGCCTTCATCGACATCGGCCTGGAGCGCGCGGCCTTCCTGCACGTGGCCGATGTGTGGCAGCGCCAGGAGAACGGCGAGGCGCCGATGTTCGCACGCAAGAATGAGCCGCCCGTGCCCATCGAGCGCCAGGTGTTCGAGGGCCAGTCGATCATGGTGCAGGTCATCAAGGACCCGATAGGCACCAAGGGCGCGCGCCTGTCCACGCAGATCAGCGTGGCCGGGCGCCTGCTGGTCTTCCTGCCGCAGGACGACCACGTGGGCGTGTCGCAGAAGATTCCGCAGGAAGAGCGCGACGCGCTGCGCGGCCGCCTGCAGGCGCTGGTGGGCACCAAGGAGACCGGCGGCGGCGGGGGCTTCATCCTGCGCACCAATGGCGAGGACTCCAGCGACGACGAACTCTCCGAAGACATCGCCTACCTGCGCAAGGTGTGGAAGCGCATCCGCGAGTCCTCGCTCAAGCTGCCGCCGCGCACGCTGCTGCACCAGGATCTGAACCTGATGCAGCGCGTGCTGCGCGACATGGTGAGCGACGAAACCACATCGATCCGCATCGACTCGCGCGAGCAGTTCGAGCAACTGCTGCACTTCGGCCAGGAGTTCATGCCGGCTGCCGTGCCCAAGCTGCAGCACTACAAGGGCGAGCGGCCCATCTTCGACCTCTACGCGGTGGATGAGGAGATCGCCCGCGCGCTGGGGCGGCGGGTGGACTTGAAGTCTGGCGGCTACCTGATCGTCGACCAGACCGAGGCGCTGACCACGGTGGACGTGAACACCGGCGGCTACGTGGGCGCGCGCAACTTCGACGAAACCATCTTCAAGACCAACCTCGAGGCCGCGCACGCGATTGCGCGCCAGCTGCGCCTGCGCAACCTGGGCGGCATCATCATCGTCGACTTCATCGACATGCTGCGCGAAGACCACCAGGCCTCGGTGCTGCAGGAGCTGCGCAAGCAGCTGGAGCGCGACCGGGTCAAGACCATGTGTGGCGGCTTCTCGCAGTTGGGCCTGGTGGAGATGACGCGCAAGCGCACGCGCGAATCGCTGGCCCACATGCTGTGCACGCCGTGCCCGCTGTGCCACGGCGTGGGGCAGGTGAAGACCGTGCGCACCGTGTGCTACGACATCCTGCGCGAGATCCTGCGCGAGGCGCGCCAGTTCAACCCCAAGGAATTCCGCGTGGTGGCCTGTGCCAAGGTGGTGGAGATGTTCCTCGACGAGGAAAGCCAGCACCTGGCCGGGCTCTCCGACTTCATCGGCAAGCCGATTTCGCTGCAGGCGGACAATGCGCTGGGGCAGGATTTGTACGACATCGTTTTGCTCTGAGGCTTGGTCCGCCGCCCGCGGTGCCTGGCGGGCGGCGGCCACCGGCGACCGCAGCGGCGCCTATGCCTTCATCGCCAGCGGGGTCGTCCGCTGGCGCTGGCCGGTCAGCCTGAAGAGGGCGTTGGCGATCGCAGGCACCACGCTGGGGTTGGATAGCTCGCCAACGCCGCCGGGCTTGGCGGTGTCGCCCTGCACGATGGTGATGTTCACCTCGGGCATGTCCGACATGCGCATCACCGGGTAGTCGGTGAAGTTGCTCTGCACCACCTGGCCATCCTTGATGTCGAGCTTGTCGTACAGGGCGTGGCCCAGCCCCCACATGATGCCGCCGTAGAGCTGCTCCTCGACGCCGCTGGGCTGCACGGCCAGGCCGCAGTCGGCCACGCAGGTGATGCGCTTGACCTTGACTTCTTCACCTTGCTTTTCGACCTCGGCCACGATGGCGATATAGCTGGTGTAGCCCTGGTTCGTGGCAATGCCCAGCGCGCGGTTGGCCGGCAAATTCTTGCCCCAGCCGGCTTTCTGCGCGGCCAGCTCCAGCACCGCGATGTGGCGGGGCCTGCCCTGCATGTGGGCCTTGCGGAACTGTACCGGGTCCTTGCCGGCGGCATGCGCCAGCTCGTCCATGAAGCTCTCGGTGGCGAACACGTTGGGGATGAAGCTCACGGCCCGGTACCAGCCCGTGGGCATGCCCGTCTCGTGGCGCACCCAGCCGATGTCCATGTGGGGCGCCTTGTAGGCATAGTCCCAGGCGCAGATGGACTCGGTGGTGCTGTAGTCCATCCGGTCCTTGCGGTCGAAGTAGCCGGGCTCCCACATCTCGGGCGAGGCCGGCGACACGGCCCGCATCTGCAGGGCGCTGAGCTGGCCATCGGCATCGAGCGCGCCGGCCAGCCGGGTGTAGCTGGCAGCGTGGTAGTAGAGCTGGCGCATCTCGTCCTCGCGGCTGTACATCAGCTTGACGGGTCGGCCCGTGGCCTTGGCGAGGTACGCGCCCTCGATCAGCCAGTGCCGGGCTTCACGGGCGCCGAAGCTGCCGCCGCCCGTGAGGTCATGCAGCACCACGTCCTTCTCGCCGAGGCCGGCAACTGTCTCAGCTGCCGTCAACGCATTGCTCGGCACCTGCAGCCCGGCCCAGAAGTGCATCTTGCCGTCCACGAGGTGCACGACCACGCACTCGGGCTCCAGCGGCAGCTGGGCCTTGTAGGGCATGAAGTACTCGGCCTCCAGCACCTTGCTGCCCTGGGCCAGGGCCTTGGGCACGTCGCCGCTCTGCACCGTGGGAACCAGGGCCTGCGCGGCCTGGCCGCTGGCCAGGAAGGCTTTTTGGCGCGCCCCCACGTCATCGCTGCCGAACTGCGCGAAATCGCCATCGTCCCATTGCACCTGGAGCGCATCGCGCCCGCGCTTGGCGGCCCAGTAGCTGTCGGCCAGCACAGCCACGCCTTCCTGGTTGCCACCCAGCAGCTCCGCCGGTGCGGCCGGCACCTTGATGACTTGGCGCACGCCGGGCACGGCCAGGGCCTGCTTGTCGTCAATGCGCTTGACGCGGCCGTTGACCACCGGGCTGTGCGCGATCACGGCCACGAGCATGTTGGGCAGCTTCACGTCGATGCTGTACTGGTGCTTGCCGGTGACCTTGGACGCCGCATGCAGCTTGTGGCTGTGCTTGCCGATCAGCTGGAACTGCTCCGGCGGCTTGAGCTTGACCTCCTGCGGCACGAGCAATTGGGCGGCCTGCTCGGCCAGCGCGCCGTAGCTCAGCTTTCGGCCGCTGGCCGGGTGCAGCACACTGGCGTTGCGGGCCACGCAATCTTCTGCGGGCACCTTCCATTGCTGCGCGGCGGCCTGGATCAGCATCGTGCGCGCTACCGCGCCGGCCTTGCGCAGGGGCTCGAACTCCAGCATCACGCTGGTGCTGCCGCCGGTGGAGAAGACCTTCCACTGCGGATGGATGTAGGCCTGGTAGAACGGATGGCTGGGCGGCACGACCTCGACCTGGGACAGCGATACGCCCAGCTCTTCGGCCAGCATCATGCCCAGCGCCGTGTGCACGCCGGTGCCTGAGTCGTGCTTGTGTACGACCAGGCGGATGCTGTTGTCAGGGAAGATGCGCACCCAGGCATTGGGCTCGAACTCGCCGCCGGCGGCGGCTTGGGCGGCCTGGGCCTTCTTCTGGCCCTTGGCCTGCAGCGCAGGCAGGTGCAGGCCGATGGCCAGGCCGGCGCCGATGGTGGCCGAGGTCTTCAGGAATGCGCGGCGCTCGGGCTGTGCAAGCAAGGAGGGGGACATGGCATGCACTCCTTATTCGGCCTGGGGCGCTGCGGCGTTGCCGGCGGCGACATGGATCGCGCGGCGGATGCGGCCATAGGTGCCGCAGCGGCAGATGTTGCCCGACATCGCATTGGTGATGTCCTCGTCCGTCGGCTTTGGGGTGTGCTTGAGCAGGGCGGCTGCCGACATCAGCTGGCCGGACTGGCAGTAGCCACACTGCGGCACGTCCAGTTGCACCCAGGCCTGTTGCAGCGGATGGTCGCCGTTTTTCGACAGGCCCTCGATGGTTGTGATGCTCTTGCCCGCACAGGCGGATACCGGCGTGCTGCACGAGCGGATCGGGCTGCCATCGAGGTGCACGGTGCAGGCGCCGCACATGCCGGCGCCGCAGCCGAACTTGGTGCCGGTCAGCCCCAGCTGTTCGCGCAGCACCCACAGCAGCGGGGTGGTGCCATCGACGTCGATGGCATGTGTTTTCTGGTTGATCTTGAGTTTCATACGTGGGACTCCTTGGAGGCGCGCAGTATGTGGAAAACCGATGGCTTCGTACAATATCTTCGAAAACAACGATTGATAACTTGAAGGTATGGATCTGCGCCTGCTCCGCTATTTCGCGGTACTCGCCGAGGAATTGCACTTTGGCCGCGCGGCAGCCCGGCTGCATATTTCACAACCCCCGCTGAGCAAGCAGATCAGGCTGCTGGAGGAGGAACTGGGCACGCCGCTTTTCCTGCGCTCGCAGCGGCGCGTGGATCTGACGGCCGCGGGCCTGGCGCTGAAGGCGCAGGCCGCGCTGGTGTTCCGGCAAATGGACCAGGCGGTGGATGTGACGCGGCAGGCCGGCCTGGGGCTGTGGGGGCCGCTACGCATCGGCGTGGTCAGCTCCGTCATGCTCGGCCAGTTGCCGCAGTGCCTGAGGGAGTTCCAAAAGCGCTGCCCCGAGGTGCGATGGTCGCTGCATGAGTTGCAGCCCAGCTCCCAGATCGAGGCGCTGCGCCAGCGCAAGCTCGACATCTGCCTGAACCGCGCCGAGTACTCGGACCATGAACTGGCCAGCGAGGCCCTGGGCACCGAGCCCATGGCCGTCGTGATGGCCCAAGAGCACGCGATGGCGCGGCGCGCCACGATCCGCCTCGTGGATCTGGCCGGGCAGCGGTTCATCAGCTTTCGGCGCGGCCAGTCGGCGTTCGCCAGCAGCCTGCACCAGGCGTGCCTGGATGCTGGATTCGAGCCGCAGATCTACCAGGAGGTGGTGGAGCTGCAGACGCTGCTGAGCCTGGTGCAGGCGAACCTGGGCATCGGCCTGCTGCCCGAGTCCACGCGGGAATTCAGTCCGCAGGGCGTGGTGTACCGTCCACTGTCGCAGCCGGCACCGGCCTCCACGCTGTATGCCACCCATGGCCGGGACCAACTGTCTGCGGCCACCCAGCTGTTCCTGCAGACGCTGCGCGAGTTCAGCACCGCGCGCGGCTGAGCCGCTTCACGCTGCCGAGGCGGCCTCGGTCAGTACCAGCGGCGCCTGCCGCTGCGTGAGCACGCGCTGGAACAGGCCCATGAAGCGCGGCGCGACGTTGGAGATGTGGTAGCGCTTGCCGGTCTCGACCGCGGCCTTCGAATAGCGCTCGCGCCGCGCGGGGTCGGCGCGCAGCAGGCGGACGGCGTGGATCCAGGCGTCGTCGTTGTCGGGCAGCAGCAGGCCGTTGACGTCGTTCTGCACCAGCTCGGGGATGAAGCCCCAGTTGGAGCCGATCACGCAGCCGCCGCGCGCCAGGATCTCCATCAGGCCCCAGTTGGCCACGCCGTAGCGCAGCGGGTAGAGGAAGAGATTGACATCGGCCAGCAGCTTGCCGAACTCATCGTAAGGCAGGCGGCCCGGAAACTCGATCACCTGCGCTGCCGGGTAGACCTGGAGCAGGTGGTCGCGGAAGCTCTTCACCTGGCCGCCGTAGCGGCGCTCCACCCACTGCTGCTCGTAGCCGTAGGTGGCGGCGGTGGCGTCGCCGATGGCCAGGAAGCGCGTGTTCGCGCCGTCGCCCTCGCGCACCATGCGGTCCACCAGGCGCACATAGGTCTCGAAGCCCTTGGCGCTGGAGAGGTCGCGCGCCGAGAACGCGATGGTGAAGGGCCGGTCGGACGCGGGGGCGTTGCCGTTCCTGAGCAGCGGCGGCTGGATGTCGAAGCCCTCGAACTGCACGGCGATGCGCTCCTGCAGCAGCGGCGGGAACATCGAACGCGCATAGGCGCTGGGCACGATGGTCAGGTCGCTGCACAGCACCTGGTGGAAGTGCAGCATCTCGGTATTGCGGTCGCCCATGCGCTGCGCCGCGTCGGGCGGGTAGGCCGCATCCCAGCCGTGGGCGAGGTAGCTCGGAAACTCGATGTAGCTGATGACGGCCGCCTGCAGCTCACCATACAGCCAGTTGGGCGCGCCCCACAGCGAATGCGCCACCACCAGGTCGATGCGCCGGCCCTGGGCCTTCTCGAAATCCTGCAGCGCCTTGAGCACGCCGCGGCAGATACGCGCCGAGCGCTCCACCTTGTCGGAGTAGTAGTAGCTCTGCGGCGCGACGATGTTGCCGTCGGGCTGGAAGGACAGCAGGTGGTCGCAGTCCTTCTCGTGGTTGGCCTTGTGGCCGGGCGTGGTCATGAACCAACTGTCGGCCTGGCCGCTGGCGCGCAGATGGCTGCACAGCAGGCTGTACTGGCTGGGGTAGACGGCACCGACGAAAACGATCAGGGGTTTGGCTTGCATAGGCTGAAGGACGAACGGATGGGACTCCGTAGATTGCTATATATTTAATAGCTTATGGCGCTTATTGGTATTGGGCTGGATGCCAAAAATGCGTGAGCTACTTGCCGACGGGGATGGCAGTCGCCTCTTGCCCGGCAACGGGCACTTCGGGCTCGCCGTCGCTGATCTGGTACTTGCGCATCTTCTCCCACAGCACCTTGCGGCTGATGCCCAGCTGCTGTGCCGTGTTCTGCCGCTTCCAGCCATTGGTGCCAAGCGCGGCGATGATGCGGTTGCGCTCTTCCATGTTCCAGTTGCTGCGGTCGGCCAGCACCACCGGGTCTCCGGATGCCGCCTCCACGGGAAAGGTCGATGCCGACAGGCTCTGCGCCTGGCGCAGGATGCGCTCGATCGCACCGCCGGCCTGCCAGTCCTGCGTCTGGCGGGCTGCCACGCCGATGCGCTCGGTCAGGTTGCGCAGCTCGCGCACATTGCCGGGGAAGTACATCTGCGCCACCGCGTCGAGGATGAAGAACGGCGGCTCTCCCAGCACTTCCATCAGCTCCTGGCCCACCACCTTGCCCAGGATGCTGTTGAAGATGGCCAGCTTGTCGGCCTCGCCGCGCTCTTCCAGGCTGGGCATCTCCAGCTCGATCACGGCCAGGCGGAAGAACAGGTCCGCGCGGAACTTGCCCGCATGCACCAGGTCGCGCAGCGACTTGTTGGTGGCCGCCACCAGCCGGAAGTCCAGCGGCACCGGGGACGAGGCGCCCAGCCGGGTGACCGTGCGCTCTTCCAGCACGCGCAGCAGCTTCACCTGCTGGTACAGCGGCAGGTCGGCGATTTCATCGAGGAACAGCGTGCCGCCGTTGGCCTGTTCGAAGAAGCCCTTGTGCGCGGTGACCGCGCCGGTGAACGAGCCCTTGGCGTGGCCGAAGAACAGCGACTCGAACAGGCCGTCGGGGATGGCGCCGCAGTTGACCACGACGAACGGGCCCTGGCCATAGTGCGTGTTGCGCTCGTGCAGCCGCTCGGCAATGCGCTCCTTGCCCGTGCCGGTCTCGCCAAAGACCAGCACGCTGTGCTCGCAGTCGGCAAAGGTGTCCACGTCGTGCAGCAGGCGCTGCATGCAGTCGGCCACGGCGATGATGTCGTCCGAACGGTTCACCTGGCGCCGCGTGCTCTGCAGGCGCCGCAGGATGCGCACCAGCATCGCGCGCAGCTCCGCCCCGGTGAAGTCGAAGGGCAGCACGTGCGAATACTCCGCGGCATAGGTGCCCGGATTCGTTCCGCGCTGGCTGGAGCTGACCCACAGCACCGGCATGCCGCCGAACGAACCCTCGATCCGCTGGCGCGTGAAGCGCGCGCCTTCCAGCACCGACACACTGACCACGGCAATGGCGTTGCCATCTCCCGGCTCGGGGGAGGAAATATTCAAGCCGTCGGCGCGCACCACGTCAACATCCATGTTGACCATGCAGCGCTCCACCCGCTCGGCAATATCGGCTTGGCCTTCCCATACGTAGATGACCAAATCGCTTGAATTCACTGTGTTGTTCCTTGTGTTTGGGTCATGTATTTAAGAGGGATGTCGTTAATTGACCAATTGGGCGGTGTCGCACTGGATGCCAAGCAGTTCCACTTCTGCACGGCCTAGCTCAACGCCAAGCGAGGTGAGCAGACTGTCCAGAACGCCACCAATCACATCCAAAATAGGGGAAAGCAAAGTGGAAACGATGCCTGCAACAATATTGAGAAGTCCTTGCAATCCACCAATAAGCGCAAGGACGAGACCAAGAACGATACCTAGTAGACCATTGGGCTTTGCATTCGATATGTCTCCCACTGCTGCAGGTATTGCTTTCAAAAGATTGGTAACGGTTTGCCCAAGACGGAGCCCATTGGGACCGCTCATGGTCTGGTCACCCACATGCATGTTCACTAGGCACTCATCCAGAGTGCCATGATTGAATGGGCAGGCTTGCATATTCGGTGGAGAGGAGAAGGAGGCTCCTTCTAGTAACGAAGTCGATACTTTGCTGTCGATCGTTACCCCTCCCAAGAGATTCAATACATCCACGTCCACCAAGCGTGTCTTTTGGCATATACCATTCGCATCCAACTGACCGATACAGACATCTCCGATGGCTGAGCGAACTGAAATGTTGGCCATCCGTGCGTTGCCTGTTGCTGTGCACTGAATCGCCTCCAATGTCCCAGTGCTGCGGACTAGGTCTACTTGAATGGGGATGTGCAACTTGATGCCAAGAGCATCCGTTAAGGTTGGCAGGGATCCCTTTCCACTCGTATTGATATCGAGGCTTAGTCGCACTTGTGCGCTACGTGCCTTTGTCTTGCCATCGGCAGGGCCAATTGCTACAGTAGGGGGCTCCACCACAGTCAGCTTTGCTGCTGTTAATCCTGGGATTTCCAGCTTCAGGTCTAGGGCATATTTTTGATTGGCGATAACCAGGCGTGTGTGGGCTTCGACCATTTGTGTGCGTACTAAGTCAGCAATATCTAGTGCCACATCCAGGCCAGGACCTATCGTTCCATTGCGCCCTCCGGCAACTGTGGCCAAAATACCGTTAGGGCCACCCAGAGGTACAAGGATGTTTGCAATGGGTGATGAGGCTATATAGGCCCTCAATGCTTGTAGGGCGCCTACGTCAACCCCTGCATTGAGAAAGCTGTCTCCAGCAGCATTGATTGCCGCATCAATCAGGTTCAGCAGCGAGGCATTCACATTCGCGAGATCACCTGGAGTCAGCAAGGCGAGATCGTTGACTCCGATTGGCAGGCCGAGGAATTGCAACAACCCTGCTGGTGTAATCTTGGCATTGGCGATGCCATTTTTATCAAGAACGGTTAGGCGGCTAATGTCGAGGCCGACGGTTTTCCCAATTTGCCCCAACAATCGGGTATTTTCAAATCGCAATAACTGCGAGCCTATCTGGAATGACGCTACAGACTGGCTGTCTTTGGCGGCCATAGCGGTTGCGGCTACGGTACGGGCACCAGTGAATGGCAGCAACTGCAGGGCCTCCACTTCCAACGTGACCTGGGCTGCATTCAGAACATTGGCTGCTGTGGGGGCGTTGCCATAATTAGGGTTGAAACGTGGGGCAATGCCAGGATTCCAGTGGCCACAGACCAC
>JBLZYV010000047.1:0-35376 GCA_050282565.1 Comamonas sp.
ACTTGCCGCAGTTGTTGCGCTTGATCAGCGAGGTGATCTCGATCACGTTCTGGTGCTCGTCCTTCATGCGGCCCACCCGCAGCGCGGCCTGCAGGCCCAGGGTGATTTCGGTCTGCATGTCGGCCAGCTTCTTCTGGATCAGCTGGTTGGCGGCCAGCGGGCGGCCGAACTGCTTGCGGTCCAGCGTGTACTGGCGGGCGGTGTGCCAGCAGAACTCGGCCGCGCCCATGGCGCCCCAGGCGATGCCGAAGCGCGCGCTGTTCAGGCAGGTGAACGGGCCCTTCAGGCCACGCACCTCGGGGAAGGCGTTCTCTTCGGGCACGAACACGTCGTCCATCACGATCTCGCCGGTGATCGAGGCGCGCAGGCCCACCTTGCCGTGGATGGCCGGTGCCGACAGGCCCTTGAAGCCCTTCTCCAGCACGAAGCCGCGGATCTCGCCCACGTTGCCCGAGGGATCGACTTCCTTGGCCCAGACCACGAACACGTCGGCGATCGGGCTGTTGGTGATCCACATCTTGCTGCCCTTGAGGCGGTAGCCGCCATCGACCTTGTAGGCGCGGGTGGCCATGGAGCCGGGGTCGGAGCCGTGGTCGGGCTCGGTCAGGCCGAAGCAGCCGATGTACTCGCCCGAGGCCAGCTTGGGCAGGTACTTCTGCTTCTGTGCTTCGGTGCCGAATTCGTTGATCGGCACCATCACCAGCGACGACTGCACCGAGGCCATCGAGCGGTAGCCCGAGTCCACGCGCTCGATCTCGCGGGCCACCAGGCCGTAGCTCACGTAGTTCAGGCCGGCGCCGCCGTACTGCGTGGGGATCGTGGGGCCCAGCAGGCCCAGCTCGCCCATCTCGCGGAAGATGCTCGCATCGGTCTTCTCGTGGCGGAACATCTCCTGCACGCGGGGCATCAGCTTTTCCTGGCAATAGGCATAGGCCGCGTCGCGGATCATGCGCTCATCGTCGCTCAGCTGCTGGTCGAGGTGGAAGGGATCGTCCCATTGAAAGCGTGCCATGTGTTGCTCCTGTAGAAATCTGCTGTAGTGGCCGCCATCGTACGACGGCGCAGTCCGCGCGGCAAACGATTGTTTCTCATCGATAAATGATAAAAAATCATTTATAAACGCTGCTGGATCGGTTTTTTCCTTATGTCAGGCAGCCAAATATGCGAAAAATGATTCCCTCCACGCAGGCGCTGGCCTGCTTCGAATCGGCGGCCCGCCACGAGAGCTACACCCGCGCGGCGCAGGAGCTGTCGCTGACGCAGAGCGCGGTCTCGCGCCAGATCATCGCGCTGGAGGCGCAGCTCGGGCTGGCGCTGTTTCGGCGCACACGCCACGGCGTGGTACTGACCGCAGCCGGCCGCCAGTACAGCCGGCAGGTGGCGCAGTGGCTGCAGGGCATGGAGCAGGGCACGCTGGACATCATGGCCCAGCAGGGCGCGGGCGGCGCGATCAGCATCGCCGCCGTGCCCACCTTCGCCACGCGCTGGCTGCTGCCGCGGCTGCCGCAATTCCACGAGTTGCACCCGGACGTGGTGGTGCACATCGACGTGCAGACCCGGCCCTTTCTGTTTGCCGAGCGCACGGTGGACGCCGCCATCTACGCCGGCACGCCCGAGCAGGCGCGGCAGTGGCCGGGCACCCGCGCCACCTGGCTGATGGACGAGGTGATCGTGCCGGTCTGCAGCCCGCGCCTGCTCGAAGGCGCGACCCGCCGGGGCCGGGGCCGGGCCTACCTGCAGGTGGCGCCCGAGGTGCTGGCCACGCTGCCGCTGCTGCAGCAGAGCACCCGCCCGGAGGCCTGGCGCCACTGGTTCGAGGCCGTGGGGGTGGAGGCGCCGCGGGCGCTGCAGGGGCCGCGCTACGAGCTGTTCTCCATGCTGGCGGTGGCCGCCAGCCACGGCATGGGCGTGGCGCTGATCCCGCCCATGCTGATCGAGGAAGAACTGGCGCGCGGCGACCTGGTCGTGGCCTGCGCGCGCGTGCTGCGCGGCGCGCGGGCCTACTATTGGGTGGTTCCCGACACGGCGGCGGCCGGTGCCGTGGCGGCCAGTGCCGCGCCCGAGTCTTCCGAACCGCCCGAGCCGCACGCCGCGGCGCTGGCCGACTTCGGCCGCTGGCTGCAGCAGGCCAGCGCCCAGGCCGCCATCGGCCCCACCGAGAACTGAGGAAACCGCCCATGCCATTTTGCGAAGCCATCTGGAAGGACAACCACCCGCTGTTCGAGGCCACGCTGGCCTTGCCCTTCAACCAGGAGCTGGCCGCGGGCAGCCTGGCGCGCGAGCGCTTTCGCCACTATGTGATCCAGGATGCGCACTACTTGGTGGCCTACGGCCGCGCGCTGGCCGTGGCCGCGGCCAAGGCCGACAGCGCCGACGAGGTGGTGCAGTTCGCGGCGGCGGCGCAGGAAGCGGTGGTCGAGGAGCGCAAGCTGCACGGCGGCTTCATGCGCGACTTCGGCATCACACCGCAGGAGTTCGCCGACACGCCACTGTCGCCCGCCTGCCACCACTACACCAGCTTTCTGCTGGCCACGGCCTGGAGCGAACCCTATCCGGTGGCGCTGGCCGGCCTGCTGCCGTGCTTCTGGATCTACGCCGAGGTGGGGCGTGCCATCCACGCCCGCTCGGCGGCCGGCAACCCCTACCAGGCCTGGATCGACACCTATGCGGGCGAGGAATTCCACGCTGCCGTGCAGGGCGTGCTGCGCACCATAGACCGCGTGGCCGCGCAGGAAAGCGAAGGCATCCGCCGGCGCATGCGCGAGGCCTACCGCTATTCGGCGGAGCTGGAGTGGATGTTCTGGGACGGTGCGTACCGCTTGCAGGGCTGGGCCATGCGGGGCTGAGGCCGAGCTGCGGTATCGGTATGCACTAAAAAGAATAGCTGCCAGCGCTTGTATTACGGTGATTTCAATCAAGAAAGTATTGAAATAACCCAATAGTCAAGTGCTGGCAGCTATCTTTTTTGTTGCTGATGCCGGAGATGCCGCGGCGATCAGAGGCTGCCGGCGGCTTGGTAGCACAGCCGTTTGCCGGCATCGGGGTTGGGCGCAAAGCTCCAATTGCGGGTGCTCTCCGTCGGCTCGACAAAGGTGTAGCCATCGGGGGCCGTGGCCGTCACCGTGGCGGCATAGCCGGTGGCAGCCTCCAGATTTTCCGGTTGGCCATTGGCATCCAGCGTCAGGCGCGGCCGCTCGGGATAGGTCATGCCCACCGTGGCCGCCGGGCTGCTTGGATCGAAGGTCGGCTGCACGGTGATCATGGGACCATAGACGTAGTACTGCGTGTTGTAGAAATCATTGGCTGACACCGAATACAGCAGCGTGTTCCAGTCGCAGTCCACGTCGGGCGCCGTGGTCACTGTCATGCTTGTCGGTGGCGGTGGCGGTGGCGGAGGTGGTGGCGGGGGTTCTGCTGCAGGGGGCGGAGGCGGAGGCGGAGGTGGTGGCTCCACCGGCGGCGGCGGGCAGACGGCCTGCGTGGTGCAGGTGCCGTTGGGTGCCAGCTCGGCATCCACCGTGCAGCTACCGGTCTCGGCCGCATTGCCATTGCTGGTGATGCGCAGGCGCACGCCGCTGGTGTTGGTCACGGTGATCAGCGGCGCCGGGTCGGCAGCAGGAATGTCGTTGTAAGCCAGCGTGCCGCCCTTGGGGTCGCTCAGCTCGTAGGCGCGTGCGGCCTGGGCCAGGCTGTCTGTGCCATGGGCGAGCATCAGGCCGGCCGAGGCCAGCAGTGCCGCCGACAGGAACTGGCGGCCATGCTTGCCGGCCGCGCGGCTCTTGCTCCAGGCCGCCACGCCGACGGTGGCGGTCAGCAGGCCGATGGCCACCATGCCCATGCCAGGCACGGGCGATGGCGCTGGTGGGGGTGAGGTGACCATGGGGCCATAACCCAGTGATATCTGGCACATGGCCTCTTGCGCCCAGGCGGGTGCGGCCGCCGCTGTCGCGCTGGCCAGGGCTGTGAGGCGCAGCACGGGGCTTCTCCAGGGGATGGGATACATGAATCGCTCCAGAAGGTGACAGGCCGTGGCGTTGGGCGCTACGGTAAACGGAGCGGAAGGTATCGTAGAGTTCCCTGGATTTTTTCAAATCAATCAGTAAAAGCTATCAAATGCAGCGTTGTTCATTCGAGCGTTGCCCAATGGACCTCAACATAGTTAACAGTGTGCCCGGCGCTTGGGCTGTGGTGTCCGCGCTGGCGATAGCGTTGGGTAGCAGCCGCGTCAGGCCGCGTTGGCCCACTGCTCGGCCGCCTGCCAGCGGGCCAGGTGCGGTGGCGGCAGGGCCTGGCTGGCCGGACCGGTCCGCCAGGCTTCGGTGGCTCGGGCCTGCTGCAGGTAGGCCGCCAGCGGGCCGGCCTGCTCGTACAGCGCCTGCTGCACCAGCACGGGCAGGTGCAGGGCCGAGATGGCCTGGGATTCGTGGATCAGCGCCGCAGCCAGGGCCACCACGAAGGCGATGGGCTGGCCGTCGGCGTCCGACTGCTCGGCGGTGTAGCGGGCCTGCACGGCGGCCTGGCGGTCGAGCAGGCCCTGGGGGATGCGCGCATGGGTGACGGAGCGCATCATGTTGGCCCAGCGGCCGAGCTGCTGCGGCCCCAGGGTCTGCAGCATCTCGTCGATCGCCAGGCACTGGTGGGCGGCATCCAGGTGCAGCGAGCGCATCAGCCGCATCAGGTTGTAGGCCGGCACGGCATGGCGCTCGACATAGGCCGCCAGCGCGGGCCCGGCGGGCCGGGCCGCGAGCTGGCGCACCTGTGCCAGCGTGGGCACCAGGATGCGGGCGGAGCCCACGGTGGGCCGCGCCACGGCAAAGCCCTGGAGCAGGTCGGCATGGTGCTCGCGCGCCAGCCTGAGCTGGGCGGCGGTCTCTATCTTGTCGGCGACCAGGGTTGCGGCGGAGCGGCGCCGCGCGTACTGCATCAGCAGCACGGCCCGGTCCGGCGTCAGCACCGACAGGTCGATCTTGATGAAGTCGGCCAGCGGCAGCCAGGGGGCGTAGGCGCCGTCCAGCACGAAATGGTCGAAGGCCAGCCGGAAGCCCCGCTGGCGCAGCGCCTGCAGCACCGGCAGGCGGGTCTGCACCTCGCGGCCGGCCGCATGGCCCAGCGAGGGGATCTCGAGCACCACCTGGCGGATGGGCAGCAGCGCCAGGTGCTCGCCGGCCAGGGTTTCGTGGGTGCAGTTGAGGAACAGCAGGTGCTTGCCGACGAGCACGTCGGGCTCGACGTGCGAGAGCACGGTGAAGGCCAGGGCCACGTCGGAGTCCAGCGTGTGGCCGTTGCCCGGGCGCGAGCGGTTGAACAGTTCGTAGCCCACGATGCCGCCATCGGCCTGCATGATGGCCTGCCGCGCAATGGGCATGGTCTGCAGCATGCTGGGGTTTCCTACGGCTGTCATCATGGTCATGTTGCTTGCGAGAGG
Source organism: Comamonas sp. (assembly GCA_050282565.1). Classification (GTDB taxonomy): domain Bacteria; phylum Pseudomonadota; class Gammaproteobacteria; order Burkholderiales; family Burkholderiaceae_C; genus Comamonas. The sequence continues at coordinate 5,426 of JBLZYV010000047.1, forward strand.
GGCTGGCGCGGGCTGGAAGCTGCCGGCAACCGGATGCTGCCCGAAATCCCTTTGATCTTGTTATCAACCACCGCAGTATCTGGGTGTGCGAAAGGAAACTTTTGTCAGCTATTGTCTATTCCTGCAGCCAGCGCAGCTCGGTTTCGGTGAAACCGGCCGCCCGGCGCGCCTGGGTGTTGAAGGGTGGCCGGGGCCGCGGCGCCTGGTGGCGCAGCACCAGCTCGGCGTAGTGCGCCTCGGCGTCCAGGCCCTGCTGGTCGCACAGGTGGCGGTACCAGCGGTTGCCGATGGCCACGTGGCCGACCTCCTCGCGCAGGATGATATCCAGGATGGCAATGGCCGCCAGCGCGTCGTCGGTGCCGACCTGGTGCAGCTTGGCCTGGATCAGCGGCGTGGCGTCCAGCCCGCGCGCCTCGAGCGTGCGCGGCACCAGCGCCATGCGGGCGACGATGTCGTGCGCGGTGCGCTCGCACATGGTCCACAGGCCCTGGTGGGCGGGAAAGTCGCCATAGTCGTAGCCCATGCCCTGCAGATGGGCGCGCAGCAGGCGGAAGTGCTTGGCCTCCTCGCCCGCCACCTGCAGCCAGTCGCGGTAGTAGGCCTCGGGCATGCCGGCAAAGCGCCAGATCGCGTCCAGCGCCAGGTTGATGGCATTGAACTCGATGTGCGCGATGGCGTGCAGCAGCGCCGCGCGGCCCGGCAGCGTGGCCGGCGAGCGGCGCGCCACCTCGGTGTGGGCCTTGAGCTCGGGCCGCGCGGGGTGGCCGGGCAGCGAGGCAGGCGGCGGCACCGGCAATTCGGCGTCGATTGCTATGTTTAAGTGAGCGCTCTGCGCATACAGGTCGAGCGCCACCTGTGATTTGGCCTCGGGATCGCTCAGGCGCAGCGCGGCAAGCGCTTGTTGACGTAACTCCATCTCTACAATTCTAGGTTGCGCAGCTGCATGGAATTGGATGCAGGACAACCCCACGGAGACGGCATGGCAAGGTACGAATTGAATGGTGTGGCGCCGCATATCGCGGATTCGGCCTGGGTCGCAGACAGCGCCCAGGTCATGGGCAACGTGCGCCTGGCGGAGGACGCCAGCGTCTGGTTCGGCGCGGTGGTGCGCGGCGACAACGAGCTGATAGCCATCGGCCGCGGCTCGAACGTGCAGGACGGCAGCGTGCTGCACACCGACCTGGGCAAGCCGCTGACCCTGGGCGAGAACGTGACCATCGGCCACATGGTGATGCTGCACGGCTGCACGATCGGCGACGGATCGCTGGTCGGCATCGGCGCGGTGGTGCTCAACGGCGCGAAAATCGGCAAAAACTGCATTGTTGGCGCAGGTTCGCTGGTGACCGAAAATAAGGAGTTTCCCGATGGCAGCATGATCATGGGCTCGCCAGCCAAGCTCGTGCGTCCGTTGACCGAGGAGCAGATCGCCGGCCTGCAGCGCAGCGCAGCAGGCTATGTGGCCAATGCCCGGCGATTCCGCACCACGTTGAAAAAGATGGATTGAAGGCAATAGTGTCCGAATTACACAAGTTTCTCTTTGAAGGCTTGCCCGTGCGGGGCGCGATCGTGCGCCTGACCGATGCATGGCAGGAGATTTTGCGCCGCCGCGCGAACAACACCGCGTCCGGCCCCTACCCCGAGCCGGTGCGCGAGCTGCTGGGCCAGATGGCGGCGGCCAGCGTGCTGATGCAGTCGAACATCAAGTTCAACGGCTCGCTGATCTTCCAGGTGTTCGGCGACGGGCCGGTCAAGCTGGCCGTGGCCGAGGTGCAGTCCAGCCTGGGCCTGCGCGTCACCGCCACGGTGGTCGGCGAGGTGGCCGAGGACGCCCGTCTGTCGGCCATGCTGAACGCGCATGGCGGCGGGCGCTGCGCCATCACGCTGGATCCCAAGGACAAGCTGCCGGGCCAGCAGCCCTACCAGGGCGTGGTGCCGCTGTCGGACGCGCAAGGGCGCAAGATGGACAGCCTGGCCCAGGTGCTGCAGCAGTACATGCGCCAGTCCGAGCAGCTCGATGCCGTGCTGGTGCTGGCCGCCGACGACCAGGTGGCCGCCGGCCTGATACTGCAGCGCATGCCCATGAAGGGCGAGGCCAACCTGGCGCGCGGCGACCTGTCGGTCGAGCATGCCGACGCCATGGACTTCAACGAGGACTACAACCGCCTCGCGCACCTGGCCGCCAGCCTCACGCCGCAGGAACTGCTGGGCCTGGACGTGGAAACCATCCTGCGCCGCCTGTTCTGGGAAGAGAAACTGCTGCGCTTCGTGCCCGAGGACGGCGAGGGCGGACCGCACTTCGCCTGCACCTGCAGCCGCGAGCGTGTGAGCAACATGCTGCGCAACCTGGGCCGCGACGAGGCCGAGAGCATTCTTGAAGAGCAGGGCGTGATCGAGGTGGGCTGCGAATACTGCGGCCAGCAGTACCGCTACGACGCGGTGGATGCGGCGCACCTGTTCACCGAGCCGGGCAACGACCCGCCGGCGCCCAAGCTGGTGCAGTAGAAACAGCTGTTGCCCGGGATTGAAGCTTGGCTTGCTATAAGCATGCGTAGGCGATCCAGCCTTCCATCCTCGGGGACACTGCACTGATGACCGACTTCTTCCTCCCACCGGATCTGCCGCGCCGGCGCCTGCTGGCTGCCCTGGGCGTGGCCGCCCTGCTGCCGGCCTGCGGTAAGAAGGCGCCCCAGGCCCGGGCCGTGGCTTCGGGCGCAGCCGTGCTGGCGTTGGGCGATTCGCTGACCTCGGGCGTCGGCGCCGCGGCGGATGCCGCCTACCCGGCGGTGCTGCAGGAGTTGACGGGCTGGCAGGTGGTGAACGGTGGCATCTCGGGCAACACCGCGGCCCAGGCGCTGGCGCGGTTGCCGGCCCTGCTGCAGGAGCACCGGCCCGCGCTGGTCATCGTGAGCATCGGCGGCAACGACTTCCTGCGCCAGATGAGCGCCGCCACTGCCAAGGACCAGATCCGCGCCATCTGCCGCGCAGCCGCCGACGGCGGCGCCCAGGTGCTGCTGGTGGCGGTGCCGCAGTTCTCGCTGCTCGCGGCCAGCACCGGCCGGCTCAGCGACCATCCGCTCTATGCCGAGCTGGCCGACGAGCTGAAGCTGCCGCTGCATGCGGGCGGCTGGTCGGCCGTGCTGTCGGACGCCAGCCTGCGCTCCGACCAGATCCACGCCAATGCCGAGGGCTACCGCCGCTTCGCCGAAGGGCTGGCGGCGCAGCTGCGCCAGAGCGGTTTGCTGGTGTAGCTCCTGAAATAATAGCGGCTGGCGCTTGATGGGTAAGCGCTGCAGCCTGTTTTCAATCAAATCTACAAGCCCTGCGCGCCTTCCACCAGGAACTGCACCTTGCGCTGGCCCTGCCACTCGTTGATGTCGAGGCGGTAGGCCAGCAGCACGCGCGCTGGCAGCGGCTCGGTGTGGCCGAACCAGATCGCGTCCACCAGCTCGCCGTGGTGGCGCAGCTTGAGCGACAGGTGCTTGTCGCCCTGGCCGACGAGGCGTTGCGAGACGACCTCCATCTCCTCGCTGAAGGTGGGCGGCGCAAAGCCCTGGCCCCAGACCTGCTGGTTCAGCGCCTCCACCGTGTCGGTGTGGCGGTACTGCACGGGCAGCGGGCCGTCGGTTTCGAGCTGGCGGGTGAGGGTGCGCTCGTCCAGCCATTCCTGCGCCACCTGGGACAGCGCCTGCTCGAAGACTTCGAAATGCGCCTCGGCGATGGTGCAGCCGGCCGCCATCGCGTGGCCGCCGAACTTGAGCAGCACGCCCGGATGGCGCTTGGCCACCAGGTCGAGCGCGTCGCGCAGGTGAAAGCCTGCAATGGAGCGGCCCGAGCCCTTGAGTTCGTGCTCGTGGCCGGGCGCGCCGCTGGCGGCAAAGACGAAGCAGGGGCGGTGTAGCTTGTCCTTGATGCGCGAGGCGACGATGCCGACCACGCCCTCGTGGAAGTCTGCGTCGAACACGCTCACGGCCGGCGGCGGCTCGCTGCCGGGCTCGAACAGGTCCTCGGCCAGCAGCATGGCGTGCTCGCGCATGCCGCTCTCGATGTCGCGCCGCTCGCGGTTGATGGCGTCGAGCTGGCGCGCCAGCTCGTCGGCGCGCAGCGCGTCGTCGGTCAGCAGGCACTCGATGCCGATGGTCATGTCGGCCAGGCGGCCGGCGGCGTTGATGCGTGGGCCCAGCGCAAAGCCCATGTCGAAGGTGGTGGCCACCGTGGCGCGCCGGCCGGCGGCCGAGAACAGCGCGCCTAGGCCCGGCGGCAGGTGGCCGGCGCGGATGCGGCGCAGGCCCTGGGCCACCAGGCGGCGGTTGTTGGCGTCGAGCCGCACCACGTCGGCCACGGTGCCCAGCGCCACCAGCGGCAGCAGCGCGTCGAGGCGCGGCTGCGGCAGCTGGTCGTAGGCGCCGCGCTGGCGCAGCTCGCCGCGCAGCGCCAGCAGCGTGTAGAACATCACGCCCACGCCGGCGATGGACTTGCTCTCGAAGCCGCAGCCGGGCTGGTTGGGGTTGACGATGGCGTGCGCCGCCGGCAGTTCGGGGCCGGGCAGGTGGTGGTCGGTGACGATAACGGTGAGCCCCAGCTCGCGCGCCCGCTCGACGCCGGCCACGCTGGCGATGCCGTTGTCCACGGTGATGAGCACGTCGGCGCCTTGCGCATGCACGCGCTCGGCGATGGGGGCGGTGAGGCCGTAGCCATCGACCACACGATCCGGTACCAGGTAGCCCACCTGGGTGGAGCCCAGCATGCGCAGGCCGCGCACGGCCACGGCACAGGCGGTGGCGCCGTCGCAGTCGTAGTCGGCCACGATGACGAGGCGCCGCTGGGCGGCAATGGCATCGGCCAGCAGGCGGGCGGCCTCCTGCACGCCGGCCAGGCCGGCGGGCGGCAGCAGCTGGGCGAGGGCGTCGTCCAGCTCCTCCTTGGCCTGCACGCCGCGGGCGGCGAACAGGCGTGCGAGCAGCGGGTGGATGCCGGCCTGCTCCAGCGCCCAGGCGGTGCGGGGCGGAATATCTCTAGCAATGATTTTCATAGCGTTTGCAGCAGATCGGTGGCGCGCTGCGGCTTGAATTGGTTCTTGATGCGGGTCCACAGGGGCTGGGCGGTACTGTCCAGCGTCACGGCATGGCGTTCGCCGCACAGGGTCAGCCGCGCCGGGCGGCCGGCGGCCAGCGCGTCCCACAGCGGGGCGAGGTCGGTGGCGTCGAGCTGCTGCCAGGCGCTGCGCCAGGCGGCCCAGTCGCCGGCAAGCGCGGGGGCGCGCAGCGCGTCCAGCACTTGGGGCCGGTTGGCCGGCGGCTGGTAGCCCGCGGGCAGGGCGCCGGCGCCATGCACCCAGAAGGCGTTGACCGGCGGCAGGCCTCGTTCGGCGCGGCGCTCGGTGAACGGGTGGGTGTAGAGCAGCATCTGCATCTCGCTTTGCAGGCGCTGCAGCAGCTTGGCCTGGGTGACCTCGGGCAGCCACAGGCGCACGTCGCGGCCGATGGCGCGGTCGAGCGAGGCGCAGTCCAGCCCGCGGAAGGGCTCGCCGCGCGCCAGCCAGCGGCCGGAGCCGTCGGCTTGCAGCTCCATGCCGTCCTCGGCGAACCAGGGCGCGAGCAGCGCGAGCAGCTCGTCCGATTCGGCGGCCGAGAGCTGCAGCTGCGCCGGATCGTCCATGCGCACCTGGTCGGCGCCTATGCGCCAGTGGCAGGGGGTGATGAAGGCCCAGGCGTCGTTGCCGGGCTGGGGCTGTTGCTGAAGCGCCGCCCAGGGCGTGGCCGTGGCGGGCAGGCCCAGCGCGCGGGCCAGGGCGCGCTCGTGCGGCGGCGCGAACTGCTGCTCGTCGCCGCGGTCGGTGTCGGTGGTGGAGAGGGTTTTCAGCGCCTGGCCGAGCCGGGGCAGCGTGAGGGTGGCAAGGTCGGCTAGGCCGGGATCTGGGGCGTTGGCATAGGGAACGATGAAATGGGCGAATTCCGGCATGCGGCTATTGTCGGGGATGCCACAATGCGGGGCTATGCAGATTCCCTACGAACTGGCGCTGGGCTGGCGCTACACCCGGGCGGGGCGGGCCACGCGGCGCAACGGCTTCATCTCGTTCATCTCGGGCGTGTCCATGCTGGGCATCGCGCTCGGGGTGGCGGCGCTGATCGTGGTGCTGTCGGTGATGAACGGCTTCCAGAAGGAAGTGCGCGACCGCATGCTCAGCGTGGTCTCGCACGTCGAGATCTTCACGCCCACCGGCGAGGCGCTGCCCGACCCGGCCCGCACGATGCGCGAGGCGCGCGCCAACCCCAACGTGGTGGGCGCCGCACCCTTCGTGGCGGCCCAGGCGCTGGTGGCGCGCGGCGAGGACATGCGCGGCGCGCTCTTGCGCGGCATCGACCCGGCGCTGGAGCCCGAGGTGACCGACATGGCCACCGGCCTGGCCGCGAGCAGCCTGCAGGCGCTCACGCCGGGCAGCTTCAACGTGGTGCTGGGCAGCGAACTGGCGCGCCTGCTGGGCGTGCAAAAGGGCGACCAGGTGACGCTGATCGCCCCCAGCGGCCAGGTCACGCCCGCCGGCATCGTGCCGCGCCTCAAGCAGATGAACGTGGCGGGCGTGTTCAACTCCGGCCACTACGAGTACGACTCCACCCTGGTGCTGATGCACCACGAGGACGCGGCACGCCTCTTCCACCTGGGCGGGCCCACCGGCATCCGCCTCAAGCTCAAGGACCTGCACCAGGCACCCGAGGTGGCGCAGCAGCTGGCGCGCACGCTCAGCGGCGACCTGCTGATCCGCGACTGGACGCAGCAGAACAAGACCTGGTTCGCCGCGGTGCAGGTCGAGAAACGCATGATGTTCATCATCCTCACGCTGATCGTCGCGGTGGCGGCCTTCAACCTGGTCTCGACGCTGGTGATGACGGTGACCGACAAGCGCGCCGACATCGCCATCCTGCGCACGCTGGGCGCCAGCCCCAAGAGCATCATGGGCGTGTTCATGGTGCAGGGCGCGATGGTGGGCGTGATCGGCACCTTCGGCGGCCTGCTGCTGGGCCTGCTCATCGCCTGCAACATCGACGTGATCGTGCCGGCCATCGAGCAGCTGCTGCACACCACCTTCCTGCCCAAGGACATCTACCTCATCAGCAAGATGCCCAGCGATCCGCAGAGCAGCGACATCGCGCCGGTGATCGTCATCTCGCTGATCCTGTCCTTCGTGGCCACGCTGTATCCGAGCTGGCGCGCCAGCCGAGTGAACCCTGCGGAAGCCCTGCGCTATGAGTGATTCGACCGTTGTTCTGCGGGCCCAGGGCCTGACCAAGCGCTTCACCGAGGGGAGGCTCGACGTCGAGGTGCTCAAGGGCATCTCGCTGCAGGTGCACGCGGGCGAGACGCTGGCCATCGTCGGCGCCTCGGGCTCGGGCAAGAGCACGCTGCTGCACTTGCTGGGTGGGCTCGATGCGCCCACGGCCGGCAGCGTCTGGCTGCAGGACCTGGAGATGAACCGGCTCAGCCCGGCGCGCCAGGGCGACCTGCGCAACCGGTATCTCGGCTTCATCTACCAGTTCCACCATCTGCTGCCCGAGTTCAGCGCGCTGGACAACGTGGCCATGCCGCTGCGCATCCGCCGCATGCCCTATGCGCAGTGCCAGGAGCAGGCGCGCGCCATGCTGGCCGCCGTGGGGTTGGACAGCCGCGTGCAGCACCGGCCGGCCGAGCTGTCGGGCGGCGAGCGCCAGCGCGTGGCGATCGCGCGCGCACTGGTGACTCAGCCCGCCTGCGTGCTGGCCGACGAGCCCACCGGCAACCTCGACCGCGCCACCGCCGACGGCGTGTTCGCGCTGATGATGCGCCTGGCCCGCGAGCAGGGCACGGCCTTCGTCGTCGTCACCCACGACGAAGGCCTGGCCCAGCGCTGCGACCGCATGCTGCGCATGGACCAGGGTCGCTTGGTGGAGTGATTGAATTTGATAGCTGTTGGCGCTTGGTACATAAGGTTTTCAATACAAAAAAGCATTGAAATCAAGATGAGGAAAGCGCTGTCAGCTCCTGTTTTTGAAAAGCGATGTGGATAGACACCCACTGCCACTGGGACGCCCCCGAGCTTGACGCCGACCGCGACGCGCTGCGCGAGCAGGCGCGAGCCGTGGGCGTGGGGCACTGCGTGATCCCGGCGGTGGAGCGCGGCAACTGGCAGACGGTGCGCGAGTTGGCCCACTGCTTTGGCGACAGCTATGCGCTGGGCATCCACCCGCTGTACACGGGCCGCGCGCACGAGGACGACATCGCCGCGCTCGACGCGCTGCTGCACGAGTGCCATGACGACCCACGCCTGGTAGCCGTGGGCGAGATCGGGCTGGACTTCTTCGTGCCGGGGCTCGATGCCGAAAGGCAGACCTGGTTCTACGAACAGCAGCTGGGCCTGGCCCGGCGCCACGGGCTGCCAGTGTTGCTGCATGTGCGCAAGTCCAGCGACCAGCTGCTGAAGGCGCTGCGCGCGCGCGCTGGGCAACGGTGTATCGGCGGCATCGCCCATGCCTTCAACGGCAGCGCGCAGCAGGCAGCGCACTTCGTGGACCAGGGCTTTGCGCTGGGCTTCGGCGGCGCGCTCACCTACGACCGCGCGCTGCACCTGCGCCGGCTGGCGCAGGACCTGCCGGCCGACAGCATCGTGATGGAAACCGACGCGCCCGACATCCCGCCGCACTGGCTCTACACCACGGCCGAGCAGCGCGCCCAGGGCGTGCCCCAGGGGCGCAACACGCCGGCCGAGCTGCCGCGCATCGCCGCCGAACTGGCGCAGCTGCGGCGCGTCGATCTGGACGGCTGGCGGCGGCAGACCACGGCCAATGCCTGCCGCGTGCTGCCGCGATTGGGGGCGCTGCTCGATGGCCGCTGAAATGCTGCAGGGCCTGCCGCCGGTGGTAGGCACGGGCACGCGCGCGCTGGTGCTGGGCAGCTTTCCGGGCGGCATGTCGCTGGCGCAGCGGCAGTACTACGCCTATCCGCGCAACCACTTCTGGCCGCTGCTGGCCGCGCTGTGGCCGCAGCACCCGCAGCCGGCCGACTACGCCGGCCGCTGCGCCTGGCTGCTCGATCGCGGCCTGGGCTTGTGGGATGTGTATGCGAGCTGCGAGCGCGAAGGCAGCCTGGACAGCAATATCCGCAACGCCGTGCTCAACGACTTTGCGGCGCTGAAGGCGCACAGCCCGCAGCTGCGCGGTGCGCTGCATAACGGCGGCGAGAGCTTCCGCCACGCGAAGGCGGTGCGCGCCGTGCTCGGCCTGCCGGTGTGGCGCGTGCCGTCGACCAGCCCGGCGAATGCCTCGTGGAGTTTCGAGCGCAAGCTCGCCGGCTGGCGCGAAGTGCTGGCGGAGCTGGAGTTGCTTTAGAGCTTCAGGCGGCCTTGTGGCCGGTGGCGGGCAGGCTGCCGCTGCGCGCCAGCAGCCACTGGGCCAGGCGCTGCACCGAGGGGCCGATCAGCATCACGATGGTGAAGGCCGCGGGCCAGGACATGAGGAACGCATGCTGCCAGCGGGAGAGGAAGTCCGCGGTGAAGCCCACGTTCAGCCAGATCACCCAGGCCGTCATCAGTGTCGAGAGCGTGATGGACATGATGGAGGACACGAGCAACCGTTGTTGCAGAGCGGGGGACATAGTGAATTGCACAGATAACCAGTAAAAACCATAGTGTATACACATATCAAAAATGAGAAAATATGAGAAATAAGATTCTTAAATTCCATTTTTGAAATCATGCTCGATGATTTGGCCCTGTTTGCCGTGATCGTGGAGTGCGGCAGCCTCAGCGCCGCGGCCCGGCGCCTGCAACTGCCGGCGGCCACCGTCACGCGCCGGTTGCAGCAGCTGGAGCGCCAGCTCAACTGCCAATTGCTGCACCGCAGCGCCCGCCGCCTGCAGCCCACGCCCGAGGGCCTGGCCTATTACGAGCGCTGCAGTCCGCTGCTGCAGTCGCTGCAGCAGGCCACGCAGAGCCTGGAGGCCACGCTGACCGAGGTGCAGGGCCTGGTGCGCGTGCTGGCGCCGATGAACCTGGCCAAGGGCCTGCTCAAGCAGGTGTGGGGCGACTTCCTCACGCGCTACCCCGGCGTGCGCCTGGACCTGCGGCTGTCCAACGTGCGCGAGGACGTGTACGAGCAGGGCGCCGACCTGGCGATCCGCATAGGCGAGCAGCCGGACTCGAGCCTGGCGCTGCGCCGCCTGGGGATGACGGCGATCGGCCTGGTCGCCTCGCCCGATTACCTGGCGCGCATGGGCGAGCCCGCGCACCCGGACGAGCTCGACCCGCACGCCTGGATCGTGTCCGACCCCTTGCATTCGGTGCGGATCCGCCATGTGTCCAGCGGCGAAAGCCTCGAATTCACCGTGCCGCCGACGCGGCGCTGCGTCGTCAACGACGTGGCGCTGGCGATCGAGCTGGCGCAGGCCGGCCAGGGGCTGCTGTGGTGCCCGCTGTGGGTGGGCGACGAGCCCTTGCGCTCGGGCGCGCTGGTGCGGGTGCTGCGCCAGTGGCAGGCCGATGCCAACCCCATCTACGCCGTCTGGCCGCAGCAGCGGCAGCTGCCGGCCCGGGTGCGCGCGCTGGTCGACATGCTGGACCACTGCGCCCAGGCCGAGCCGCTGCTGCAGGGCCGATAATCCCGGCCCATGGCCAAAAGAAAACCCGCTACGGCGGCAGACGAATTTCCCGAAGTCACCATTTCGGACTACGACGGCGTGCGCTATCTGCACCTGGGCACGCCCTGGGTGCAGGGCTCGATGCGCATCAAGAAGCCTTTCGACATCGACCTGGAGTACGTGCAGCGCATGATGGCGTGGCTGCTGTTCGTCGAATGGGACTCGGTGCCCCAGCGGCATGCGATGCAGCTCGGCCTGGGCGCGGCCGCCATCACCAAGTTCTGCTGCAAGCAGCTGCACATGCGCACCACGGCCATCGAGCTGAACCCGCAGGTGATCGCGGTGTGCCGCCAGTGGTTCAAGCTGCCGCCTGACGGCGGCCTGCTGCAGGTGGTGCAGGGCGATGCGGGCGCCGAGGTGCAGCGCGCCGAGCGGCTGGCCAGCGTCGATGCGCTGCAGGTTGATCTGTACGACCACGAGGCCGCCGCGCCGGTGCTCGACGATGCCGACTTCTACGCCCACTGCCGCGCGCTGCTGACGGACGACGGCTGCATGACGGTGAACCTCTTCGGCCGCACCAGCAGCTACGAACGCAGCCTGGAGCACATCGTGCAGGCCTTCGGCCGCGACGCGGTCTGGGCCTTCCGGCCAACGAAGGAGGGCAACACCGTGGTGCTGGCTGGGCGCCAGCCGCTGCGGCTCACGCGCGAGCAGCTGGACCTGCGCGCGCGCCAGGTCCACGAGGCCACGGGGCTGCCGGCGCACAAATGGCTGCGCGTGTTCAAGCCCCTGGAGCCGGCTTGAGGTAAGGTAGCGAGACAGATAGATAAATACAGAGAGGGGCGCAGCACACCATGACTTCACCACAGCGCAAGATCGTGCAGGGCGGCCCCGCGTCGGTGCCCGCCGAGGCCGGGCCTGCCACGCTGGCGCAGCGCCCGCTGGAGCTGGTGCAGATCGTGCACTGGCTGCAGGCCGACGGCTGGGTGACGGCCGAGGTGGCGCACGACACCATTGCCCGCTGCACCCACGCGCACAGCAGCCAGCATCCCATCGTGCGCCTGGCCGCCGTGGTCGTGCCGCGCGCGCAGGACGGCAAGGCGCTGGACGTCGAGATGCTGACCGAGTTCGTCGCCAAGCGCTGCGGCCTGCCGTACTACCGCATCGATCCGCTGAAGGTCGATGCGGCCAAGGTGGCCGAGTCCATGGGCGCGCCCTATGCGCAGCGCCACGGCATCCTGCCGGTGCAGATCACGCCGCAGGAGATCATGGTTGCCACCAAGGAGCCGTGGCTGGACGACTGGGTCGCCGAGGTCGAGCGCCAGGCGCGGCGCAAGGTGCGCCGCGTGCTGGCCAATCCCAAGGACATCGACCGCTACCGCGCCGAGTTCTTCTCGCTGGCCCGTTCCGTCAAGGCTGCCAACAAGCTGGGCGGCTCGCTCAGCGGCCTGGGTAACTTCGAGCAGCTGGTCGACCTGAGCAACACCAACCAGCAGTACGACGCCAACGACCAGGGCATCGTGCGCCTGGTCGACTGGCTATGGCAGTTCGCCTTCGCGCAGCGCGCCAGCGACATCCACCTGGAGCCGCGGCGCGACCAGTCGGTGATCCGCTTTCGCATCGACGGCGTGCTGCACAAGGTCTACCAGATGCCGCTGGGCGTGCACAGCGCCATGATCTCGCGCATCAAGCTGCTGGGCCGCATCGACGTGGTCGAGAAGCGCCGCCCGCAGGACGGCCGCATCAAGACGCGCAACACGCTGGGCGATGAGGTGGAGATGCGTTTGTCCACGCTGCCCACGGCCTTCGGCGAGAAGATGGTGATGCGCATCTTCGACCCCGAGAACACCGTCAAGGAACTGGCCGAACTGGGCTTCACGCCGCACGACGCGCGGCGCTGGGAGCAGCTCACCGCGCGGCCGCACGGCATCATCCTGGTGACCGGGCCCACCGGCTCGGGCAAGACCACCACGCTGTACTCCACGCTCAAGCGCCTGGCCACCGAGGCGGTGAACGTGAGCACGGTGGAAGACCCGATCGAGATGATCGAGCCCAGCTTCAACCAGACCCAGGCCCAGCCGCAGATCGGCTTCAGCTTTGCCGAGGGGCTGCGCGCGCTGATGCGCCAGGACCCGGACATCATCATGGTCGGCGAGATCCGCGACCTGGAAACGGCCGAGATGGCCGTGCAGGCGGCGCTCACCGGCCACCTCGTGTTCTCCACGCTGCACACCAACGATGCCCCGAGCGCGGTGAGCCGGCTGATGGAGCTGGGCGTGCCTGCCTACCTGATCAATGCCACGCTGCTCGGTGTGCTGGCGCAGCGCCTGGTGCGCACGCTGTGCGTGGCCTGCCGCGAGCCCGACGGCGAGGCGCAGCTGCAGCCGCTGAACGACGCCATCAAGCCCTGGCGCGTGAGCCGTGAGCACAGCCCGTACCGCGCGGTGGGCTGCGACGAATGCCGCGGCACCGGCTTTCGCGGGCGCCTGGGTCTCTATGAACTCTTGATGATGACCGAGCCGGCCAAGGAACTGGTGAACGGCGCGCCGTCGATCTCGGCGCTGCGCCGCCAGGCGGTGAAGGATGGCATGCATCCGCTGCGGCTGGCCGGTGCGCTGCGCGTGGCCGAGGGCCTGACCACGCTCGACGAGGTGTTGGCCAACACGCCGCCCATCGACCTGCCCGACAAGCCTGCGTAGGCCTTTGCCACTGCATGCGCGGCGCATGGCATGTAAGCACCACGTCAGGGTTTTCCTGTGTCGAAATGTAGGTGGTATCCACATCCGATCTGGTGCCTTCGGCAGGGACAATGCCGTGTCGTTGTATCCACTTGGAGACGTGTTCGTGAAAATCAAGAGCCAGAAAGACTTTTGGGCTGGCCTGATGTACATGGCAGTAGGCATTACGTTCGCCGTAGGCGCGCAGAACTACACCATTGGCTCAGGCGCCCGCATGGGGCCCGGTTATTTCCCGCTGCTGCTGGGAATCTTGTTGACCGTGATCGGGGCACTCATTTCGGCCAAGAGCCTGACCTCGGGTCCCAAGGATGGCGACCCCATCGGCAAGTGGGCCTGGAAGCAGATCTTCTTCGTCATCGGCGCCAACCTGCTGTTCGGCGTGCTGCTCGCGGGCCTGCCCTCGTTCGGCGTACCGGCCATGGGCCTGATCATCGCCATCTTCGGCTTGACCTTCGTGGCCAGCCTGGCAGGCCATAGCTTCAAGTTCCTGGAAGTATTCATTCTGTCCGCCGTGCTTGCAGCGGGCAGCTACGTGGCATTCGTGTGGGCGCTGAATCTGCAGTTCCCCGTGTGGCCCAGCTTCATCACGGGCTGAATTGGAGGGTTTTTGAACCATGGAACTGCTTGATCATCTGGCGATTGGCTTCGGCGTCGCCTTCACTTTTCAAAACCTGATCTACTGCTTCGTCGGCTGCCTGCTGGGCACGCTGATCGGCGTGCTGCCCGGCGTGGGTCCCGTGGCGACCATCGCCATGCTGCTGCCCGCCACCTACGCGCTGCCCCCGGTGGCTGCGCTGATCATGCTGGCCGGCATCTACTACGGTGCGCAGTACGGCGGCTCGACCACTGCGATTCTGGTGAACCTGCCGGGCGAATCCTCGTCGGTGGTGACCGTGATCGACGGCTACCAGATGGCGCGCAAGGGCCGGGCTGGTCCGGCGCTGGCCGCGGCGGGCATAGGCTCGTTCTTCGCGGGCTGCGTGGGCACGCTGATCCTGGCTGCGTTCGCGCCGCCGCTGACCGAAGTGGCCTTCATGTTCGGCCCCGCCGAGTACTTCTCGCTGATGACCCTGGGCCTGATCGGCGCCGTGGTGCTGGCTTCGGGCTCGCTGCTCAAGGCCGTGGGCATGATCGTGCTGGGCCTGCTGCTGGGCCTGGTCGGTACCGACGTGAACTCCGGTGTCGCCCGCTACAGCTTCGACATCCCTGAGTTGACCGATGGCATCAGCTTCACCGTGGTGGCCATGGGTGTGTTCGGCTACGGCGAAATCATCGCCAACCTGTCGAAGTCCGAAGACGAGCGCGAAGTGTTCGCAGCCAAGGTGACCGGCCTGTTCCCGACGAAGGAAGACTTCAAGCGCATGTTCCCCGCGATGATCCGCGGCACGGCGCTGGGCTCCGCACTGGGTATCCTGCCCGGCGGTGGCGCCATGCTGTCGGCTTTCGCTGCCTACACCATCGAGAAGAAGACCAAGCTGAAGCCCGGTGAAGTGCCGTTCGGCCAGGGCAACATCCGCGGCGTGACCGCTCCGGAATCCGCCAACAACGCTGGTTCGCAAACCTCGTTCATCCCGCTGCTGACGCTGGGTATTCCTCCCAACGCCGTGATGGCGCTGATGGTGGGTGCCATGACCATCCACAACATCCAGCCCGGCCCGCAGGTGATGACCAGCAACCCCGAGCTGTTCTGGGGCCTGATCGCTTCGATGTGGATCGGCAACGCCATGCTGGTGATCCTGAACCTGCCGCTGATCGGCATGTGGATCAAGCTGCTGTCCGTGCCTTACCGCTGGCTGTTCCCGTCCATCGTGCTGTTCTGCGCGGTGGGGGTGTACTCCACCAACAACAACACGTTCGACGTGTGGCTGGTGGGCGTGTTCGGTTTCGTCGGCTACATGTTCTACAAGCTGGGCACCGAGCCTGCACCGCTGCTGCTGGGCTTCATCCTGGGCCCGATGATGGAAGAGAACCTGCGCCGTGCGCTGCTGCTGTCGCGCGGCGACTGGAGCGTGTTCCTGACCCGTCCGATCTCCGCCGGCCTGCTGATCGCGGCCCTGATCCTGCTGATCATCGTCTGCCTGCCTGCCGTGAGCAAGAAGCGCGACGAGGCCTTCGTGGAAGATTGACAAGCGTTTCTGCACACTCCCTTCAGAGCGGCACCCTCGGGTGCCGTTTTTTTTCGTCCCGCCGCGCGCATACCAGGATGGAATAACTGTTTTTTGCCCGCCGGCGGCCGGGGTGGCCAGGCGCGGTCCGCAGGCGCGATACTATCGCGCGATAGTACGGAAGATCCCATGAGCACCCTGGCCTCGCTGACCCAGCATCCCCAACGCCTGCCGCTGCACAACGAGGTGCACGCCCGCCCGCCCGAGCCGGTGGAGCAGCACACGGCTGTCTCCTGCATCGTGATGTGGGCCGACGCGGCGCAGCGCGAGGCCAGCCGGGCCGTACTGCATCAGCTGCTGCACGAGATGCGCCTGCCGGTGCCGGCACCGGATGCCACCCACCTGCGCATCGACCTGGGCAGCTGCCGGCTGCGCTGGGAGCTGCACACCGAGTTCGTCTCGTGGACCTGGATCCGCCCGCTGCCCACGCCGCTGGGCGACGTCACCGCGCTGCCGCAGGCCAGCGATGCCGCGCCGGTGCAGTGGCTGGCGTCGCTGCCCGGCCAGTGCATCCTGGCGCAGCACCTGTGGGTGCTGGGCGGCGAGTCGCAGCCCGCGCGCGGCGTACCGCCATGGCTGCAGGAGGACAAGCTCGTCGCCTCGCGCGCGGCGGGCGAGCTGGCTAACGTCTACACCGACTTCACCGTCTACCCCGATGGGGCCTCGCGCATCTTCGTCTGCAACAAGGGCCTGCCGCCGCGGCGCATGGGCCGGCTGGTGCAGCGCCTGCTCGAGATCGAGACCTACCGCATGGCGGCGCTGCTGGGCCTGCCGGCCGCGCGCGATAGCATGCATGCGCTGGCCGGGCTGGAGGGCGAGCTGGCGCAGCTCGCCGGCGCCATCCGCAGCGCCGAGCCCGAGAGCGAGCCGCAACTGCTCGACCGGCTGACGCGCCTGGCTGGCCAGGTCGAGAGCCAGTACGCCGCCTGCCATTCGCGCCTGTCGGCCAGCGCCGCCTACTTCGCGCTAGTGGAGCAGCGCGTGGCCGACGTGCACGAGCAGAGGCTGGAGGGCAACCAGACCATCGGCGACTTCATGGAGCGGCGCCTCAGCCCGGCGCGAAACACCTGCGCCTCGGCGCTGCTGCGGCTGGAGGCGCTGTCGCAGCGCGTCTCGCGCATGAGCAACCTGCTGCAGACCCGCGTGGACATCAACCAGAAGCAGGGCCGCCAGGCGCTGCTGGCCGCTATGAACGAACGCCAGGGGCTGCAGCTCAAGCTGCAGTCCACGGTCGAGGGGCTGTCGGTCGCGGCGATCACCTACTACATCGTCGGCCTGGTCAGCTATGTCGCCAAGGCGGCGCAGAAATGGGGATGGCCGCTGTCGCCAGAAACGACGGCGGCGCTGGCCATTCCGCTGGTAGCCTTTGGCGTGTGGTGGTCGATCCGCAAGACGCACCAGAAGCTGCTGGGCGGGTCGCACATGCATTGACGCACGGGATTCGCGCGGCAGGGCATCGCACCACAGGCGGCGGCATACGCCGGCGCCTGGCTTTTTTCCTCGTCTGCCGTGACTGCATCCCTGACCACCGGCGCCGCGGCGCCTGCCTCGCAGCGGGCCGGCTTCCTGCTGGCCTTCCTCGGCGCCATCGCCTTCAGCGCCAAGGCCATCATCGTCAAGCTGGCCTACCGCCACGGCGTGGACGCGACCACGCTCATCATGTACCGCATGCTGTTCGCGCTGCCGCTGTTCATGGCCATGGCCTGGTGGGCCGGGCGCGGCAAGGCGGCGCTCACCGGCCGCGACTGGCTGGGCGTGCTGGGCCTGGGTTTCAGCGGCTACTACCTGTCGAGCTACCTCGATTTCGCCGGGCTGGCCTACGTCAGCGCCAGCCTTGAGCGGCTGATCCTCTACCTCAACCCCACGCTGGTGCTGCTGCTGGGCTGGCTGCTGTATCGCCGCGCGCCCGGCGGCCGGCAGATCGCGGGCCTGGCGCTTGGCTACGCGGGCATGCTGCTGGTGTTCGGCATCGAGTTGCAGGCCGAGGGCCCGCAGGTGCTGTGGGGCTCGCTGCTGGTCTTCCTCAGCACGGTCAGCTATTCGGTCTACCTGGTCTGCAGCGGGCAGTTCGTGCAGCGGCTTGGTTCGCTGCGGCTGGTGGGGTTGGCCACCTCGGTTGCTTGCGTGCTGTGCATCGTGCAGTTCCTGCTGCTGCGGCCGCTGTCGGCGGCGCTGGTGCCCGCGCCGGTCATCGGGCTGTCGGTGCTCAACGCCGTGCTGTGCACCGCCGTGCCGGTGCTGATGGTGATGATGGCGGTGGAGCGCCTGGGCGCGGCCGCCGTGGCGCAGACCGGCATGGTCGGGCCGCTGTCCACCATTCTGATGGGCGTATGGCTGCTGGGTGAGCCGTTCACGCCGGCCATCGCGGCTGGCACCTTGCTGGTGCTGGCGGGGATCTATGTCTTTTCCCGCAGGCCGGCAGGCTAGGCGGGTTTGGGCTACAAACGAAGGCTTTGCAGATTACAAGGAGTTGAGCATGGACTTGGGCATTGCAGGCAAGTGGGCGCTGGTGTGCGCGGCGAGCAAGGGGCTGGGCCGGGGCTGCGCCCAGGCGCTGGTGCAGGAGGGCGTGAACGTGGTCATCAACGCCCGCGGCGCCGAGGCGCTGGAGGCCACGGCCGCGCAGCTGCGCACGCTGGCCGCCGAATGGGCCGCGGCCGGTGCGGGCCGCGCGGCGCCGCAGGTGATCGCGGTGGCGGCGGACATCACCGCCGAGGCCGGGCGCGAGGCCGTGCTGGCCGCGCCGGGCGGCCCAGGGCGCGATTTCGACATCCTGGTCAACAACGCCGGCGGCCCGCCGCCTGGCGACTTCCGCGACTGGAACCGCGAGGCCTGGGTGAAGGCGCTGGACGCCAACATGCTGACCCCGATCGCGCTGATCCAGGCGCTGGTGGACGGCATGGCCGCGCGCGGCTTCGGGCGCATCGTCAACATCACGTCCAGCTCGGTCAAGGCGCCCATCGACATCCTGGGCCTGTCCAACGGCGCGCGCAGCGGCCTGACGGGTTTTGTCGCCGGCATCGCGCGCAGCCCGCTGGCGGCGCGCGGCGTGACCATCAACAACCTGCTGCCCGGCAAGTTCGACACCGACCGCATCGCCAGCACCATCGCCGCCGCGGCCAGCAAGACCGGCAAGC
Organism: Comamonas sp.; assembly: GCA_050282565.1. Lineage (GTDB taxonomy): Bacteria > Pseudomonadota > Gammaproteobacteria > Burkholderiales > Burkholderiaceae_C > Comamonas. The sequence continues at coordinate 24,068 of JBLZYV010000047.1, forward strand.
CCGAGGCCGAGATCCGCGCCAGCCAGCAAAAGCAGATTCCCGCCGGGCGCTACGGCACGCCCGACGAGTTCGGTTCGATCTGCGCCTTCCTGTGCAGCCGGCAGGCGGCCTACCTCACGGGGCAGAACATCCTGCCCGATGGCGGTTCGTACCCGGGTACGTTCTGATCTGGGGTGATTGAATTTGATAGCTGCTGGCGCTTGCTATTACTGGGATTTAGCTATTTTTGTATCTGAAAACCATAATTAGCAAGCGCCAGTAGCTATCAAAATGGATAGCCCTCAGCGCCGCGACGACACCACGATCCCGCCGACGATCAGCACGAAGGCGATGCCGTGGTACAGCCGCGGCGGCTCGCCGAGGAAGGCCGCCGACAGCACGGCCGCGAACAGCGGCGTGAGGTTGGCGAAGAAGCCCGCCACCGTCGGCCCCACGCGCTGCACGCCGGCGCCCCAGGCGCGGTAGGCCAGCACGGCCGGGCCGATGGCGATGTAGGCCACGGCGGCCAGCAGCACCGGCGTCCACTCGAAATGCAGCTGGCCCACGGCCCATTCGCCGGCGCTGAAAGCGCCCGACCAGAGCCAGCCGAAGGCGAGCTGCGCGGTCAGGAAGGCGGCCCAGTCGCCACGGATGGACGCGGGCTCCTGCGTGCGCACCAGCAGCCAGCTGTAGAGCGACCAGCAGGCCGTGGCCAGCAGCATGTACAGATCGCCCGGCACCAGGCGCAGCGCCATCAGCTGCTCCCAGTCGCCATGGCTCAGCACCGTCAGCACGCCGGCGACCGACAGCAGCGCCCCCAGCATCTGTGCGCCGGTGACGCGCACGCCGAACAGCAGCGTGCCGAAGGCCAGCATCCACAGCGGCATGCTCGCCGCCACCAGCGTGACGTTGATCGGCCCCGAGGTCTTCAGCGCCAGATACTGCAGCGCGTTGTAGCAGCCGATGCCCAGCAGCCCCATCAGCGTGTAGCGGCGCCAGTGCGGCCACAGCGGGCTGTCACGGCGCAAGACCCGCCAACTGAACGGCAGCAGCAGCGCCAGCGCCAGCGTCCAGCGGATGAAGTTGAGCGTCATCGGCGAGGCCAGGTCGTGCACCAGGCGGCCCGTCACCGCATTGCCCGCCCACATCAGCGGCGCAAAGGCCAGCAGCAGGACGGTGGAAGGAGTCAATCGCATGGCCGCACTGTAAACCGGGAGCGCTGCAGGCGCGTGCGAATCGTGGCAGGATGCGACACGCACGCGACGGGGTCGTGCCGTCGCCACCACTTTCCCCAAGGAGCCAACCCATGCCTTTAGCCGTACAGATCCAACAGACCGGAGGCCCCGAGGCCATGCAGCTCGTGCAGCTGCCGGTGGCCGAGCCGCAGCAGGGCGAGGTGCGCATCCGCCACCATGCCATCGGGCTGAACTTCATCGACGTCTACCAGCGCACCGGCCTGTACCAACTGCCGCTGCCGCTGCAGCTGGGCATGGAGGCCGCGGGCGTGGTCGAGGCCGTGGGCCCCGGCGTGGCGCACCTGAGCGTGGGCGACCGCGTGGCCTATGCGACCAACCCGCCCGGCAGCTACAGCGAGCAGCGCACCATGCCGGCGCAGTTCGTCTGCCGCCTGCCCGACGGCATAGCTTTTGAGACCGGCGCGGCGATGATGCTCAAGGGCATGACGGCGCAGTACCTGCTCAAGCGCTGCAAGCCGGTCGAGGGCCTGGAGGCCGGCGACCATGTGCTGTTCCATGCCGCCGCGGGCGGCGTGGGGCTGATCGCCTGCCAGTGGGGCAAGGCGCTGGGCCTGCAGGTGATCGCCACCGCCGGCTCGGACGAGAAATGCCAATTGGCGCTGGCCAACGGCGCGGCCCATGCCATCAACTACCGCACCGAGAACTTCGCCGAGCGCGTGAAGGAAATCACCGGCGGCCAGGGCGTGAAGGTGGTGTACGACTCGGTCGGCAAGGACACCTGGGAAGGCTCGCTGCAGTGCCTGCGCCGCTTCGGCCTGATGGTGTCGTTCGGCAACGCCTCGGGGCCGGTGCCGCCGTTCGCGCCCGCGACGCTGGGCCCCAAGAGCCTGTACGTCACGCGCCAGACGCTGTTCGCGCACCTGTCTTCGCGCGAGGTCTGCCAGGCCATGGCCGACGACCTGTTCGCGGTGGTCGGGTCGGGCCAGGTCAAGATCCACATCGAGCAGCGCTTTGCGCTGGCCGATGTGCAGGCGGCCCATCGCGCGCTCGAGGCGCGCCAGACCACGGGCAGCACCATCCTGATCCCGTGAAGGACTTCATGAGCGATGTGAACGCCGCGCCCGCCTGGGCCCTGCAGGCCCGCCAGACCCTGCAGGGCGCGCCGCTGCAGCCACGGATTCCCTTTCTGGTAGACGGCCATGTGGTGGGCTCGCTGCTCGAGCACTTCCTGCTCGAGACCGGCCTGCCCGGCCGCCTGGCCGAAGGCGTGCTGCTGATCAAGCGCGAGCATGCGGGCCAGGCCGTGTGGGTGCTGGAATACGAACGCGGCGATGCGACGGCCGCGCTGAATCACTTGGCGAAAGCCCTGCACGAGGCGGGCCGCAGCGGCGCCTGGCGCAGCGAGCAGCTGCTGGTGCGCTCGGCCGAGGGCCACATCGTGGGCACGGTGGAGCGCGGCGCGGTGCGCCCGCTGGGCATTGCCACGCAGGCGGTGCACCTGGTCGGCCTGGCGCCGCAGGGCGACGGCTGGGTGCAGCAGCGCTCGGCCCGCAAGGACAGCTACCCCAACCGCTGGGACACGCTGATGGGCGGCATGGTCTCGGCCAGCGACACGCTGGAGCAGGCGCTGGCGCGCGAGACCTGGGAGGAGGCCGGCCTGCGCGTGGCCGAGCTGCAGGCGCTGCACTGGGGCGGCGTGCTGCGCTTTCGCCAGCCCGCCACCGATGGCGACCGCGAGGGCCGGGGCCTGAGCTACATGCACGAGGACATCCATTGGTACCGCTGCACCGTGCCCGAGGGCCTGGTGCCGGACAACCAGGACGGCGAGGTGCAGCAGTTCGCCTGCTGGCCGCGCGACCGGCTGCTGGAGCAGCTGGCGGCGGATGCCTTCACGCCCGAGGCCACCTTGGTGTGGGCCGGGCATTTCGGATGGTGATCGGGGTGGGAGTGAATGTGGTGAATGGAGAAAACGGGCCGTCGCGCGTCGCGGTCATCGGCGCCGGCGTGGTGGGCGTGAGCACGGCGCTGGCGTTGTGCAGCCGGGGCGTCGAGGTCACGCTGCTGGAGCGCGGCGAGCCGGGCATGGCCTGCAGCTATGGCAACTCGGGCGCGATCAGCCCCGGCTCGGTGGCGCCGCTGGCATTGCCCGGCGTGCTCAAGACCGTGCCGGGCATGCTGCTCGATGCCGACGGGCCGCTGTCGCTGCCGCTGCGCTACCTGCCGAAGGCGGCCTCGTGGCTGATCGCGTTCGCGCAGTCGGCCGACCCCGCCAAGGTGAAGGCCGCGGCCGCGGTGCTGAACGAGCTGTACCACGGTGCCGTCGATGCGCACGAAAGCATGGCCCGCGCGCTGGGCGTGCCCGATCTCTTTGTGCGCCATGGCCACCTGCACCTGTACCCGGATGCGGCCGCCGTCGCCAAGGACGCGATGGGCTGGCAGCTGCGCGAGCAGTACGGCTACGCGGTGCAGCAGCTCGACCGCGCCGGCATCGAGGCGCTGGAGCCGCAGGCGCCGCCTGGCTATGCGCACGGCCGCTTCCTGGCGGACCACGGCACCATCCTCAACCCCTACCGCTATGTGCAGGCCATGGTGCAGGCCTTTGTGCGCCGGGGCGGCCAGCTAGTGCAGGCCGAGGTGCGGCGGCTGCGGCCCGAGGCCGAAGGCTGGCGCATCGACACGGCCGGCACGCCGGCCTGGCCCAAGGAGCAGCGCTGGAGCCATGTGGTGGTGGCGAACGGCGCCTGGGCGGCGCAGCTCGTCCATCCGCTGGGTATGTGGCTGCCGCTGGAGTCGCAGCGCGGCTACCACGTGCAGTTCGCCGGTGCGCAGGCCCTGGTGCAGCGCACCGTGGTGCTGGCGGACAAGAAGGTGTTCGTCGCGCCGATGGAGGGCGGCCTGCGTGTGGGCGGCACGGTGGAGATCGCCGGGCTGAAGGCGCCGCCGAACCCGCGCCGCGCGGCCCTGCTCGAGCGCATCGCGCGCGAGGCCTTCCCGGCGCTGGGCAGCCAGCCGGCCGAGTCGTGGATGGGGCACCGGCCCTGCCTGCCCAACTCGGTGCCGGTGGTGGGGCATGTCGATGCGCTGCCGGGCCTGTGGCTGGCCGTGGGGCATGGGCACCTGGGGCTGACCGGCTCGCTGCCGACGGCGCAGCGCATTGCCAATGCGCTGTGCGGCGGGCAGGGGGAGCCGTTCTGGGCCTTGCCGCAGGGCTGAATTCTTGCCTGGCCTTTGGCTCCCAGGCCCAAGGACTCAGGCCAGCATCCAGCCTGCCAGCGCGCATCCCAGCACCACCATCCACGGCGGCAGCTTCAACTTCATCAGCGCCGTGCAGGCCATGGCAACGATGGCCACATCGGCCGCACCATGCACGGATGAGATCCACAGCGGGTTCCACAGTGCCGCGAGCAGCAGGCCCACCACGGCGGCGTTGATGCCGGCCAGGGCCATCTGCGCGGCGGTGTAGCGCTTCAGGCGCTCCCACCAGGGCAGGGCCGCGGCCAGCAGCATCCAGCCGGGTGCGAAGATGCAAGCCAGCGCCAGCGCGCTGCCGGCCACGCTTTGCGGCGCGGTGGGCCACAGCGCACCCAGGAAGGCCGCGAACGTGAACAAGGGGCCGGGCATGGCCTGCGCCGCGCCGTAGCCGGCCAGGAAGGTGTCGGCGCCGACGTGGCCGCCGGCCACTACCGACTCCTGCAGCAGCGGCATCACCACATGGCCGCCGCCGAACACCAGCGCCCCGGCGCGAAAGAAGATGGCCGCCATCTGCGCCGCCGCATTGCCGCTGGCCTGCGCCAGCCAGGGCAGGCCCAGCAGCAGCGCCGCGAACAGCGCCAGCCACAGCCAGGGCGCGATGCCGGCGCGTGGCGCGGCGGGCGTCTCGCCGGCATCCGCCGGCGCGGTGCCCGGCCGTGGCCGCAGCAGCAGGCCGCCCAGCACAGCGCCGGCGGCGATCACCACGATCTGCGTCGCGGGCGAGGCCCAGGACAGCGCAGTGGCGGCAGCGGCCAGCATGAGGGCCAGGCGCGCCGGGCCGCGGCACAGCTGCCGGCCCATGCCCCACACGGCCTGGATGACCACGGCCACCGCGGCGAGCTTGAGCCCGTGCAGCAGCCCGGCGGGGACGCGGGCCGATGCGTGCTCCAGGCCCAGCGCGATGGCCAGCATCAGCAGCGCCGACGGCAGCGTGAAGCCCAGCCACGCCGCGAGCGCTCCGCGCCAGCCGGCGCGCTGCAGGCCTATGCCCATGCCCACCTGGCTGCTGGCCGGGCCGGGCAGGAACTGGCACAGCGCCACCAGGTCGGCATAGGCGCGCTCGCCCATCCAGCCGCGCCGCACGACGAACTCCTCGCGGAAGTAGCCCAGGTGCGCGATCGGCCCGCCGAACGAGGTCAGCCCCAGGCGCAGGAAAGTCCAGAAAACCTCGGAGGTGCAGCGGTGCGGTGGCATGGCGGTGGAGCGAAGGCGAAGCCGTGATCGTAAGCGGAGGAAGTGCCGGGTTTGCCTGTTTTTTGGGCAGGGGTTGGCGTTGCCTTGCAGATCAATAACTTAACCTGGTTATCGACAGAGCTGCAGCAGGATGTCCACAGGCTTTTGCCCGGGCTGTGGGGAAAAGAACCGGCTTCAGAACGTGTTTGCGATCTCAGAGCACCGGCCCCAGCGTGGCCATCAGGTTGTTCCACATGCGGCGGGGCCAGGGCCACTGGCGCACCTCGGCCAACGTCACGGGCTGCGACTGCGCGAGGTAGGCGAGCTGGCGCTGGCGGATGGCGGCGGTGGTGGCCCGGTCCTGCAGCAGCACGTTGTTCTCGAAGTTCAGGTCGAAGCTGCGCAGGTCGAGGTTGGTCGAGCCGAGCATGGCCACCTCGCCGTCCACGCACAGCGTCTTGGCATGCAGCAGGCCGCCGCGGTATTCGGCAATGGCCACGCCCGCGCGCAGCAGCTGGTAGTAGGTGCTGCGGCTGGCGGCGGCCACGATCCACGAGTCGTTGCGCTGCGGCAGGACCAGCGTTACCTGCACGCCGCGCCAGGCGGCGGCGCACAGCGCCTCGAGTACCGTGGCGTCGGGCACGAAATAGGGCGTGGAGACCAGCAGCTCGCGCTGCGCGCTGGCAATCAGCGTGGACACCAGGTGCGGCGTGGCGCGCGGGCGCTCGGTGGGGCCATCGGCCACCACCAGTGCGGGAAAGCCGCCGCCGTGCGGCTCGGCCGCTGCGGCCGGCGCGGGCGTGAACGGGTCGTACTCCTCGCCGGTGGACTGCATCCAGTCGCTGGCGAACAGCAGCTGCATCTGCGTGACCACCGGCCCCTGCAGCCGCAGCATGATGTCCACCCAGGGCGCATACCGGGCCTTGACGCGGAAGGCCTCGTCGGCGCAGTTCTGGCTGCCGCAGTAGGTGATGGCGCCGTCGATCAGCGTGATCTTGCGATGGTTGCGCAGGTCGAGCCGGCTGGTGAGCAGCACCTTGGCGAGGTGGTCAATGGGCAGGGCCACGGCCAGTTGTATGCCGGCATCGCGCATCGCGCGCCAGCGGGCCGAGCGCAGGAAGGCGCGCGAGCCCAGGCCGTCCACCATGGCGCGGCAGGTCACGCCGCGGCGCGCCGCGCGCATCAGCGCCTCGGCGATGCCTTGGCCGGTGTCGTCGTCGAGCCAGATGTAGTACAGCACGTTGATCTCGCGCCGGGCGGCGTCCATGTCGGCCAGCATGCGGGCGCGGGCCACGGCGCCATCGTCCATCAGCTCGGCCTGGTTGCCCGGCACCGGCAGAAAGCCGTTGACCGAGGTGGCATAGCGGAACGCCGCCTGCCACGCGGGGGCGATCTGCGCCGCCACGTCGGCGGGGCGCCCGAGCAGCTGCATGGCCACCGGATCGTCGGGCAGGCGGCTGGTGATGAAGTCCTCGAAGCGCTTGCGCCGCCCGAGCACGCGGTGGCCGATGTCCACCTCGCCCAGCAGCCAGTACAGCACGGCGCCAGCATAGGGCAGCACCACGATCACCATCAGCCAGCCCATGCGCACGTCGGGCGAAAGGTTGTTGCGCAATAGCACGCGCGAGCCGAAGCCCAGGACGATCAGGGTGTGCAGCGCAAGCAGCAGCATGGTTCAGCGCGGAGAGTGGGGCTGCTGCATGATAGCTATTCGGCGGCTGCGGCGAGGTGGTCGATCAGTGCGCGCACCTTCAGCGGCACATGGCGTGTGGGCGCGTACACCGCATGCACCACGCGCGGCGCGTACTTGCCGCACAGCGCCCAGCCGGGCAGCACCGGTGCGAGCTGGCCCGATTGCAGCGCCTGCGCGGCGGCGAAGTCGGCCACCATGCCTATGCCTTCGCCGGCCAGCAGGGCCTGGATCAGCCCCAGGCTGCTGGAGATGGTGAGCGGCGTCTTCACCAGCAACCGCACGGGGCGCTGGCGCGTGCTGGCCGGGACCTGCGTGGGCAGCAGCTCCAGCTCGTTCTGGAACTGGCCATAGCCCAGGCTGTAGAGCGGGTGCTCCAGCAGCTGCCCGGGCTCGGTGAGGGGCGCATGCCGTGCCAGGTAATCGGGCGCGGCCACCAGCACATAGCGGATGGTGTGCAGCGGCCGCGCCACTAGGCCCGGCGCCACTTGGCCCGGCGTGCTGATGCGCAGCACCAGGTCCAGCCCCTCGGTCACCAGGTCGGCGATGCGGTCGGTCAGGTCGACCTGCACGCGCACCTCGGGCCAGCGCCGGCAGAAAGCGGGCAGGCGCGGCGCCAGCCACAGGTCGCCCCAGACCGCCGGCGCGCTGATGCGCAGCTGCCCGCGCGGCTGCTGGCGGTGCTGGCTGGCCAGCGACTGCACCTGCTCGGCGGTGGCCAGCAGCTGGGCGCAGCCCTGGTAGATCTCGGCGCCGGCCTCGGTCAGCGACAGCGAGCGGGTCGTGCGGTGCAGCAGCTTGAGCCCGAAATGCGCCTCCAGCCGCGCCACGCTACGGCTCACCGCCGAGGTGGTCTGCTGCAGTTCGCGCGCGGCGCCGGCAAAGCTCTGCTGCTCCACTACGCGGGCGAAGACCAGCATCTCGGTCAGCAGCAGGTGGTCGTGGGGCATGGCGCTTGATTGTTGCTTGTGGATCAATACTTCGTTGAATGATAACCGTATTGTTGTTTATATCGCTTTACTGAATCATTGGAACCATCGACATGCAATGGTTCACAGGAGATTCGACATGACAGCGATGCAATCGTGCGGCCCCGTGGCTTCGGCCGCTCCCGCCGGCCCGCGGCAGGCCTTGTCCGGCGGCGCCTGGCGCATGCTGGCCGCGATGGTGCTGTCGGGCACCATCGGGCTGGTGGTGGTCGAAAGCGGCCTGCCGCCGCCGCTGGTGGTGCTGGCGCGCTGCGTGCTCGGTGCCTTGGGCCTGGGCGCCTGGGTGTGGTGGCGCCGCCAGTGGGTGGCGGTGGGGCGCGGCGATGCTCTGTGGATCGCCGCGGGCGGCCTGGCCCTGGTGTTCAACTGGGTAGCCTTGTTCAGCGCCTACCGCTACACCAGCATTGCTGTGGCCACCGTGGTCTACCACGTGCAGCCGCTGATGCTGCTGGCGGTGGCCGCCTGGCAGGGCGAGCCGGTGCAGGCGCGCAAGCTGCCGTGGCTGCTGCTGGCGCTGCTGGGCGTGGCGCTGGCCAGCGGCGCGGTCACGGCGGATGGCATGGCTGCCGGTTCGTGGACGGGGGCCTTGCTGGCCCTGCTGGCGGCCGCGCTCTATACCGTGACCACCGTGGCCACGCGTCGCGTGGCCCACATCCCGCCGGCACAGGTGGCGATGCTGCAGATGGCGCTCGGCGGTGGGGTGCTGGCGCTGGCCGCCGCCCCGATGCTGCTGGCCGGTTCGGAGCAGGGGGCGCTGCAGCTCTCGGCCAGGGTAGGCGCGCTGATGCTGGTGCTGGGCCTGGTGCATACGGCCTTCATGTACACGCTGATGTATGCGGCTTACCAACGATTGGCGGCACCGGCCATCGCGGCGCTGTCCTTCGTCTACCCGGCGGTGGCGCTGGCGGTGGACCTGCTGTGGTTCGGCCAGGTGCTCACGCCGGCGCAGTGGCTGGGCATGGGCGGCATCGTGGTGGCGGTGCTGGTGCACCGGCTGGGGCGGTAACGGCCTGCGCGGCTCAGATCATCCGCGCCGCGTACAGCTCTTTCTTCAGGTAGGCGTAGAACAGCGGCGCCGCCACCAGGCCGGCGGGCCCGAAGATGGCCTCGGACACGAACATCACCGCCAGCAGCTCCCACACGCCCATGTGCGTGCGTGCGCCAACCACCTTGGCATTGATCACGTACTCGGCCTTGTGGATCAGGATCAGGAAGGCCAGGCAGGCCACGGCCGTCAGCGGCGACACCGACAGCCCCACGGTGGTGATGACGGCATTGCAGATCAGGTTGCCGACGATGGGAATCAGCCCGCCGATGAAGGTGAGCAGGATCAGCGCGCCGCTGTAGGGCAGCCGCGTGCCCATCATCGGTAGCACGGCCAGCAGGAACAACGCCGTCAGGCAGGTGTTGAACAGCGCGATCCAGAACTGCGCCGCGACGATCTGGCGGAAGGCATCGCCGAAGCGCTGCACGCGCAGCGACAGCTGCACCGCCAGCGGCGCATGCGACTGGCGGCCGTGGTAGACGGCGGCCAGCGAGCCGATCAGCAGGCCGACGAAGGCATACAGCAGGCCGCCCAGCCAGGCCCGGCCGGCATTGGCCAGCGCGCCCGACTTGGTGCGCAGGTAGTCGGCGGCGCGCTGCTGCAGCTCCTGCGCGCCGTCGGGCAGCATGCCGGCCATCTCGGGCGGCAGCTTGGAGCGCAGGTCGAGCAGGGTCTTGGCCATCGAGTCCAACATCTCGCGGTACTGCGCCGGCGCATTCAGCAGGTAGCCCTGCGAATGCATCAGGCCCACGGTGAGCAGCAGCAGCGGCGCGAGCAGCACGATGGTGACGGCCGCGTACTCGGCCCAGCGGGGGATGGTGGCCAGCGCCCGCACATGGGCCGTGCCCGTGGTGCTGGGCGTGCGCGAGAGCTTGCGCGCCAGGAACTGCGTCAGCGCATAGCCCACGCAGGCACTGAGCAGGCCTACCAGCAGGCCGTAGCGCATGATGATGAACAGGCCCCCCGCCATCAGCAGGTACGACGCCAGCCGCACGCCCCAGTGCGATGCCGGCGGCCGCCAGGGGCGGGCGGTGTGCTCGCCTTCGGAGGCCGGGCTGTGGGATGGAGCGGAAGAAGAATCCTGTTGCATCAAAAACGGCCAGTCAGAAAAAGAGCCAGGCGGCAGGTGAGTGGCCGGTACCAGGAGCTTAGCGCACGACGACCGCTGCGCCGTCGCCGCGCGGCGCAATCGCGCCGATGGCATACACCTTCTCGCCGGCCTGGGCCAGCGTGGCCTGCACGGCGGCCGCGGCGTCGGGCGACACGACCACGACCATGCCGATGCCGTTGTTGAAGGTGCGGTTCATTTCGATATCGTCAATACCCGCCGTCTTCTGCAGCCAGGCGAACAGCTCGGTCTGGGGCCAGCTGCCCTTGGCCAGGTGCGCGGCCAGGCCGTCGGGCAGCACGCGGGGGATGTTCTCCAGCAGGCCGCCACCGGTGATGTGGGCCAGGGCCTTGATCTGCTCGGGATGGGCGGCCAGCGCGGCCAGCACGTTCTTCACGTACAGGCGGGTGGGCTCCATGATGGCGTTCTTGAACGGCTTGCCGTCCAGCGTGGCGGGCAGGTCGCTGCCGGCGCGCTCGATGCACTTGCGCACCAGCGAGAAGCCGTTGGAGTGCACGCCGCTTGACGCCAGGCCCAGCACCACGTCGCCGGCCTGCACGTTCTGGCCGGCCAGGATCTTGGATTTCTCGACCGCGCCGACGGCAAAGCCGGCCAGGTCGTATTCGCCGTCGGGGTACATGCCCGGCATCTCGGCGGTCTCGCCGCCGATCAGCGCGCAGCCCGACAGCTCGCAGCCCGTGGCGATGCCGCCCACCACCGCGGCGGCGGTGTCGACGTGCAGCTTGCCGCAGGCGAAGTAGTCCAGGAAGAACAGCGGCTCGGCGCCCTGCACCAGCACGTCGTTCACGCTCATGGCCACCAGGTCGATGCCCACGGTGTCGTGCATGTTCCACTCGAAGGCCAGCTTGAGCTTGGT